>CAXTME010000034.1:0-40814 GCA_964245215.1 uncultured Lichenihabitans sp.
GGCGATAGGCGCCGCGAGAGCGGCGGTAGGCGCCATAACGCCGGCGTTTGGCCGGGCGCTCTCGAGCAGACCCGGCACGGCACGGTGGAGGCGTCGCCCGCTCGCGCGATCGAACAACAGAATCGTCTCCGGATCGAAGCGCAGATAGGCTCTTCCCGAGGTGCGGCCGGCGAGCGGCGGCTCGGTGGCGGAGGCCAGAACCTCCTGGCCGTCGAGCGTCTTCAACAACAATACGATGCGTTCATTCAGGGGTGTCGACGCCATGACGTCGACCGGAACACCGTCCGTCGACGCTTCGTCCTCGATCACGATATCCTCGGGTCGCAGACCCAGGATACAGCCTTGCCCTTGGGCGACGTCGAAGCCCTGGCCGAGATGCACCCGGGTATTGGCGATGGTCGCGGTGAGCCTCGCGCCGTCGCGCGCCGGTTCCACGGGGAGCAGATTGATGGTCGGGTCGCCGAACAGGCGCGCGATCTCGACCGTGGCCGGCGATGTGTAGACGGCTTCGGGTTCGTCGACCTGGACCACGCGGCCATCGATCATCACGGCGATGCGGTCTGCCAGCGCCATGGCCTCCTTGTAGTCCTGGGTGACATAGAGGACGGCAGACCCCGAGCGTCGCAGAAGGGCGGGTAGTTCGAGCCTCATCTCGTAGCGCAGTTTGGCGTCGACGTTGCGCAGCGGATCGTCGAGCAACAGGATCTTGGGCGACGCCACGAGGGCGCGGGCGAGCGCCGTGCGCTGCTTTTGCCCGTTCGACAGCTCCTTCGGCTTGTGACCCATGACGTGGCTGATCTTCAGCATCTTGGCGACGCCATCGACGCGCGCCTTGATGGCGTCCTTCGAGGCGCCGGTCGCTGTCAGCCCGGTCGCGACATTGTCATAGGCCGTCATATGCGGGAACAGGGCGAAGTTCTGGAACGCGATGCCGATGCCGCGCGCCTCGGGACTGTCCTGGGTGGCGTCGCGCCCGCCGATGTGCACTTCGCCGGCTTCGGGTTCTTCGATCCCTGAGATGATGCGCAGCAGCACCGTCTTGCCGGCCCCCGAAGGGCCGAAAATCGCGACGATCTCGCCGGCATCGACGTCGAGCGTGAGTCCATCGACGGCGCGGCCGGTCTTGAAGTCCTTGACGAGGTCTCTGAGTTCGAGCTGGGCCATGGGGATCAGCCTTTCACTGCGCCGAGCGACAAGCCTTCGACGAGATAGCGTTGCGCGTAGATGGCGAGAAGCAGGGTGGGGGTGACGGAGAGCACGATGGCGGCCGCGATCTGGCCGTATTGGATGCCCGAGGCCGTGACGAAGGCGAGCGCCCCCACGGTCACGGGTTGCTTGTCGGCCGAGGCGAGGATCAGGGCAAAGACGAAATTGTTCCAGCAGAAGATGAAGGACAGGAGCCCTGCCGCCGCGATGCCGGGGCCCGCCAGGGGAATGGCGATCTTGATGAACGTCTGCCACCAGTTGTGCCCCGCGACCCGGTAGGCGCTCTCGATGTCGGCGCTGATGTCTTCGAAATAGCCGCGGACGATCCACAGTATCAACGGTAAGGCAATCAGCTGATAAACCCAGATCAATCCGATATAGGTGTTATCGAGATGGATCTCCTGGTAGTAAAGAGACAGTGGTAGCAGGACGAGAAGCGGCGGCGCGAAGCGGAACGACAGTAGCGTAAAAGCGATGTCTTCCTTGCCGGTGAACTTGAACCGCGCGAAGGCGTAAGCGGCCGGCACGCCGAGCAGCAGCGCGATCACCACCGAGACGGTCGACAGGATCACGCTGTTCAGGAGGTTGTGCATGAACGGGATGTCGAGCGTGCCGGCCGCGCTCTCGAGCTTGCCCGAGATCAGCGCCGTGTAGTTCGACAGCGTCGGCTTGAACACGATGCTGGGTGGGATCTGCAGGATCGTCTCGTTCGTCTGGAACGACATCAGGAAGATCCAGACGATCGGAAACATGAAGAAGACCACGACGAGCGTCAGGGCGATGCCCTTGAGCGTGCGGGTTAGCGGCGACGAGTGGTCCATTGTTCCTCCTCCCGTCTCAGGCGTGGCCGCGGGCGCGTTCGCGCAGCTTCAGCCAGTTCTTGATGAAGATATTCGACAGCGCATAGGTGATGGCCCACAGGATCATCAACAGAGCGGCGGACTTGCCGACGTTCGTGTATTGAAAGAACTGCAGATAGGCCTCGACCTGAAACACCATGAGTTTGTTGCCGGGGCCGCCCTGGGTGGTCGCGTAGATGATGTCGAACTGCTGGATGGAGTCGAGCAGCCGGAACAGCACCGCCGTGATGATGTAGGGGGTCAGCATCGGCAAGGTGATGCGGAAGAAAACGAAACTCGCGGGGACACCGTCGAGCGCCGCGGCCTCGAAGGGCTGTTGGGGCAGGGAGCGCAGCCCCGCCAGCAACAGGATCATGATGAAGGGCGTGTAGACCCAGGTGTCGACCAGCACCACCGTGAACAGGGCCGAGGACGGGCTCGACGCCCAGCGGAAATCGCTCAACCCGATGAAGCCGACGAGGTAGGACAGCACCCCGAAATTGGGGTTGGTCATCAGCTTCCACATTAGGGCCGCGATGGCGGGAGCCGTCATCAGCGGAAGCAGCAGCATGACCGAGATGAAGTTGTTGACCTTGCTCCGCTGCCTCAGCAGCATCGCCATGCCGAGCCCCAGCAGCAGCTGGCACACGACGGTCAGTACCGTGTAGAGCAACGAGATCCAGACCGTATTCCAGAACTCGCTGTCGTAGAAGAAATTGACGTAATTGCCGAACCAGATGAAGCCCTTGAGATAGGGCTGGCTCAGCCGATAGCGCTCCAGCGAATAGAAGACCGCCGTGACGAAGGGGATCAGCACCGCCACGCACACCAGCAGCGCCGGCATGCTCAGCAGATAGGGCAGGGCACGGCGGAAGGCAGGCGATGATCCGCGGCGGCGCGGCGGTAGATCGGCGGTCACGGCCATGGCGGCTCAACTCGGGGCGAACGTTGATGATGGATTGCCGTTCCCCTCATCCGCCGTTCCGCGGCTCTGCCGCGACCGGGTACCTTCTCCCCGCTGGGGAGAAGGCCGTGTTCTTCGAGGATGCGGCTCTTCTCCCCCTTGGGGGAAAAGGTGGTCCGAAGGACCGGATGAGGGAAGCCGAGGCGATCCCTGGTTTGCCAGATCGGCATGTAGGCTTGAGCTTTATGGATCGTCATGGCGAGGAGAGTGCCGACGAAGCAACCCGGCACGTGACCCACGATGGGCTGGGTTGCTTCGCTACGCTCGCAATGACGGTTGATGAACCTCAAGGCTCCAAGGCTAGCTGACTGACCCTAACCGAGCCCGGCGTCCTTCAGCTGCTGGTCAGTCGAGGCCGCGAGCTTGTCGAGCCCTTCCCCGACCGGGAGTTCCTTCGACACCATCTGCTGCAGGGTCGAAGCCCATTCGGTGGTGAGGTCGGAGAACAACGGCTGCGCCGTGAAGTAGATCTTGGCACCGGGCGAGGAGGCATCGAGTTGGTCGATGTAGCCAGGATAGCTCTTGTTGATCTTGGTCCGCCATTCCGCATCCGCGACTACGGACTTTCGCACCGGGTTGACGAGGTCCATCTTGCGGGCGCCGAAGAGGTCGTGTTCGACCGAGGAGGCCCACTGCATCCACATCCAGGCCGCGTCCTTCTGCTTGGAATAGGTCGACATGGCGAGCGACCAGATCCAGACGTTGGGGGTCGGGGCCTTGGCGGCCGGGTTCGGCGCGAAAGCATGGAAGCCGAGGTCGCCCGCTTGTTTGTTGTCGCCGCCGTTCATGAAATAGCCGAGGATGTCGGCGTCGTAGATCATTCCCGAGGCGCCGGCACCGAGGTCCGTCCCGACCTGATACCAGGTATAGGTAGACCAGTTCTTCGGCCCCGAATCCTGGATCATCTTGATCCAATCGGCATGGAACTGCTTCGACTCGGCCGTGTTCATGGCGGCCTTGAGCTTGCCGTCCGTGACCGTGAAGTCTCTCTGGCCGAAGTTGGTGTAGGCCGAGAGGAACCCGGGATGGATCGTGGCCCAGGAACGCGAGCCGCGGACCCCGATGCCGTAGGGTCCGCCGGCATCCTTCTGGAACTTGGCCGCGACTTCCATCAGCGACGCCATGTCCTTTGGCGGCTCCAATTTCAGCTTGTCGTACATCTTCTTGTTGTAGGTGATCGAGTTGAGCTCGTAGCCCCACGGAATGCACCACTGCTTCGCGTCCGATGACCCGAGCGGCGCGCCGGCGACGCCATTCCAGGCCGTCGAGGCCCGCAGCCCCGGCAGCACGTCATCCCAATCGTAGGACGGGTTGGTCTTGGCGCTCTGGATGTAGGGATTGAGGTCCTCGATCCAGCCGGCCGGACCATAGGTCCAGGTCTGGTAGGCGCCGGTCATGAACGCATCGTACTGGTCGGACTTCGACGACAGCGCCGCCACGACCTTGTCGAAATAAACATCCTCGGGGAAGACGTCGTATTTGACGTCCATGCCGGTCAGGGTCTTGAACGACTCGATGTCGGCGATCATCGCATCCGCGTAGGGATGCTTGTTCAGGAGCAGCTTGACCGTCTTGCCCTTGTTGGCCTTCCAATCGTAATCAGCCGCCATGGCCCGGGTCGATGCCATGCCCATCAGCGAGTGGGCGGCCGCGGCGCCGATGCCGAGCTTCGCGGTCCGGCCCATCAACTCACGCCGGCTCATCCGCTTCGCCGCATAGGCGGCGAAGATATCCTTTTCCCTATCGTACATGTCAGTTCCTCCCTCGGTGTTGTCGACGATCTTGTTCTTGGTCTTGCCGGCGGTTTCAGGCGCCGGGTTGGGGTCCGATGAGGACGCTGGCCGTCCTCTCATCGGTCAGAAGTCCGTGCAGCAATCCACTGGCCAGCACGGCCCGGATCGCTTCCGGTTTGTTGGCGCCACCGGCCACGGCAACGAGCTTGCCGAGTTTCAGGTCTTCATAGGCGAGCGACGCCAGACGTCCGGTGAGTTCGGTCTCGACTCGTTGGCCATGCCGATCGAAAAAGTGGCCGAGAACCTCGCCGCATCCGCCGGCGCGTTCGATCGTTGCGAATTCCTCCGCCTCGACCATGCCGGACGCGACGAGCGACGCGTCGCTCCCGTCGGCCGTGCCGATTCCCACGAACCGCAGCGTCGAGGCGCGTGAGAGTGCGAAAACCTCACCGATCCCCTTCTGGGACAGAAGCACGGCGCGGTCCTCCGCGGAATTCAGGCAGAACGGGACCGGCAGCACATAGGCTTCGGCTCCCGTGCGCTCGACGATGCGGTTGATCACGTCGAAAGGGTTGGCCGCGAAACGCCGCGTAAAGCCGCCGAGCAACGAGACAAAGCGGACGTTCGTCTGCTCGAGCCGCGGCAGGTGCTGCACGCAGGCCGCCAGGGTGCGGCCGTGCCCAAGGCCGATCACCTGATCCTCGCCCTTCTCGCAGGCAAGGCGCAGGTAACGCCCCCCGATGACGCCGAGGGATCGCAGCGGCAGGGCTTCGTTGTCGACGTTGGGTGCGACTTCGCAGAATGCCAAGCCGAAGAGACGGCACAGTTGCTGTTCCAACTGGACGCAATGAGAGATCTGGCCGTCGATGAAGATCCGGACCATACCCTCCCGGGACGCGCGGGCGATCAGCCGATGCGCCTTGACGTTGGGAATGTTAAGGCGGGTCGCGACCTCGCTCTGGGTCAGGCGTCCGATGTGGTGCAGCCAAGCCGCGCGCGCCGCGAGACTCGAATCGTCTTCATGAAGCAGATTCGGTTCGACGTTTCGCAATGCTTCCAACCCTGAACATAAATTCTCATTATGTAAAAAGTTTCACGTCTGACGGGCGCCGTCAAGCGCTTTCACGGACTATGTTCCGGCGACATTGGACTGCGTTTCGACAAGACTTCCGCACCGGCTCCGAACGAACGCATTAAATTTCAAGTGTTGAAAAAGATTTGCGACCCTGCTTCCTATTCGAGGTGGACGCGCGGGGATGCCTGGGCGTCCACGCCGTGGGTCCGGCGTCTTCGCAGAAGGACGCGTCAGGGAGGATCGTAGGCATGCCCTTCACGCTGTCATTGAGCACCAATCCGTTCGTCAACCGATTCGCCGAGCCGGAAGACCTCGTGCATGTTCTAGCTGCCGACGTCGGCATAGGCCATATTCAATTAACACATGAATTCATCAATCCATCATGGCCTGCGGACCTCGTCCGCCGCCTCACGGACCGAATGGCCAGCGCTTGTGCCCGCGAGCGCCTCAAGGTGACGTCTCTCATGACCGGGCCCTATGGGCGCCTGAACCATTTCGGCCATCCCGACCCGGATGTTCGCCGCTACTATGTGGACTGGTTCAAGACCATGGCCGACATCGCGGCCGACCTCGGCTGCCCGGCCGTCGGCACGCAATACGCGATCCTGACGTTCAGAGACTTCGACGATGCCAAGCGCCGCGAGGCCATCATGGCCCATGCACTCTCGTGTTGGCGCGAGGTCGCCGAGCATGCCGGGCGGCGCGGTCTCGCCTATCTGTTCTGGGAACCCATGTCGGTCGCGCGCGAACTCGGGCACACGCTATCCGACACGCAGCGGCTCCAGGACACGATCGATGCCGCCAAGCTGGCGATACCCTTGAAGCCGATGGTCGACATCGACCACGGCGACGTGACGTCGTCCGATCCCGCCGACACGGACCCCTTCGCTTGGGCCCGGAACTTCGCCACTCAATCGCCGATCATCCACATCAAGCAGAGCTCGATGAACAAGGGTGGCCACTGGCCGTTCACGGCCGCTTACAATCAAGTAGGCCGCATTCAGCCGGAGCCTCTGCTCGGCGCCGTGAGAGCGGGGGGTGGTCACGATAACGAGCTCTGCCTCGAACTCGCGTTCCGGGAACGCGAGCCCACGGATCGTGCCGTCGTATCGGCGATGCGGGAATCGGTGGCGTTCTGGGCGCCCCATGCCGAGACCGGCCTCATAAAAGCGGCGTAAGCCGCGGTTTGCGGGCGGCGGGGCAGGGCGAGGTCCTCCGTCCGGCACGGGCTCCGGTGCGGTCGCGTGCGCCGACGCCTTCACGGCCGCGGGCTGTCGAACCAATCGCCGTGTCGACTATTTTCCCGGCGATGGGCGCCGCGGGTCGCGGCCTTGCAGATCTCGGAACAGACGTGGTGAAGCCATGACGGACAGCGACGACACGCGCACCATCGGTTTCGTGGGTCTCGGTGCCATGGGACTCCCCATGGCGCAAAACCTCGCTCGGGCAGGCTATCGCGTCCAGGGCTTCGATCTCGCGGCCGGAGCGCTCGCGATTTTGGAAGCGGCGGGCGGTTCGGCGGTGGCCTCCAGTGCCGCGGCAGCCTCCGGCGGTCAGACGCTGATCGTCATGGTGGTCAATGCCGATCAGGCCCGTGCCGTCCTGTTCGACGACGGAGCCCTCGCGGCGCTCCCGGCAGGAGGGACCGTCATTCTGATGGCGACCTGCCCGCCCCGCGCCGTCGAGGAGATCGCGGCGCGAGTCGAGGCCGGCGGACGCCGTTTCGTCGACGCGCCGGTGTCCGGAGGGATCGCCGGGGCCAAGGCGGCTTCGCTCACCATCATGGCGGCGGCTCCCGCGGCGCATTTCGAGGCCGTACGACCGATCCTCGATAGATTGGGCGGCAAGGTCGTCCATGTCGGGGAGCGGCCCGGCCAGGGCGCCGTGGTCAAGACGGTCAACCAACTCCTGTGCGGGATCCATATTGCGGCGGCCGCGGAGGCGCTCGCCCTGGCCGAGAAGGTCGGGGTCGACACTGCGGTCCTGCTCGACATCGTGGGCGGATCTGCGGCGTCGAGCTGGATGCTGCGCGATCGCGGGCCGCGCATGCTGGAGCCGGACCCCGACGTCGCGAGTGCAGTCGACATCTTCGTCAAGGATCTCGGCATCGTCATGGAGGCGGGCCGCGACAGCAAGGCGGCCCTGCCGCTCGCCGCTCTGGCCCACCAGCTCTTCATGGCGGCCTCCGCCCAGGGGTACGGCAAGGCGGACGACAGTCAGCTCATCCGCAGCTACCGCCGGCTCAACGGCGCGACCTGAAGAGGCTCGGCACCGCCGGTGACAAGGGTCTAGACATCCGGCTTCAGGGCATCGCTTGCCGCACGTCTTCACAACTGTGGCGAAGCGGCCTGCGGCGTGCTTTCGCCTTGCGCGCCGCAGTGCGGTACACTAGTTCTCCTCTAAAGTGATCGAGGCATTCCGATGCTTCGACGCGGCGTCTTTGAGGCCCTGGCGGGCCTCGCGGAGTGGTCATGCCGGGGTTATTGGATCAGTATCTACCGCTCGCCATCTTCATCGTCGTGGCGCTCGTGATCACGGGGGCTTTGCTGGTGGTTCCCTTCATCGTGGCCTTCCAGGCGCCGGATCCCGAGAAATTGTCCGCCTACGAATGCGGCTTCAATGCCTTCGACGACGCACGCATGAAGTTCGACGTTCGCTTCTATCTCGTGTCGCTGCTGTTCATCATCTTCGACCTGGAAGTGGCATTCCTCTTCCCCTGGGCCGTGGCGTTCCACGATGTCGGCATCGTCGGGTTCTGGTCCATGATGGCGTTCCTCGGCGTGCTCACCATCGGCTTCATCTACGAATGGCAAAAGGGCGCCCTCGAATGGGATTGATCCTCGACAAGACGGCCGTCGCGCCATCGCACGAGACCCTCGTCTCGCCGGTGCCGCCCCAAGGCGGCCGTCCGCTTATCGATCCCCGCACCGGTCGCGCTATCGCGTCCGATGACCCCTACTTCTCGGGTCTCAGCGGGCAGTTGGCCGACAAGGGCTTCATCGTGACCGCGACCGATGACCTGATCAACTGGGCTCGGACCGGTTCGTTGATGTGGATGACGTTTGGTCTCGCGTGCTGTGCCGTCGAGATGATGCAGTTCTCGATGCCGCGTTACGATTCAGAGAGGTTCGGCTTCGCGCCGCGGGCAAGCCCTCGGCAGTCCGACCTCATGATCGTGGCCGGAACCTTGACCAACAAGATGGCGCCTGCACTGCGCAAGGTCTACGACCAGATGCCGGAGCCGCGGTACGTGATCTCGATGGGGTCATGCGCCAATGGCGGCGGCTATTACCACTATTCCTACTCTGTGGTTCGGGGATGCGACCGCATCGTTCCGGTCGACATTTATGTGCCGGGCTGCCCTCCGACCGCCGAAGCTTTGCTTTACGGCGTCCTCCTGCTGCAACGCAAAATTCGACGGACCGGCACTATCGAACGGTGATCATTCTCTGGTTCGGTTCGGAATCGAGGTCTTTCGCGAATGACGGATAGTGTGTCCCCTGTGGTCGCTGCCGAACTGGGGCAGGCCGTGGTCTCGGCCTTCCCGGAGAATGCGGTCAAGGTCCAGACGGCCTTCGACGAGTTGACGCTGTTGACCGAACCTGAGCACTGGGTCGAGGTCATCCGCTTCCTTCGCGATGATCCTCGTTGCCTCTTCATCAATTTCCTCGATCTCTGTGGGGTGGACTATCCGCAGCGCGAAGAGCGTTTCGATGTCGTGGTCCATCTTTTGTCGCCGAAGTACAATCGGCGGGTCCGCGTCAAGGTCAGGACTGACGAGGCGACGCCGCTTCCATCCCTGGTATCGGTGTTTCCGTCGGCCAATTGGTA
Organism: uncultured Lichenihabitans sp.; assembly: GCA_964245215.1. Lineage (GTDB taxonomy): Bacteria > Pseudomonadota > Alphaproteobacteria > Rhizobiales > Beijerinckiaceae > Lichenihabitans. The sequence goes on from CAXTME010000034.1 coordinate 9,649, forward strand.
CGAGCGCGAGGCTTACGATCTTTACGGGATCCTGTTCTCCGGCCACCCCGACCTGCGCCGCATCCTGACCGACTATGGCTTCGAGGGTCATCCGTTGCGCAAGGATTTCCCGATGACCGGGTTCGTCGAAGTCTGGTGGAACGATGCCGAGAAGCGGGTCGTCAACCGCCCCGTCCGCCTGACCCAGGACTTCCGGGATTGGGACTTCCTGTCGCCGTGGGAAGCGATGGATGTCGCGTCCCTGCCCGGGGACGAGAAGGCCTCGCGATCGCCAGACGGCGACAAGGCGAAAGCATCATGAACGACCAGAACACCCGTAACTTTTCGATCAACTTCGGGCCGCAGCATCCGGCGGCCCATGGCGTGCTTCGCCTGGTGCTGGAACTCGACGGCGAGATCGTGGAGCGGGTCGACCCGCATATCGGCTTGCTGCACCGCGGCACCGAGAAGCTGATGGAGTCGCGGACCTACGTCCAGAATATTCCGTATTTCGATCGGCTCGACTACGTCTCGCCGATGAACCAGGAACATGCTTTCTGCCTGGCGATCGAAAAGATGCTGGGCCTCGAAGTTCCGCGCCGCGCGCAGCTCATCCGGGTCCTCTACTGCGAGATCGGGCGGATCCTGTCGCATCTGTTGAATACGACCACGCAGGCGCTCGACGTAGGGGCGCTGACCCCGCCGCTCTGGGGATTCGAAGAGCGTGAGAAGCTGATGGGCTTTTACGAACGCGCTTCGGGGGGGCGGCTGCATGCCAATTACTTTCGCCCGGGCGGCGTTCATGCCGACCTGCCGAAACAACTCGTCGAGGATATAGGGGCATTCTGCGTGCCATTCCTCAAGGTCGTCGACGATCTCGAGGCCTTGTTCATCGACAACCGCATCTTCAAGCAGCGCAACGTCGATATCGGCATCGTGTCGCTCGACGAATGCTGGGCGTGGGGCTTTTCGGGCGTCATGGTGCGCGGGTCGGGCGCTGCGTGGGATCTGCGCAAGAGCCAACCCTACGAATGCTACGAGGAGATGGAGTTCGACATTCCGGTCGGTCGCAACGGCGACAATTACGACCGGCAGGTCATTCGCATGGAGGAGATGCGACAGTCGACCTTCATCATGCAGCAATGCGTGAAGAAGCTTCTGGCTCCTGAAGGGCAGGGGCCCGTGTCGACGCGCCAGGGCAAAGTGGCTCCGCCGCCGCGGGCCGAGATGAAGCGCTCGATGGAAGCGCTGATCCATCACTTCAAGCTCTACACCGAGGGATTCCACGTGCCGGCCGGGGAGGTCTACGTGGCCGTCGAGGCGCCGAAGGGCGAGTTCGGCGTCTATCTCGTGAGCAATGGCACCGACAAGCCTTACCGTTGCAAAATCCGCGCGCCGGGCTTTGCCCATCTCCAGGCCATGGATTTCATGTGCCGCGAACATATGCTGGCCGATGTCTCGGCCATCCTGGGCTCGCTCGATATCGTGTTCGGCGAGGTCGATCGTTGATGCTCCGGGCCGTGACGGCTGCCTCGGCTCTTCTGGCTGCCGTGACGGCCGCTAATGCCGATGCTTCGACAGTGGGACAACTGCTGAAGGACGGCTACGAGATCAAGACGGCGTTCTCGGATGGGACCGGTGGCGCCTATATCGTTCTGCAGAAGGGCACCGGCGCCTACATGTGCCATTCCAGCCCTCGGCAGACCTGCGAAAAACTGAACTGACGGAACATCAATGGCCGTTCGCCGCCTCGCCGAAATCCAGCCGGAAAACTTCGACTTCACGCCCGAGAACCGCACCTGGGTGGACCGGCAGATCAAGAAGTACCCGCCGGGGCGACAAGCCTCGGCCGTTATGGCGTTGCTGCGTCGTGCGCAGGTGCAGCACGACGGATGGCTGCCGAAGCCGGCGATCGAGAAGGTCGCCGCCATCCTGGGTATGCCCTACATCCGGGTTCTCGAGGTCGCGACCTTTTACTCGATGTACAACCTGTCCCCCGTGGGCAAGTATTTCATCCAGTTCTGCGGCACGACCCCCTGCGTTCTGCGCGGTGCCAACGACATCAAGGCGGTTCTCGAGTCGAAGGTCGGGTCTCAAGGCCACATCTCGGAGGATGGCAATTTCTCCTGGCTCGAGGTCGAGTGCCTGGGCGCCTGTTGCAACGCTCCGATGGTGCAGATCAACGACGATTATTACGAAGACCTGACAACCGAGAATTTCACTACGCTGCTCGACGACTTGGCGGCCGCGCGGGAGGTCCGTCAGGGATCGCAGATCGGGCGGCTGACCTCGGAGCCCATCGGGGGCCTCACGTCGCTCACCACCTTCTATGGCGTGGACGGTAAAAGCGACAGCTTCGCGACCGACAAGGTGACGGATGACGCGCAGGTCTTGAGCGCGGCCAATCAAGACCCGGCCTTCGATGCCGCCGTGGCGGCACACGACCGGACGGATCGCGCCGCAGCGGAGCAAACCGCGCAGGACAAGACGCCACAGGATCTCGGCCACGGCGGATTGGATGGTCAGCGCGACCTCGCAACGGCGCGGCCGGAAGGCTCCGTCGCCGACACCGGCACCAGGACCGAAGACCCGGTCGGCACGAACCAAGCGGAATCCTCGGCCGTCCACAAGCCGCCGGCGGATGACGGCGCGTCCAAGACCGATAAGGCCTAAGGGGAAAACGGCGATGCTCGACGACAAGGACCGCATCTTCCTGAACCTCTATGGCTTCGGCGATTGGCGCCTCGAAGGGGCGCGCAAGCGCGGCGTTTGGGACGGCACCAAGGGCCTGATCGAGAAGGGCAAGGATTGGATCATCAATGAGATGAAGGCCTCAGGGCTGCGCGGGCGTGGGGGCGCCGGGTTCCCGACCGGCCTCAAATGGTCTTTCATGCCGAAGCCGGACCCGGCGCGGCCGTCCTATCTCGTGGTCAATGCCGACGAGTCGGAGCCCGGGACATGCAAGGACCGCGAGATCATGCGGAACGACCCGCATCTCCTCATCGAGGGCTGTCTCATCGCGTCGTTCGCGATGCATGCGAACGCCTGCTACATCTACATCCGCGGCGAGTACGTGCAGGAAGCCGACCGGCTCGATGCCGCAATCGACGAGGCCTACGAGGCGCGTCTCGTCGGCCCCGACAACATCCACGGCTATCCGTTCGACATTTACCTGCATCGCGGCGCCGGAGCCTATATCTGCGGCGAGGAAACGGCACTTCTCGAATCGCTCGAGGGCAAGAAGGGGATGCCGCGGCTGAAGCCGCCGTTCCCGGCCAATATGGGGCTCTACGGTTTTCCGACGACGGTGAACAACGTCGAATCGATCGCGGTGGCGCCGACGATCCTGCGCCGCGGCGGCGCCTGGTTCGCGAGCTTCGGCGCCAAGAACAACACGGGTACGAAGCTCTTTTGCGTGTCGGGCCACGTGAACAAGCCTTGCAACGTGGAAGAGGCCATGTCGATCCCGTTCCGGGAGCTTATCGACCGGCATTGCGGTGGCATCCGTGGCGGATGGGACAATCTTCTGGCCGTGATCCCCGGCGGATCCTCGGTGCCCTGCGTGCCGGCCCACGAGATTATCGACGCCCCGATGGATTTCGACACGCTGCGGAATTTGAAGTCCGGCCTCGGTACGGCGGCCGTGATCGTTATGGACAGGTCGACCGACATCATCCGTGCCATTGCCCGCATCAGCTACTTTTACAAGCACGAGAGCTGCGGACAGTGCACGCCGTGCCGCGAGGGCACGGGCTGGCTCTGGCGGGTGATGAGCCGCATGGCGGAAGGCCGGGCGCAAAAGCGTGAGATCGACGCCTTGCTGGAGGTCACGACGCAACTCGAAGGGCATTCGATCTGCGCCCTCGGCGACGCCGCGGCATGGCCGGTGCAGGGGCTGATCCGGCACTTTCGGCCGGAGATCGAACGGCGCATCGATACCTATATGGCGAACCCGCATCCCGAACCCATTCGGATCGCGGCGGAATGACGTGATGGCGTACTCGATGTCTGCTGCGGCGGCTTCGGTTTGAGGAACTTTCGATGACCAAACTCATCGTCGACGGGACGGAAGTCGACGTTCCGGCCGACTACACGCTGCTCCAGGCTTGCGAAGCGGCCGGGGCCGAGATCCCGCGTTTCTGCTTCCACGAACGATTGTCGATCGCCGGCAATTGCCGGATGTGCCTCGTCGAACTCAAGGGTGCCCCGAAGCCCATCGCGTCCTGTGCCTGGGGCGTGCGCGATTGCCGGCCCGGCCCCAACGGGGAGGCGCCGGTCGTGTCGACGAAATCGGCGCTGGTGCGCAAGGCGCGCAACGGCATCATGGAATTCCTGCTGATCAACCATCCGCTCGACTGCCCGATCTGTGATCAGGGCGGCGAATGCGACCTGCAGGACCAGGCGATGGCCTTCGGCGTGGCGGGCTCGCGCTTCCACGAGAACAAGCGCGCCGTCGAGGACAAGTACATCGGACCGCTGGTGCGGACCTCCATGAACCGTTGCATCCATTGCACGCGCTGCGTTCGCTTCACGGCCGAAGTGGCGGGAACCGGCGACATGGGCGCGATCGGGCGCGGCGAAGACATGGAGATCACCACCTACCTCGAATCGGCGATGGGGTCGGAGCTGCAGGCCAACGTGGCCGACCTCTGCCCGGTGGGTGCCCTGCTGCAGAAACCCGCAGCCTTCAAGGCGCGGCCGTGGGAAATGAACAAGACCGAGGTCATCGACGTGATGGACGGCCTCGGCTCGAACATCCGGGTCGACTCGCGCGGTCGCGAAGTGCTGCGCATCCTGCCCCGCATCAACGACGCCGTGAACGAGGAATGGATCTCGGACAAGACCCGCCATATCGTCGATGGACTGAAGACGCAGCGGCTCGACCGGCCTTATGTCCGGCGAGACGGTCGTCTCACCCCGGCCACCTGGAGCGAGGCTTTCGCGGCGATCGCGGCTCGGGTGAAGGCCACCACCGCCAAGCGGATCGGCTTCATCGCGGGGGATCTCGTGTCGGCCGAGGACATGTTCGCGTTCAAGGCGCTGGCCGACAAGCTCGGGTCGCCGAACATCGATTGCCGGCAGGACGGCTCGAAACTGCACCCCCGCTACGGCCGCGGCTCCTATCTGTTCAACAGCACGGTCGCGGGGATCGAGAACGCCACGTCGTTGCTCATCATCGGCAGCAATCCGCGTCGCGAGAGCCCGGTGCTCAATGCCCGGATCCGCAAGCGCTGGCGCATGGGGAACTTCCCGATCGAGGTGATCGGCGAAGCCGCCGACCTCACCTACGAGTACAAGTACCTCGGCGCCGGAACCGACACGCTGTCCGACCTCGCCGGTAAGGTCGAGGCCAAGGGCGAACGCCCCATGGTGATCCTGGGGCAGGGGGCGCTGACGCGAGCCGACGGCGCCGCCGTCGCGGCGCTCGCGGCCAAGATCGCCAAAGGACTCGGGGCCGTGACCGAGGGATGGAACGGCTTCTCGGTCCTGCATACGGCGGCCTCCCGCGTGGCCGGTCTCGATCTCGGCCTCGTGCCGGGCGAGGGCGGGCTCGACGCGATCGACATGGCGAAGGCGGGCGCGCTCGACGTGCTGTTCCTGCTCGGGGCCGACGAGATCGAGGTCGGCCCCGGTGCTTTCGTAGTCTACCAGGGCTCGCACGGCGACCGCGGCGCGCATCGGGCCGACGTGATCCTGCCGGGCGCCGCCTATACCGAGAAGGCGGGTCTCTACGTCAACATGGAAGGGCGCGTGCAGCAGTCGGACCGGGCCGTGTTCCCGCCCGGCGAGGCTCGCGAGGACTGGGCGATCCTGCGCGCCTTGTCGGACGTGCTCGGCGCCAAACTGCCCTTCGACAATTATCGCGTGCTCAAGGCCGAGATGCAGAAGGCCGTGCCGCATATGGCCAAGGTCGAGCGCGTCACGCCCTTCGACGGCGACACGCTGGGTGCGTTGCTTGCTCTGGGTGGCGACCTCGACAAGGCCCCGTTCCATTCGCCCGTCACGGATTTCTACCTGACGAACCCGATCGCGCGGTCATCGGCCGTGATGGCGGAATGTTCGGCCCTGTCGCTCGATCACATGCGTCAGGCTGCGGAGTAAGAGGATGACCGACGGATCCCCCTCGCTGCTGCTGAAGCTGCTCGAAAGCGTCGTCTTCTGCGTCATCCTGCTGATCTACGTGGCCTATATTCTCTATGCGGACCGCAAGATCTGGGCGGCCGTGCAGTTGCGGCGGGGTCCCAACGTCGTCGGGCCCTGGGGCCTGCTACAGAGCTTCGCCGACTTCCTGAAGTTCGCGCTGAAGGAGCCCATCATCCCGGCGGGCGCCAACAAGGGCGTTTTCCTGTTGGCGCCGGTCGTCACCGGCACCCTGTCGATCTCGGCTTTCGCCGTCATCCCGGTCGATTGGGGTTGGGCGGTGTCGAACCTCAACGTCGGGGTTCTCTACCTCTTCGCCATCTCGTCGCTCAGCGTCTACGGCGTCATCATGGCGGGCTGGGCCTCGAACTCGAAGTACCCCTTCCTGTCGGCCCTGCGCTCCGCCGCCCAGATGGTGTCCTACGAGGTCTCGATCGGCTTCGTCCTGGTGACGGTGCTGCTCTGCGCGGGTTCGCTCAACCTCACCAACATCGTCCTGGCGCAGAACTCCTATCTGGGGCTGTTCGGCTGGTACTGGCTGCCGCTGTTCCCGATGTTCGTGATCTTCTTCATCTCGGCGCTGGCCGAGACGAACCGGTCGCCGTTCGACCTTGTCGAGGCCGAATCGGAGCTCGTGGCGGGCTTCATGGTCGAGTATTCGGCGACGCCCTACGTGTTGTTCATGCTCGGCGAATACGTGGCGATCGTCTCCATGTGCGCCGTTATGTCGATCCTGTTCCTCGGCGGCTGGCTCTCGCCGATCCCGTTCGCGCCCTTCACCTGGGTGCCGGGCGTGATCTGGTTCGTGCTCAAGACCTCCTTCATGTTCTTCCTGATCGCCATGGTGAAGGCCTTCGTGCCGCGTTACCGCTATGACCAGTTGATGCGGCTCGGCTGGAAGGTCTTCCTGCCGATCTCGCTCGTCTACGTGGTTCTCGTGGCGGGCTTCCTCGAGCTCACCGGCTGGGGCGGAACCTTCCACTGACGGCCCGCCCCCCTCGTCTCTTCAAAGGTGCCCCATGAGGCTCGACCAAGCCGCCAAGCAGCTCTTCCTCACCGAATTCCTCGGTGCCTTCGTGCTGTCGATGCGTTATTTTTTCAAACCGAAGCCGACGCTGAACTACCCCCACGAGAAGAACCCGCAGAGTCCGAGGTTCCGGGGCGAACACGTGCTGCGCCGCTATCCCAACGGGGAGGAGCGATGCATCGCGTGCAAGCTCTGCGAGGCGATCTGCCCGGCCCAGGCGATCACGATCGAAGCCGGACCACGCCGCAACGATGGCACGCGGCGCACCACGCGCTACGACATCGACATGGTGAAGTGCATCTATTGCGGCCTTTGCCAGGAGGCCTGCCCGGTCGACGCCATCGTGGAAGGGCCGAATTCCGAGTTCTCGGTGGAGACCCGGGAAGAACTCCTCTATGACAAGAACAAGCTGCTCGCCAACGGCGACCGCTGGGAGCGTGAGATCGCCCGCAATCTGGCCGCGGATGCGCCCTACCGGTAAACCAGACGACCCACGGCGTCGGCCCCTCGAAGGCAGTCGGCCCGTGGCGCGGAGACACGAAACAGCATGGTCGCGAGCGTCTTTCTTTTCTACGTCTTCTCCTTCGTGGCGATCGCCTCGGCCTTTCTGGTCATCGCGGCCCGCAACCCCGTGCATTCGGTGCTGTTCCTGATCCTCGCCTTCGTGAACGCGGCGGGGCTGTTCATGCTGCTCGGGGCCGAGTTCCTGGCCATGATCCTGGTCGTGGTCTATGTCGGCGCCGTGGCGGTGCTGTTCCTGTTCGTGGTCATGATGCTCGACGTCGATTTTGCCGTGCTGAAACAAGGCTTCCTGCAATATCTGCCGCTGGGTTCGCTGATTGGCGCCATTGTTCTCATCGAACTGGTGTTGGTGGTCGGCGGCTGGACGCTCGAACCCGCCCAGGACACGCTGCGGGCGGCGCCGATCCTGCCCGACGTCTCCAACACGACGGCCCTCGGCCGAATCCTCTACACGCAATACATCTACTTCTTCCAGATCGCCGGCTTCATCCTGCTGACCGCCATGATCGGGTCGATCGTGCTGACGTTGCGGCATCGCCGGGGGATCAAGCGGCAGAGCATCGACGCGCAGAACCTGCGGGATCGCCGCACGGCCGTGCAGTTGCGCAAGGTGCCGTCGCGCGCAGGCTTGTAGCCGAACGAGACCGGGGGAAGGCCGCGATCGTGGCCCCCGCCCTCGGTTGACGATTTGTGATTGGCATGGCGATGGCCGGATCCTGACATCCGGCCGTTGGACTGCCCGGAGACCATCATGGCTGTCGGCCTTACGCATTATCTCATCGTCGCGGCGATCCTGTTCACGCTGGGGGTTGCCGGAATCATCCTCAACCGCAAGAACATCATCATCATTCTGATGTCGGTCGAGTTGATCCTCCTGGCCGTGAACGTCAATCTGGTGGCCTTCTCGGCTTTCCTCGGCGATCTGACGGGGCAGGTCTTCGCGCTTCTCGTCCTCACGGTCGCGGCGGCCGAGTCGGCGATCGGCCTCGCGATCCTGGTCGTGTTCTATCGGAACAAGGGTACGATCGCGGTCGAAGACATCAACACCATGCGGGGCTGAGGCAAGACGCCATGTATGACGCCATTGTCTTCCTGCCGCTTCTCGGCAGTCTGATCGCAGGCCTCTTCGGTCGCCGCATCGGAGACCGGAACTCCGAACTCGTCACCACGGGCCTTCTGGGTCTGGCCTGTTTCCTCGCCTGGATCGCGTTTTTCAGCGTCGGCTTCTGGCATCACGACACCCATGTGGCGGTCGGCAACTGGTTCACGGTCGGCGACCTGTCGGTCGCTTGGGCGTTCCGCATCGATACGCTCACCGCCGTCATGCTGGTCGTGGTCACGACGGTCTCGACGATCGTGCACGCCTATTCGATCGGTTACATGCACGACGATCCGAGCCGGCCGCGGTTCTTCAGCTACCTTTCGCTGTTCACCTTCGCCATGCTGATGCTGGTGACGTCCGACAACCTCGTGCAGATGTTCTTCGGCTGGGAGGGCGTCGGCCTCGCGTCCTACCTGCTGATCGGCTTCTGGTACACCCGCCCGACCGCGAACGCGGCCGCCATCAAGGCCTTCGTGGTCAACCGGGTCGGCGATTTCGGCTTTTCGCTCGGCATCTTCCTCGTCTTCGCGCTGACGAAGTCGGTCAGCTTCGACACGATCTTCGCGGCGGCGCCCGGCCTCGCGGGCAAGACCTATCACGCGTTCGGTCTCGACGCCGATGCCATGACGCTCGCCTGCCTGCTTCTGTTCATGGGGGCGATGGGCAAGTCGGCGCAGTTCCTGCTGCACACCTGGCTGCCGGATGCAATGGAGGGACCGACGCCGGTCTCGGCCTTGATCCACGCCGCCACCATGGTGACGGCCGGGGTCTTCATGGTGGCGCGTCTGTCGCCGCTCTTCGAGATGTCGCCCGCGGCCCAGACCTTCGTGATCACGATCGGCGGCATCACCTGTTTCTTCGCCGCGACCGTCGGCCTCGTCCAGAACGACATCAAGCGGGTCATCGCCTATTCGACCTGTTCGCAGCTCGGCTACATGTTCGTGGCGCTGGGCTGCGGCGGCTACGCGATCGGCATCTTTCACCTCTTCACCCATGCGTTCTTCAAGGCGTTGCTGTTTCTCGGCGCCGGGTCGGTTATCCACGCGGTCGGCGGCGAACAGGACATGCGGCGCATGGGAGGGCTCGCGAGCAAGATTCCGGTCACGTTCTGGCTCATGGTCATCGGCACCCTGGCCCTGACCGGGTTCCCGTTCACGGCTGGCTATTACTCCAAGGATGCCATCATCGAAGCCGCCTATGCGTCGCAGCGCGGCGGGGCCGCCTTCGGCTGGCTCATGACCACGGTGGCGGCGGGCCTGACGTCGTTCTACTCCTGGCGCCTGATCTTCATGACGTTCTTCGGGGCGTCTCGCGCCGAGGTGGCGCATGAAGAGACCGATCACAACACCCATCACGAACCGGGCGATACGCATCAGAGCGGCGGGGCGCCGTCCGAGCACGAGCAGGCGGCCATCTCGCAGGATACCCATGTGGTCGCCGCGACCGCGGTCGCCGCGACTGTGGCCCACGACGATCACGGACACGGACATGGCGGTGAGCCGCATGAATCGCCGCCCATCATGCTCTATCCGCTCTACGTCCTGGCCTTCGGGGCGCTGTTCGCCGGTCTCCTGTTCCACCATGTCTTCATCGGCGGTGGTCGGGAATGGTTCTGGAGCGAGGCGCTCTTCTATGGCGCGTCGAACCACATTTTCGAAGATATGGAGCACGTTCCCTGGTTCGTTTCGGCGCTGCCGAGCCTGATGTTCGTGCTCGGCTTCGGTGTCGCGTATTACGTCTACGTGATGCAGCCCGGCACGGCCGACCGCTGGGCCAAGGTCAACCCGCCACTGTACCGCTTTCTGCTCAACAAGTGGTATTTCGACGAACTCTACGACATGATCTTCGTCCGCCCGGCCTTCTGGCTCGGCCGGCTCTTCTGGAAACAGGGTGACGGCCGCATCATCGACGGCTTCGGACCCGATGGCGTCGCCCAGGCGGTGCTCGCCACGACCGACCGTGTCGTCAAGATCCAGACCGGGTACGTCTATCACTACGCTTTCGCCATGATGCTCGGCGTCGCGGCCTTCATCACCTGGTATCTGGTCGGGGGCGTGCGCTGATGTTCGGCTTCGGGATCCTGTCGGGCCTCATCTTCCTCCCCATCGTCGGCACCGTCTTCATCCTCATGCTGCGGGGAGAGGACCCGGCGACGCTGCGCAATGCGCGCTGGGCCGCGCTGATCACGAGCACCGTGGTGTTTCTGCTCTCGTTGGTGGCCTGGAGCCGGTACGACAGCAGCACGGCGGCTTTTCAGCTCGTTGAGAGCCGGGCATGGCTCGGCGGCGGCCTCGGCTACAAGCTCGGCGTCGATGGGGCGTCCATGCCCTTCATCATGCTCACGACCTTCCTGATGCCCTTCTGCATCGCCTCGGCCTGGGAAGCCATCACGTTCCGGGTCAAGGAGTTCATGATCTGCTTCCTGGTGCTGGAAGCGGCGCTGATCGGCGTGTTCGCCTCGCTCGACATCGTGCTGTTCTACCTCTTCTTCGAGGGCGGCCTCATTCCGATGTTCCTGATCATCGGCATCTGGGGCGGCAAGCGCCGCATCTATGCGTCGATGAAGTTCTTCCTCTACACGCTGCTCGGCTCGCTGCTGATGCTGCTGGCCATCATGAAGATGTACGGGGTCGCGGGCACCACGGACATCACGGTCCTGCTGCACACGCAGTTCCCGCTCTCGATGCAGTATTGGTTGTGGCTGGCCTTCTTCGCGTCCTTCGCGGTCAAGATGCCGATGTGGCCGGTCCATACCTGGCTGCCCGACGCCCATGTCGAGGCCCCGACCGCCGGATCCGTGGTGCTGGCCGGCATTCTCCTGAAGCTCGGAGGCTACGGTTTCCTGCGCTTCTCCCTGCCGATGTTCCCGGAAGCATCGCACTACTTCGCGCCGCTCGTCTTCGCTCTGTCGGTGATCGCGATCGTCTACACGTCGCTCGTGGCGCTCGTGCAGGAGGACATGAAGAAGCTGATCGCCTACTCGTCCGTTGCCCATATGGGCTTCGTGACCATGGGGCTGTTCACCATGACGCCCCAGGGCATCCAGGGCGCCATCTTCCTCATGATCTCGCATGGGCTCGTCTCGGGGGCGCTCTTCCTTTGCGTCGGCGTTGTCTATGACCGCATGCACACCCGCGAGATCGCGGCCTATGGCGGCCTCGTCGAACGGATGCCGAGATACGCCGTGGTGTTCCTGCTGTTCACCATGGCCAACGTCGGCCTGCCCGGGACGTCCGGTTTCGTGGGCGAGTTCCTGACCATGCTGGCGGCCTTCCAGGTCAATACCTGGGTGGCGCTACTGGCGACGCTGGGGACGATCCTGTCGGCCGCCTACGCGCTCTACCTCTACCGGCGGGTCGTGTTCGGCAAGCTCGAGAAGGTCTCGCTCAAGGGGATTCTCGATCTGTCGCCGCGTGAGGTCGCGATCCTGGCGCCGCTGCTGCTGTTGACGCTCTACTACGGCTTTCATCCGCAGCCGATCCTCGACTCGTCGCAGGCGACGGTCGATGGCATGATGAAGACCTTCGCGGCGTCCGCAGCGCCCCATCCCGTCGCGGCGGCTTCCTTTGACGCTACCCCGGGCGCGTTACCTGCCGCTCCGGCGGCCCTTCGAGCCGCCTCGGCGGCTTCTCAAGCCGCCCCGGCGGCCTCATTCCCTTCGCAGGATTGACGATGCCCGCCGGCTATTCCTTCGCGCTTCTCTTCCCCGAGCTGGTTCTTGGCATCGGAGCTCTGGTGCTCCTGGTCATCGGCGCGATGCAGGGTGAGAAATCGACGAACCTCGTGACGGAACTTGCGGTGGGGCTCATCGGGGTGGCCCTGATCGGCGTGGTGGCGGGTCATTCCGAAGGTGTTCGGCTCGGCTTCGACGGCGCCTTCGTAGACGATACGTTCGGGCGCTTCATGGAGGCACTCGCCTTGATCGGCTCGCTCGTGACCCTCGTCATGGCGATCCCGTTCCTGCGCCGCGAAGGTATCCACAAATTCGAGTACCCGGTCCTGATCATGCTCTCAACCATGGGCATGATGGTCCTGATCTCGGCCGGCAACCTCATCGCGCTCTACCTCGGCTTCGAACTGATGAGCCTCGCTCTCTACGTCATCGCGGCCTTTCATCGCGATGACCTGCGGGCCACCGAGGCCGGGCTGAAATATTTCGTGCTGGGTGCCCTGTCGTCCGGAATGCTGCTCTACGGCGCTTCCTTGATCTATGGCTTTGCCGGCACGGTGTCGTTCATCGGCATCGCCCAGGCCCTGCAGGGTCATCAGGCCATCGGGGTCATTTTCGGCCTTGTGTTCCTGTCGGCCGGTCTCGCGTTCAAGATGTCGGCCGTGCCGTTCCACATGTGGACGCCGGACGTCTACCAGGGCGCCCCGACTCCGGTGACGGCCTTCTTTGCCACTGCGCCCAAGATGGCGGCCGTCGCCATCACGGTTCGGGTCGTCATCACGGCCTTCCCTGGCATCCAGACCCAGTGGCAGCAGATCATCGTCTTTATTGCCATCGCCTCCATGCTGCTCGGATCCTTCGCGGCCATCGGCCAGCGGAACTTCAAGCGGCTCATGGCCTATTCGGCGATCGGCAATATGGGCTTCGCGCTGACCGGGCTCGCGGCCGGCACGGAAGCCGGCGTCTATGGCGTGCTGATCTACATGTCGGCCTACCTCATCATGACGCTGGGCACCTTCGCGGCCATGCTCTCGATGCAGCGCAAGGGCCGCGCGGTCGAAACCGTCGAAGACCTCGCGGGGCTCGGTCAGACGAACCCGGCGATGGCGTTCTTTCTCGCCATGATCATGTTCTCGCTGGCTGGCGTTCCGCCCCTCGCCGGCTTCTTCGCCAAGTTCTACGTCTTCCAGGCCGCCATCCAGGCGAACCTCTACTGGCTGGCCGTCATCGGCGTCCTGGCTAGCGTGGTGGCGGCCTATTACTACCTGCGCATCGTCAAGATGATGTATTTCGACTCTCCGGCCGAGGCCTTCGATCGACAAGGACCGGCGGTCCGTGTGGTGTTGGCCATCGCGGGGCTCGTCATGCTGCTGTTTTGGGTCTTCCCGGCCCCCGTCGTCGAAGCGGCCTCGGCGGCAGCTCGATCCCTGTTCTGAGACGTGATCGCCGCGGTCGCGCTCGAGCGAGGCTACAGGCTCGCCCACCTCGCAAGCATCGGTTCGACGAACCAGGAAGCGCTCGAACTGGCGCGGTCCGGCGAAGCCGGGCCGATCTGGGTCGTGGCGGACGTTCAGACTCGCGGACGCGGCCGGACCGGGCGGGAATGGGCTTCGCCCAGCGGCAATCTCTACGCGACCCTGTTGCTGGTCGACCCCTGCGAGGCTCGGGTGATGCCGCAGCTCGGCTTCGTGGCGGGAGTTGCTCTCGCGAGGGCGCTCCGGGTGGTTGCCGGCCCCGACCGCGGTCTGGCTCTCAAATGGCCGAACGACATGCTGTGCGACGGCGCGAAACTGGCCGGCATTCTCGTCGAAGCCATCTCGGCTCCGCACGGGGTTCTCTCGGCCGTATTGGGCTTCGGGGTCAACTGCCAGTCTCATCCGCCGGAACTCGCTTACCCGGCGACCCATCTGACCGCTGTCATGGGAGCGGGCGGAACGCGCGACCTGCTGTTCACGACCTTGTCGGCCAGCGTGCCGGAGGTGCTCGATCTCTGGAATCGCGGCGCTGGTTTCGCGGCGATCCGCGCCGAATGGCTCAGGCACGCGCTGCCGGTCGGTTCCGCCCTTGCGGTGACCCGTCCGGACGGGCGATACAAGGGCAAATTCAAGACCGTCGATCCCGACGGGCGACTGTTACTCGATACGGACTGTGGTGTTTTGACCGTGGAAGCGGGCGATGTTTTTTTGGCAGATCAGGACATGACCGCCGCATCGTAATTGGATGATTGAAAATGACGGACGGCGGCGAAGAACTGGTCTTCTGCGCGCTCGGAGGCTTGGGCGAAATCGGCATGAATGCCGCGCTTTACGGCTTCGGGCCGCCTGAACGGCGTAAATGGATCATGGTGGACTGCGGCTTGGCGTTCGCCGGCCCTGATCTGCCGGGCATCGACCTGCTGCTGCCGGATCTCGGTTTCGTCGAGCGGATCAGAAAGGATCTCCTCGGCCTCATCATCACGCATGCCCATGAGGACCATATCGGGGCCGTGGCCGATCTTTGGCCGAAGCTGCGTTGCCGGGTCTTCGCGACGCGGTTCGCGGCTGGCCTGCTCGAGGCCAAGCACGTCAACGACATGAATCTGTCGCAGCTCGAGGTCGAGACCGTGGTGCTCGGCGGCCGCATCAAGCTCGGCCCCTTCGAGGTCGAGTTCATTCCGGTCGCGCACTCGATCCCGGAAAGTTCGGCACTGGCGATCCGGACGCCTCTCGGCACCGTGATTCATTCCGGGGACTGGAAGATCGACCCGACCCCGACCATGGGACCGCCGACCGATGTCGAGCGCCTGACCGCGATCGGTGACGAAGGCGTCCTGGCGCTGGTCTGCGATTCCACCAATATCCTGCGCGATGGCGAAAGCCCCTCCGAACAGGAAGTGGCGACGAACCTGCAGCGCCTGATTGAAGAGGCTCCGGGCCGCGTCGTCGTGACGACCTTCGCGTCGAACGTGAGCCGCCTCAAGGCGGTGGCGGATGCCGCGGCGGCCTCTGGGCGGAGCGTGATCATCGGCGGCCGTGCCATGGAGCGGACGATCGGTGTCGCGCGCGACTGCGGCTATCTCGACGGCGTTCCGGGATTCTTCTCGACGGAGCGCTATGCGACGCTCGACCGCAACCGGACTGTTCTCCTTGCGACGGGAAGCCAGGGCGAACCGCGCGCGGCTCTGGCGCGCATGTCGCAAGACGACTATGGCGATGTGCGGCTCGCACCCGGCGACCGCGTGATCTTCTCGTCCCGGACCATCCCGGGCAACGAACGGGAGGTCAACCGCATCATCAACGGGCTCGTGGCCCAGGGGGTCGAGGTCATCACGGACCGTACCCACATGGTGCACGTTTCCGGGCATCCGCGGCGCGCCGAGGTGGCGAAGTTCTATGGCTGGGTCCGGCCGCAGATCGCGGTGCCGGCGCATGGCGAGCCCTTGCATCTCGCCGAACATGCGGCCTTCGCGAGGTCCCTCGGTGTGCCGAAAGTCATCAAGGCCGGTAACGGCGACATGGTGGTCCTGGCGCCGGGCGATCCGGGCATCAGCGATCAGGTGCAGCACGGGCAACTGGCCAAGGACGGTTCCGTCGTCATTCCGTCCAACGATCCCGCCATCGCGGCCCGGGTCAAACTCGCCTTCGCGGGCGTGATCTCGATCGCCGTCGCGTTCACGGCGCGGGGCGAAGTGGCCGGCGATCCCGACGTGCTGATGAGCGGCCTACCGAGTCACACCCGCGATGGCAAACCGATGGACGTGACGGTGGACGACGCCATCTTCAACACGCTCGACAACCTCGGCCGCGGCAAGCGTCGGGATCCGGAAGCGGCCGCCAATGCGATCGAGCGCTCCGTCCGGGGCGCCGTGGGAGCGGCCTGGGGCAAGAAGCCCCTGGTGCATGTCCTGATCCTCGAAGCGTGAGGCTTGCGCCCGGGGTGTCCGCATGACGTTCGCCCTGCCGATCCCGATCCCGATGGCCATCGCGATCTACTTCACGACGTGGTGGGTGGTCCTCTTCGCCGTTCTGCCCTGGGGCGTTCGGTCCCAGGAGGAGGCGAGCGACATCGTGCCCGGCAGTGACCCCGGCGCCCCGACGTTGCCGCGACTGCTCGTCAAGGCCCTGTGGACGACCGCGATCGCTGCCGTCGTCTTCATCTTCATCCTGGTGCTGTTCGCTCTCGAATGACGATCAGGCACTGGTTTCGGGGGTCTTCAGCAAGGCGCAACCCGAGATCACCCAGTGACCGTCGACCTTCTCGAGCGTGTAGACGGCTGTCCAAACGCCACCATTGGCATCGACGACCGTGACCTTCTGGACCGTGCCGCTGTCGGATGTCATCGTCGGCTCGAAATGGGTTGAGCGGGGATGGACCAGGGCCGGATAGCTCTGCTTGACCATGCCGAGAAAGGAACTGGCGTCGGGAAACTTGCTCTTGATGCTTTCGGACGCGAAGCTTTCCGCTTGTGCCGCATCGTCGCGCCCGAAGGCGTCGATCTGGGTGGTGATGACGGTCTGGATCTCGGGATCCGCCCCCGTGTCGGCGGCGCGCGACGGCAGGTTAGCGGCGACCGTGAAGAGGGCGGCCACGATGAGAGAGGGAACGAGGGGGGTCGAAGGGCGCATGACGAGACTCCTGGACATGTTCAGCACTTAAGTCGCGGGCGAGCCAAGGCGAGGGGTGCGGGAGGCGTGCCGTCGATTTCGGAGGTTTTCACAGGCGGAACCGGATCCGGCAACCTGCGACCATCCGACCTCGACTTGACCCTGAGGCTGCTAGGCTTTACGTCGGACCCCTCCCTCGGGAGCGCGTAGCTCAGTCGGTAGAGCATCTGACTTTTAATCAGAGGGTCCCGGGTTCGAGCCCCGGCGCGCTCACCACGTGGACAAACTCTCGAGGCGAGTTTCGGCCCGTGGTGTTTTGGGAGATCGCTTAGGGCTCGATCTACGGACCCTCTGGGCCGGTCATCCTTAGACCCTGAAGATCGACACGAACTGCTACCGCTCGCATGAGCTTTGGCGCATCGCGATTTTCCAGCCGTCCCGCGGATTCTGGTACGCCCGCGCGGAGCTATGACACCGTCCTCGTCACGTGCTCCTCCAGCAGCACGACAACGCGTGCCAGGGCAAATCTGGCGACCGCAGTCCTTACACCGCTCTTATCCTGCGCCGCTGCAGCAACATGACGGGCATGAACAACCGCACCACGGGTTTGCACGCCGAGGTCGTCCACCGGCAGGTTTGCCAAAAGCATCAGCAGTTCGTCGATGTTGGGGTGACTTTGCGCCATGATATCCCGCGCGACATCGAGCAGCGCTTCAACGGTCGCCGGTACTGGTGCCATGGTCGCGCCCTTCACTAGTGGACGCAAACTCGCATAGACGTTGCAAAGATCAAGCCTCGCCGGCGATACGATCTTGCAGGTCGTAACCTGATGCTGGAGGACGCGTCGATGTTGGCGCAGGACGTGATGACGGGCGGATTAGGCCTCTAGCTCCCGCAAGAGGCGACTGCCTTAAAGTACCAGGTGGACGGATCCTCCAACTTATGCTCGAGGAAGACCTGCGAAACTCGCCAGAACGCTCATCGCCAACTCGCAGTATGGCAGCACGGCTGACGTCGCCCGAGTTCAAAAAATTTCCACCTGGCAGTACCGCACACAACGCGGATGACCCTCTCGCATTTGAGCCGGATTCACCTCTCGGATGTCGATCTCTTGGCGTTGCACCACGAGGCTCATCGCGTCATTTTCGGTCGAAAGCGGTGGTGCTGCCTCGCGTGCAGACCTATCCTGTCCGCAACTCCGATCCCGAAAGATCCGTCATGTATGATCTTATCTATCACAAAGGTCTCGTCGTCGCTCATGTCAACTTGGGATCAGTTTTCATCGAGACGACAAAGGTCAAAATCGCGACCTTGAGCGAGGGAAAGATTTTCTCGTTATCGGGACAGTTCCTCGGGTCGATGAGAGTAGCAGGAAACCCGTCCTCGGACAGATCGTTGTCTCCTGCATTCTTGAAAGTTCTCGGTATTGAAGACTGATCTTGACCAATCCTCCGCCGACCGAGAATCGCGCCGAACCGAGTGTTCGATATGGGCTTCAAGCCTGATTGGCGACGACCTGGGTTTCTCGAACGACTTCTCGTCGGTTGGCGTCGATCAGACGGTAGGATTGATTGGCGATGTTATTCGCATGGCGCTGCAAGGTCGAGGCGATCCTTAGGATCGCCTTCTTATCGTTGACGGCCGTAAAAGCTTCCTTGGTCGCCGTACCATCGATCTTCGTGATGTGGATCTCGTACATCATGTCCTTATCCCTAAGGTTCTGCATCGTCTCAGATGAAAGTCGGGGGACAAAAAGAAGGCCGGGCTTCGAACCCGGCCTTGCCATCTTGCGGCACTGTTTCGACGCCAGTACATCCGTGGTCGCCGAACCTCCGTGCCTACAAAATCAACCGGCTTGCAGTTTGTCTGCAGACATTTTGCCGGAACGATTGTCCTTGGTCAGCTCATAGCTAAGCTTCTGACCCTCGGTCAGGTTGCTCATCCCAGCCCGCTCCACCGCGCTGATGTGGACGAACACATCCTGACCGCCGTCGTCGGGTTGAATGAAACCGAAGCCTTTTTGACCGTTGAACCACTTGACCGTGCCGTTACTCATGATGAACTCCCGCGAGCAGAGGTGAAGCACCGGCGCAACGCGCCGTGCAGCATAGGAATCGACAATACAAGAAGGAGGTTTTCAGCGCGCGCACGGCAGTTCGATGCTCGATGCGCTATGGCTAGAACGTTCAGCCTATAGATCGATGACCGTGAAATGAGGCGGCGCTCGTCGAAAGTCAAGGGCAGCGGGCAAAACCGCGGTCAGGAACACCCAGGTTCACAGGCGTCAAGCGGCGAGGTCGGTCGCTGCTATTGTTTCGCACGAGCAGTCTCCGACATGGCGCAACTGACTGGCTCTCGGCAACGGGCGCCAGCAGTAGGGTCCTAGCCCCGAGCGCCGAGGCGTCGCAGCCACGCCGGTGAGACGCTGTCTTGGTCCGATAGCAATGCGAGAATGAGCGTTTCAGGGTGCGAATCTTGCGATCACTCCTCTTGAAGTTGAGGAGCGTTTCAATGTGGCACGATTTTGCTTCATCCTTGGAATCGACGGTGCAATTGGTGATGTTCGGCTTCGTTCTCATGGGATCGCAACATCCCTTAGCAACGGCCGGTATCGTTCTTCTCTTCGTCCTCCTGGCTGCAATGCTGGTGGCAGAGAGCATTGCGGAGCGACGTGCCGACTCTGAACCCGGCGAGGTCCTGCGCATAAGGCTCAAGCGATGATGCTTTGAACCGCATCCCCGCCATGAACGGGTTTCCGATGCTGATCTCGGCCGAGTTGGACGAACAGGCGTAGTTCGATGAAAGCTCATCCTTGGCTACTGCTCAGGCATTCACCAACGACAGCTTCACACCGAAGATGACCGTGCCGATCTGATTTCGCACTGACGATGTCACTTCGTGCTGCACCCGACTGCCCATCATGATCCGGACGATGTCGCCCAACATCATGATCGCTTCCTCCCGAGCCGCTTCATCGTCCAACATCTCGCTCCCTTTTTCGTCTCGAAAGAGTTGCAGGTCACTCTTGAGGTCGAAGTGGTATCGCGGCATCGACACACCTGGATCAGACTTCTAGGACGCTGTCGGCTTCCGGGCCGTGGCGACAGGTCGTCAGTGCCGACGATCTTCCAGGAAAACTACATCAGCAGCGACCGCATAGTCACTGATTAAATCGCTAGCGAACAAAACGGAAGGCGGTACGGCCCGGCAGGATCTGGCCCGCCCGGTGTGGCTCGGATCGACCCTTCGGGAAGACCTCGTTCAATGCTCCAACAACGTCAGCTTGACGCCGAACACGACATTTCCGACATCATCTCTGATCATCGAGGTGAGGGTCTTCCGATCGCGACCCGTCACCATGGCTCGAACGATATCGGGCAAAACCGCAATTGCCTCTTCGCGAGCAGCTTGAATGTCCGGCAAATCACTGCCTTTCTCATCGCGAAACAGCCGCTCGCCCCCGTCGAGATCGAAGAAAAAGCGTGGCATCGACTCCACCTCGCGCGGGACGTTTGTCACCTGAAACAATGTCCAAGATGATGCGGGGCACCGAGCGTCGCAAGCGGTGAAGCAGTACAGGATTGTCGGCGCAGGCGGAATTCGTGCAAGAGTGAACTTTCCGCCACTAGTCCACGATGCGGAACAAGGTGCGTTCCATCTCGGTCACCAGACGGGCGAGCGCGTAGCAGGCGAGCGCATCATACGTCGTGCCTGATCGACCAATAGTGGCAACGACCGCCTGTTCGGCTTTCTCGGCGATCGGCGCGATATGGGTGGGCGCCAGGGCCGCGAGGCGTCGCACAACCTGCAAGGCCGCGATCGCATCATAGGGAATGGTGTTCGAGACTGCCCTGGCCTCGATGAGCGCAGCTCGAACCGCAACGTGATCCGTCTTGGGCGTTTCCTCGGACATGCAACCACACCGCTAACTTGGCAACGTTGGCCTACCGTTACAGCGCATATCCCAAAGCACAATATGACGGATGCGACGTAATTGCTGTGCTGGATTATTTAGTGTTGTTTAAGTGTTAAGTGCGGTCTTGCCACCACACTAGAACGTAAGGGGAACGCCTTCGCGGTCAGTTTCTCGAACGGATTCGGGTGCGGAAGAACGAGGCAAGAGCGCGCCAGGCTTGCTGATCGAGGCGAAGAGCCGGCGCTACAGGGGACCGGGCTCAAGCCTCGCGACGCTGGCTTTGTGTACAGCGCCGAATGTTTCCGTGGTGATCGACCGCAGCCCCCGACGGCGATGGGACATCTTGCCGAGACCCAACGAGGTCGAGCGAACCTTGCGCCGGTCGACCGTCCAAAGAATGCCGTGAAGCTCGACCACGACATGGCCGAATTCGTCTTCAGCCACCGACGTCCAAGTTGGACTATTGGTCAGGCAGGCGATCCAGGCGGCCTCCCAGGCCGAGGCCACGCTGTGGAGCACCACCGCTTCGTCCCGATCCACGATATGGTCCAGGATCGCGAGTGCCGCACTCGCGTCGAAGGCGTCGATGACGTCCGGAGATCCCATCACAAGCCTCATGGACTGGCTCATGCAGGATACGCCCAGGGCTTCGTCACGAGCAATTGCCGTTTGCGTGATCACGCGGTTCGTCGGCCGATGGCGACCACGTGACACGGCTACGGTCAACAACAGGGTAACTGCTCCCAATCATCGTCCCGCGACTATCGCAATCGTCGCCAGTCGAAGAGGTGAGATGGAAGTATCGCTGTCGACCCTATGCCATCCGTCGGTTGGCGGCAGGGTGCAGGAACCAGCCGCCGCGGCGCCAAGCAAGCTTCGTTAAGCCCCCGGTTACCGCTTCTGTCTAGTCTAGTTGTCGTCAATATCTTAACGGGAGAGACACGATGAGCGGATCGGTTGGTATTGCGGGCGATCGGATACGCGCCTTCATCGAGCGGGTCGAGCACATCGAGGAAGAACTCAAGGCGCTGAACGAGGGCAAGAAGGAAGTCTTCGCCGAGGCCAAGGGCGAGGGCTTCGACGTCAAGGTCTTGAAGGAGATCCTTCGTCTCAGGAAGCAGGACAAGGACGAGCGGGACGAGCAGGACTCACTCCTCGACCTCTATATGCAGGCTATGGAAAGCAGCGAGGAACCGCAGCGCCAAGCCGCATGAGCTGAACCTCGGGCGCTATGGCGCCTTCCGCGAGCGGTCGGGATCGGCTACCAGGACCCATGTTGCCGATCCTGACTATCGACCACTTGACGAAGATTTACGCGAGCGGCTTCCAGGCCCTCAAGGGAATCAGCCTCGCCATCGAGACGGGGGAGATCTTCGCGCTGCTCGGCCCGAACGGGGCCGGCAAGACAACGCTGATCAGCATCGCCTGCGGCATCGTCAGGGCAAGCGGTGGGCGCGTGACGGTCGGCGGGCACGACATCGTGTCCGGCTACCGCTCGGCGCGCGCGATGATCGGGCTCGTGCCACAGGAACTCACCACGGACGCCTTCGAGAGCGTCTGGGACACGGTCTCGTTGAGCCGCGGCCTTTTCGGCAAGCCCAGGAACCCACGGCACATCGAAAAGGTCTTGCGGGACCTGTCGCTCTGGGACAAGCGCGACGCGAAGCTGATGACGCTGTCGGGCGGCATGAAGCGGCGCGTCCTGATCGCCAAAGCCCTCTCGCACGAGCCGAAACTCCTGTTCCTCGACGAACCGACGGCCGGCGTCGACGTCACACTGCGTCGCGACATGTGGCGCCTCGTCCGATCGCTGCGCGACCAGGGGGTCACCATCATCCTGACCACCCATTACATCGAGGAGGCCGAGGAAATGGCCGACCGGGTCGGGGTCATCAACGGCGGCGAGTTGATCCTCGTCGAGGACAAGACCGCTCTGATGCAGAAGCTCGGCCGCAAGCGCCTCATTCTCGAATTGGACGAGCCGCTCGGATCGATCCCGAATTCGCTCGCCAACTATCGGATGAGCCTCGATGGTGATGGGAAAGCCATCACTTACACCTACA
This sequence comes from uncultured Lichenihabitans sp., assembly GCA_964245215.1. Lineage (GTDB taxonomy): Bacteria > Pseudomonadota > Alphaproteobacteria > Rhizobiales > Beijerinckiaceae > Lichenihabitans. The sequence goes on from CAXTME010000034.1 coordinate 32,652, forward strand.
CCACTTCGGCGCCGGAGCCCGACGAGATCCGTGGTCTCCTGGCCGCGGTCGACCGGGCCGGGCTCGCCTACAGGGATCTGCGCACCAGCCAGAGCACGCTCGAGGACATATTCGTGTCGCTCGTGAGGCCGAATCCATGAACATCGAGGCCGTTCGGTCGATCTACGTCTTCGAGATGGCACGCACCTGGCGGACCTTGACCCAGAGCGTCATCTCACCGGTCCTGTCGACGTCGCTCTATTTCGTCGTCTTCGGCTCAGCCTTGGGGTCCCGCATCCAGGAGGTCGATGGCGTCAGTTACGGCGCCTTCATCGTGCCCGGTCTCGTCATGCTGTCCCTGCTGACGCAGAGCATCAGCAACGCTTCCTTCGGTATCTATTTCCCCCGCTTCACCGGCACCATCTTCGAAATCCTGTCGGCGCCCATTTCCCCGCTGGAGATCGTGGCCGGCTATGTCGGGGCCGCGGCGACCAAATCCATCGGGCTCGGTCTCATCATCATCGCGACCTCGGCGCTCTTCGTCCCGCTGCATGTCGAGCATCCGGTCTGGATGCTGGCCGCCCTGGTGCTGACCGCGGTCACGTTCAGCCTGTTCGGTTTCGTGATCGGTATCTGGGCCGATGGCTTCGAGAAGCTCCAGCTCGTGCCGCTGCTCATCGTGACACCCCTGACGTTTCTGGGCGGCAGTTTCTATTCCGTGAAGATGCTGCCGCCGGTCTGGCGAGCGATCGCCTTTCTCAATCCCGTCGTTTACCTGGTGAGTGGTTTCCGATGGAGCTTTCAGGGACGCGCCGATGTCGCGCCGCAGATCAGTTTCGGCATGATCGCGCTGATCCTGGCGCTCTGCGGCGCCGCGATAGCCTGGATCTTCAGAACCGGTTATCGTCTGAAGACCTGACCGATCGATCGAGCCCCGTCAGTCCTTCGATCAGCCGGTCGCCCCGACGGTAGCGGCAGAGGATCGACCGCGAGATGATGTCCAATCACGAACTCTTTGCTCTACGACATCCCCGCATCGTGGAGTTTCATAAGTTCTACTCCGAATATCACATCTTCCTCGAAGCGGCGGCCGAGCGTTTCAAGGTCTCGATCCGGGTTTTCGAAACGCACGACGGTCGCTTCTTCTTCGAGCAAAGCCATTACATCCGGACTCCGGTTCAAAGCCAGAGTCACAGCGGCGCGCCCGATAGCCACCCCCAAGCCGATATTGCTTTGACCAGGGCCGTGGAATCGATCACCACTTACTACGACGAGGCCATCGGCCTCGGGCACGAGCCCTCCGCCGACTGGTTCATCCGCAACGACGTTTACTGAGGTCTCTGACCAGGAACGCCTTGAGCCAGGAACTTACCCGCTGGTGGAAGATTGGTCCTGTGTCTCAGCTTTGGAGGTTACCCGTGTCACGTCCTATGACTTACGCCCTGCTCGGCGCTCTCGCGCTCGGCGCCGCATCCCTGACTTCCGAATCAGCGTCGGCGCTTACGGTCTCCAGCCTCGCGCCCGTCGCATCGACGATGGACGTCGGCAGTAACGTCGAACAGGTCTACTACTACCGTCGCGGTTACTACCGGAGGGACTTCGGGTTTCGTCGCGGCTACGGATACCGGCGCCCCTATGGCTACGGCTATCGGCGCCCCGGCCCGATCCGCCGCCTCCTCAATCACCTCTGACGATCGACGCTGGGCAGATCAGCCGGGCTGCCGATCAGGCTGGCGCCGAAAGGCGATCCTTCAGGCGTAACAATGCGATGCGCTCGACTTCGACGAGGGCAGCCGCAAACTCCTGCTCCACGGTATTGTGGAGCCGATGTTCGAACGCCGTGACGATCTCCCGCTTGGTCCGGCCCTTGACCGCCATGATGAACGGGATGCCGAACCGGTCCCGGTAGCGGGAATTAAGAGCGGTGAAGCGCTCGAGTTCAGCGGGCGAGAGCCGATCCAGGCCGGCGGCGGCCTGCTCGCCCGTCGAGTCTGCTGTTAGCCCCTGGCTCAGGGCGAGGCGGCCGGCGAGGTCGGGATGGGCGCAGAGGAGAATACGCTTCTCCGAATCGGAGAGGCTCCGCATCACGGCCAGCAGGCTGGTGTGAAGCCCCTCGGCATTGTCGTCCTTCGACGTCAGCCCCGACGCGTGCGCGCGCGCCGCGATCTCGGGTGTGTGCTCGAAAATGTCGCCGAAGACCTCGATGAAAAGCGAGGCTCCCATTCGACTGGGCCGGTAGCCTGCGGCCGGCGGATGGGTTTTGATCCAGTGTCGCGCGATGTCGATCCGCCGTGCCACCCAGACCCGCTCGTGCGACTCGACATAGTCGAGAAACCGGGCCAGGGCCGCGGTCCGCCCGGGTCGTCCCACGAGGCGGCAATGCAGCCCAACCGACAACATCTTGGGAGCCTCGGCGCCCTCAGCGTAGAGCGTGTCGAAACTGTCCTTGAGATAGGCAAAGAACTGGTCCCCGGCATTGAACCCTTGCGGGGTCGCGAAGCGCATGTCGTTGGTGTCGAGCGTATAAGGCACCACGAGCTGCGGCCCACGCGCGCCCTCGATCCAATAGGGCAGGTCGTCCGCATAGGCATCGGCCAGGTAGAGGAAGCCGCCTTCCTCGCAGCCGAGCGCCAGCGTATTGACCGAACTGCGGCCCTGATAGAGTCCGAGCGGACGCTGCCCCGTCAGTTCGGTCTGAAGGCGGACGGCTTCGTCGAGGTCGGCCCGTTCGGCTTCTGCCGTGTGGTCGCGGTAGTCGATCCACTTCAGCCCGTGGGTTGCGATCTCCCAGCCGGCCCGCTGCATCGATTCCACGATGCCCGGATAACGTCCCAGCGCCGAGGCGACCGCATAGACCGTGACCGGCATGCTGCGCGACGTGAACAGGCGGTGCAGCCGCCAGTAGCCGGCCCGCGAGCCATATTCATAGATCGATTCCATGTTCATGTGGCGCTGCCCGGGCCAGGGCTGGGCACCGACGATCTCGGAGAGGAACGCCTCCGACGCTGCATCCCCGTGCAGGATGTTGTTCTCGCCGCCTTCCTCGTAGTTGATCACGAACTGCAGGCAAACGCGTGCATCGCCGGGCCAGCGCGGATGAGGGGGATGCTCACCGTAACCGACGAGGTCGCGAGGATAGTCGGCCATGGGTCAGGATCCGCGGTAGGTCGAATAGCTCCAGGGCGAGACGAGGAGCGGCACATGGTAGGCGGCATCCGGGTCGGCGATGCCGAACCGAAGTGGGATGAGGTCGAGAAACGGCACCGACGGCACCTGCGGGTCGGAGGCGAAATAGGCCGCGACCGCGAAGGTCAGCTCGTAGACGCCGGACGCGAAGGCTTCTCCGGTGAGCAGCGGCGCATCGGTTCGGCCGTCGAGGTTGGTCACGCTCTCGGTCAACAGCGTCCGGCCTCCGTCGGAATCGATGCGGTAAAGACAGACCGCCACACCGGCCGCAGGCCTGCCACGAGCGGTATCGAGCACATGCGTGGATAATCGCCCCATGGCGTTCGACCTCTGTCTTCGCGGCGCGCTGATTGCGACGCGTCCGGCATGGTTTCTGATGGGTCGAGATCCGATTGTCCGACTCGGCCTCCAGACTAAAGAGCGAAGCGGTCGAAGAGAAGAGCACGAAGGTGAACGGGCAGGGCGATCGGGTAAACGATGTGGTCGAGGCCGTGTTTGGACGACGGCACAGCAAACCGCGCGCATCGACCAAGCCACTCAGTGGCGGGCTCGACGTGTGACTCTGGAGGGGGCGCTCCGGACCGCTATGCCATGTGTCATGCCGAAGCGCCGTCTTGTCCGGGCATCGGCATCGCGCCCCACGGCGTGTTGCTCGACACCCCGCAGTCCATCGCGCAGCAAACCGCTGTCCCGGCCAAACGGACCGAGGGACGCGAAGCCGGTGCAAAGCAGCAGCGCGGGCGCCGTATGGTCGTGCTTTCGCGCCCCAATGCCCCTGGCCCTTCGAGCCAACGGCCGGCTCTAGGCGTCCTTGAAACCGTAGTCCGGGACGCCATCCTCGTTGCCGTAGTATCTGTACGGCAGGAACTTGCCTGACATGTTCAGCTTCACGCGGTCGCCCTTGTTGTTGGGCTCGCGCTCCATCGTCATGTCGAAGTCGATGGCCGACATGATGCCGTCGCCGAACTCTTCCTGGATCAGCTCCTTCCAGGTCGTGCCATAGACCATGACGAGTTCGTAGAAGCGGTAGATCAGCGGGTCGGTAGGCGGCATCTGCGGGATGGAGCCGCGGTAGGGCGGCTCGTTCAGCATGCGTTCCTCGGCAGCCGAGAGACCGAAGAGTTCGGCAGCTTTCTTGGCCTGGGCCTTCGGCAGCTTCATCTGGCCCATACAGGCTGCCGTGATCAGGATCGGCGAGATGCCGCCGATCTCGCCCTGGATATGGGCCCAGGTCCACCCCTTTTCGCGTTTGATGTCGAGCAGCTTCTCGGTCAGGTCCTCGCGCTTCATCGTCGTCATCCCTCATCGGCCTCGGGTCGGCTCGGCTCGGACGAGAGTATCCGGTGATCGGGACGGGCGTCGCAAGTGCCGGTCGATGTCTCGCGAGCATTCCGAAGCCTCCCGTACAGAGACTTGTCGGCTTTTGCAGCCGATCGACATGCTGACGCAACGCGGCCGAACAACCGGGAATCAGGCGCTCGTCGTCTGTTGCCCGGCGAGGAAATGCTCGAGCCAGTGGATGTCGTAGGCGCCGTCCTGGATCTCGCTGTTGCGCACCAGGGTGCGGAACAGAGGGAGCGTCGTCTCGATGCCATCGACGATGAACTCGTCGAGCGCGCGCCGCAGCCGCATCAGCGCTTCGGTCCGCGTGCGGCCATGCACCACGAGCTTGCCGACCAGAGAATCGTAATAGGGGGGGATCACGTAGCCCTGGTAGGCCGCACTATCGACCCTCACGCCGAGGCCGCCCGGCGGGTGATAATAGCTGATGCGCCCGGGCGACGGCCTGAAAGTATCCGGATGTTCCGCATTGACGCGGCATTCGATGGCGTGCCCGCTTAAGCGGACATCCGCCTGGCTCAGGGTCAGCGGCGACCCGGACGCGATGCGGATCTGCTCGTTGACGAGATCGATGCCGGTGATCATCTCGGTCACCGGGTGTTCGACCTGGATGCGGGTGTTCATTTCGATGAAATAGAACCGTCCATCCTCGTAGAGGAACTCGATCGTCCCGACTCCGAGATAGGCGAGCTTGCGCATTGCCGCGGCCACGATCTCGCCGATCTCGCTGCGCTGCTCGGGATTGAGGATCGGGGAAGGTCCTTCTTCCCACACTTTCTGGTGGCGCCGCTGCAACGAACAATCGCGTTCGCCGAGATGGATCGCATTGCCGCGACCATCGCCCAGGATCTGGATCTCGATGTGCCGCGGCTTCTCGAGGTACTTCTCGATATAGACCGAATCGTCCCCGAACGCCGCTTTGGCCTCGGCCCGTGCGGTCGATAGGGCGTCCGAGAGGTCGGCGGTCGTGCGGGCCACCTTCATGCCCCGTCCACCGCCGCCCGAGGCGGCCTTGATGATCACCGGAAAGCCGATCTCGGCCGCGACCCTCTGCGCCTCGTCGTCGTCCGTGATACCGCCTTCGGAGCCCGGCACGCAGGGAATGCCGAGCGCCTTGGCGGTGCGCTTGGCCTCGATCTTGTCTCCCATGGTGCGGATATGTTCCGGCTTGGGGCCGATGAAGGCAATGTTGTGGTCCTGCAGGATCTCGGCGAAGCGAGCATTCTCGGACAGGAATCCATAACCCGGATGAATGGCATCGGCGCCCGTGATCTCGCAGGCGGAGAGGAGGGCCGGAATGTTGAGGTAGCTGTCGCGTGCCGGCGGCGGTCCGATGCAGACGCTCTCGTCGGCCAGTTTGACATGCATGGCGTCGGCGTCTGCCGTGGAGTGAACCGCGACCGTTGCGATGCCCAGTTCCTTCGCGGCGCGCAGCACGCGAAGCGCGATCTCGCCGCGATTGGCGATGAGGATCTTGTCGAACATGGGTCAGTGGCTCCCGCGGTCCCGGCTGACGTCCCGCTTCACTCGATCACGAGCAGGGGCTGGCCGTATTCGACCGGTTGGCCATCCTCGACCAGGATGGCCGAAACGGTCCCCGAGCGCGGCGCCACGATTTCGTTGAACGTCTTCATGGCTTCGATCAGGAAGATCTTGTCTCCGGCCTTGACGGCGGCGCCGAGATCCACAAACGCCTTGGAATCCGGATTGGCTCGCCGATAGACGGTGCCGACCATCGGAGACTTGACCACGCCGGGGTGGTCCGCGGCGGCTTCGGTCGTCGGCTCCGCCGCGAAGGTCGCCGCCTGGACCGGAGGAGTCCCGACCAGGACGGGAGCGTGATGCGCCGCCACCACCGGCACCCCGGCGGGGGTGGTATGGCGGACCAGCTTGATGCGAAGGTCTCCCTTCTCGACCTCCATCTCGGCAAGGTCGCTCTCAGCGATCAACTGCGCCAGCGTCCGCACGAGGTCGGCATCGATCGCTGTATCGCTTGAACCGGCGGGCGTCGGCTTTGCGGTCTTGGAGCGCGTCCGCAAGCCGTTTCGAATCATGGTCATGAGGTTTTCTGAGAATAGGAGGTCGTGAATGTAACGCGACCGATGCGCGAACGCCGACGGTCACACGGCCCCGATGACCGTTCCTGGTCTCGGGGCGTCATAGCCACAACACATCGGCGAATCCAGCTTGCGTCGCGAACGTGGCAGGCCGGACAGGTTCACGAGCAATAGGCCTTGCCGCATTTCAGGACGCTGTCGATCCTGTCCTTCATCTCGTCGTAGCCGACGGCGCCAACCACGACGTCCTGGCCCACGACGAAGGACGGCGTTCCGGTGAGGCTCAGCGCATCGGCCAGTTGCATGGTGTTCTGGATCGATTGCTTGACCTCGGCACCTCCCGCATCCTTGGCGAGCTTGTCCATGTCGGCGCCGAGGTCCTTCGCCACCGCGAGAGCCTGAGCCTTGCCGACCTGCCCATGCGTCGAGAGCAGCTTGTAGTGAAACTGCCAGAATTGCTCGCCCTTGAACTGGTTGCGTGCGGCGCCGGCCACATAGGCGGCCTCGACGGAACCCGGCCCGAGAACCGGGAAATCCTTGAGGACGAGGCGCAGCTCGGGCTCGCTTTTCATGAGCTTGCCCACATCGTCGAGCGCCCGCTTACAATATCCGCAATTGTAATCGAAGAACTCGACCAAGGTGACTTTGCCCTTCGGGTTGCCGAGCACCACCTCGTTCGGCGCATTGAACAGTTCGCCCGATTTCTCGTCGACGACCTGCTGGCGTTTGACGGCCTCCTGCTCCTTCTGGCGCCGCTCGAGTTCGGCCATGGCTTCCTGAAGGACCTCCGGGTTCTGGAGCAGATAGTCCTTCACGAGACCCCCGATCTCGGATCGTTGCGCCGGGGTGAACTCACCAGCAAAGGCCGGTGCCACCGGCCGGAGACCCATCATGGTCGCGGCAAGGAGGCCCGTGGCCAGCAGGGCGGAACGGAACGCCGGCAGCAACCGGGCAGGACGACGATGGACCATGCTGTCTCCTCGTTGAGCGATGAAGGGGCTGGCCCCTCGCTTCCCATGCGGCGGCCATGCGGCGTTTCCAAGACCATCGGCCGGGGAGTCCTGTCGCGAACTCCGCCGGTCGACGAACGCAGCGCCGTTCAGCTGCCGAAGGTCGCTTTCGCGCGCTGCCACCAGCCGGAGCGCTTTGCGCGAGGCTCTTCATCGACACTCGCGACCTCGGTGTCGACTTGCAGGCGTTGCACCGCGGTGGTGTCGCTCTCGAGAGCCGGCTCTGGCGTCTCGAATACCGAACGCGCCTCCGACTCCGCCAGTGGTGCATGATGCTCGGTCGTATCGGCACCGACGTCACGATCGGCAGAAGGGCGGCTCTCCTGGCCGGTCGAAACGGTCTCTGTCTCGACGCTCTCCAAACCCGCTGGCTCGAGGACGGCCTCAACGGTTTCGGCAGGGCGCGAGCGAGGCCCACGCCGGCGACGAGGCGCCGGTGCGGCGTCCTCCACCGGCGCCGCAGTCGAACCTTCTTCGGCGGAGGGCGGAGCCTCCTTTTCGGCCCGAACGGGGGTGCGGCGCGAACGGCGACGGCGCGGCGCTTCTTCCGCAACGGGCTCGGCCTCGACGGGCTCGGCCCCGAGCTCCTG
>CAXTME010000035.1:0-39330 GCA_964245215.1 uncultured Lichenihabitans sp.
CGCTTTGCCGGCCGCACCGGTCTTGCCGGCCGGACCGGTCTTGCCGGCCGGACCGGTCTTGCCGGCCGGACCGCGCGGTCGTTCCTTGGAAGACGGCGGCGCAGCGGGGCGCTTCTGCTGCGGGTCGGACTTGCGGCCGAAGCCGAACAGCGCACCGCCGAGGGCCACCAGCACGCCGCCGAGTGCCGCCTGACGCCAGGGCTTTTCTGCCGTCTTCGTCCGCGGCTTGCGGTCAGGCAGCGCCATGGCCGAACCTCCCCCGATCGAGGACACGTTCGCCGAGTAGCGTAGCGGCGCCGATGCCGAGCCCGGCCGCCCCGGCGAGCGCCAGAAGATCGGCAAGCGTCAGACTGAAGGTGGCCCGGAACGCCGGCGTGACGAGCCACAGCATCTCGAAGCCGTGCAACACCACCAGAGCCGCCGCAACCCAGGCCAGCAACCCCGGGATCATCAGAAGCTTCCGTGACAACAGGCACAGCAGGGCCACGAAGCACAGGATCGCGGCCGAATCCTCCGCCGCCTGGCCGATCCCGGCCGCGCGATGCTGGTACCAGACAACCTCCTTCGGCAGGTTCGCCGACCAGACCACGAGGTATTGCGTGAACGCCAGAAAGCCCCACGCCCCGAGCAGGACCGCCAGGACGGTGCCGAGGTGCTGGGTCGCGGTGCCGTCCCGGCGATCCAGGGTCGGACGACGCCCGGTGGCGGCGATCGCGACCGCGAGCGAAACCGCAATGCCGGCCTGGGTCGCGATCAGGAGAAGACCGAACGCCGAGGAGGTGAAGGACGGCTCCACCGCTTGCACCCAATCGTCCGCCGCGAGCGTTCCCATGACGAAGTGAAGCGCGAGGCCGGCCCCGGCCAGCATCGGGCGCCGGCTGCCCGCGGGGAAGATTGCCGCGGGACGCGAGAACACGAAGGCCAGCGCGGTCCAGACCACCAGGAACACCACGGCACGGGCCAGGAAGAACGGCTCGGTCATCCACCATCCCGGCAGACCGTCGCCGACGATCCCGAGGGCGGGAAACAGTCCTTTCGAGACCAGCAGGACCGGAATGGCCAGCACGGCCGCGAGCGGCATGATGGCGACGAGCCGCCGCAGCAGCGCCGTGACGAGGCCTTCTGGCTGACCCATCAGCTCCAGCCCCATGACGACCGGCAGGGCGCCGAGCGGCAAGGCCAGGATGAAGAGCCAGGCGCCGAGATAGGACGGCATGACGGCGACGCCGGCCAGACTCGAGAGCCACAAGGCGACGAGGGCCAGGATGCCCACCGCGAGGATCCCGAGGGTCGGCCGGCTCAAGGCCGGGCTCCGAGCTTGGCGGCATCGTCCGGCGCGAGACTCGCCACGGCGGCTCCCTGACTGAGCTGCAGGGCTCGGATATAGGCGATGACGGCCCAGCGGTCCGCCGAAGGTACGCGGTCGGCGTAGCTGTACATGACGCCGTGCCCATTGGTGATGACGTCGTAGAGATAGCTCGCCTTGGCCTGTTCGAGACGTGGCAGGGACAAGGGTGGGGGCGCCGGGAAGCCGCGCTGGACGATCATACCCTTGCCGTCGCCCGAGAAGCCGTGACACGGCGAGCAGAAGATGTCGAAACGCTCGTGCCCGCGTGCCACCAGGGCCGCCGTGATCACGGCAGGCTGCGCGGCCGGCCTGTCGGGGGCATCGCGCGCCACGGTACCGGACACCGGCTGGCGCATGGTGGATTTATCGGGGAAGAACTGGTTCTCGTCCCAGGTCTGCGACTTGTCCTGCGCCGCCATATTGGCGCGGTCGCAGGCGCCGAGCAGCAGCGGCAGCAAGAGACCACCGTGCACGAGGCCGCGGTGGAGAAGCGACGCCCTCACCGCGGCACCCGCGCGACTCTGAGGGGCGGGGCCGCCAGTGTCTCGAGCGCCGCTTCGACGGCCGCGGGATCGAGGGGACGATCTCCGGCCTCCACGGTCAGGAAAAAGCGATCCTGAGTCACGCGCTGGAAATCCGGGATGTTGAAGGACGGATGGTTGAGGCGCGGCAGCCGGTTCAGGAACAGCATGGACACGTAGACCACGAGCGCCCCCATCATCAGCGAGAAGGAGACGCTCGGGACCACGAAGGCGGGCCAACTGATCAGCGGCCGTCCACCGATGTTGAAGACGTAGTCGGCGGCCGTCGCGTAGATGCACATGCCCATCGAGGCCAGGAAGCCGAGCGTCACGGCGCCGACCGCAAATCCCGACATCGACGACGCGTCGAGCTCGAGCGCCCGGCTCATGCCCTGGATCGGGATCGGCGAATGGGCGTCGAGACGGCCGAGGCCACGGCCCTTCAGCGCCAGGACGCTGGCCAGCAAGGCGTCGCCGGTGGTGAATTCGGCGGAGACCGCATGGAGTGGCGCTTCGGCGGGCGTTCCCTTCTCAGACACCATGGGGAGCGCTCCGGGCAGGCTCGGTCTGGTGGCCGTCGGCCAGCAGGCTGAGACGGCGGACTTCGACGATCGACACCACCGGCAGGTAGCGCAAGGCCAGGAGCGCCAGCGTGAAGAACAGGCCGACCGAGCCCAGGAAGGTCAGGATGCCCCAGATGTCGCTGCTGAACGGGTGATCGGCCGATGGCAGGAAGTCGTGCTGCAACGTCACGACGATGACCATGAAGTGATCGCCGAAGATGCCGATCGAAACCGCCAGTCCGACCAGCAGAATGATCAACGGCGAGCGTCGCGCCGCCGGGCTCCAGAAGACGTGAACGGGCAGAAGCGCCAGAACCGCGATGATCCAGAACGCCCAGGCATGCGCGCCCGTCAGGCGCCGTACCAGGACGGCGGTTTCGAAGCTGTCGTTGCCGAGCAGGGTCGAGAAAAACTCGGCCGCGTAGCAATAGAGATTGACGAGCCCGAGTACGAGCAGCAGGACCGCCAGGACCCTGAGATGGGCAACGGTGATGAGGCTCTGCAGACCGAAGATGCCGCGCAACGCCACTGCGGCGGCCGCCATGAAGGCGACCCCCGCGAAGATCGCCGCGGCCACGAAGGCGAAGGGCAACAACGCGTCGTGCCAGCCGGGCTCGACCGAGCCCGCGAACATCACGGCGGCGCCGGTCTGCAGCGAGAAGACGAGGAGAACGCCCATGATGGCGACGATCCGGTAGGCGTGCAGCCAGCGGTGCCAATGATAGGCCGAACCGCGCCAGCCGAGCGCGAAGAGCCCGTAGAGATAAGCGCGATACTTGCCTTCCCCAGTCTCGCGCCACCGCTCGATGGCACGGTCGCGGAGGGTTGCGAGATCCGGCAGCAACCCGATCGTCCAGAACGTCAGGGCGATCATCAGATAGCTGACGATATCGACCGCATCCCAGTACAGCGGACTGCGGAACTGCGGCCACAACGCGAAGGTGTTGGGGTAAGGCAGGTTCCAGTAGAAATACCAGGGCCGGCCGAGATGAATGATCGGGTAGCAGGCCGCAGCCCCGGCCGCGATCAGGGCCCCGGTCTCGGTCAGGCGGTTCAAGGCACCCCGCCATTCCGTGCCGAAAAGCATCAGCACGGCCGAGATCAGCAGCCCGCCGCTCGCGATGCCGATCCACCAATCGTAGCTCACGATGTCGAGCGCCCAGGTGACCGGGACGTTATTGCCCCAGATCCCGACGCCTTCGAAGAGAATCGCGCCGATCATCGCGGCCAGGACGCCGAGCAACCCCAGCGAGGCCAGGAACGCGAGCCACCAGCGCAGCCGCAACGGATGCGAGAACGCGATGGTCGAGACCTCGCGGCCCACCGAGGCGAAACTTTCGCCCGGCGCGATGAAGCCCGGGAGCCGGGATCCTGCGATGTCGCTCGACATGCTCAGCCCTCCCGCTTCGGCGCGGTCTCTGCCGCGGACCCGGCGCCCGGCGCCAGTTCGGCCAGATAGGTGGTTCGCGGTTTCAGGTTGAGTTCGCCGAGCAAAGCGTAGTTCCGCGGGTCGGACCGCGCCGCGCGTACGGCGCTGCCGGCGTCGTTGAGGTCGCCGAACGAGATGGCGCGCGTCGGGCAGGCGCCCTGGCAAGCGGTCTTGACCGCGCCATCGGCGATCGGCTGCCCGGATTTGTCGGAAGCGATCCGGGCGCTGGCAATGCGCTGAACGCAATAGGTGCATTTTTCCATGACGCCGCGCGCCCGGACCGTGACCTGTGGATTGCGCTGGAGCTGCGTGGCAGGCGCCATCCCGCCCGTATAGTCGAGGTAGTTGAAGTGACGCACCTTGTAGGGGCAGTAGCCCGAACAGGCGCGCGTCCCGACGCAGCGATTGTAGACCATGAGGTTCAAGCCCTCATGGTCGTGCAGCGTCGCCTCGACCGGGCAGCCCACCTCGCAGGGCGCCTCCTCGCAATGCATGCAGGGAACGGGCTGGAAATGCGTGTCGGGGTCGTCGAGCCCGGCGCCGGTCTTGAGGCCCGAGTAGTAGCGGTCGATGCGCAGCCAGTGCATCTCGCGGCCGACCGCGACCTGCTCCTTGCCCACCACCGGGATGTTGTTCTCGGACTGGCACGCCACGACGCAGGCGTTGCAGCCGATGCAGCTGTCCTCGTCGATCACCATGCCCCAGGCGCGACCGTCGTCGCTCTTGCGGGCGTAGAACGACGGCAGGTCGTCGGGGACTTTCGAAACGGCCGGCCCGCCGATGCGGTGGACCTGCACGAAATCGTGCCCCTCCATGGTCGAATGATCCTGGGTGGTGGCGAGCCGGACGGTCCGCCCGAGCTTCGTCAGCGTCGCGCCGGCACGCTGCCACGCGCTCCCCTCCTGGCGGAGCGGGTAGGCCGTATGGCCGATCCCGCTGCACAGGAGATCGGGCGCGCTGCGGCCGTAGCCGAGGGTCAACGTCACGGTGTCGGCGGCCTGTCCGGGCAGGATCCAGACGGGCCCCTCGATGGCGGCCTTGCCGCCGCCGGAGGCGTCCTCGGCGAAGGCGACCGAGACCATGTCGCCATTGGCCAGTCCCTGGCGCTCGGCCAGCGACGGGCTCACCGCCACGACATTGTCCCAGACCACCTTGGTCAGGGGTTTTGGCAGTTCCTGCAACCAGCCATTATTCCCCATCGTGCCGGCCCAGACCGTCGGGTCCGGCCGGAACAGCACGTCGAGCCCCTTCGTCGGAACGGCGGGGGGCACGGCACTGGATCGTTGCGGCACGAGCGCGACGGTCTCGGGCGCAAAGGCCGAGCCGTCGACGAAGCCGTCGAGCAGTGTCTGCTGCCAGAAGGCATCGAAGGCTGCGTCGTCGAGGTTCCGCCGCCAGTTGTCGCGCAGGATCGCGATGCCGCCACGCGGTTCCGCGTCGGTGAGGATCGAGAGGATCTCGGACGAGGAGCGGCCATTGTAGAGCGGCTGGATCATCGGCTGGAGGAAGCTGATCGTCCCGTCCCAGGATCGGGCGTCCCCCCAGCTTTCGAGCGGATGGGCCAGCGGAAGGTGCCAGTCGGCGTAGAGGGCGGTTTCGTCGACATAGGAGCCGGCGTGGACCTTGAACGGCACCTTGACCAGCGCAGCCGCGAAATTGAGGTCGCCCGGTGACGAATAGGCCGGGTTGGTGTCGAGCATCACCAAGGCCCGGACCTTTCCGGCCGCCATGTCGCCCACGAGATCGGCAAAGGGTTCGGCCTCGCTGACGACGGGGGCCGTGAAGAAGACCGTCTGCCCCACATTGCCAAGCGCATCGTTGAGCCGGTGGACGGCCTCGTGCACGGCCGGCGGCTGGGCTGCGCCGGCCAGCACGATGGAGGCGCCGCGGGCCGCCATCAGGGCGGCGGCAGCTCTTTTCACCCACGCGGAAGCCGCGTCATCGCCATTCGGCGGCGTGGCGCTTGCTTCGCCCGAGAGTGCCGCCTGCAACCGGCCCACCAGGCCCGCGAGACCGGTCGGGCCGATCGACAGATGGTAATCGGCCTTGGCGCTGGTCAGGCTCGGGGTCGAGGCGGCGGCGTGCAGGGCCAGGAGATCGCCCGCCTTCCCCGAAGCCCGCCGGGCCTCGATCCAGTCGCGCGACGTGCCGAGCTGGTGCGGTCCGGCGTCGAGAAAGTCGCCGTCGAACGCCACGACGAGCCTGGCCCTATCGAAGCGCCAACGGGTCTGCAGCTTACGGCCGTAGGCCGCCTCCGTTCCGGCCGCGGCCTCGCCCGACACCGGAGCATGGACGTGCCATTTCATCTTCGGAAAAGCTTGCTGCAGGGTCGCGATCTGGGCCAACAGCGTCGGCGAGCTCAGCGGGCCGGTCAGAAGCCGCAGACCTTCGCCGCCATCGGCCTTGAGAACCGCGACGCGTCCGACGATCGCGCCGCGGAACGCATCCCAGGAAGAAATGCGGGCCAGGTAGCGCACGGCCTGCGAGCGGGACGGATCGTAGAGATCGAGGATCGAGGCCTGGGCGAAGATGTCCGAGCCGCCCCGGCTCCAGGGATGGCCGTCGTTTCCCTCCACCTTGAGCGGGCGACCGTTGCGGGTGAGGACGGTGGCGCCGTTGGCGATGCCGTCGAGCAGGGTCGCGGTGGTGTAGACGAGAGGCGCGCCGGGCTCGATCCGCTCCGGATTGCGGACGTAGGGCACCTCGTGGTCACGCGGGTTGCCCTCGGCCGAACAGGCCGAAAGCCCTGCCATGGCGAAGGATGCAGCCATCAGCCGGAAGAACTGGCGCCGGTCCGGCCCGTCGGCCAAGCGAGAGGCCGAGGGAAACTCCTTCGCCAGGAAGTCGCGGAAGGCCGGCGTCTCGGCCACGGCCTCGAGGCTGCGCCACAGAGCCGGACCGGACCCCTGGGCGAGACGGGACCTGAGGTCGGCGATATCATGTGGGGCCGGCGCGAGGCCGGCCGGGGCCGGCGCGAGGCCGGCGGCGATCGCCGTGCGATCCTGGAGCGTGGTGGGCGCGACGCGCATCAGCGGTGACAGATCGAGCAATCGGTAAGCCGGCCGGCTCCCGAGATGTGATAGTCGGCCACGAGGACCTTGCCGCGTTCGACCTGGTCGGCGGGAGGCGACCAGTTCATGTCCCAAACCTCCGCTTGTGTCCGCACGAACTTCTCCGGGTTGCGGTGGCACCCGAGGCAGAACTCCATCTTGAAGGCGTTCGCCCTGTAGGTCAGCTGCATCGAGTCGATCGCCCCGTGACAGCTCGTACAGCCGATGCCTTTGGTGATGTGGATCGAATGGTTGAAATAGACGTAGGACGGCAGCTCGTTGAGACGAGCCCACACCAGGGGCATGGATTTGGCGAGACTGTCGCGCACCGGCTGCAGCATCTCGGAGCCGGTCCAGATCTGGGAGTGACAGGTCATGCAGGTCCAGGTCGGCGGGATCCCTGCCGTCGCCAGTTGCTCGGCCTGTGCGTGACAATAGCGGCAGTCGAGGCCGAGTTCGGCCGAATGATGTTTGTGGCTGAAGGGTACGGGTTGCTCGCGGGCCACCCCGACGCCGGTCGCATAATCCGACCGCGAGAAGGCCGATGCCGCGAAGATAACGCCGATGAACCCGGCCACGATGAGCATCAGAGCGAGGCGGAAGACCGCGTCGGCGCCTGGCGCGAAGAGCTGCCGCCGCGACGGAGCCCTCATCCGGCGATCCCGATCCACCGCTGACGGCTGCAGTTCGGCCGACACCAGGAGCAACGACCATCCGCTCGGTCCGGACCAGCGGCTCGGGGCAAACTCTGCGAGATGGTTTTCATACCGCTCTGCCCATGAACTCGAACGATCCCCTATGACCCAACGTTGCGCCGCTCGCGAAGAAAGGCAAGCAAAAGCACCGTGCCGATCGTCAATACCGTCACATAACCTGCCAAGCGTAGGACTTTCATGACAGCCAGAGTATAGCGACCCGTAGCCGCATCGAAATGAAAGCATAGCAGCAGAAGCGGCACTGCGGCCTTGGCGATGCCGCCGGTGGACGCCAAGGTGACGGCGGTGCGCACGTCGCCCGCATGGTAGCCCACGCCGAGCACATAACCCGAGACGTGGCCTTCGGGCGTCACGATGACGAGACCGGCCGGATGCAGGAACTGCTTCAGGTGGACGTCGTAGCGGCTGCGGAAGCCGACCGCATCGGCAACCGCCGTGACCGATCCCGCGTCACCGACCAGGAAGTGCCAACCCGGCGTCGCTCCGCGGTCCGCCCCGCCGCTCGCGACGCTGTAGCGTGCCGCATCGTCGGCCTCGGCCGCTGCGGCATCGGCCGTCGTTTCGTCGGGATCTATGCTGACGAGCGCGAGATCGTAGTCGACGCCAGCCCGCAGGTCGGCTTTCGACAAAGCCTCGAGTAGATCGTCCCTCACCACCGAGCAGAGAGAGGGGCAGTGAAAGTAACCGAGCGCCAGGAGGATCGGGCGCCGTCCGAAGAGGTCGCCGAGCCGCAGGAGGTGCCCGTCCGCTTCGCGGAAGCTGGCCCCGGCCGGTAGGGCGGAGCCGGGGCTTTGCGCGAACGCGTAATCGCCCGGATCATCGGCTCGGGCCACGAGCGGCGCGAGTGCGATCGAGAGCACGGCAAAGATCAACCGGAGCAGCATCGATGCTTGTTGTGGACCGTTTCCGGCATCGAGGCTAGGCGTCCAAGGCCCGCAGCGTCATCTTGGCCGACACTCAAGAACCGCCACCACGGCGCCGTGCCGAGAGTGCGATCGTCCAGAGGGCCCGAACCGCGTGGTCGATCGCCAGACGCGGCTCGCGCCGAACCTGGCCGATCCCGTCGCCGAGCCTCACGATGGTCCGCGCCAGGGCATCGGCTTCGAGTGTCGCGAGCTGCCGGTCCACCGCGGTCTTGCGACGTGGCGACAGGCCGAAACGGAACGGCGACGCCTCTCCTTGCGAACCCCCGAGCTTCGAGCGATGCAGAGCGGTGGCGTGACGGAGCGCCGCGCCGAGCAGGAGCCCCGCCTCGACCGGGCCGAGATGGAGCTTTCCGATCGCGCGGTCGAGAGCCGCCAGATCGCCCGAGAAGGCCGCATCGACGGCGTCGTCATTGGCCTGGGCCGAAGCATCGGCCACGGCCTGCTCGACATGCTCGGCCGTGATCACCGCGTTTCCGTGCGCGTAAAGCAGGAGTTTGGCGATCTCCGAGCG
The DNA here is from genome assembly GCA_964245215.1 of uncultured Lichenihabitans sp. GTDB lineage: Bacteria > Pseudomonadota > Alphaproteobacteria > Rhizobiales > Beijerinckiaceae > Lichenihabitans. Next base: position 9,065 of record CAXTME010000035.1, read on the forward strand.
ACTCGCCAGACGATCGGAACCGAGCAGCGAGACCAGCAGGGTTCTGGCTTCGGGATCGATCGTCGTGCCGGCCGCCGCGGCTTCGGCGTCGACCAGGCGGGCGAGGTCTCGCTCGTCGTCAGGATAGCATTCGATCGCGGCCGCGGTCTTGACCCGCTCGACGAGCTTGCGCAGGCCCGAGTCGCGTTTCAGACCGCCCGCCTCGATCACCACCGGACAGGTGTTCGACGCACCGAGCAGCAACTCGACCGCGGCATCGGCCTTCTTGGTCGCCGTGCCGTCGACCAGAACGGCGCGCCGGCCGCCGAACAGCGGGACCGTCTGGGCCTCGTCGAGAAGCCGGGCCGCGTCGCCGGCAAGCTCGTCGGGGCCGAGCCGCACGAGTTGGAACGGGTCCGCAGGGTCGTCGACCAGCGCCTTGACGATGCGGCGTACGCGCTCGCTCACGAGCCCGACGTCGGTGCCGAACACCAGGAAGGTCGTGTAACGCTCGATGTCGCGCGCCAGAAAACGCTCGGCCTCGTGATTCTTGATCGCCACCATGCGGTGCTTCTATCAGGCCGCCGCGAGGCCGTGCAGCCCGACGAAGAACCCGGCGCCGCACACCAGCAGGAGAATGGGGTTCAAGCGCGTCAGCATGAGGATCGCGGTCGAGACGAGGGCGATGCCTTCCGCGAGCCAGCCGCCATCGAGGGTCTGCATCAGCACATAGACGGCGGCCAGGATCATGCCGGCCGCGACGGGCCTGAGACCGCCTTCGAGGGCCCGCTGCCAGCGCGCGCCCCGGTAGCGGGTCCAGAGATGGGCGACGCCGTAGATCAGCACCGCGGTCGGTCCGAAGATGCCGAGCGTGGCCGCGACCGCGCCCCAGAAGCCGGCCACCTGCCAACCGATCAGCGTCGCCAGGAGGGACCCCGGCCCCGGGGCCATGCGCGAAATCGCAAAGGCATTCAGGAAGCCGGTCGGTGTCATCCAGTGATGCACCGCGACGACCTGACGCTGGATGTCGGCCACGACCGTCTGGCCACCGCCGACCGTCACCAGCGACAGAGGCGCGAAGACGCCGAAGAGGTCGAGGAGGGGTCTCGTCATGGCGCTGCTTCCCCCCGACGGAGCCTGCCGTATTCAAGAGCGATGCTGCCCGACCCCGCCGCGATCACCACCCAGACCAGGGGCCAGTGCAGCAGCCCGATGGCCGTGAAGGTGGCCGCCATGACGATCAGCGGGACGGCGCGGCGTGGGACGCGGCGGGCCGCAGTGAGACCCATGGTTAGCGAGAGGCCGACGGCCGCCGCAGCGGCGCCGTCGAGCGCCAGATGGGTGACGGGGAAACGGGAGAGCGCCTCGAACGCGATGGCGATCACGACGATCAGGACGCCGGGCGGCAGAACGATGCCGCTGAGTCCGGCCAAGGCGCCGGAGGTGCCGAGCAGGCGATAGCCGAGCCAGATCGCCATGTTGGTGACGTTGACGCCCGGAAGGGCCTGTGAGAGCGAGAGCCCGTTCAGGAAGTCCTCTTCCGTGACCCAGGCGCGGTCCTGGACGAACTCGCGCAGCAGCCATCCGCTGAGCCCACCGCCGAAGCTCGTCAGACCGATGCGGCTGAAGATGAGAAAGAGCTGCAGCGCCGTCGGCGCGGGCGCTGGAGTCGGTGTGGCGAGGGCTGGCATCGGAACGCTCTAAGTCTCTGTGCGGCAACCTTCTTTGCTTAAGCCGTAATGCCGTTTCACGACAGGTGTGCTGGTCGATCCTGTCGCTCATAGCCTTGGCAGGTATAATTCATGGTGTTATGTCTCATAGTGCTATGGAGGTGGCGTGCGGGTCTTCAAAACCAAATGGTTCGCGCGCTATGCCCGGAGCGAACGGATCGAGGATGTCAGCCTGCGGGAAGCAGTGGATCGGGCCGAGCGCGGCAGCGTGGATGCCGAACTCGGCAGCGGCCTGTTCAAGCAGCGGGTCGCCCGCAAGGGGCAAGGCAGATCGAGCGGCTATCGTGTGCTGATCGCCTTCCGACACCAGTCGCGTGCGGTCTTCCTCTTCGGCTTTGCCAAGAGCGCCCGCGACAACATCGATCCGGACGAACTGGCGACCGCACGCGAGATCGCGGCGGCCTGGCTCGGGGCAGATGAACCCCGTTTGGCGCGGGCGGTCGAAGATGGAGAACGACAGGAGATCGAACATGGCGAAGAAATTGAGTGAACTGGCGCAAGCCCTGTTGGAGACGGCTAAGGGGATGAACGCGAGCGGCATCATTGATGATGCAGCACACGCCAAGATCACGCTGCGCCATCTCGGTCCGTCGGCTCCTGAGACCGCGACTTTTTCCGGTGACGATATTCGCGCCCTGCGCGAGCGCGCGAATATCAGTCAGGCCGTGTTGGCGCGGTATCTCAACGTGACGGTCGGCTATGTGTCGCAACTAGAACGCGGAGCGAAGCGCCCGACGGGCCCTGCCTTGGCCCTGCTTGACGTGATCCGCCGCAAGGGATTAGAGGCAATCCTCTAGAAGGGTATACTCACGGCAGTGAAGAAGCCAAACCTTGACGCTCCATCATCGCACTAAACTAGGGCACGCCCGTGCGGCTACATTGACGGGTTATCCAGGCCCGTCTTGCTCAAATCAGTCTGCCAATCCATCGAATCGGTCGGGCTAGCCACTCAGCAAAGGAAAACGCCCCGACGGGGCTGCTAGTCGAGCGCGGCAATCCGCGAGGGTTACACATTGTCGGTCGCTCAACAAACACGCTGGTGATAACTGTGCAGCCTTGTATCCCAACGCCTAATTGTACATAGAGTAGTCTAGCTCTTATCCAAACACTCGATAACTCCTCCATATCGATGTATAATGATAGTCCTTTTGGCAGTATAGATCCATTCACCCTGATGGCGTGCACCAAAGCCATTGAACATCGACACGCGGCGTGGCTCCTGGCCTCCTGATGACGTCCGTCACAAGACGCCGCTCGCGGCTGCTCGGGTTCCCTGTCCGCCGAGCAAGGACGACCGCGGCGCAGTGACGGGTTGCAACGCTCCTCGGATGCGGCGCAGCAGCGCTTCCGAGCCACCCCAGGCCCCTCATTAACGCAGCGGCAGGGTCGCTCGAAGATAATTCAGGCGTTGTCGGGCAGAATCTGGTAGGAAGTCACCGAAACCGGTCGCGAACCGCGACTCCCCAGTTCTGCGGTCCGTCCTCATGGCGACACGAAACGATCCTCTACGCCTGACCTCACCCCAGATCTTCCTGGTCAGGATGGTGGTTTTCCTCATCCTGGTCGGTTTCGTGGCCATGATCCTCTACGGCGCCATCAAGCGCGCCTTCATGGCAAATCCGCCGCTGAACGGCCTGATCCTCGGTGTGCTGCTGGTCGGGATCATTCTCGGGTTGCGTCAGGTCTTCCGGCTGTTTCCGGAGATCCGGTGGGCCAACAGCGTCAACAATCCCGACGCTCCGGCCGCCAAGCCTCCCGTGCTCCTGGCCCCGATGGCGACTATTCTGGCCGACCGCGGCTCCGGCCCGCAAGCCATCACCACGGTGACGCTTCGGGCGATCCTCGACTCCGTCGGGACGCGGCTCGACGAATCGCGCGAGATTGCCCGCTATCTTACCGGCCTCCTGATCTTCCTCGGTCTGCTCGGCACCTTCTGGGGCCTGCTCGAAACCGTGGGCTCGATCTCCGGCGTGATCAAGAACATGACGACCGGCAGCGATTCCTCGGTCATGTTCGATGACCTCAAGAACGGCCTCGCGGCTCCCATCGCCGGCATGAGCGTCTCGTTCACATCCTCGCTCTTCGGCCTCGCGGGCTCGCTCGTGCTCGGCTTCCTCGACCTGCAGGCCGGACAGGCACAGAACCGCTTCTACAACCAGCTCGAAGACAAGCTCTCGAGCTTTACGGCCGATGCCTCGATCGAATCGGCTTCGGGAGCGGTGTCGGCCGCCCTGCCGACCGATCTGCGTACCGCGATCGAGAAGATCGCATCGAGTGCGGACCAGACCGGGAGCCGCGCCTCCACGGCCGCGATGGCGAACCTTGCCGAGGGCATCCAGGCTCTGGTTCAACATATGCGCGGCGAACAGCAGCTCATCCGAGACTGGGTCGAGGCCCAAGCGGACCAGAACAAAGAGGTGCGCCGCCTGCTCGAACGGCTCGGCCGCGAGAAGGAGCTGCGCTGATGGCGCTGGCCCGTTCTCGTCGGCCCCAGCGCACGATCGACTACTGGCCGGGCTTCGTCGACGCCCTGTCGACCATGCTGCTCGTCATCACGTTCCTGCTGTCGGTCTTCATGCTGTCGCAGTTCTTCATGTCGCGCGACGTGTCGAGCAAGGACACAGTGCTGTCCCGCCTCAACCGCCAGATCGAAGAACTGACGTCGCTTCTGGCCCTGGAACGGGCCGGCAAATCCGATACGCAATCGACCCTGGCCTCCCTGCAATCCACGCTCGATGCGGCCGACAAAGAAAAGAACAGCCTCGAAGCGCAACTCCAGGTCAATGCCTCGACGGCAGCCTCGGCGAGCCTGCAGGCCGACGATACCGGGCGGAAGCTTGACGCCCAGACCGACGTGACGACGCGGGCCATGGCTCGCGTCGACGTCCTCAATCAGCAGATCGCGGCCCTGCGCCAACAGCTCGCCGCCATCGAGCAGGCTCTCGATGCCTCGGAAGCGCGCGACAAGACTTCGCAAGTCAAGATCGCCGACCTCGGGTCCCGCCTGAATGTAGCCCTGGCCCAGAAGGTCCAGGAGCTTTCGCGGTACCGGTCCGACTTCTTCGGCCGTCTGCGCGAGATCCTTGGCAATCGGCCGGGCATTCGCGTCGTCGGCGACCGGTTCGTCTTCGAATCCCAGGTTTTGTTCGACAGCGGCCAAGCCGTGGTGAAGGCCGACGGGACGGCCGAACTCGACAAGCTCGCCTCCGCCGTCATGGACCTCGAACGCGAGATCCCGCCTGAGATCCAATGGGTAATGCGGGTCGACGGTCATACGGACAAGCGCCCCATCGTGTCGCCCCAGTTCAAATCGAATTGGGACCTCTCGGCTTCGCGCGCCATCGCGGTCGTGGAGTACCTCGTCTCGAAAGGTGTCGAGCCGCAGCGGCTCGTGGCGGCCGGTTTCGGCGAGTTCCAGCCGATCGATCCCGGCGCGGGCGAAGACGCCATGAGCCGCAATCGGCGGATCGAACTGAAGCTGACCGAGCGCTGACCAAGACACCGTCGTCATCTCCCGTCTCGGTTCTGCTCCGCGAGGCCGAACCGAGAGACCGTCAGGCTCTCATCGACCTTTGGGTAGCGGCTTGGCAGCTCGCGATGCCGCAGATCGATTTCGAGGCACGGCGGTGCTGGCTCGACCGGCATCTCGACGACCTCCTCCGTGCGGGTTCCGTCGCGTTCGTCGCCGAGCGAGGAGACGGCGGGCTGGTGGGTTTCGTGACCGTCGATCCCCGGCGGGGAACCCTCGACCAGCTGGCGGTGGCGCCTCCGCATCAAGGATCCGGGGTCGCTGACGCCCTGATGGCTGCCGCGAAGGATCTCTCGCCCGCGTTGCTCGAACTCGATGTCAACCGGGATAACGTGCGGGCTCTTCGGTTCTACCGACGACAAGGGTTCCGTACCATCGCGACGGGCTGCAACCTCCACTCGGGTCTCCCGATCCTGCTGTTGCAGTGGAACGGCAATGGCGAGGATTGAACGGAAAGCCGCAAAAAGCCCTTGTCCACAGCAAATCATCGTGGAACAAAAATCGAATCACCGCTTCGCAGTCTCGCCACACATGACTATTATGACCGGATAAATCCGTCCGAGTCCCTGAAGGGCAATCGCTTGGCGGGCATGTGGGGAAGGGGTGTCCCCTCGCGGTCCGATGCAATGGCATGGATCCCGGGGGCAGCCCGACGGTTTCGACCTCGATCCACCGAGGCACCGTTCGACACGTGACTGTGGCCGCTCTGTCGACACGTTCCGAACCTCGATCGGCACGGGTGCAGAGCAAGGCCAGCCGGGTGCTAGCGGGAGATGGTTGCATGGTAACAAGATCGATCGTCGGCCGCGTCCTGATCCTGGCGGTTCTCATCGTATCGTTGGGCGTCATCGCGCAGGCCGCGCTGATCATCGAACATGGTCCCGCCAAGAAGAACGTCGTGGCTCAGGCGGTCAACGGCGCCAATACCGCCGCGGACCAGCAGGATACCGCGCCGATCAGGGTCGTCTACCCCGGGCCGCTCGGCGACAATCCCGCGCCGGCGCGCAAGATCGCGGATGCCGCGCCGGCCTCGCCGCTTCCGGTCGCGGCGTCGCCCGCCGTCATGCCGCCCTTGGCATCGTCTTCCGTCGGCGCGATCACCCAGGCCTCGGCGTCGCAGGAAGACTTCGATACGGGTGAGCAAAGGGCGGCGACGACATCCCAAGCTTCGGCGACGACGGTTGCTGCGCCATCGGACGCCGAAGCTTTGTCGCCTGCTCCGATAAGCTCGGCCGTCGAGGTCGCCTCGGCCGACGCGGGAACCCCGAACACCTCCGTTCAGTCCCAGCCGACCGCAGAGACCTCCGGCGGCAAGGGCGTCGACATCAACAGTGCGTCCGCCGAAACCCTCAACCACCTGCAAGGCGGCGGACGGATCGGCCAATCGATCGTCCAGCACCGGCCCTACAAGTCGGTCGACGAGCTGGTGAAGAAGCGGGTGCTCCGCCGCGCCGTCTACGACCAGATCAAGAACCAGATCGCGGCCCAGTAAAGGCGCGCGACGAAACCCTGCGACGCGAGGCATGGACCTGACAGGGGCCCTCTAAAGCGCGATCGGCATCTCGTCCTCAGCCGTCCAATGGAATCCCGGCAGCTGGTGGCGCGCGAAGGTCACCTGTCGTTTGGCATAGGCCCGGGTCTCGGTTTTGCTCCGTGCCACGGCGGCGTCGAGCGACAGGGCGTGGCTGAGATGGGCCAGAAGCGGCGGCACGCCGAGCGCCCGCATGACCGGCAGCGCGGGACTGAGACGCCGCCGCTCCAGGGCCTCGACCTCGTCGAGAGCGCCCCCGGCCATCATCCTGTCGAAACGCTCGTCGATGCGGCGCCGCAGTTCTTCCCGGTCGGGCGACAACACGAGCGCCAAGACATCGCCCATCGGCAACAACGGGGCTGTGCGCAGCGCCTGGAAACTGGACAACGGTCTCCCGGTGGCCTCCAGGATCTCCCAGGCGCGGAGAATCCGCTGCGGATCGGTCGGCCGCACAAGAGCGGCGGTGGCCGGATCACGGGCCGCCAACCGGGCATGCAGAACGTCGGGCGCGAGGCCTTCCGCTTCGGCCCGGATGCGCATTCGAAGGTCCGGCGGAACGGGCGGAATGTGGGAGAGCCCCTGGGTGAGCGCCTTGAAGTATAGGCCGGTGCCACCGACCACGATCGGCAGCGCTCCATCGGCCCAGGCTCGGCGGATCTCGGTTTCGGCCTCCACCAGCCAATGGCCGACCGAGTAGGGTTCTGCGCCGTCGCGATGGCCGTAGAGCCCATGGGAAACGCGCACGAGGTCGGCTTTGACCGGCCGTCCGGTGAGCACCGAAAGGTCGCGGTAGACCGCCATGGAATCGGCGTTGATGACGACGCCGTCATGCCGCTCGGCCAGACGTAGGGCGAACGCGGACTTGCCGCCCGCGGTGGGGCCTGCGATGAGGATCGCCTTCCGTCCTGACACGTTATCGAACCCCGATGTCGCACTCCCTTCGTCCTTGTGTCGCCACCGTCATGATCCGTAAAGGGCAGACGGGGATCGGGGCCGCGCGCCTGGCCGGTTTCGCCGACCTGCTGCCGCACGCGCAGGCGCCCGTCTGGCTCGATCCGGAAGTTGCGGCCGACATCCGCTTCACCGCGGCCGTCGGCGCGCTGCCGGCTCTGCGCCAAGCTATTGCGGTGCGCCTTGGCACAGCCCCCATCGATGTCGTGTTGCAGCCGGCCGCTGATCGCCGCAAGGCGCTTCTCCTCGCCGACATGGATTCGACCATGATCGGACAGGAATGTATCGACGAGCTGGCCGACTTCGCCGGCGTGAAACACGAGGTCGCGGGCATAACGGAGCGGGCCATGCGGGGCGAGGTCGCCTTCGAGCCTGCCCTGCGCGAGCGCGTGGCCCTCCTGCGCGGTCTGCCGGTATCGTGCGTCGAGAAAGTCCTCGACGAGAGGATCACGCTCACGCCGGGCGGAACCGTGCTGGTGCGAACGATGCGGGCCAACGGCGCCTATTGCGCCCTGGTGTCGGGTGGGTTCACGATGTTCACGGGGCCGATCGCGATGCGGATCGGCTTCGACGAACACCGCTCGAACGAGCTTCGGATCGAGGGTGACGGCCTGGCGGGCCAGGTGACGGAACCGATCCTTGGGCGCGAAGCCAAACTCGAGCGGTTGCTGGCGCTGCGGGCCGCGCGTGGTTTGCCCCCCTCGGCCGTGATGGCGGTGGGCGATGGCGCCAACGATCTTGCCATGCTGGAGGAAGCGGGGCTCGGCGTGGCGTTCCATGCCAAGCCCGCCGTCGCGGCCGCCGCTCACGCGCGGATCGACCACAACGACCTCGAAGCGCTGCTCTTCATCCAGGGTTACTCGCGGTCGGAGTTCGTCGATTGAAGGTTTCCATGCACGTGATCGCGGATCGATGACGGTCGACATCGAGGACGACGGGCCGGAGATCACCGCGGTGCTTGTGGGTCCGGACGACGCCGGGCAGCGACTCGACAAGATCCTGGCCCTTCAGGCCGAGCGCGACGACCTCGGCCTCTCGCGTACCCGCCTTCAGGACCTGATCGCGCAAGGCTTCGTGCGTCTCGACGGCGTCGTGGCGCTGAGCCCGAGTGTCAGGCCGAAGCAGGGCGCGCGCATCCTCTTCGAGGTGCCGCCGCCGGTCGATGCGACGCCAAAGGCGGAAGACATACCGCTGTCCATCGTGTTCGAGGACGAAGATGTGATCGTCATCGACAAGCCGGCGGGGCTCGTGGTGCACCCGGCACCGGGTCACCCCACCGGCACTTTGGTCAACGCGCTGCTGGGCCATTGCGGCGACACCCTGTCGGGCATCGGCGGCGTCCGCCGCCCCGGCATCGTGCACCGGCTCGACAAGGACACGACCGGGCTGATGGTGGCGGCCAAGTCGGACCGTGCCCATCGGGGCCTCGCCGACATTTTCGCCGACCACGGGCGCTCGGGCTCGCTGCTACGGGAATATCGGGCCTTGGTCTGGGGTCAGCCGGACCGTGGCTCCGGCACGATCGATGCGCCGCTCGGACGGCATGCCCATCATCGCGACAGGATGGCGGTCGTGTCGGCCGCGAAGGGGCGCCACGCCGTGACGCATTGGAGCCTCGAGGAGCGTTATGCGCCGGCCGCGGCGCTGCTTCGTTGCCGCCTCGAAACCGGGCGGACCCATCAGATCCGGGTCCACATGGCCCACATTGGCCATCCGCTGATCGCCGACGCGGTCTACGCGGCCGGGTTCAAAACCAAGATCTCGCAGGTGGACGACGCGTCCCGGGGCGCCATCGGGGCGCTGGGACGGCAGGCTCTCCATGCCGCGGTGCTCGGCTTCGATCACCCTGTCACGGGCAAGGCGCTGTCGTTCGAAAGCCCGCTGCCAGCGGATCTCGAGACGCTCGCCGCCGCACTGCGGGCCGGTGCCACCGCACAACCGAGGATGTAGAGTCAGATCGTCGTTGAGGGCTCGAGCTGTACGATCGTCATTGCGAGGCGCGTAGAGACGAAGCAACCCAGGGTGTGACCCAGGATAAAGCTGGTTCACGACACGCTCCGCTCGCGATGACGAATTGTAAAGCTCAAGCTTCCGCGCCACTCTTACGAAAAGTAGCGCGAAAGCGAATGAACGGCCTCGTGATCTAGTCTTCCTCGTCGTCGTGCTTGTCGTTGCGCAGCTTCGAGAACACTGAGGCCACGTCGATGTCCTCCTCGTCGTCTTCGCGGCGCGGTTTCGAGGCCGAGCCGAACACCTCCGCTTCCGTCGAGGGCGAATGGCGGGGACGTGCCGTCGAGACCTCGGCCGAGACCAGCGTCTGGCCCCGATCGTCGACCAGGGCGGGACGGTCCTTGGCGGCGCGGTTGACTTCGAAATCGAGATCGATCTGCGAGCAGAGCCCCAGGGTCACCGGGTCCATCGGGGCGAGGGCCGAGGAGTTCCAATGCGTCCGGTCGCGGATCGCCTGCAGGGTCGTCTTCGTGGTCCCGACGAGGCGCATGATTTGCGCATCTTTCAGTTCCGGATGGTTGCGCACGAGCCATAAAATGGCGTTGGGGCGGTCCTGACGGCGCGAGAGCGGCGTGTAGCGGGGTCCGCGCGTCTTCTTGGGCGGGGGCAGCCGCACTTTCGGCGGTGCCAGCCGCAGGTGATGATCCTTGTTCTTTTCGCCGAGCTGGATCTCTTCGCGCATCAACTGGCCCGACGAGATCGGGTCATGCCCCTTGATCCCGGCAGCGACCTCACCGTCGGCGATGCCCTTTACTTCCAGCGGGTGCAGCTTGCAGAACTCGGCCACCTGGTCGAAGGTCAACGAGGTATTTTCGACCAGCCACACGGCGGTGGCTTTGGGCATCAACGGTGCTTCGCTCATTCTGCTCTCCTGGCCTGCCCGTGGGCCTGCGACGCTGCCTTATCGGACAGGAAGCCCGATGGCAGCCGGAGGCTGGCGTAGTCCTGCAGGCATGTCGGGGATGCAGCTATATAGGCGCAGAGCCGGCCCGCCGCAACGTGAACCTGTGCTCGCGATGGCCGGTCTGGTGTTTTCAGCTTTCGATGATGCCGCGGATCCGGGTCATCAGGACTTCGGTCGAAAAAGGCTTGGTGATCATGGCCATGCCCGGTTCGAGGAACCCAGATATCGCTGCGGTCTCCGCGTAACCGGTGATGAAAAGGACCTTGAGGTCATGCCTCGAGACCCGCGCCTGATCGGCGAGCTGACGGCCGTTCATGCCCGGCAGGCCGACGTCGGTCACGAGAAGGTCGATGCGTTCGCTCGATTGCAGCAGGCGCAGGCCGGCCGGCCCGTCGGCGGCTTCGAGCGCCCGGTACCCGAGATCGTGCAGGACTTCCACGATGAGGGTCCGGACGATCGCCTCGTCCTCCACCACGAGGACGCTTTCCCCGCTGCCCGGTCGCGACACCGCGACACCTGAATCGGCGTCTTCGTCCTGGGCCAGGCCATGATGGCGCGGCAGGTAGAGATTGACGGTGGTGCCCCGGCCGACCTCGCTCTCGATCGTGGCCTGCCCTTCGGATTGCCGTGCGAAACCGTAGATCATCGACAGGCCGAGGCCGGTCCCCTGGCCGATAGGCTTCGTCGTGAAGAACGGGTCGAAGGCACGCGCCATCACGTCCGGCGCCATGCCGCTGCCCGTGTCGGTCACCCGGATCTGGACACAGTCATGGACCGCACCCCGGTCGGTCGACCCGCCCTCGGCCACGACGCTGTTGGCGGACGCGATCGTCAAAGTCCCGCCGTCCGGCATGGCATCGCGCGCATTGATGACGAGGTTGAGGATTGCATTTTCCAGCTGGTGAGGATCGCACAGCGTCGCCCAGATGTCGGGCGCCGGATCGATCACCAGCGCAATGGCTTCGGTGATCGTCCGCCGGAGAAGATCTTCCATGCCGGCGATCAGGAGATTGACGTCGGTGGGTCGAGGGTCGAGCGGCTGGCGGCGCGCGAAGGCGAGAAGCCGATGCGTGAGCGAGGCGGCCCGCTGGGCGGACGTCATCGCGTTCTTGATGTAGCGGTCGAGGTCGTCGGTCCGGCCGCGGGCGATCCGCATCCGCATGAGGTCGAGCGACCCGACGATGCCGGTCAGGAGGTTGTTGAAGTCATGCGCGATGCCGCCCGTCAGTTGGCCGACCGCCTCCATCTTCTGCGATTGTCGCAGGTCCTGCTCCATGCGCTCGCGCTCGACCGCCTCGGCGGTCAGCCGCTCGTTGGCGCGTGCCAATTCCTCGGTCCGCGCCGCCACCTGGCTTTCGAGGCTCGCGCCAACGGCCACCAATTGCTCGGCCCGCGTCTCGAGCTCGGCATAGAGCGCCACGACTCCCCGGTTGGTCTCGGCGAGTTCGCGGTTGAGGCGCTGGGCTTCCTCGTCCCGTTCGGCGAGTTCCGAAAGGCTTTGGAGCAGCTCGCGGTGCTGCGCCCGCAGCGCCAGGAGCGGGCTTTCCGCGCCCGAACGCGCCACCGTCTGGGCCAGGATCGCAGCCTGGGCACCGCTGAACGCTGGATGGCCCGCCGGAAGGCGCTTCGACAGCAACACGGTCGTTTCACCGGGCCGGGACTGCACCTCGAAGCCGTCCATCAGGCGGCGAGCCCCCGTGATGCCGCGCCCGAGCCCCGTCTCGGAACGGTAGCTGCCGTCGAGGACGGCCGACAGTTCGGCGATCCCGGGGCCTCGATCGCTGATCCGGATCGCCATCGCCTGTGCGAAACCGGCACCGTCGACGCCATATTCGACCCTGCCGCCGCCCGCGTAACTAAAGGCGTTTCGTGCGATCTCGCTGACCGCGGTGGCGATCCGCACCTGGTCCTGCGCCCCGAAGCCGAGCGCTTCGGCCAGCCGTCGCGCCCGCTGGCGCACCGCGACGATGTCTTCTTCCGTTTCGACCAAGCCCGTGACGATGGACCATTTCATGGGGCCAGAGTCCTGGCCACCAACACGGTCGCATCGTCCCGCACCCGGGCGAAATCGCGATAGATCACGGCCGCGACGAGGCTCGGGTGCGCATAGGCGAGCCCAGGGTAGCGGTCGAACGACCAACTCGTCCCGATTCCGTCGGAGTGCATCAGCAACAGGCTTCCCGCCGCGAACGGATAGGTGAAGCTGCGGATCTTGCGCGCCACATGCCCGGCCGTGCCGGCCAGGGAGACCATCCGGGTCGTCTGAGCGCCCGCGACCACGGCGCCCGCCACATTGCCGATCCCGGCGAATTCAGCCATCTGCTCGACGAGATCGAGGCGGCAAACCGAGACCGCCCCTCCCCGCGTGTGGCCGAGCCCCGCGTGAATCGCGGCGAGGATCGCCGCGGGGGCTTCGCCTGCTTGGCGACGGAAGATGACGAGCGCCGCGTGAGCGGCCTCGGCGGCTTGGGGGCCATGGCCGAGACCGTCGGCCACCAGCACGGTCCACCCTCCCGCGTCCCGGAGAACGTCGTGAATGTCGCCCGACACCGGTTCGCCGCGAAGCGGCACCGCGACGGCTGCGTGGAACGGGACCACGGTGTCGACCGGGACGCGCGCGGTCGGGTTCGCCACCATGCGCGCCATGACGGCCGTCCCACGGCCGGGCCAGGACGCGATGTCGAAGGCCTGAGCCTGACGCTTGACGGCGCCGAGACCAATGCCGGCACTGCCCCCAGTCGAATGGCCGTCACGCTGCGCCTCGGCGGTGTTGACCATGCCTGGTCCGCGATCGATGGCCAGGATCTCGAGGCCGCTGCCGGTGTCGTCCTCGTAAGAACCGACCAGGATCTCGCCGGGACCGCCGTATTTCACGATATTGGTCGCGAGTTCAGTCGCCACGATCGCGGCGCGCCCGGACGCCGTCTCGTCGAAACCGAGACCGGCAGCCACGCCGGCGACACGACGGCGCGCTTCGGCGACCTGACTGACCTCCGCGACGGCAACCGAGATCATGGGCTATTTCCAGCGCGCGATCGTAATGCGGGTCCCGACACCGACGGTCGATTCGATGTTGAACTCGTTGGACAGCCGTTTGGCTCCCCCAAGTCCAAGGCCGAGACCGCCGCCGGTGGTGTAGTGATCCGTCAGGGCGCGGGCGATGTCGGGGATGCCCGGTCCTGTGTCTTCGAAACACATTCTGACGCCGCGCCGCGCGCCGTCGTGAACGAGATCGATCCGGACCTCGCCACCGCCGCCGTGATCGAGCGTGTTGCGCGCAAGTTCGCTCGCGGCCGTGACGATCTTGGTCTGGTCGACGAGGCTGAGGCCGATCGCGATAGCGTGGGTCCGGACATGCTGCCGGACCCGGACCACATCGTCACCGGAGCGGATCGGATAAAGGTCAGTCTTCGTAACGAGCACGGGCGCGTTCCAGACCGGCGTCGCCGCCCTCATCGAGACGCGACCGGATCATCTCCATGCCCCGCTCGACGTTGAGGGCCGTCTTGATCCCCGATAGTGTCAGCCCGAGTTCGACCAGCGTGATGGCGACGGCCGGCCGCATCCCGACGACGACGGTGTCGGCGTCCAGGATCCGCGAGACCGCCGCGATGTTGTCGAGCATGCGCCCGATGAACGAGTCGACGATCTCGAGGGCCGAAATCTCGATCAGCACGCCCCGCGCCCCGGTGGCAGCGATCTTGGCCGTGAGATCCTCTTCGAGCGCCATCGCCAGCCGGTCATGCATGTCGACCTGGATCGTGACGATCAGTGCGGCTCCGAGCTTCAGGATCGGGATGCGGTCCATCGGCTCAAGCTTGTCCTGCAACGTCGTTCGGCCGCGGCCCGGCGGCTTTGACGACGGTGCGGCCGGTCCGCTTCAGCGCGACCGCGAAGGCATCGGCCAGCGTCGCCTTGGAGATCACGTTCAGCTCCACGCCGAGATGCACCATGGTTTGGGCGATCTGGGGCCGGATGCCGGAGATGATGCAATCGGCTCCCATGAGCCGGGCTGCCGCGATCGTCTTCAACAGATGCTGGGCCACCAGCGTGTCGACGGTCGGGACACCGGTGATGTCGATGATGGCGATCTCCGCCTCTTCGTCGACGATGGCCTGCAGGAGAGTCTCCATCACGACGCCCGTGCGGGCACTGTCGAGCGTCCCGATCAGCGGCAGCGCCAGGATGCCCCGCCAGAGCTGGACCACGGGAGTGGAAAGTTCGGCGATCTCCTGGCTCTGCCGGCTGATGACCTCCTCGCGGCTGGTCTGGAAGACCTGCATCGTGTGAACGGCGAGGCGATCGAGGAAGCGACTGGCCGCCATGCTGCCCGACGCAATTTGCGCCGCATCGCCGCTGCAGACACGGTTCAGCGCGTCGAACAACGGCTCCTTCAAGGAAAATACGAAATGGGCCGTGTCTGCCGACGTGAAACCCTGGAGCGCACGGGAGCGCGAGATCTCACCCATCTCGTCGTCGAGCCGCGCCCTTGCCTCGGCCTCGTGGGCCGTTCCCCCCGACGCGAGGGCGTCCTGCATGCGTTCGAGGATGGTGCGGGCTTGCGTCTGGAGTTCGGCGTCCCTGATCCGACCCGAAAGACCCGCTCCCGTCTGCTTGAGCAGCGCCGACCATTCACTCAGGATCACGTCCTGCCCGTCCGTCATCACGCGGGCAAGAAGCCCGATCCCCTCAGACGGCATTTCATTTCCTCCCGGCCGGCAGCGGCCGGACGCAGCTTTGTAGAGTTCGCTCCCTGTGCTGGCAACAGCCGGCACATCGACATGCCGGATCGTCTGGCCCCTCTTCAGTAGTCGTCACCAATATCACCGAAGTCGCGTTCAAGTCTCGGTTCGAAAGCCGAAGTCGCCTGCGATGTCGAAGCGGGCCTTGACCCGCCATGAACAATCCTGGCCCGGACGGGTTTGCCCACGAACTCGTCCGAGGCCACATCATGCCCACAACGCCGAAACTCCCGACCAGCCGCGGCTCGAGACCTTGGGCCCCCCTGGCTTGGGCTCCCTTTGCGACCGCCGCGGCATGGGTCGCCTATAGCGCATTGGCGATCGATCACGACCGCGACCTGCCGCCTGCCCTGCCCGGCGAACGGTTCGGGATCGGCACGCGCGCCGGACGGGTGACCCTCTACGCCGATGGCCCGCGCGGAGGCGCACCCCTGATCCTGGTGCATAGCGTCAACGCCGCGGCGAGTTCCTACGAGGTCCGGCCGCTTTACCTCCGCTACCGCCAAACGCGGCCCGTCTACGCGATCGACCTGCCGGGCTTCGGCCTCTCCGAGCGGCGAAGCCAGGTCTACACCCCCCGCCTGATGGTCGACGCCCTCCACGCCGCCATCGCGGCGATCCGCGCCCGCCATCAGGGTACGCCGGTCGACGCCATGGGGTTGTCTCTGTCCTGCGAATATCTGGCCCGAGCCGCGATCGAGCGGCCTGGCAGCTTGCGCAGCCTCGGCCTCATCAGCCCCACGGGCTTCGACAGTTCGCTCGCGGGCGAGGGACGGGCGCAGTCCGACCGCGGCAACCGTTTCGCACTCGACGCCATATCGGTCCCGCTCTGGAGCCAGGCCCTCTTCGACCTCGTGGTCAGCCGGCCGAGCATGCGGTATTTCCTGAACAAGACCTGGGGCTCCAAGCGGATCGACGAGGGCCTGCTCGACTACGGCCATGCCTCCGCCCACCGGCCCGGGGCCCAACATGCCGTGTGGTCCTTCCTGGCGGGCTATCTCTTCGCCGACGACGTGACCCGCATCTATCGCCTGCTGGACCTGCCGATCTGGACGGTTCATGGCGTTCGGGGCGACTTCGTCGATTACCGCTACGAGCGCCAGATCGAGGACCGCCCGAACTGGACCCTCGCGGTTCTCGATACGGGTGCCTTCCCACACTTCGAGCAGCTCGATCGCCTGGGCCGGTCCTACGACGCGTTCCAGCGCGCGCTCTGACCGACGAGCGAGGACCGGAGAGGCGATCTAAGCAGCCTTGCGTGGCGAAAGCCGCGATTGATCTGGCTTTTTCAAAACAAAATCAATGCTGCTTCGAACCTCAAGTGTAAGCAGACTTATGAGAGTCTGCTTAGGCGGTCTTGTCGGGCCAGGTGCAGAGGTCCACGATCACGCAGGTGGCACAGGCGGGCTTCCGGGCCGTGCAGGTGTAGCGTCCGTGCAGGATCAGCCAGTGGTGGGCGTGGCGTTTGAACTCCGCCGGCACGACGGCGTCGAGCCCGAGTTCGACCGCAAGGGGCGTCGCGCCGATGGCGAGCGGGATCCGGTTCGACACCCTGAACACGTGTGTGTCGACCGCGATGACGGGCTCGCCCCAGATGGTGTTCAGCACGACGTTCGCGGTCTTGCGCCCCACGCCCGGCAGCGCCTCCAGGAGTTCGCGTGCCCGAGGCACCACGCCCCCGTGCTGACGGACCAGCAGGTCGCAGAGTGCCATCACGTTCCTGGCCTTGCTGTTGTAGAGGCCGATCGTCTTGATGAAATCCTTCAGGCGCTCCTCGCCGAGCGCCAGCATGGCCTCGGGCGTCCCCGCGACGGCGAAAAGCGGTACCGCCGCCTTGTTGACGCTGACATCCGTAGCCTGGGCCGAGAGCGCCACAGCGACGAGGAGCGTGAAGGGGTCGGCATAGAGGAGCTCCGTCTTCGGCTCCGGAGTCGCGTCCCGCAGCCGCACGAAAATCTCGCGGATGCGACCCATATCCTCGGCCGGTCGCGACCGATCCTGAACCTCCGGCGCGGCTTGGGACAGGAGAGCCGCGGCGACGGGTCGCGTGCCGGCGCCGCGGCCCGGACGCGCGGAAGCAATCTTTTTCTGCGCCATCGGGCTCCTATGTCCTACGCTGATGTGACGTCCTGGCCGCCCTCGAGGGAGATCGCCTCATGTCCGATGCCGATCCCGCCAACGCCGTGTTGTTCGCAACGCGCCTCCATCCGCATCGCTCGCTGACGGCGGCGCAGTTTCGAACCCTGCTGGCCTGCGTCGCGGCCGCGAGCTTCGTCGCCACCTTGCCGTTCGTCATCATGGGGGCTTGGCCGGTGGCAGGATTCATGGGACTGGACGTGCTCGGGGTGTATATCGCGTTCAAGGTCAATTTTCGGGCCGCGCGTGCCTACGAGGACGTGGAGGTCACGACGCTCGAACTCCTGCTCGCCAAAGTCGATCCGAAGGGGCTCAGGGCCGAATGGCGCTTCAACCCGTCCTGGGTCAGGCTCGAGCGCAAGGAACACATCGAGTTCGGGATGCAGCGGCTCGATGTCGTGGCGCGGGGAGCCCGGATCGAAGTCGCGTCCTTTCTGGGGCCGGATGCCAAGGAGCGTTTCGCCGACGATCTCGGCCGGGCGCTGGCGGAAGCGCGACGCGGTTTCCGCTACAGCTAAGCAGCCTTGTGAGAGTCTGCTTAAAGCATGATTGCCAAAAAGGCGGCACGGGTCTTTGGGTGACATCCTGCTCATCCAGGGCGGTGCCTCACCCGAGCGCGTCGCTCCGGCCGACGGCTTCGCGCACCAGGGGAAGGGTCCGAACGTTTTCGCGGCAAAGACGCAGGTAGCTGAAGGCTTGCGGCAACATGAGATCGGCCCGGTGGCTGTCGCGCGATAGCTCGACGCAGACGAGGCCCTTGAAATCGACCGCCTCGAGCGCATCGAGCAGAGCCGGGATCGCCATGTCGCCTTCGCCGAACGGCAGGTGGACGTGTTCGCCCCGCTTCATGTCTTCGATCGTGACGGTGCCGAGGTGGTCCTTGAAGGCCAGGACCGTCTCGACAGGATCGCGCTCGCCCGTCACCAGGAGATGGCCGGCGTCGAGCGCCAGCTTGAGCCCCGGCAGGTCCGACTGCAGGCGGAGATAATCGTCGACGGTCTCGACCAGCATGCCGGGCTCCGGTTCCAGCGCCGCCACGATCCCGCGACGGCCCGCATAGCCCACCACCTGTTCGAGCCCTTGCCGCATCCAGTTCCACGCCTCGTCGTGGTCGACGCCGGGCTTCGGCGCGCCCGCCCAGAACGAGACGGCCTCCGAACCGAGCAGGCTGCCGATGTCGATGGCCCGGTGCAAGAAGGCGATACGGCGCGCGCGCCCGGCGGGGTCGGCCGTCACCAATGTCGGTTCGTGCTTCGCCCGAGGATCGAGCAGATAGCGGGCTCCAGTCTCGATGACAGAGCCGAACTTCAATCCCCGCAGGCGCTGTGCCAACCTGCGGGCGTCGGCCTCCCACTCCTTCCCGAACGGGTCGAAATGGTTGTAGTCCAGCGTGAGGGCCACCCCGCCATAGCCGATTTCGGCCATCAGCATCAAAGCATCGTCGAGCCTGTGCGAGGCGGTGCCGTTGGTGTTATAGGCGAAACGCAGGCTCATGGTGCGCTCACTCGGTCGCCGACGAAAGAGGTTGTCCCCTGCGATAGCGGCTCACCGTCACGACCTCAAGACAGACCGGAGTTACATTACACGAAGCGGTCGAACACCGTTGCCCTTTGAGCACCCGCCGAAACTCTTCGCCGGCCGCTTCGAGGCCCGCCGGGCCGCAGATCAGACCTCACGGCCTTGCAGCTCGACGAGGACCCATCGCCCGTCCACCGAGAACTCGCCCGGCGCCGCGTCGATCAGCACCACGTCGAGGGTCTCGAGGCGGAACACGGTCCCGTCGACGATCGCCAACACCGGTTCCAGCGCCACCACGGCAACGACCTCCGCCCGAGCCCAGTCCGAGCGAGATGTGCCGGCCGAGACCAGCGTGACGCGATGGCCGAAGCGGTCGCGCCGCGACATGATGTTGATGTCGCGGATGGGGCCGTGACCGAGCCGCGCCGAGGTGTCCGCCTCGCCCGGGAAAGCCAGAAGATCGCCGGGTTCGGCGAGGCGGCGCGACCGGCCCTCGACGGTCAGCGTCAGGTCGCGGCCCTGTGCCAGCACCAGCGTTCGGTCGATCCCCGGAAAGCGCGAGAACGGGCCGTCGCTCGCGACGTCCGCCATGCTGATGCGCCAGTCGAAGCCGTCGAAAGCGGCGCCGGGCGGATGGACCGCGACTTCGGCCGTCGTGCCGCCGCCGTTCCTCCAGGGAACGCGGACGAGGTCCCGCGACCTCACGAGACGCGGCGTCGTCAAGGCTAGATCCCGGCGTGCAGCATCGGCAGAGGCGCTCCGGCGGCGTCGACCAGACGCCCGGACGTCACCATGGCGGTGGCGCGCGCCATGTCGTGCGCCATGAAACGATCGTCCTCGAGGCGCGGGACTTCGGCCCTGAGGCAGGCCCGGGCGCGTTCGAGAGAAGGGCTCGACACGAGCGGCGCATGGAAGTCGCAGCCCTGGGCGGCGGCCAGGAGTTCGATGCCGATGACGTTGGCCGCATTGGCCGCCATCGGGCAGAGCCGCCGGGCGCCGTGGGTCGCCATCGACACATGGTCTTCCTGGTTGGCCGAGGTCGGGATGGAATCGACGCTCGCCGGCATGGCGCGGCCCTTGTTCTCCGACACCAAAGCCGCGGCCGTCACCTGGGCAATCATGAAGCCGGAATTGAGCCCCGGCCGCGGGGTCAGGAACGCCGGCAATCCGGAGAGGGCAGGGTCGGTCAGCATCGTGATGCGCCGCTCGGCGATGGAGCCGATCTCGCAGATCGCCATGGCGATGATGTCGGCCGCGAAGGCCACCGGTTCGGCGTGGAAGTTCCCCCCCGACAGGACTTCTCCTGTGTCGACGAAGACCAGCGGGTTGTCGGAGACGCCGTCGGCCTCGCGTTCCAGCGTGGCTCCCGCCTGGCGCAGGAGATCCAGGCACGCGCCCATCACCTGCGGCTGGCAGCGCAGGCAATAGGGGTCCTGCACGCGGTCGTCCTCCGTGAGGTGCGAGGCCCGGATGGCGCTGCCGGCGACGAGCGCGCGCAACGCGGCCGCAACCTCGATCTGCCCCGGTTGACGGCGCAGACGCTGGATGCGGGGATCGAACGGAGCGTCGGAGCCCCGGGCCGCGTCGACGCTCAGCGCACCCGTGACGAGGGCCGCCCGGAACACCCGTTCGGTCTCGAACAGGCCGGCCAGAGCCAATGCGGTCGAGACCTGGGTGCCGTTCAGCAGGGCCAACCCTTCCTTGGGCCCGAGTTCGAGCGGCACGAGCCCGGCTGCCGCGAGCGCCTCGCCGGCGGAGCGGCGCCGGCCCTCGTGCCAGAACTCCCCCACGCCGATCATCGCGGCCGTGAGATGCGACAGGGGCGCCAGATCACCGGAGGCGCCGACGGAGCCCTGACCGGGGATGACCGGGACGAGGTTCCGGGCCAGGCAATCGGAAAGGTGGCGGACCAATGCCCAGCGGACGCCGGAGGCGCCCTGGGCGAGACTCGCCATCTTCAGCGCCAGGACGAGGCGCGAGACCGACCACGACAACGGCTCGCCGACTCCGGCG
This sequence comes from uncultured Lichenihabitans sp., assembly GCA_964245215.1. GTDB lineage: Bacteria > Pseudomonadota > Alphaproteobacteria > Rhizobiales > Beijerinckiaceae > Lichenihabitans. The sequence goes on from CAXTME010000035.1 coordinate 30,108, forward strand.
CAATGCGACAGCACGATGTTGCGCTGCAGAGCCGCGAGGTCGGGTCCGGCGATGCGGATCGAGGCGAGTTTCCCGAAACCCGTGTTGATGCCGTAGACCGGATCGCCCTTGGCCACGATGGCCGCCACTACGGCGGCCGCGGCCTCGACGCCTGTCCGACAGCTGTCGTCGAGGGCCGCATCCGCGCCGAAGTAGACGTCCCGCCAAAGATCGAGCGAGATCGAACCGGGCACGATGATCCTGGATCCCACTGCAATCTCCCGCTGCCGGTCGTGACGTGGTGCACTGAATGCAAGTCGTTCGCTGAAAAGTCGAGCCTCTATTTGTATAGACAAGTGCGGTGCAAACTCTCCGATCGAACAATCGTCGGTGCCAGGGCGGAGATGACCAATCGACGGGAACACCGACGATGTCTCGTCGTTCCATCCTATGCGTTTCTCCACAACGCCTTCGAGGAATATCGGAATGACGACGATCGTGGTCTTCGGCGACTCGAACAGCTATGGCACGCCGGCCGTGGCCGGGCTCGACGAGTGGGCCCGTTTCGCACCCGGCGAACGCTGGCCAGGCGTGATGCTGGCCGGTCTGGTCCGCCACGGCAGCGTCGAGCCCGACGTCGTGCTGATCGAGGAATGCCTGCCGGGCCGGACCACCGTGCACGACGATCCCATCGAAGGTCGGCACAAGAACGGGCTTGCCGCCTTGCCGGTCGTCCTCGAAAGCCATCGGCCGATCGATATCGTCGTCATCTCGCTCGGCACCAACGATCTCAAGGCGAGATTTGCCGTGACGCCCGAAGACATCGCGTATTCGGTCGAGGTCCTGGTCAAGACGGTGCGGGCCAGCCAGGCCGGACCGGGCGGCTCACCACCGAAGGTGCTCGTCGTCGTCCCGCCCGTCATCCTGGAAACCGGGTGCCTCGCCGGGTTCTTCCGTGGTGGCGCCGAGAAGTCGACACGGTTCGGGGCGTGTTTCGCCACCATGGCGGAGAGGATCGACGTGCCCTTGCTGGATGCGGGACCCTTGGTCAGCTCCGATCCGCTCGATGGTATTCATCTGGGGCGTGATCAGCATGCGGCGCTCGGTCGCGCTGCAGCGGCGGCCGTCGAAGCTCTGCTGTGACGCGTCGTGCCCGGCAATGTGGATCTAAGTTGATCGTTGCGCTTCTATCTTCGGTGCCTATGGTCGCGCGTGGAGTTGCGCCCCGTGGATCGACGGGGGCCATGACGGTCGGATGTCGTTCGGCGCCCGACGTTCCGGGAGAAGGCTTTGTCCGATCTACGCGTGCTGATCACCGGTGGAGCCGGCTTCATCGGCTCACATCTTTGCGAGAAGATCCTCGAACGCGGCGACGAGGTTCTGTGCGTCGACAACTTTTACACGGGCTCGCGGCGAAACATCCATCACCTCCTGTCTAACCCCCGCTTCGAGCTCGTCCGCCACGACGTCTGTTTTCCGCTCTACGTCGAAGTCGACCAGATTTACAATCTGGCCTGCCCGGCGTCCCCCATCCACTACCAATCCGATCCTGTGCAAACCACCAAGACCAGCGTCCTCGGGGCCATCAACATGCTGGGCCTCGCCAAGCGCGTGAAGGCCAAGGTGCTGCAGGCCTCGACCTCGGAATGTTACGGCGACCCGACAGTGCATCCGCAGCCCGAGAGCTACTGGGGCAACGTCAACCCGATCGGACCTCGCTCCTGTTACGACGAGGGGAAACGCTGCGCCGAAACGCTGTTCTTCGACTATCGCCGACAGCACCACCTCGGCATCAAGGTGGCGCGCATCTTCAATACCTACGGCCCGCGCATGCACCCGCATGACGGCCGGGTCGTCTCGAATTTCGTCGTCCAGGCACTCCGTCGCGAAGACATCACGATCTACGGCGACGGAAGCCAGACACGGTCCTTCTGCTTCGTCGACGACCTCGTCGCTGGCTTGGAGCGGCTGATGGCGACACCGCACGAGGTCACCGGGCCGATCAACCTCGGCAATCAGGGGGAGTTTACGATCCTGCAACTCGCCGAGGCCGTCATCGAGCAGACCGGATCGACGTCCCGGGTCGTCTTGAAGCCCCTCCCGCAGGATGATCCGCGCCAGCGCAAGCCCGACCTTACCCTCGCCAAGGCCGAGCTCGGCTGGGAACCCAAGGTCGCGCTCGAAGAGGGACTCGGGCGCACCATCACGTATTTCCGCCATCTGCTCGGCCTGCCGGCAATCGCTTCCCCCCACGCCTCCACGGCGCGGAAGCGGGGAGAAGTCGCCCTGTCCGGCTGAACCTCAGAAGGCGAGTTGCACCTTCATGGAGCGTCGACGATCGTTGGCGGCCTCGAAGGCCTGCTGAAGGTGCTCGATCCCGTAGGAGCCCGTCAACATCGGTTTCAGGTCCACCCGGCCCTTGTCGATGAGGTGCACCGCCAGGGCGAATTCCGCGTGGAAGCGAAACGAGCCGACGATCGCCAGTTCCTTGGCCACCACGATATTCTGCGGCAGCGCCACGTCGCCGCCGAGGCCGAGCTGGACGAGGGTGCCGCGCGGCTGCAGGAGGTTCAGCCCCAGGCGGAGCGCGCGCTCGTTGCCCGAACACTCGAACATGACACCGACCGAACCTTTCTCGGCCCCATAGGCCGCAAGAGCGTCGGGTTCGGCGAAGGTGTTGACGGCCCGATCGGCTCCAAGACGCAGCGCGATGGCGAGGGGTTCGTCGACGACGTCGGTCACGATGATCTCGCCGGCGCCCGCGTGCCGCGCCGCCGCCACGACCAACGCCCCGATCGGCCCGCAGCCCGTGACGAGAACGCGCCGCCCGAGTAGCGGGCCCGCGCGGGACACCGCGTGCAGGGCCACGGCGAAGGGCTCCGCCATGGCCAGTTCGGGCGCCGAGACGCTGGCCCGCTCGCATTGCACGGCATCGCAGACCAGGACTTCGCGAAACCCACCTTGGATGTGCGGCATCGGCATGGCGCTGCCATAGAAGCGCATGTTGAGGCACTGGTTCGGCAGGCCGTCGAGGCAGTAGCGACAGGCCCGGCAGGGTCGGCTCGGGTTGACTGCGACGCGGTCGCCGACGGCCACGCTCGACACGTCGGGGGCGACGGCCGTAATGGTGCCCGCGATCTCGTGGCCGAGGATCATGGGCTCGCGCAGCCGCACGGTGCCGAAGCCGCCATGGTTGAAATAATGGAGATCCGAGCCGCAGATGCCGCCGGCTTCGATCCGCACCGCGACCTGCCCCGGACCGATCGGGCCTTCGTCGCGCTCCTCGACCCTCACATCCTTGGCGGCATGGATCACGACGGCGCGCATGGATCGTCCTCCCGACGGCTCTCGCCTTGTTGGCCCATCGCCGCGGCGGTTGACAGGCTGGCGAGAGCGGTAACACAGTCGATCAACGAGCGACAGACGGTGGTGAGGACGGAACGCCCGCGTGAAACTCTTCGACCTCGGGGGCCGCCGCGCCCTGATCACCGGATCGAGCAAGGGCATCGGGTTTGCCATGGCGGAGGCGCTCGCGTCCGCCGGAGCCTCGATCGTGCTGAACGCGCGTGACGCCGGGCGGCTCGCCGAAGCCCGGGCGCGCCTGGCGGCATCGGGTTACGAAGTCGAGGCCTCGAGTTTCGACGTGACCGACCCCGACGCCGTCGCGGCGGGCGTCGCGGCCATCGAACACGATCTCGGGCCGATCGACATCCTGGTCAACAATGCGGGCATCCAGCACCGGACACCCCTGCACGAGTTCCCGCACGAGGCCTGGTCGAGGCTGGTCAGAACCAATCTCGACAGCGTGTTCTTCGTCGGACAGGCGGTGGCCCGCCACATGATCGCCCGCGGCCGCGGCAAGATCATCAACATCTGCTCGGTCCAGAGCGAGCTGGCGCGGCCGGGCATCGCGCCCTACACGGCCACCAAGGGGGCCGTGAAGATGCTGACCAAAGGCATGGCGACCGATTGGGGCCGGCTCGGCCTGCAGGTCAACGGCATCGGGCCGGGCTACTTTCGGACGGAGCTGAACCAGGCGCTGGTCGACGATGCCGTCTTCTCGGGCTGGCTCGCCAACCGGACCCCCATGGGGCGCTGGGGCGAGGTCGGCGAACTCGCGGGCGCCGCGATCTTCCTGGCATCGGACGCTTCGAGCTTCATCAACGGGCATATCCTCTATGTCGACGGCGGCATCACCTCGAGCCTCTGACTGGCGCGCCCCCTTGCCGCTCGTCGTCATGGGGGTAAGCGGGTCGGGCAAGTCCACGATCGCGGCGCAGTTGGCGGGGCGGCTCGGTCTTCCCTATGTCGACGGTGACGACCTTCACCCGCAGGCCAACGTCGACAAGATGCACGCCGGCACTCCGCTCGACGACGAGGACCGCTGGCCCTGGCTCGACCGCGTGGCCGCAGCCCTGACCGAGACGACGGCCGCCAAGGGCGGCGTCGTCCTGGCCTGTTCGGCGCTCCGCCGCATCTACCGCGACCGGCTGCGCACCGGGACCGGCGGGGCCGTGCGGTTCGCCTTCCTCGACGTGTCGTTCGATGTCATCGAGGCGCGGCTGGCCAAGCGCGTGCACCATTTCATGCCTCGCCAACTCCTCGACAGCCAGTTCCGCACGCTGGAGCGGCCCGGCAGCGATGAGACCGACGTCATGACGATCCCGTCCGATCGGCCGGCCGACGAGATCGTGGGCGATGTCGCGGTCCGGCTCGGCGGCTGACGAGCAAAGCTGGCGCAGCTGTCGGCATGAGCTCGATCGTCGTTGGCTAGACAGCCTGCACCACGAGTCGCGCGGTCATCAGGGCGGCGACACAGGTCAGGATAAGCCCGGACGCCATGTCGAACCACTTTAATGATCGTTCGGGCCTGAGGTAGGACGCGCAGGAGCCGGCAGCAAAGGCGTAGCCATAGACCTTGACCGTGATCATGGCGGCCAACCCGACCGCAAACTGCAGACGGAGCGACGAATCCTTGAAGCCATCGCAGATCGATGCCGGTATCAGAAGCAGCTCGAGATAAAAAAGCGGATTGAACCAGACCGTCGCCAGCACCCGCCATAGACATCCGGTCGCTTTTTCCCGCCCGATACCGGGATCGAACTGGGCCATACTGGAACGCTTCGCGGATCGGAACGATCGAACGGCGAACCAGGACACGGTCGCGACGCCGAGCAGGGTCAAGACGGATCGCAGGGGCAGCAACCCCCGCATGATCGTGTCGGTCAGGATCAGCGATACTGTCAGCAGAACCAGATTGCTGACCCAGACCGATGCGGCCACAAGGCCAACACGGCCACGAACCAGACCTTCTCGCATCAGCATCACATTGCTGGGCCCTATGGAGAAGATCGATGCCCCTCCCAGCATCACGCCCACCCCGAGGGCACCGCAACCGCAGCTCGACAACATGGATCAGATCCCCGAGATGGAACAACAAACCTTCAAGGTGAGGACCGGAGCCGGAACGGCTTTATTCCCTCGGGGGCTGAAAAAATTCTGCGGGGCCGCGGAGACGGGACGGTTGGAGCGACCCCGCTCAGGTCGATTCGCGTTCCAAGATCTCGAAGGGAACCTCTTGGCTCTCACGCGGCATCGGGCGCCCCTCCTTCAAGGCCGTGATGGACCGCAACAGGATCTCTCCGGCCTCGCGCCCGATACGGTAGGCGTCGACACCCACCGTGGTCAGGCGCGGGTACGTGTAGCGACCGATCTCGAAATCGCCGAACCCAGCGAGCGCGATGCGTCCCGGCACGGCCCAGCCGCGGCGGTGGCACTCCATCAGGGCACCGACGGCCGACAGGTCGGAAACGCAGACCACGGCATCGACACTGGGCGAGCGCTCCAGGAGGTGGGCCATTGCCCATCCGCCATGCTCCAGGCTGATCGGCGGCTCACCCAGGGACAGCATCCTGCCCTGCGGCAACCCGCAATCCGCCACGGCCTGGAGGTAACCGCGACGACGATCGAAGCCGCGCGTATCGCGCGCCGAAGTTCCGCCGATGAAACCGATGTCTCTGTATCCGCGCGCGTGCAGCTGCATCACCAGCGCGCGCACCGATGCCGCGTTGCAAAACCCCACCACGTGGCCGAGTGGGTCGAGGGGCAGATCCCACGTCTCGACGATCGGGATGCCCGAGGCTGCCAGGAGTTTCCGTGACCTCGCCGTGTGACGTCCGCCCGTGAGGATCAGGCCCTCGGGACGCCGACGCAACATCGCCTCGACGATACGCGCCTCCTTCTCGATCATGTAGTCGGAATAGCCGAGCAGCACCTGCAGCCCGCAGCCCTCGACGGCGTCGGTGATGCCCCGTGTGGTGTCGGAAAAATTGGAGTTGTTGATCGTCGGAACGATGGCGGCAATGAAGCCTGATCGCCTCGAAGACAGCGTGCCGGCCGACCGGTCGAGAGTGTAGCCAAGCTCGTCGACGGCCTGCAAGATTCGACGGCGCGTCACCTCAGATACAACGCCTCCGTCCCGCAGAGCCCGCGACACCGTCATGGTGGATACGCCTGCGCGCACGGCGACATCCGCCATGGTTGGGACCGGGCGCGCCGGTGGGACTGCTGCGCTCATGATCGGAACCACCACAGTTTCGAGATTGCCCGACAGGGTGATCGATACACAATGACCCGTCCGTCTGTCGAGGTTTGTAGGTTGATCCGATGGTGCAGAAGGGAGGGCTGGTCTGACTTGGCCCCTGCCCCGTCACCCTGCCCGGCTGGATGACCACTCAGGTCCCGGCCGGTGCCAATCCGCAGAGCGCCGCCGACGCCCAGATCCTGATCCTCACGACTCATTCGTCCGACGGCGTCCGGTCTCGATCGCGGATGCTCCGAGGCCCGAAAGCCTCGACGACCCAATCGATGAAGCTCCTCAGCGTCCGGGGCTGGGGGCGACGCGCCGAGAACAGCAGGACCATGGGACGGGAGGGCGCCGTATAGTCGGCGAGGACCGGCACGAGCCGGCCCGCGTCGAGCGGGTCGCGCAGGATCGCCTCCGGCTGGAGGATGATGCCGTGACCCTCGAGAGCCGCGGCCAGAAGCACGCGCCCGTCATTGACCTGGAAGCGGCTTCGCACCTCGACGGCATGCACATGGCCCGCCTTGGAAAAGCGCCATTCCGCGTAGGGTAGGCCCGACCAGTTCACGTAGCCGAGGCAGTCGTGCCCGACGAGGTCGTCGGGCGAAGCCGGCATGCCTCGGGCCGCAAGATAGGCGGGCGCCGCGCAGGCAACCTGACGATGGCTCTGCAGTTCCCGCGCCGCGAGTGCCGTATCCTTGATCGGTCCCAGCCTGATCACGGCGTCGTAGCCCTCGTCCACCACGTCGACGTAGCGGTCGGTCAGGTTCACTTCGACCGCGACGTCCGGATAGGCCGCGAGGTAACGGGTGACCAGCGGTGCCAACCGGCATGCCCCGAAGCCGACGGGGGCGCTGACGCGAAGCCGACCGCGCGGCGTTGCGCTCATGTCATGCACGAGCGACTCCGCCCCCTCCATGTCGGCCAGGATGATGCGGCATCGCTGGTAGAAGGCCTGGCCGATATCGGTCAGGCTTTGGCGTCGCGTGGTGCGGCGCAGAAGGGGAGCGCCGAGCCGCGCTTCGAGGAAGCCGACGTGCTTGCCGACCATTTGCGGGGATATCCCAAGCGCCGTCGCGGCCGCGGTCAGTGAGCCCAGATCGACGGTCTTGACGAAAACGCCCATGCTGGTGAGCCGGTCCATTCGAAACCCCTGGTTTGCAGTGCTGCCAGAAACTAGGGCGTTATCGGTCCCGTTTCTGCACCCACATTGGCTCTACGGAAATCGGCACATTGGGTCGCCGGCTTCGGCACGTCGAGCAAGGAGATCACGATGGCGGCGGCACTTCGGGTCGGGATCATAGGGGCGAGCGCTTCGGGCGGATGGGCGAAGGAGTCCCATGTCCCGGCCGTGCAGGGCTTGGAAGGGCTTCGGCTGGTCGCGGTGGCGACCAATAGTCAAAACACCGCGGACGAAGCGGCGCACGCCTTCGGGGTCGATGCCGCCTTTCCCAGCGGCCTCGACCTGATCCGGTCGGCCGACATCGACCTCGTCACGGTTGCAACCCGGGTTCCCGACCATCAGGAACTGGTCCTCGCAGCGCTCGCGGCCGGAAAACATGTCTATTGCGAATGGCCCCTGGGTCGAGGCGTGGCCGAAGCCGAGACCATGAGTGCCGCGGCCCGAGCCGCGGGAGTCCACGCCGCCATCGGTCTTCAGTTGCGCGGCAACCCCGTCGTCCGGCGGTCCCGGCAATTGCTTGCGCAGGGCGCGATCGGACGCCTGCTCGGCGTGACGGTGTCCTCAGCGACCGCGGGCTTCGGACCGGTCGTTCCGGCACCTTTCGCCTATCTCGAAGACCCGAGTAACTTTGCGAACCTCATCACCATCCAGGCGGCTCACACCATCGACATGGCGATCGCTATCGTCGGGGGCTTGATGGACTTGAGCGCGCTCGCCACGGCGCAATACCCGATGATCACGGTGGGGGATGATCCGGCGCCCCAACCACGGTCCACGTTCGACCACTTGCTCCTGCAGGCCCGCTTCATTCCCGACGGCGTGCTCAATCTCGAGGTCTCGGGTGGTCGCCCGCCGGAGACGCCTTTCAGGCTGACGGCGCTCGGCACGCGCGGCGTTCTCGAGATCGACGGCGGTGCGATGCGGGGCTTCCAGTCCGGGCGCCTCAGGTTGTCGCTCGATGGGGAGCCTCAATCCGTCGACGACGGTGAACTCGCCTCGCTTTCCGACGCGGCCGCCAACGTCGCGGGAGTCTATGCGGCGCTCCGCGACGACCTGCGCGGGGAGACCTCCCATGCGGCCGGTTTCGACCATGCCGCCCGACTGACCCGGCTCATCGAAGACGTCCTGGAATCCTCCAAACTGGGACGCCGGGTGCACGCCGGCGCTTGGCCCGAGGGGTGAGGACAGCCTCGCTCGTCTTCAGCATGCGGGACGTGGGAACTGGCGGACGCGCCCTCGCCCCCGCTCATCATGAGGTCGGGTCGGAATAAGACGAGAAAAACCCGCGCTCGTCTTCATCCTGAGCCGGGTCCGCAGGACCCGTGTCGAAGGACGCACGCTTCGAGCCAAGCCCCAAGTGCGTGCTTCGACACGGGCCTTTCAGGCCTCGCTCAGGATGCGGGACGTGGGAGCTGGCGCGCCTTCGCCCCACTCGTCATGAGGTCGGGTCGGGAGAAGCGGTCCTTTTTCCGCGCGCG
>CAXTME010000036.1:0-39230 GCA_964245215.1 uncultured Lichenihabitans sp.
GCGGGCGCCTCCGGCGCAGCGGGCGCCTCCGGCGCAGCGGGTGCCTCCGGCGCAGCGGGTGCGGCCGGCATGATGGACCTCGGCGGCTCCGGCGTCGGCTTTGCGGGTGATGGGGCAGGTTGCGGCGGCATCTCGGCCACGACCTCGACCGGGATCTCGACCTCTCGGCTTCCCGTGTCGGCCCGCCACGTCAGGAGGAAGGCGAAAGCGGCAGCGAAACCGAGGTGGATGACCACGGTGGCCAAGACGGGCAGCGTCCTGCGCCGCAGCTTGCGCGACCAGCCTGGAGGCTCGTCCCGCTGAAGCACCTTTCGCGGCACCACATCGAGCCGCCCCGCCCAGGGCAGAGGGTCGAGAAGCATCAGGTAGCTCGCGGCGCTGCCGAGCCGTGCGGCCGAGCTAACGGCGGCGGTCGGCTCGGAAGCGTCCGAAACGATCAGGCTCATGCTCCGTGCCGCCGATCCCCGAACCCACCCGCTGGCGATCGCGCAGGATGACGATGTGGCGCCTCAATAATGCGAGCTTCCCCAAATGAAAAGACCCGCGAATGGACTGCGGGTCTCGTTGACGGTCGGGAGCGTGACGTCTTGTTCGTGTGATGGCACAGTCGGTCGCGATAGAAGCCGGTCCTCAGCGGGCGGCACCCGCCGCGGCCTGATCGACGAACCAGTGAGCCTCGGCCTCGGACCGCAGGCGCCCGGCCGGAACGTCTTCGGCGCCGGAGCGCACATGCGCCAGCATCGCCGCCTTGTCGGCGCCGGTCACCAGGAACGCGATGGTGGCCGAGGCTTCGAGCGCCGGGTAGGTCAGCGTCAGGCGCGCTTCGGGCCGGCCTTCGGACACGGCGGCGACCCATGCCTTGCGTTCCTCGAGAACCGGCTGACCGGGGATCAGCGAGGCCGTGTGACCATCCGGCCCCAGTCCCAGCAGGGTGACGTCGAAGAGGGGTCGTGTCGGATCGAGCGTCTCGGACCCATAGAAACGCTTCAACATCGCGTCGTATCGTGAGGCCGCCTCAACGGGGGTCGGCGCCGCCGTGTCGAAGGCGTGGATGTTGGCTTCGGGTACCGGCACCTTCGACAGCATGGCCTCGCGTACCATACGGAAGTTGCTGTCCTTGTCGTCGGCGGGGACGAAACGCTCGTCGCCGAAGAACCACTGCGTCTTGTCCCACGGGAAACGGTCGCGGAACGCCGTTGTGGCGAGGGTCTCGTAGAGGCGCTTCGGCGTCGAGCCGCCCGAAAGGCTGATGGCGAAGCTCGGCTTGCTGGTAGCCTCCTCGACGAGCCAGTTCGCCACGGCTTCGGCCACGGCTTGAGGGTCGGCCAAGACCGTCATGGGTCCGGCGCTCACCTTCGGCATGATCATCGGCTTCCCTCCATGCTGCGGGCTGAGGCTGCGCCCCGACGCAGGGCGGCGATCCGTTCCGCGTAATCGGGCGCGTCGAAGATGTAGGAGCCGGCCACGAAGACGTCCGCCCCTGCCTCGACACCCGCCACGATCGTCTCGTGATTGATTCCGCCGTCGAGCTGGATCCGCGTGTCGAGGTTTCGCTCGTCGCACATGCGGCGAATCTCGCGCGTCTTGCGCAGCATGTCGGGCAGGAAGCTCTGGCCGCCGAAGCCTGGGTTGACGGTCATGACGATGACGACATCGCAGAGATGAAGCACGTAGTCGACGAGGGCCGGTGGGCTCGCGGGATTGAGCGCCACCCCGGCCTGCTTGCCGAGGCTCCTGATCTGGCCGAGCACGCGATGCAGGTGGATGGTCGACGACGACTCTGCCTGGACCACGATGCTGTCGGCCCCGCATTTGGCGAAGTCGGAGACGAAGTGTTCCGGTTCGACGATCATCAGGTGCAGGTTGAGGTGTTTGGCGGTCGCCTTGCGGATCGCCGATACGATTCCCGGTCCGAACGTGATGTTGGGAACGAAACGACCGTCCATGATGTCGACATGAAGCCAATCGGCACCCGCCCGATCGACGGCCCGAACCTCCTCGTCGAGACGGCCGAAATCCGCGGACAACACCGAGGGAGCGATCAGGATTTCTTGAGCCGTCACGGTATTTTAGCTCTGCTTCTTCGTGTCGAGCAGGAAGTTCTCGATCGCCTTGGCGAAGCCTTCGTCGTCATACCCTGCCGTCACGGCATCGGCTTCGCGCTTGACCTCGTCGCTGGCGTTGCCCATGGCGATACTGAAGCCGCTCTTCTTGAACATCTTCACGTCGTTGGGCATATCGCCGATCGTGGCGATCTGATCTTTCGGGATGCCAAGTGTCTTCGACAGGGTCTCGACGACGTCGCCTTTGTTGGCGTTCGGGTGCGTCACATCGAGGTAATAGGGCTGCGACCGCGCCGCCGAGACGGTGTCGCCCAGCGTATCCTGCACCGCTTTCTCGGCCTTCTCGACGAGCTTCAAGTCGTCGCTGACTCCGACGATCTTCACGGCCTGATCAAGATCCGCATCCGCGAAGGCGTCGACCACCTTGGGCTCGAACTTCACCGTCCAGGCCTCGCGATCGACATGGGGCGCCGCCTTGTCGGTGATGAACCAATCCTTCGCGGTGTAGAGCCACGTGTCGAGCCCCTGGTCCTTGATCATCTTGATGGCCTTGCGGGCCACGTCCGGCGGCAAGGTCTTCTCCTCGACGACCGACAGGTCGGGGTTGACCATGGCGCCACCGTTGAAACCGGCGATCGGCGTCGTGATGTGCAAAGGTTCGATCAGCATCGCCATGCCACGCGGCGGGCGGCCGCTCGTGATGGCGAACTTCACCCCGGCCTGCTCCAGAGCCGCGACGGCCTGTCTGGCGCGATCCGTCAGGATCTTGTCCTTGGTCACCACCGTGCCGTCCACATCGGCGAGGAGCAATGCGATCTTGGTCTTGGGTCGGTCGGCCATCGCGTCGAACCTCGTCATTCGTGTGGGTTGCGGCTCAAGCGACCGCGGCAGCATCGAGGACGTAACGTTCGATCGCCTTCGCGAACCCGTCGTTCTCGCAATCGTCGGTGACGACATGAGCCGAGGCTTTCACGGCGTCGCTACCATTGCCCATGGCGACGCTGAAGCCTGCAGCCTCCAGCATGGGAATATCGTTGGTTCCGTCGCCGATCGTCAGTATGGCCGAGATCGGCACGCCCATGGCGCGGGAAAGGCTCGCAACCGCTTCGCCCTTGTGGGCCAGCGGGCTCGTGACATCGAGGTAATAGGCTTGCGAGCGGGTCGCGATGGCGGCTGAGCCAAGGTCCTGCTGGAGTGCCGTTTCGCATCGCGCGAGATGCGCATGGTCTTTGCAGGCCCCGGTGATCTTCAACACCCGGTCGTATAAGGCCGGTGCGAAATCCTCGACGATCGTGGGGTCCTGCGCGATGGTCCGCGTCTCGAGGTCGACGTGGTCGCCTTGGAGGTCGCGGCAGTACCATGCGCTATCCGTGAAAAGCCAAGGGTCGAGCCCCTGGCCGCGAAGATAGGTGACGGACCGCCGCGCCAGGTCGGGCGCGAGCAGTTTTTCCTCGACGATACTGAGGTCCGGATTGACGATGGCGCCGCCATTCACCGCTGCAGCCGGGACCTTAAGGCCGAGCAGCTCGATGAGGCTCCGCAGACCAACAGGCGGGCGGGCCGTCGTGACCGTGAAGCCGATGCCGCGCTCGGCCAGTCCCGCGATGGCGGCTCGTGTCCGCGGTGTCAGCACTTTGGCGTGGGTCACCAGGGTGCCGTCAATGTCCGACACGATGAGGCGGATGGGTTCCGCCGGCCAGGCCCCGCCTGTCACCGCGCCTTCCCGTCCATCGGCCGGGGGCCGGGGTCGATCTTGACCGGGCGCCACGCGCGTTCGCCGTCTCTCGCCAGCATGGCATCGGAAGCGACCGGACCGGCCGTCCCGCTGGTATAGTTCGGAAAGTCGTCGGGGGTCGTCTTGCCCCAATGGTCGAGGACCGTACCGACGATGCGCCACGCCTCTTCGACCTGATCGGCCCGCTGGAACAGCGTCTGGTCGCCGATCATCACGTCGTAGAGCAGCGTCTCGTAGCCGACGTTCTGCTGCGCCGGAAACCAGTCCTTGTAGGCAAAGTTCATTTTGACGCTTTCGAGCGTCACGACCGGTCCCGGCCGCTTGATTTCGAACCGCAGCGAGATGCCCTCGTCTGGCTGGATCTGCATGACCATCCAGTTGGCTCGGATCCGGGAGGTATCGGTTTCGGCAAACAGCGCCATCGGGGCCGGTTTGAACCGGATTGCGATCTCCGTCGTCCGCGTCGTCATATACTTGCCGGTTCGGAGGTAGAACGGTACGCCGGCCCAGCGCCAGTTATCGATATTCAACGTCAGTGCGACATAGGTCTCGGTCTTGCTCTTCGGATCGACATGAGCTTCGTCGCGGTAAGCCTTGACGGGCTGACCCAGCACCGTTCCCGCATCGTATTGGCCGCGGACGGCCTCGGTGGGCTGAACGGTCTTGATCGACTTGAACACGTCCACCTTCTTCGAGCGGACGTCGTCGGCATCGAACGAGACGGGCGGTTCCATGGCCGTCATGGCGACGAGCTGGAACACGTGGTTGGGGACCATGTCGCGGAGCGCCCCAGTCTGCTCGTAGAAGGAGCCGCGTCCCTCGACCCCGACTGTTTCGGCGACCGTGATCTGGACATGGTCGATGTGGTCCCGGTTCCACAGCGGCTCGAAGAGGCCGTTGGCGAAGCGGAACGTCATGATGTTCTGCACCGTTTCCTTACCCAGGAAATGGTCGATCCGGTAGACTTGGTCTTCACGCAGCACCTTGAGGACCCGCGCATTGAGATCCTTGGCGGATGCGAGATCGTGGCCGAAAGGCTTCTCGATCACCACTCGACGCCAAGGCGCCTTCGGGTCCTCCGGATTCGTCTCGCAGAGTTTTGCCTGGCCGAGACCTTCGACGACGGTTGCGAAGAAGCGGTCCGCCACTGCGAGATAGAACAGGACGTTGCCGCCCGTCTTATGGCTCGACTCGAGCTCGGCGAGCTTTCCCTTGACGGACTCGAAGGTCTTCGGATCCTCGAAGTCGCCCTTGAGATAAAACATCCGGGATTTCAGCCAGTCCCAACCCTTCTGATCGATCTGGGAAGGGTCGAACTCGCCGGTTCCGCCGACGAAGCTCTGCATCATCTTGGTCAGGCTGTCGCGCCAGCCTTCATCCGTGCCGTCGGAGTGATCGACCCCGATGATGGCGAAGTCGTCCGGCAGAAGGCTCGTGGTCGCGAGATTATAAAGCGCCGGCGTCACCAGCCGCTTCGTCAAGTCGCCACCACCGCCGAAGATCACCATGGCGCAGGGCCCGGCCTTGGGCGTCGCGGGGTCGGGGGCGCCGGACAACGAGACGGTCTGCTCAGCCATGGGGATCACTCACCAGGGGTCGCGGAAGGCGGCTGCGCGTCGGGCGGTGCTGGCGCGTCCCGATGCTCGATGTGGCCGCCGAAGCCGAACCGCATGGCAGAGAGCGCCTTCTCTCCGAACGTATGGTCCTCGCGCGAGCGGAACCGGGCGTATAGCGCCGCCGACAAAACGTTGACCGGCACCGCCTCCTCGATCGCCGCTTCGATGGTCCACCGACCTTCCCCGGAATCGTCCACGACCCCGGAAAAATGATCCAACTTCGGGCTCGCCACGAGTGCTGAAGCCGTGAGATCGAGGAGCCAAGACGAAATCACGCTGCCGCGCCGCCAGACCTCGGCGATGTCGGTGAGGTTGAGATCGTAACGCTGGTCCTCGTCGAGTTCGTCCGAATTCTTGCCCTTGAGGATGTCGAAGCCCTCGGCATAGGCCTGCATCAAACCGTATTCGATGCCATTGTGGACCATCTTGACGAAGTGGCCCGCACCGATCGGGCCGGCATGAATATAGCCGCGCTCGGCGCGGGTGTCGGCGAGCTTTTCGCGGCCCGGTGTCCGCGGAATGTCGCCCACGCCCGGTGCCAGGACATTCAGGATGGGATCGATAGCGTCCACGGCTTCCTTGTCGCCACCCACCATCATGCAGTAGCCGCGCTCAAGGCCCCAGACGCCGCCGGATGTTCCGACGTCGACGTAGTGGATGCCTTTGGCCTGCAGCTCCTTCGACCGGCGGATGTCATCCTTGTAGAAGCTATTGCCGCCGTCGATGATGATGTCGCCCTTGCCGAGCAGCTTGCCCAACACGTCCACAGTCTCGCCGGTGATCTTGCCGGCCGGCAACATGACCCAGACGACGCGGGGCGTTTCGGTGAACTTGCTCACCAGATCTTCGAGGCTCGCGGCGCCCCCGGCGCCGTCGTCGACGAGCTTCTCGACCGCTCCACGATTACGGTCGAAAACGATGCACTTGTGACCTTTTCGCTGCAGCCGGCGGACGATATTTCCACCCATGCGGCCAAGGCCGATCATACCGAGCTGCATCGAGTCAGCCTTTCAAAATGAACCAGAACAACGTGGAACCGTGGCGATAGTCCAGTCCGGTACACGGTGAGCGACGTAGCTCACGCCCGAATGGTGAATTTGCAACATGGGCCACGTACGACCGCCGTTGACCTCCTGAGCCAACGGCGGAAAAAAACCGCGACGCCAGATTACGCCGCCTTGGCGAATTCCTGACGCCGCTTGGCAACGCCGCCCAGCAGATTGTCGAAAGCCTCTTCGAACTTCTTGATCCCGTCGAGCACGAGCTCGTGCGTGATCTCGTCGATGGAGATGCCGAGAGATGCCAGGGCGTCAAGCGACGCTTCCGCGCCCGCGACATCGGTTTCGATCGAGTTGCGCAAGGCCTTCCCATGATCGCGGAAAGCTTTCATGGTCGCGGGCGGCATGGTGTTCACCGTATCGCGGCCAATGATGTTGTCGACGTAGTAGGTGTCGGACAGCGACTTGTCCTTGGTGCCGGTCGAGGCCCACAGCAGGCGCTGCGGATGGGCACCCTTGGCGGCCAGGGCTTCCCATTTCGGACCCGAGAAGATGGCCTTGGATCGCTGATACGCGCGCTTGGCGTTGGCGATGGCGATCTTGCTTTTCGTCTTGGCCACGAGCGCGGGATCGGCATCCTTGAGGGCCGCGATCTTGGCATCGGCGGCACTGTCGATGCGGCTCAGGAAGAAGCTCGCCACGCTGGCCACGCGCGAGACGTCTCCGCCCTTGGCGGCCAGCTCCTCGAGGCCCGCGATGTAGGCATGGGCCACATCCTCGTAGGCCTTCACGGCAAAGAGCAAGGTGACGTTGACGTTGATGCCCTCGGCGATCGTAGCCTGGATGGCGGGCGTGCCGGCATCGGTCCCGGGGATCTTGATCATCAGGTTCGGGCGGTCCACAGCGGCCCAGAGGCGCTTCGCATCTTTCTTCGTCGCTTCGGTGTCGTTGGCGATGTTGGGCGCGACCTCCAGGCTGACGAAGCCGTCCGCACCGTTTGCCGCCTCGTAGACGGGGCGGAAGGCATCGGCGGCACCCTGGATATCGGCGATGGCGATCGTCTCGTAGACCGTCATGTCGTCGGCCTTACCTTCGCCGAGCATCTGTTTCAGCACGTCGTCGTAGTCGTGGGTGGACCCGATGGCCTTCTCGAAGATCGAGGGGTTCGACGTCAGACCCTTGAGCCCATCCTTCTCGATCAACCCGGCTAATTCGCCGGACGACATCAGCGTCTTGTGCAGGTCGTCGAGCCAGGGCGACTGGCCGCAGGATTCGAGGTCTTTCATCGGGTTCATGGCGGATCTCCTGGTTCGGGCGCGGGCAGGGTTTGTCGGGAGCAGGTCTTGCAGCCCGACGCCTGTCGGATCATTCGGCAGCGTGTTTCAGACCGCTGTTCTGCTTTTCGATCTGTTGCTTGGCGTGCTCGACGATCTTTTCGGGCGTGAAGCCGAATTTCGTCAGCAGGGACGGCAACGGCGCCGAGGCGCCGAACGTGTGCATGCCGACGACGGCGCCGAGGCGGCCCGTATATTTCTCCCAGCCCATGGTGGCGGCCTGCTCGACCGCCACGCGGGCCGAGATAGAGGGCGGGAGCACTTCGTCCTGGTAGGCCTGGTCCTGCAACTCGAACTGTTCCCAGCAGGGCATGGAGACGACGCGCGCCGCGATCCCCTCCTTCTTCAGCGTCTCGTAGGCCTGGACGCAGAGGTAGAGTTCGGAACCCGTCCCCATGAGGATCACCTCGGGCTTCTGGCCGTCCTTCGGGTCGGCCAGCACGTAGGCGCCCTTCTGCACGCCCGAGGCCGGCGCGAAGACGGTACGGTCCAACGTCGGCATCGGCTGGCGCGACAGGATGAGCGTCGATGGGTTGCGCTTGAGCCCGATCGCGAATTTCCAAGCCTCGGCAGCCTCGTTGGCATCGCCCGGCCGCAGGACGAAAAGGCCGGGAATGGCGCGTAGGCTTGGGATCTGCTCGACGGGCTGATGCGTAGGGCCATCCTCGCCGACGCCGATCGAGTCGTGGGTGAAGACCCAGATCGACGGCAGATCCATCAGTGACGAGAGGCGGATCGCCGGTCGCATGTAGTCGGAAAAGATCAAGAAGGTCGCGCCATAGGGGCGCAGGCCCGACAGGGCGAGGCCGTTGCAGATGGCGCCCATGACATGCTCACGCACGCCGAAATGAAGATTGCGGCCGCCGCGGCTCTCCGGCGTGAAGGTCCCTGCCTCCTTGGCAGTCTGGTTGGTCTTCGTCGACTCGTCGAGATCGGCCGAGCCACCAATCAGCCAGGGGTAATGCGGCGCCAGGGCGTTTTCGGCTTTCGAGGCCGACTCGCGCGTCGCCATTCCCTTCTCGTCGGCCGGGAACACCGGGATCGCGTCAAAGGCCGCCTGCGGCACCTCCTTGGCGATGATGGCGTCGATGGCCTTGCCTTCATCCGGGTATTTGGCCTTGTAGGCGATGAACAGGTCCGCCCATTTGGCGTGTAGTTCGCCACCGCGCTGGCCGATCGTCTCGGCGAACCGCTCGTAGACGCCGTCCGGAACCAGGAACGACGAGTCCTCCGGCCACCCGTAGAACTTCTTGGTGAGCTTGACCTCGTCGGCGCCGAGCGGAGACCCGTGCGACTTGCTCGAATCCTGCTTGTGGGGTGAGCCATACCCTATATGGCTCTCGACCACGATCATCGTCGGCCGCGATTTCTCTTCGAGGAACGCCCCGTAGGCCGCAGCCACTTCCTTGAGGTTGTTGGCGTCCCGGACATGGAGCACGTTCCAGCCATAGGCGAGGAAGCGCGCCCCGACATCCTCGCTGAAGGCCCAATCGGCGGGGCCATCCAGGGTGACCTTGTTGGAATCGTAGATCCAGCACAGGTTGTCGAGCTTCAGATGGGCGGCGAGCGATGCTGCCTCCGAGCCGATGCCCTCCATCATCTCGCCGTCCGAGCAGAGGGCGTAGATGTTGTAGTCGAAGAGCTGGAAATCCGGCTTGTTGTAGTGCGCCGCGAGCCATTTCTCGGCGATCGCCATGCCGACGCTCATCGAAATACCTTGGCCGAGCGGGCCGGTGGTGGCTTCGACACCGGTGGTCATGCCGTATTCCGGATGACCGGGCGTGTAGGATCCAGCCTGCCGGAAGCTCTTGACGTCGTCCATGGAGACGGCGAGGTGGTTCACCTTCTTGCCATCGTGGTCGACCGCCTCGACCTTACTCAAATGCAGCATCGAATAGAGCAGCATCGAGGCGTGCCCCGCCGACAGGATAAAGCGATCCCGGTTCGGCCAAAGCGGGTTCTTGGGGTCGTAGCGCAGGCGCTCGGTCCACAGGTCGTAGGTGGGAGCCGCCATGCCCATGGGGGCGCCGGGGTGGCCCGAGTTCGCCTTTTGGATCGCATCGATCGAGAGCGTGCGGATCGTGTTGATGCACAGTTGATCGATGTCGCTCATGGTGGCTCCCTCACATCAGCACGGACTTCGCGACGCTAGCGTGCCGACACGTGCTAGCTTAAGCTTCGCCGGCCGTCTATGCGCAGACGGGGGATCCGCGACGCTTTCGACGCCTGCGGAAAACGGCCGAGTTGAAGATTTGTTCATCTCGTGGGCTCGGCCGGGGCGGGGTGATTGACAGGCTCCGAGCCGTCACGGCACAAGCGCTCTGCCCTTCAGCGACACAGGCGTCCAAACGCCGGAGGGGTTCGACAAGGGAGGCGACAGTGCAGACCAAACCCTTCACCACGCGCTCGGGCCGCGAGCTCGCGTTTACGCCGCTCGGCCTCGGCACGGCGCCGCTCGGCGACCTTTTCCGCAAACTCGGTGAGGCGCAGGCCTTCTCCACCATCGCCGACGCCTACCGGGCTGGCATCCGCGTTTTCGACACCTCGCCGCATTACGGCAACGGACTCGCCGAAGCGCGCTGCGGCGCGGCCTTGCGGGATTTCCCCCGCGATTCGTTCCTTTTCTCGACCAAGGTCGGGCGCGTCATGGACCCGTTCACGCCGGTCGCTGCGCCGCGCACCGACGTCGTGTCGCCGGGGTTCGCGGGCGGCTTCCCGCATCGCGCCGGCTTCGACTATTCGTTCGACGGAACGATGCGGTCGGTCGAGCAATCCCTGTTGCGGACGGGCTTCGATCGCATCGATATCCTGCTGATCCACGACTGCGATGCCTGGACCCATGGGATCGAAGGGTCTGAGGCCGTCTTCGGTCAGGCCATGGAGGGTAGCTACAAGGCCCTCGACCGGCTCCGCCGCGAGGGCACCATCAAGGCCATCGGGGTCGGCCTCAACGATGCGGTGATGTCCGAGCGCTTCATCCGGGCCGGCGATTTCGATCTCGTTCTCCTGGCCGGGCGCTATTCGCTGCTGGAACAGCCGGCGCTCGACAGCTTCCTTCCGACCGCGCAGAAGCTCGGCGTGGGCGTCATGCTGGCGGGCGTCTTCAATTCCGGCATCCTGGCCAGCGGTGCGGTGCCGGGCGCGAAATACAACTACGCTCCCGCCTCGGCCGACATCATGGAGCGGGTCGGGCGGATCGAGACGCTGTGCCGGCAGCACGGCGTGTCGCTGCGCCAGGCCGCGTTAAGCTTTCCGGCCGGGCATCCAGCCGCCGTCACCCTCCTGCTCGGGGCCGAGGCGCCGGCCGAGATCACGGCCAATGCCGCGGATGTGGGGTCGGACGTGCCGGCCGCGCTTTGGGCGGATCTCAAGCGCGAGGGACTGCTGGCCGCCGCGGCCCCGACACCTTAACCACCCGGTCACCCGGCAGCGTGGCGGTGCAACCGTGACGCGCCTCGCTGCATTGGTCTCGGTCCGCAACTGCCAAGGTCGAGGTCAATATGCTGCGGCGTCGCTTTGCACTGGCGATCGGTCTCCTTTTCGCGGTCTGCGCTTCGCAGCTTCCGGAATATGTGCAGCAATATCGCCAGCGCCTCGGCGGCGCGATCGAGGAGCTGAAGCGCATCGTGGCCCAGTTCGACACCGAGGCTCAGGCGCAGTCGCTGACCCGCGAGCAGGGGATCACCCGCCTCGAGGGCAATGTGGATCCGCTGGTCCAGGCCCGCGGCATCGACATGCAGACCGAAGTCGACCGCGAGCGGCGGCTCGAGACGCAACAGCAAGCCTTCGCCGAGGCGGGGCCGATCTCGCAATATTGGGTGCTGGTCGAGCGGCTCGACCCGACCCTGGCGAGCCAGGCCTACGCGATCTATCAACCGGCCTTGCCGCTCACCCCGTCGGGCTTCGTCGCGGGCGCGGTCGGCCTCGTGGCCGGCTGGGCCGGCACGCACGTCGTGGCGAGGCCGTTCCGGCGCCGGCGGCGCGCCCTCGTGGCGTGAGGGCTTGACCGGAGGTCGCTCGCTCGGGCGTCAGGCCTCTTCCTCGATCGGCAGCTGCACGACCGAAACCGCGCCGCCGTTGAGCTGCGCCGCCACGACGTGGCCGATCGCGACGGCGCAAAGGCAGAGGACGACCGACGCCGCGATGTTGATCCCGGCCCGGCCGATCGCGCCGGCCCGCAAGAGATCGAGCGTCTGCAGGCTGAAGGACGAGAAGGTGGTGAAGCCGCCGCAGAACCCGACCATGACGAAGAGACGGGCCGTCTCGGGCACCGGATAGCGGCCGTGCGCCAGGGTCAGCGTGCCGAAAAAGCCGATCAGCATGGACCCCAGGATGTTGATGACGATCGTGCCCCAGGGAAGGCTCTGGCTGATCGGTACGGTCAGGGTGGCGAGCGCGTAGCGGCTCACCGTGCCGATGGCTCCGCCGAGCGCCACGATCAGGCAGGTCTTGAACTCCATCGTCACCTCGCTGGTCTCTTCCGCAGGCCATCTCACGGACGGGCCGCGACCGCAAACGTGGACCGGGCAGGGGACCGGGAGGCAGGTTCGGACGGCCGGAGGGAAGCTTTTCGGGGCACGGCGCCAGGGTCCGTGCAGAGGGCTTTGCGGGTCTGGACGGGGCTGGGACTGCTTGACTTGACGGCCCCGCTGCCGTACCCAGCCACCACCGAGCGACACCGCGGCGACGCGGCACGGTTCGCGGGGGAGTAGCTCAGTTGGTTAGAGCGCCGGCCTGTCACGCCGGAGGTCGCGGGTTCGAGTCCCGTCTCTCTCGCCAGTCAATGGCAGGATCCACTCCCGCGTCCGAGCCCCGATCAACCCTGTTGATTACCCTGCGCGGATTGAGCTTTCCTGAAGCCGGCCAAGTCCCGACAGTATTGCGCTGAGTGTTCTGAATCAGGGCGCTCCCGCATACCACCCGAGAGCGTTGATGTCGTCGCGCAGTCAGAAAACGCCCTCGATACGAGCCAGCCGCAGGTCGGTCGTATGAGTTGGGAAGGCGCTTCGATCGTTCTTCCGGCTGACTGAGCTGGAATGATTGGCTGCGGACGTCTCATCCACCGAGGATCCTGGGATGAACTCACATCGGACCATGCTGCTTTTGGCTGCCGCTTGGCTTCTCGCCTCGACGCCGCAAGGCTTCGCCCAGGACGACGCTCCGCCGACGCCGGGCTCTCATGTCGCTGTTTCGACACCCTCCGGCACGCGCCGTCCCACCAGCACCCGAACCAAGCACATCGCAGCGCCTCGGCCGGCCGCCAAGTCCCTCCCGTCAGATGCGGAGCAGACCGATCCGGCGGCGGAGCGCGCCGCATCTCTGGAGCGGCGCCGGAAGGCTTTCTTCGCCAACAAGCCGGATGACGGGCAACCGGCCGGCGATGGCTCTTCGGCGCCCGTTGGCGTCACCCTCGGCGGGAGCGGCGGCTTGACGCCGGAAATGGGCCTGAAGTTCTAAACCGAGCCGTTTCGTCGGGAACGGACGGCGGCGGCTACCCATTCGGCACCCCTTGCAACACCAACCCTTTTTGTGGGAAAATGTCCCACAGAAATTGGGAGGTCGGTCTTGACCGCGAAGGTCATCGTTGCGCTGTGCGGATTGGCCTTGTTCACGACTTCGGCCAGGGCCCAGGACGACACGCACGCCGAGCTCGCGCAGCTCGTCAGGCAGGGCGACGATCTCATGGCGAGGGCGCTCGCCATAGCGCAAGCGAAGCCAGCGACACGATCCCAGGTCGACATCGTCACCGACGGCTCGGGGCGACAATGGGTTGTCGATGAAAATGCATTCCAGGCGCAGCTCGATTCCCTTCTCGACCGCTATCGGGATCTCTCGCCGGACATGCGGGAAGGCGTCAATCGCCTCGTTCGCTTCGCGAACTATGCCTTCACCGGCCTCACGCACATCACGTTCTGCGAAGATGCCGAGGCGGATTGGGATCTCGCCATCGCGGCGCAGTTCCTGCAGCACGCCAAACTCGCTTCTGCGGGCCATGCGGATCCGGACTGGCATCCCGATGTCCAGTCGGACCCGAAAGCCAAGGGAGACTGTCGCTAAGCAGCCTTGCGTGGCGAAAGCCACGATTGATTTGGCTTTTTCGAAGCAAAATCAATGCTGCTTCGAACCTTAAGTGTAAGCAGACTTGTGAGAGTCTGGTTAGGCGGTTGCGGACGGCATGCGGAGGTGAGCTCCGTGCGCTGCGGTTCTTTCCCGACGTTCGCACGCGCCTGGAGCGCCGAACCGTGCGCCAGGTCTTCAGCCCGAGCCTTCGCCGAGCCGGGTGTAGGCGTCCGGCTTCACCAGGGCATAGCTCACGCCGGACAACACCGCAGAGACCGCCGCCACCACGAACGCGAGCGTGAAGGATCGCGTGTGCTCGACGATCAGCCCGGTGACGAGCGGCGCCAGGGCGCCCCCGAGCGAACCGCCGACGTTCTGGATCGATTCGAGCGTCGCCACGGCGTCGGGCGGTGCCAGCGTCGCCCCGAGCGCCCAACTGCACGAGCCTGCGCCATAGGCGAAGAACAGGGCGCCGGACATGAGCGCCAGGGCAGTCCCCGTGCCGCCCGCGAGCGGACTGGCGCCCGTGAAGGCTGCGGCCAGCAGGAGCCCCGCGACCGTCGGGATCTTGCGCGACGCGACGGGGTCGACCCGCAGCTTCGTGAGCCCGTCGGACAGGAGGCCGCCCAAACAGGCGCCCACGAACCCCGCGGCTTGCGGGATCGCGGCGAGCCAGCCCGTGCGGGCGATGCTGATGTGGCGGGTGTTCTCGAGATAGGCGGGCAGCCAGCTGACGTAGAGCCACGTCACATAGACGATGCCGAAGAGGCCGCCGATCATGGCCCAGGTGGTCGGGATGCGCAGGAGCTTGCCCCAGACGTGCCAGCCTGCAGGGCCGGTCCGCGCCACTTCGCCCTTATGGATCGTCTTCAGTTCCTCCTTCGTCACGCCGTCCTTTTCGGGATCGTTGTAGATCGCGATCCAGGCGACGGTCACGATGGCCCCGGCCGCACCCATGATGATGAACATCGGCCGCCAGCCGAAGGCCAGCATGAGAGGCGTCAGCAACGGCGGCGCGATCGCGGGACCGAGCGAGGATGCGGCGTTGAACAGGCCGAGTGGCAGTCCCCTGGCCTTGACCGGAAACCAATCCACGGTCGCCCGGGCACCGGCCGTGAACATCGGCGATTCGCCGATGCCCAGCGCGGCGCGAGCGACGAGGAACTGACCGAAGGAGCGCACCCCACCGCTCGCGATCTGCGCGACGGACCACGCCGACATGCCGAGGAACAGCATGATCCTCGGCCCGACCCGGTCCGTCACGGCGCCGACGGGCAACTGACAGAGCGCATAGGCCCAGGCGAACATCGACAGGAGAGCGCCCATCTCGGCCGAAGACAGGTGGAGTTCGCCAGAGATGTCCTGGTTGGCGATCGAGAGCGTCGAACGGTCGAGGTAGTTGACGCAGCCGGCCGCGAAGAGCAGGCCGACGACGATCCACTGCTTGCGCCGCGTCGAGCCCGACAGGCGCCGGGTTTCGTCAGCCTCAGTCTCATGATCGACCGACATTCCGCTGAAGCGCCCTCCGAGATCCGCACGGGTATTCTTGAAGGGAGCCCGGTCGACCTACAAGCGTGAACACTCCACTCTCGGCTGCGGCTCCTGTGTCCGCGGCTCCTCTCGTCAAGCTCGGCGCGACCTCGTGCGAGCCGAAACGGCCCAGCCCGCCAGGATCGCGAGACCCGTGAGGGACACGCCGAGGCTGATGGCGCCGGCGGTCGGAAGACCCTTGCGGTTCAGGTGGCCACCGCTCGCGGTTCGTCCGATCGCGAGCGGTTCCAGCAAGGCTCCTTCGGTGCGGGCCGACGGGCGGGCGCGACCCACGAGCCAGCGGAACACGGCCCCGGTCGCGAGTTCGGTGATGCGGGGCGCGACGCCGTAAGCAATCTGTCCGGCCCGGGCCGGCCAGCCTACCGCGACCTCTCCCCTCGGGTGTCGGGACACGCCAACGATGATTTCGGCGACATCCTCGGGCCTGTAGAGGAACGGTCCGGGATCGATCTGCTTGCCCGACACATTAGCCACGTGTTCGAGGCCGGGCGTGTCCACCATGGCGGGGAACACACCGCAGACGTGAATATCCTCGCGGGCCGCGAACTGCTGGCGCAGACTGGCGTTGAAGCCGCGCAACCCGAACTTGCTGGCCGTGTAGGCGGGTGCAAACGGAACCGGCGCCCACCCGCCCATCGAGACCGTGCTGATCAGCACGCCTTTGCCGGCTCGCTTGAAAATCGGCAGAGCTGCTGCGGCACCCTGCATGGCCCCGATCAGGTTGACCTCGATCGTTTTGCGGTGGAGCGCGACGTCCGCATCCTCGTAGGCGCCGAACACGCCCGTGCCGGCGACGTTGACCCATGTGTCGATGCCGCCGAACGCCGCCACGGCCTCGCCAGCCAAGCGTTTCACGGCCTCTGGGTCCGTGACGTCGGTCGTCACCGCTACGGCCCGGCCACCACTCCGCTCGCATTCCCGGGCGACCTCGGCCAGGAGATCGCCCCGGCGAGCCGCCAGGACCACGTGAGCTCCGCGCCGCGCGAAGGCCAGGGCCGTGGCGCGGCCGATGCCGCTCGACGCTCCCGTGATCACGACGGATGTACCTTGGATCGGGCGGGCCATGCGCGTTGCACTCCGGACGCGGCCCCATCATCGGCCGCAGCCCTCAACGCATCCGGCGATCAGCGAGTCTCATCCCGGCCGGCTCGGCACCCAGGGCACGATGACGCGCCCGGGTTCGCGCCCTCAAGCGCCGACAGCCTCTCGGCGAAGAGCAGGCTCGCCTAACGCCACATCATGGCGTCGATGACGCCGATCAATGCCCTGAGCTGATCCTTGATCAATTGCCCGAACCGCAACCCGACGCGGATACGTTCTCCGTCCTGGCGCGAGTAGCAGACCACGACGGGAAGGCTCTCCCCCGGCGGCAGCTTCAGCATGTAGGTCGTGCCCACGGCGTGAGAGACCTCCTCCTCGTGAGACACGATCTCGAGGCCGCAACCAGTCATCGACATGTCATGCACGAGCACCGGAAGAAGTTCGTCTCCTGCCGCGATATCGGCCTCGAACGCCATCTGGAAGCGAGGTGCAACCCGCCTCTCGAGCTCGACTTCTGGCAGGGGAGAGTATGACTGCACCGATGTGCTCCGGTGTCCATTCACCAGCTAAGACCGAACACCAGATCCGTTACAGAGAGCTCAAGACCTTCGGTAAAATCCACTGCATCGAGCACTCTTTTGCTCGTTGGACTGTGCCGATCAGCATTCTGTGTAGTTTCGACCGTCTGCTCGGTAGAATTCTACTTTTTCTGGTCAATCTGGATGAGGCTGATCTACCCCGCCTTGTCGTTTAGTGCGATGAGACCAGAGAAACTATGGCACGACCCGATGCCGTTCTACCTCGGATCAGCTCACGGCGCTGGGGCGATCAGGCCACCCAGGGCGAGCGTCGCAACTGTCGCAGCATGGGGACACGCCGCCGCGACCGATGGCGGCGCTCGCGGTCGACGACCGAGCAACGCGATTCCGTCCGGCGTTTTTTGCGGCATAGAGTGCGAGATCGGCATAGCGCAGGAGCGTGTCGGGACCTTCGTCCGCCGCGTCGATAGCGATCGAGCACACGCCGGCGCTGATCGTCACGATGCCGTAAGGGCTGTCCTTATGCTCGACGGCAAGGCGCTCGACACTCTGACGGATCCGATCGGCCACCAGCGCCGCACTGTCTTCGTCTGTTTCCGGAAGGAGCAGCGCAAACTCCTCTCCGCCGTAGCGAGCCGCGATATCCTGCGCGTGCCGGATCGATGCCGCGATCGCCGCGCCCACCTGCCTCAGGCAATCGTCGCCTTCCGGATGGCCGTAGCGGTCGTTGTAGAGCTTGAACCGGTCGACATCGATCATGACGATCGTGAAGCTCTCCCGAGCCTGCCTGGCTCGCCTGTAGTACTGCGGCAGCATCTCGTCGAAGGTGCGGCGGTTGGCGAGACCGGTGAGGGCATCCTGGCGTGCCAGCGCTTCGAGCCGCCGATTGGCGTCGGCGAGTTCGATCTCCAGCGTTTTTCGATGCGAAATGTCCCGCATCGCACCGATGATGCCGGCGGGCTCGCCGGTCTTCTGATCGCGGATCGACCGGAACTCGACCTCTACCCACACCCAATGGCCGTCACGGTGACGAATGCGGTTGGTGACCGAAGTCCGCTCGACGCTGCCGTCGATCAAGGATCCGAACACGCCGGCGACTCGATCGGCATCGTCGGGATGAATTTGACTCACGGGCTTCAAGCCGACGAGTTCATGGGGCTCGTAGCCCAGGATTTCGCGAGACGCGGGCGAAACGTACCGACGGATCTGATTACGGTCGAGCTGGAAGACCATGTCGCTGCTCTGTTCGGCCAGAAGACGGTAGCGGCTTTCACTTTCGGCGGAGCGTTGGTCCTGGCGCAGATCCGTGATGTCCGTGACGAGGACGAAGAAGCCACGAATACTGTCATCCGGGGCGCGATGCGGAACATAATTCACCCAGGCGTGAGTGATCGTTCCATCGGCTTTGGTGAGGACTCGCTCGAACTTCTGGTCCTGGCCCGCCAGTACGGCGTCGATGTGCGGGAGGTTGAGCGTGAAGACATGCTCGCCGAGTAGGCCCTGCATGCTCTCGCCGATGATGCGGTCGAGGGGGCGTCCGAACCAGTCCGAATAGGGTCTGTTCGCGAATGAACAAAGAAGGTCGCGATCCCAATAAGCTAGCAGGCAGGGAACGGCATCGGCGATCGTTCTCAGAAAGGTATCAGTGATCTGTTGGGACATGACCCGATACCGATGGCCGCCAGCCAGCACGCGGCGCGGCGATGCTGACGGGCGAGCGTTAAGGACCGGTTAACCTCCGGCCGAGCCCTCGCCGGAGAACTGGACGCCGCGGCCGCGCGGCGCTCATCGAGGCGCTTGGATCTGAACCGGTGTCCGACATCAAGCCTCCGCTCGCGGCGTGAGACGAGGCGCGACCCGCATGCGAATCGGCCTCGAGGGACGGAGCGTAATGCGCATGCGAGGCGACGGAATGCTTTCGACGGCGCTCGGACGCACGGCACGGAGCAGCACGGCCAGGATCGCCACTCCCTCCAGCATGCTGAAACCGGCCCCGATACAACTGCGCGGCCCGGCGCCGAACGGCATGTAGCCGTAGCGATGGCGTGTCTCGACGTGCTCGGGGGCAAAGCGGGACGGGTCGAAACGCAGGGGATCCTTCCAAAGGCCCGCGCGGCGGTGCAGGGCATGGATCGGAACCACCAGAATGGTCCCGGCCGCGACGCCGTGACCTCCGATCACCATGGCGCGCTCGACGCGCCGCTCGATCACCGGCGCCGGTGGATAAAGACGCATGGATTCCGAAAACACCCGCCGAACGAAATCGAGGCGCGCCACGTGCTCGGGCCGGAGCGGCTCCCCCTCAGTCACGGCCTCGATCTCGGCCAGCACCTCCGCTTCGACGTTCGGCTCATCCGCCAAAAGGCGAAGCGTCCAGGCGAGACCCTGGGCCGTGGTTTCGTGGCCCGCCGCGATGAAGGTCAGCAGGTTGTCGGTGACCTCGGCGTCGTCGAGGCCTGCCCCGGTCTCGATGTCTCGCGCGGCGAGCAACAACGATACGAGGTCCTGGCGATGTCCACCGTTCTGTGTTGCCCGGCGCTCCGCCACCATGGAGCCGACGCTCGTTCGCAACCATTTCGCAGCCGCCATCGCCCGCCGTCGGCCCGGAAAAGGCGTCGAAGCCGGCAGGCCCACCATGGCGATGCCAGCCAGCCAGCCAGTCGCTCCAAGGTAGGTTGCGAGGTGGTGCTCGAAGCGCGCCGCATCAACCGCGCCCGCGCCGGACAGCATCGTGTCGGCGATGATCGCGAAGGTCGTCGCCGTCATGGCGTGGTTGATGTCCACGACACCGCCCGACGCAAGCCAGCCGTCGCGGGTCGCCTCCGCGGCGGCGATCATCGCGGGCAGGCAAGCGAGAAGTTTTTCATGGGCAAACGCCGGCGCGGCGGCTCGCCGTTGGTGGCGCCATTGTGCGCCATCGGCGGATAGCAGGCCGTTCCCGAACGCCGGCCCCAGCACCCGCGGCACCACCACGCCTTTTGAAAGCCGATCGGCATTGCGAACGTAAGCCTCATGAATGAGGACGGGGTCGCAAAGGTAGAGTCGTGGACGGCCGAAGAGCGGCGCCGCCACGAGAGGTTCATGGAAGCACTCGGCCGGCGTCGCTTCGATCGGATTGCGAACGATGGCGATCAGCGTGGCTAAGGAATGCCGGCGGCTTACGGGGATCGCGGCGCCGGGCTCGGTCGGCGGAGGAAAGGTGTGATTGCGCATTGGGTGATTCGCCGGGTCCGTGAACGTATCGCATGGGGCACGGCGAACGCGAGATCCGCATCGAATATTCTTTGTTCCTTGCCGCTTGTCGGCATTCGCCAACGCGAGGGAGCACAATTTCGATTGCCTCCCGACCCTGGCGGGACCACAGACCCTCTACGATCGCGACGGCCTGTGGTGCTCGGGCCCGGCACATCGACGCACCGGCGCCCCTGCAGACGCTAGTTTAGAGCGATTCGAGGCATATCGAGATCGGACGGCCCGTTGGCGGCCACCCTCAGCGAGTGATCATGGCCTTGGCATGGATGGAGTTCGGCGCCGGCCTCTTCGTCGTCCTCCTCACGTTATCCGACATCTTCTCCAGCATCATGATCCCAGGACCCAACAAGGGTCTCCTCAAGATCGCCGTCAGGGTCCGCATCGTGGGCCTGCCGTTCTGGCGCTACCTGTCGAGGACACGCGGGCACGGTCGGCGGCAGCGCCTCTCGAATAGCTTCGCGCCGCTCATCTTCTTCGTGACCTTTGCAACCTGGATCGGATTGCTGCTGATCGGCTTCGGTTTATTGTTTCACGCCTCGACGATGTCCTTCAAGCCGCCTCTCGCTGACTTCGACCAGGCCCTCTACGTGGCGGGGTCATCGCTTCTGACGCTCGGGGTGAGCGAAGTCGACGCGACCGGCTACGCGCGCTGGCTGATCCTCTGGGCCGCCTTGTCCGGATTCGGCGTGATCACCGCGGCCTTCACCTTCATCCTTCAGGTGCAAGCGAGCCTGCATCAGCGTGAGTCCGGTGTCTTGACCCTCAGCGGGCTGGCCGGCAAACCCCCGTCGGGCATCGTCCTTCTCGAGTCCTTCGCCGCCCTCGACCTGCAGACCGACCTCAAGGCGTTCTTCAAGGAGTGGCGCGACTGGTCAGCGGCCATCCTTCATAGCCACGTCTCGTTTCCGGTCCTCGTCTATTTCCATTCGGTCGATGCGGAAAGCGACTGGCTCTCGGCCCTGCACGCCGTCCTCGACGCCGCCGCCATCGTCTCGGAACTGACCGAGGAGCCGTCGTCGGGGACCGCCGCTCTGATGCATCGTGCCGGATCTCGGACGGTGGCTCACCTCTGCGATCTTCTCAAGCTCGATGCCGACGACGTCGATGTCCCGACGCCCGATGCCGTGGCGGGCCTGTCGAACCGCCTCTCGCAGGCGGGGTACCGCGCGAGAGATCCCGCAGGTCTCGACGCTGCTCATTTCGCCAAGGTGCGGTCGGACTATGCCGGGCGGCTCGCGTCCTTGTCGCGGCATCTCGGCGCCGAACAAACGCTCCTCGTCCCGAAATGAGGGCATGTCTTGCATCAGGTCTAGTCCATCGAGCAGCCGCGACGGCGGCCGTTTACCGCAAAGATGATCTGCCCTGTGCCCGAGTGCCGACATAACGCACTGTTGCCGGGTCAATTACACTTTGGATCCGCGACCAACACGCGTTTCCGTCCGTCGAAGGTGCCCCATGCGTTTCCGTCGTCGTGCCTCCCTGGTCGAAGCCTTTCGCTTCGACGGTTCCGAAGCCGCTTTCCGGGCGGCCCTTGCCATTCCGAAGTCGACCCTGTCGAAGCTGGCCGACGGGGTCGACGTGCCAACCCCGGTCGGCGTCCGCACCGTACGGAACGGGCAGTGGGTCACGCGCGACGCGGCGACCGACGTCGTCAGGGTCTACGATCACGGGGCCTTCCACGCCGATCACGAGATGGTGGCCTGACGTTGGATCATCGCGCCGCCTGAACCCGGCCCTTCCATCGTCCTCCGCGGCCCCGTCCATACGCGATGGCACTCGCCAGGGTCGCGGCGGCGTAGAACATGGCGATGACGGGCAGAGCCACGCCCCATGCCGGGTGGCGATCATAAAGCCGCGCCGTCGGCACGAAGCAGAACGCCATGGCGAGCCACGCGCCGAAACCCAGCCAACGCGCCAGTCCGGTCGCCAGGATGGTGAGGAGCGGCGGTGCCGCATAGGTCAAAGCCATTGCCAGCATGGTCGCCGACACCAGCAGCCAGGAGTAGCGCAACTGCGTGAAAGCCGTGCGGGCGATCATCGACCAGATCTCACCCGCCGAGTCGTAGACCCGACTGGACCTCGTCGTACGGGAGGGATCGAGTCGGATCCGCCCGCCACTCCGCTTGATCTCTGCCGCCAGAGCACAGTCGTCGATCAAGGCCCCGCGGATCGCCGCGATCCCGCCGATACGCTCGATGGCAGCGGGACGAACCAGCATGCAGCCTCCGGCCGCGCCCGCGACTCGGGACCGCGGATCTGCCGCCATGCGAGGCGGATAAAGCATGAAGAAGAAAAACACGAAGCTCGGGATCAAGGCCTTCTCGGCCGTGGTCTCGGTCGAGAGCCGGACCATCAGCGACGTCAGGTCGAGGTCCTCCTTGCGCGCCCGTTTGACGAGGCTCGAGACATTGTCGGGCGCGTGCACGATATCGGCGTCGGTCAGGAGGTAGAAATGAGCCGGCTTCTCGCGCGCCCGTGCGAGCCCCTCGCTGACGGCCCAGAGCTTGCCGGTCCAGCCGGGCGGCAGCGCCCGGGCCGCGATGACGTCGAGGCGGCTTTCGGCTCCGAGTGCGCGCGCCGCCGCGCGGGCCAGGTCAGCCGTTCCGTCGCTCGAATGGTCGTCGACCAGGACGATGTCGAGCGACCCCTCGTGCATTTGGCCGAGCAGCGACGAGACCGTGCCGGCGATGCCGGCGGCCTCGTTGCGGGCCGGGATGACGGCCACCACGGCGGCCGAGGCCGGGACGCCTTGGATCGACGCGGCTTCCCGGATGTTCCAAAATCCCCCTCGACCCAGCAGGAGGTAGGACCAGATCAGAGCCGTCGCGACCCCTATTCCATCGGCGATCATTCGCTGGGCTGCCAGAGTCGAACCGAAAACCATCCTGTCTCCTGGGTGTCGCCATCGTGGCCTGGATTTACAAGCCGCTAAGGATTTGCCGCCACATTGCCCCTGCGATCGGCGGGCAAGCTCTGTCCTCCACGGCCGGCCGGTGCAAGTGGTTTCGGATTTGACGCGAGTGTCTGTGTTCCGTCGCGCAAAGATCGCTTCGATCGTCTTGGCCATGCTGTTGCTGGCGGGCTGCGCGGGCGAGATCGAACAGGTCAGGACCGGAACGGTCTACCCGGCCACCTACGAGCTGATGGCACAACACCAGATGGATCGAACGGCGCCGATCCTGATCCGCATCTACAAGGAAGAGAACGCACTCGAGGTCTGGAAGCAGGATCGCTCGGGCCGCTTCCAGCTCCTCAAGACCTATGCGATCTGCCGCTATTCGGGAGGGCTCGGCCCGAAGAAGGCGGAAGGCGATCACCAGGCGCCCGAGGGCTTCTACGAGGTCGGCCCGCAACAGATGAATCCGCACTCCCGCGAGTATCTGGCCTTCAATATCGGCTATCCCAATGCCTACGACCGGTCGCTGGGCCGGACGGGCGATTCGCTGATGGTGCACGGAGGTTGCCGGTCGGTCGGCTGCTACGCCATGACCAACGAACAGATCGAGGAGATCTACGGGCTCGCCTACCAGGCCTTCGACGCCGGACAACCCGCTATCCAGCTGCAAGCCTTCCCGTTTCGGATGACGGAGGCCAACATGGCGCGCCATCAGGACGACCCCAACGTGCCGTTCTGGGCCATGCTGAAGGCCGGGAGCGACCTTTTCGACGCCACGGAACTCCCGCCGCAGGTCAGGGTCTGCGATCAGAGATACGCTTTCAGCCCGTCGGCCGATGTCCCAGGCGATCAGACGAGCGCGATCTGCTCGAGAGCGTCCTGAGCACGGCCCCCGGAGCCTCGCGTTCAACGAAACCCAGCGCATACCCGGTTGGCGCCGGTTCCGCTGCAGGATGCGCTGACGACCGGCGTGCCGCTCTCTCTCGCGATCTTCAGCCCGCCCGACTCGCGAACCAGGTCGAGAGTTATGGTGTTGGCGCCCTGGATGGCACGTCCCCGCTCCCTGTTCGCTTTCGACCACCGCAGGATAGCGGTGACATGGCAATGCATGTTGACGGCATCGCAGGTCTGGCCCACCGATCCCGGAACGACATCGTACCGCCTCACGGGCCATTGTCGGATATAAGCGATCTTATCGCGATAGACCGCGCCGTTGGTCATCGGCTTGCCGTAATAGTCGACGCTTCGAGCATAGAAATGCGCCACTGCCATCGGCGTGACCCGCGCGTTGTTGGCCCATACCGTCAGGTAGCGGTCGACGCTGTCGTCGAGGGCAGATGACTGGACCGAACGGGCCATCCCGAACAGGCAAATGATCGTTGCGACCCATCGGACCATGCGCCGTCTCCATTCTTGCAACTTCGGGCAACGCGAGACCTGCTCCTGGAGATAACCCTCCGAAGCCGGATGGGATGCCGACCCCAAAGACCCTGCGACGCAAGATCTCGCCAACTGGCAGCGCTGTTATCGGCATATTACGTCAACCCAATGAGCGCAGCCCGGCCGCACGGCGGACTCACGCTGCAAGACCGCGAAACAGATTTGTTCGTCATGATGAAGCGCTGCAGATGAAGTCGAACGCATTCCGCAACGTTGCGATGAGCGCCGCATTGGCAGCAGCGATCGGTGCATCCAGCCTCTCGCCTTCTGTCGCCGCGGGCGGAGGCGGGGGCGGTCATGGCGGCGGGGCTGGCGGATCGGGAGGTGCGGGCAGATCAGGGAGCACCGGCATGGGCCGGGCCGGCGGGTTCAATGGCGACCGGGGCTTTGGTTCCGACCGTTTCGTCGTCGGAGCCGGACGGTCTCGATCGTCACGCTTTCCGGGCATCGACCGCGAGTCACGCCATTGCAGCCCAAGCCTCGTCGAACGCTATTCTTACGGGTGTAGCCCGCTCAAGGTGCCCTACGGTCCCTACGGGCGGTAAGCGGTCACTTCGTCGAGGTTATTCCACTCGGAACAGAAGAGACTCTCGAACGCGCATCGAAGGCCGATCAATCGGCCACGCGCGGCCGTCTAATCTTACATCGATTAGAGCGCTATGGTGCCCAGGGGCGGAATCGAACCACCGACACTGCGATTTTCAGTCGCATGCTCTACCAACTGAGCTACCTGGGCGGTATCGACCTTGCGAAGGGTCGGAACCCGCGCCGTTATAAGAAGGGTGTCGTGGGTTGTCCAGCGCTTTGCACCCGCTCATAGGTGACGATGCGTGATGGACAAAATCGGACAAGATCCCCCGCAAACTTCGTGCTGACGACTTCCCCGCGCGGGGGACCTCGTGGCGAAGAGCGGAGCCTCGGCTGCAAGCTCCGCCGGGTCGCCTTCTTTGAGCCCTGCCGGTCTGGGGCGCCCGCGCCTCTTATTCGGCTGCATCGGCGTCCGATAAACGTCGCATCTTCCGCCTGGACATGCGTTTCAGTCGACATTCGGCTTCGGAAGAGGCACGTCCCCTACGCAAGGCAGGGTGGCCTAACGACATGAGCGACGTTCCGATCACCCGAGAACTCGATCTTCGCGGCCTCAAATGCCCCATGCCGGTGCTGCGGACGCGCCGTACGTTGTCAGGCCTTCCGCCCGGAACTCGGCTCGAAGTCCTGAGTACCGACCCACTGGCCGTGATCGACCTTCCACATCTTCTCCGCGAGACCGGCGATACGCTGCTCGCCAGCACGGGCGAAGCCGGTGTCTGGCGATTCAGCATTCTGAAAGCATGACCGACGGACGGCTCATTTTCTGCCGCGGCGCGCTGTGGCAGTGATGCACTCGCCTTACGGAGACCCTGATTGCTGAGCAGGATCATCTGGTGCGGCACCTGCGTCGACCGCGGCACCCGCGTCGCAAAACGCTGCTACAGGAAGGCCTCTACCCGGTGAACAAAACAGCTATCATCACGCTCGCCTGCGCACTTACATTCTCGACCGCATCCTTTGCCGATCACAGTGGCAGTGCAGAAGATCAACTGGCTTGCACGCCGGACGTCTATCGCCTGTGTAGCCAGTATATTCCGGATGAAGACACCATCGTGAGTTGCCTGAAGCGGAACAAGCCGCAGTTGAGCGCGGGGTGCCAAGCCGTCTTCTCGAAACCTCAAACTGCAAAACCCAACCAGGATTCCGACGACGATTGACGGTCGGCAAGGCTTGAGGACTGTCCACGACGCGGCGCCCTGACGGCACGGTCAAGAGTCCTCTTCGACCTCGGAGGCGTCGTCATCGCGGCTTGCCGGAACGCGGTATCCTTCGCCGAGCCAACGATGCAGGTCGACATCGGCGCAGCGTTTGGAACAGAAGGGTTTCGCCTCGATCGTGGCCGGCTTTCCGCAGATCGGACACTTTCGTGCCGGCGCATCGTTCTTTGGTCGTTCGACCGGCCCGGAATTATCGTTCGCGGCTTTGTGCATCACGTTCGCCTCTTCGCAATCAGCCGCGAACCCATGACTTGCTGGCCGATGGAGCCGCCGCGCTTCAGGTGCGGGCCGCCGCGCCTTGGTGGGCCGGAAAGCCTTCGCCGACGAGAAGCGACAGCGTCTCATAGAGTGGGAGTCCCACGACACTCGAATAGGAGCCAATCAACTTGACCACGAAACTACCGGCTCGCCCCTGGACCGCATAACCGCCCGCC
Organism: uncultured Lichenihabitans sp.; assembly: GCA_964245215.1. Lineage (GTDB taxonomy): Bacteria > Pseudomonadota > Alphaproteobacteria > Rhizobiales > Beijerinckiaceae > Lichenihabitans. The sequence goes on from CAXTME010000036.1 coordinate 26,768, forward strand.
TTGCCGCGCCATTCGTCGCAAGACAGATAGGCCTCGATCTCGCCCTGCGACAGCCGCTTGAACCGTACGCGAGTCTCGACGAGGCGGTGGCGCCGCGTCCCCTTCGGGGTCACCAGGGTCACTCCGGTATAGACGCGATGTGCGCGACCCGAGAGGAGGCGCAGACAATCCCCGGCCTCGTCCTGGGTCTCGCATTTGGGCAGGATGCGGCGACCGACACTCACCACCGTATCGGCCGCGAGCAGGAAGCACGGACCGAGATCGTTCCGCTTCGCAGCGACGGCGTATGCGGCTTCGGCCTTCTCAACCGCAAGGCGGGCCGCGAGACTGCGCGGGAGTTCGGCCCGGGTGGGGGTTTCGTCGATGTCGGCGGGAAGGAGGGCGTTGGGCTCGATGCCGATCTGCTGCAACAGAGCCAAGCGGCGAGGCGAGGCCGAAGCCAGCACCAGCTTCGGAGGCTCGGCACCCGCGAGGGTCCTGGGCCGGAGAAGTCCGACCACGCGCCGGCTACTTGAACCGATAGGTGATCCGGCCTTTGGTCAGATCGTAGGGGGTCATTTCCACGAGGACGCGGTCGCCGGTCAGCACACGGATCCGATTCTTGCGCATCTTGCCGGCCGTATGGGCCGTGATCTCGTGTTCGTTCTCGAGCTTCACCCGGAACATCGCATTGGGCAGCAGTTCCGTCACCGTACCGGGGAATTCGAGTAGTTCTTCCTTCGCCATATGATCCGATCTTTCGAGCGCCCTGGATATCCTCCACGGTGCGATGCCGCAGGCCCCAACCAGGCCTTGGCCGTTTGCGCGCGGACCCTAATCGAGAACCTCGCATTTGGAAACAGAGGATGGGGATGCGGGAGCCATCCGGTAAGGGTTCCCACGGAATTCAGCGCCCGTGTCCGCGTTCCTCAGAGTGGCGGGTCGTGCGACGAGATCTGAAGGCGCCCTGGGATGCCGGACGAGGAGTGGACAGATGCCTAGACGACCCAAGAAGGCCTTTGCACTGGTGTCCGCCTGGACCGACCTCTTCACCGCGGGGGTGGCCACGGCTACGACCCTTTCGGTGCGCGTGCCTCAGTTGATGCAGGGCAGCATGAACCCGGCCGAATCCCGGCGCATGGTGGCCGAGAAGGTCGCGGCGGTTGCGGAGGGTTTCGTCGCAGGCTCCACCGCGACGGCCCGCATCGTGTCGAAGAGGATCGCGAGGCCTGCGCCGCGTGACGCTTTCCACGATCTCATGGCGATCGCAGAAGCAACGGCGCGCCCAGCGCGTCGCCGCGTCCGGCGCAATGCCGTGCGGCTGACCAAGACCTAAGCAGCCTTGCGTGGCGAAAGCCGCGATTGATTTGGCTTTTCAGAGCAAAATCAACGCTGCTTCGAATCTTAAGTCTAAGCAGACTTGTGAGAGTCTGCTTAGAGCAAATGCCTGTCACGAGACGGGTCCGACCCTCTCACCGGCCGCCCCCCGACTTCGCTCTTCGTCGCGCCGCTGATATCGGCGATAAGACGCGATGCTGAGCGGGATCAGGCCTACAAAGGCCAGAGTCAGGACCGCGAGGACCTCCATGGGAAACGTGATCAGCAACAGGACCAGAACTGCGACGCAGAACAGGATCGGGATGACTTGCTCGCGCGGCACGCGTCCGATGGACTTGCCTGAGAAGTGCGGGATGCGGCTCGCCATGAGGCCCGCGATGCACAGCAGATAGACGATCTCGACGGCCACCATCCGATCGTCGAAGACGAGGCCAAGCGCCGACAGGTGCAGGTAGAGGGGCAGGAGCGCCACGATGGCTCCTGCGGGCGCCGGCATGCCGGTGAAGAAATGCGAGCTCCACGTCGGCTTGTCCGGGTCGTCGATCCCGACATTGAAGCGCGCCAGACGAAGCGCCGTGGCGATCGCGAACACCATGGCGGCGAACCAACCGAAACTCTTGATATCGTGCATGTTCCAGAAGTAGAGCGTCAGCGCCGGCGCGACCCCGAACCCGACGAAGTCGGCGAGCGAGTCGAGCTCGGCCCCGAACCGCGTCGTTCCCTTGAGGGCGCGGGCCAAACGGCCATCGAGACCGTCGAAGAAGGCCGCCGCCACGATCGCGAAAACGGCCTTCTCGAAAGATCCTTCGGTGGCGAAACGGATCGCCGTCAGGCCCAGGCAGAGCGCCAGGAGCGTGATGAGGTTGGGCAGGACGATCCGCAACGGGACATGGCGGAAGCGGCGACGGCGCGGCGCCTGGTATTGGAGCATCGACGCGCGCAACGCGCTCTCGCCCGGCTTGGTGTCGTCGATCATCAAGACCTCTCGCCCACCCGGTGGCGGGCCAACGCCGAGTCGATCCGTGGCGTTGTCGGACGGAACACTTCTATGGGGTCTTTGAAGCCACGCGCCGAGAAGACACCGACGCGCTCGCTCGGGCCATGCAGGCGCTCGACGAAGGCGCTCGACATCAGCACCGGTTGGCTCAGCGTTCGGTTCACGCCCCCGATCCGGCTCGCGAGGGCGACATCCTTGCCGATGACCGTAAAGTCGAGCCGGATCCCGGAGCCGATATTGCCGTAGGCGGCCTCGCCATAGTGAAGCGCCATGCCGGCCTCGATCGGCGGCTCGGCAGGGTGGGATTGATTGCGCTTCTGCAACACTTCGAGGGCCTCGGTGGCCGCCGCGAGAGCTCGATCGGCGGCATCTTCGCCTCCCGCCTTGCTGTCCCGGAAGATCGCCAGCAGCCCATCTCCGATATACTTCAGGACTTCGCCATGCCGGCGCTCGATCGCCGGCACGATGCAATCGAAGAAGGCATTAAAGACGCCGACCGCCGACACGGCGTCGAGGTCGATCGTGTAGCCGACGGAATTGCGCATGTCGGCGAACAGGATGGCCGAGCGAATGGTCGAGACCTGTCCTCGTTTCGTATTGCCCCGCAGAATGGCCCGGTGAGGTTCGTCCCCCACATAGGTTCGCAACAGCTTGTCGAGCGAGAGCCACGTCGAACGGATGTCGATCAGGATCGCGATGGCGGGCAGGATGCGCGCCAGCACGGCGATATCCTGGCGCGAGAACCCGGTCGGCCGTCTGGTCGCGAACGTCACCCAGCCGTGTCCGCCATTCATCAGGACATTGGGCATGCAGATGTAATGGACGAAGCCCTCCGCCTTGAGCTCGGCCACGATACCGAATCGCTCATCGTCGGTCGTCGGCAACCAGAGTTCGACGGGGCGACCGGTTTCGGCGGTTTCGAAGAAGGGGGACGTCTTATAGGTGAGATCCTCTCCATCGCGGACGTAGGTGCGCTCGGTGACGCCCTGGCCGCGCAGCCAGAGCCGGGCGACGGCATCGTGTTCCGCATCCAGCACTTCCGTCGACGAGCCGTAACGGTCGAGCGGCACACCGATGGCCACCAAGCGATCGCACAACTGGCCGATCATGGTGACGGCGAGGCTCGTGTCGCGGGCGTGGCGGATCAGCCAATCCGAGATGCCTTGCGCGGCCGCTCTCATTTCAGGTCCGAGGATCGCGTCGAGCGCCTCGGGCGAAAGTTCAACGATCGCGGCAGCCTCGAGCGGTAGGCTACAGCGAGGGGCGTCGAGGCCGGCCGGCGCTGCATCGGTCTCCAACGACATCGTCACCGTCTTAAGGTTCCTACCCTGCCTTGAAGCTGCGTGGCGCTTCGCTGGCCTTGACGTCGGCCAGAACGGTCTCGCCCGCGATGGCGGTCGCCCCGATCCCGACCATGACACGGATGCTATCGGGCAGATAGACGTCGAGGCGGGAGCCGAACCGGATCAGGCCGAAGCGGTCACCCACCCCGATGGTCTCGCCTTCGCGGACGAATGACACGATCCGGCGCGCCACGAGGCCGGCGATCTGCACCACGCCGATGCGGCCGAGGCTCGTTTCGAGCAGCATGCTCGAGCGTTCGTTATCCTCGCTCGCCTTGTCGAGATCGGCGTTGAGGAAAAGCCCGGGCTTGTAGGCGATCTTGACGATCCGGCCCGTGACCGGCGCCCGGTTCACGTGACAATCGAATACGCTCATGAAGACCGAAATCCGCTGCATGGGCCGGTCGCCGAGGCCGAGCTCGGGCGGCGGGACGAAGAATCCCACCGACGACACCGTGCCATCGGCCGGCGACACCACGAGGCCTTCGCGCAGCGGCGTCACGCGCTTCGGATCGCGGAAGAAGTAGATGCACCATGCCGTGATGATGAAGCCGATCCAGCCGAGCGGGCTCCAGAGCCAGTCGAGTGCCAAAGCCGCCACCGCGAAGCCCGCCACGAAGACGTAGCCCTCGGGATGGACCGGTGCCACCTGCTGGCGCATGCTTCTGATCACAGACATGCGACGTTACCCGCCCGCTGACCCGACCCGACCATCTTCACCTTCGCCACCCTGCTCTCCGCCCGTCGCGCGCTCGCCTTGTCGCAAAATCTCATACTTCGATCCTGACCCGAACCGACCCCGCGCCATCGTCGATCCGGCGAAGCGCCTCGGCCGCTGCTTCGGCTTCGCGCTGCTGGCTCCACATCGCGGCATAGACCCCTCGCTGGGCGAGCAAGCCGTCGTGCGTGCCGCGCTCGACGATGATCCCCTTGTCGAGGACAAGGATCTCGTCCGCTCCGACCACTGTGGACAGCCTGTGGGCGATGACGACCGTCGTGCGGCCGCGCGAGACCCTGTCGAGGGCGTCTTGTATCTCGCGTTCCGTAAAAGTGTCGAGGGCCGAGGTCGCTTCGTCGAGGACCAGGATCGCCGGAGCCTTGAGGATCGTGCGCGCGATCGCGACGCGCTGCTTCTCGCCGCCCGAGAGCTTCAGGCCGCGCTCGCCGACCTGGGCGCCATAGCCTTCCGGAACCGTGGCCACGAAACCGTCGATCTGTGCGAGGCTGGCAGCCTCCGCCACCTCGGCCTCGCTCGCGGCCCAGCGTCCGTAGCGGATGTTGTAGCCGAGCGTATCGTTGAACAGCACCGTGTCCTGCGGCACCATGCCGATCGCGTCGCGCAGCGAAGCCTGAGTGACGGCCGCGATATCCTGCCCATCGATGGTGATGCGTCCGCTATAGGGCTCGTAGAAGCGGAACAGCAGCCGAGACAACGTCGATTTCCCGGCCCCCGAGGGTCCCACCACGGCCACGGTCTTGCCCGGGGGTACGTCGAACGAGACTCCCTTCAGGATCTCGCGCCGCGCATCGTAGCGGAACCAGACGTTCTCGAACCGGAGGTGCCCTTCGCCCACCACCAGGGCGCTCGCATTCGGCGGATCCTCGACCTCCGGCTTCTGACCCAGGATGTTCGACATCATGTCGATATCGATGATGGCCTGCTTCACCTCGCGATAGACGAGGCCCATGAAGTTGAGGGGCTGGTAGAGTTGAATCATCATGGCGTTGATGAGGACGAAATCGCCCACCGTGTTCCGCCCGGCCCTGATCCCGGCGATGCTCATGGCCATGACGACCGCGAGCCCGGCCGAGAAGATCACGGCCTGCCCGGCGTTCAGCACCGCCAGGGACACATAGGTGCGCACGCTCATCTTCTCGTAGCGCTGCATCGATACGTCGTAGCGGCTCGCCTCGCGCGCCTCGGCGCCGAAGTACTTCACCGTCTCGAAATTGAGCAGGCTGTCGATCGCCTTGGTGTTGGCGTCCTGGTCGCTTTCGTTCATCGATTGGCGGATCGTGATGCGCCAGTTGGTCGCGAGCGTCGTGAACAGCATATAGGCCGCGATCATCACGCCGACCGCGACCGCGTAGCGCCAATCGAACTGGAACAGGAAGACGCCCATCACGAGGATGAATTCGACGACCGTCGGCACACCCGTCAGCATGATCATGCGGACGATGGTCTCGATGGCGTTGCGGCCACGTTCGAGCACGCGCGTCAGACCGCCGGTCTTGCGCTCGAGGTGAAAACGCAGCGACAGCTCGTGCAAATGAACGAAGACGTCGTAGGCCATGCGCCGCACCGCATGCATGGCCACGGAGGCGAACAGGGCATCGCGCCATTGCGTCAGCAGGGCCATCACCATACGCAGCACGCCATACAGCAAGGTCAGGGCGACCGGGCCTGCCAGAAGGGCCGGCAGGTGATGTACCCCGACATCCTCGCGCCCTACCAGGGCGTCGGTAGCCCATTTGAACGAGTAGGGGATCGCGACGGTGACGAGCTTCGCGGCCACCATCAAGACGAGCGCGACATAGATCCGTCGGCGCAGGTCGGCGCGCTGCCGGGGCCAGATGTAGGGCCAGAGCTGGCGAATGGTGCCGAGCAGCGAAGCTTGCGCCTCGGGGCGAACCGCCGAGGAGCCCTGCGCCGCGGCTGAGGTGGTATCGAGCATTGAGGACTTGCGGCTTTCTCGGACGGGCACGTTGGTTCGGCTCATATCATATCGGCTTCGCGTCCGCGCATTGGTTGCCCACGCCGAACTTGTCCCGCGCTTCGCTTCGCCGCGTCGGGGATGCGTCCCGCCTAGGGGGCGCCTTGCAGGATGAAGGTGCATGGTGCGCCGCACCCTCGACGCTTGACCGCGTCTCCGACCCGCGTGTTAACCTCGCCGCATGAGCAATCTGAAATCAATCTGCGTGTATTGTGGGTCGAGCGACGGAACTGATCCCGCCATGCTGGCGGCAGCGGAAGCCCTGGGCGTCGCCATCGGCGAAGCCGGGCTCGCCCTCGTCTACGGCGGCGGCAACAATGGCCTGATGGGGGCGGTAGCTCGCGCGGTGCTGTCCGCCGGCGGCCAGGTCACGGGCATCATCCCGGATTTCCTGCGCGACAAGGAGCGCATGCTCGATGGCGCGCAGGAGATGATCGTCGTGCCGGACATGCATACGAGAAAGCGCCTCATGTTCGAGCGCGCCGACGCTTTCGTGGCGCTGCCGGGCGGGATCGGTACGCTGGAGGAACTCGTCGAGCAGATGACATGGGTGCAGCTCGATCGCCATGCGAAGCCGGTCGTGATCGCCGACATCGCGGGTTTCTGGCGCCCGCTCCTCTCCCTCATCGCGCATATGCGGCAGAACGGGTTCATCCGCCCGGCTGCCGAGGTCCGCTACCAGGTGGCCGAAACCGTGCCCGACATCATTCCGATGATCCGCGCCACGCTCGATCGCTATGCCCGGATCGGCGCCACCAAGGCGGTGCTCGACATTCCGGTCTGAAAGGCGCGCGCGACCGCCTTGAAGCAGAGGGCGGGCGCCGCGCAACTTCGGCTGCGTCTTCTCCGTTGCAGGTCCGGATCCAGGCAGCGTGCCGGCTTGGTCCGTCGCTGGAGTTGCAATGAACCCAAGATCATTCTCGTCAGGTCCCACGGTTCCTCCGCCGAGCGCCGCCAACCTCGCTTCCGTTCTCGACCGCAACATTTCGGCCCTGGACGACAGGCGCCGCCGCGAGGAGAAGGGCGCCAGTACCCAGCAGCGCGTCGCCGATGCCGTGACCCGGTTCACCGGGAGCATGGCGTTCGTCTACATCCACCTCGTTGCGTTCTCGGTCTGGGTCGTCTGCAACGTCGGCGTCATCCCGGGAGTAAAACCCTGGGACTCGAGCTTCGTCATCCTCGCCACCGAAGCGTCGGTCGAGGCGATCTTCCTCTCGACCTTCGTGCTGATCAGTCAGAACCGCGCCTCGGCAACGGCCGAGAAGCGTGCCGACCTCGATCTGCAGATCAACATGCTCTCCGAGCACGAGATCACACGGCTCCTTACCTTGACGATCGCCATGGCCGAGAAGATGGGGGTCGACGTCGAAGGAAAACGGCCTGACCTGAAGGAACTGGAACGGGACGTCGCGCCGGAGGCGGTCCTGGACGAGATCGAGAGCCGGAAGCAGGACGATCGGGTGAGCTGAGTGCCGCGAGGGCCGCGATCCGAGCGCTCTGCTGCTTGCGGGCGTTTCACGCCCATGATGGTCGACACTCCGTCCCGCCGGGAGATCGTGCATGATGCCGCCAAAGCCGCTGACCGGCCAGAACATCCTCGTAACCGGGGCTTCGGGGGCCATCGGCGCCGCCATTGTCGAGGCGCTGGTCGAGGACGGTGCCTTTCCGATCATCCATTACGGCCGAAACCGGAAGGCCGCCGAGGCCCTCTGCGATCGCGTCGGCGGAACCGGCGCCCTGCTGGTCGCCGATCTCTCCGATCCGGCGGGTGCTCCTCGGCTGTGGGAAGAAGCCTTGGCGGCGGTCGGCCGTGTCCACGGGCTCGTCAACAACGCCGGCATCCGGACTACGATCGCCATCGATGCCGACCTCTCTGCCTGGCAGGAGGCGTGGCGGCGGGAGATGCAGGTGAACGTTTTGGCGGCGGCTGATCTCTGCCGGGCCGCCATCCTGCACTTCCGCGAGCATGGCGGAGGCCGCATCGTCAGCTTGGCGAGCCGTGCCGGGCAGCGCGGCTACGTGGCCGATGCCATCCCGTACGGGGCCAGCAAGGCCGCCTTGAACAACCTCACGAAATCCATCGCGCGCAGCTTCGGGGCCGACGATGTCATCGCGGTGTCGATCGCGCCGGGGTGGGTGCGGAGCGACATGGCGGAGGCTTTCGTGGCGCAGTCCGGCCTCGCGGCGGCGGTCGGCGATATCCCGATCGGCACCATGGCCGAGCCTCGGGAGATCGCGGAGCTGGTGGCCTTCGCGATGCGCAGTTCCCAGCGGTCGATCAACGGCGCGACACTCGACCTGAACGGCGGCAGCTATGTGCGATGAAACGTGGGAGGGTGGACCGGTAGACCGTGAAGATCGAGGGTCTTCGTTGGCGCACGCTGCGTGGACCGGCAGTGTCGCTGGTACAAGGGGAAGTGAACGCCTGGCTTGGCCGCCGGCGGCATCGCCGGTCGAGATCGGCATTCAGGGCTGCGAAGACTCCGGCGATCTGCTATTGCGCCCCGAACCCTTGAGCCTGGCCATCGATCCGCGTGTTCCGAGGGCGCCGCGGAATCGGAGTTTGCGTGATGACTGCTGAGACGAGCCTTCCTCCTCATTTCGATCCGGATGCGATCGAGCCGAAGCTCGTCGCACGGTGGCTCGACGCGAACGTCGGCCGGGCCGACGCGGCCTCCCCGAAGCCGAAGTTCAGCATCGTCATGCCGCCGCCCAACGTCACGGGCCAGCTCCATATCGGCCACGCGCTCGACATGACGCTGCAGGACGTCGTGGTGCGCAACAAGCGCCAGCGCGGCTTCGACGTGCTCTGGTTGCCGGGCACCGACCACGCCAGCATCGCGACCCATTTCGTCATCGAGCGTGAACTCGCCAAGACCAACAACACGCGTTTCACGCTCGGCCGCGAGGCCTTCCTCGCACGGGCCGCCACGTGGAAGGACCAGTCGGCGGGAGCCATCCAGGGGCAGTTGCGCCGGCTCGGCTGCACGCCCGATTGGTCGCGCGAGAGCTTCACCCTCAATCCCGACATCACCCGCGCGGTGGTGCGGGTCTTCGTCCAGCTCTACCGCGAGGGGCTGATCTACAGGGGCTCGCGCCTCGTCAATTGGGATCCGAAGTTCCGCACCGCCATCTCGGACCTCGAAGTCGAGACGCGCGAGGTCGAAGGGCACCTCTGGTTCATCCGCTACCCGCTGGCCGACGACCCGTCCCGCGGCATCACGGTGTCGACGACCCGTCCCGAGACGCTGTTCGGCGACCAGGCCGTGGCGGTGAACGCCGAGGACCCGCGCTACAAGGACCTGATCGGCCGCCGCGTCGTGCTGCCGCTGACCGGGCGCACCATCCCGATCATCGCGGACGAGCACGCCGACCCGGAGCAGGGGACGGGCGCCGTCAAGATCACGCCGGCACATGACTTCAACGACCACGAGGTCGGGCTCCGGCATGGGCTTGAGCCGCTCGACGTCATGACGCCGGACGCGCGCTTGAACGACGCCGTGCCCGAGGCGTTTCGCGGCCTCGACCGTTTCGAGGCGCGCGACCACGTCGTGGCGGCCCTCGAGGCTCTTGGCGCGCTGGAGAAGATCGAGCCCAAGGTTGTCGCGCAGCCGTTCGGCGATCGCTCCGGGGTCGTCATCGAGCCCCGCATCACGGAACAATGGTTCCTGCAGACGACGGATCTGGCGGCTGCAGCCGCGGCCGCGGTCCGCGACGGCCGCACGCGGTTCGTGCCGGGCAACTGGGCCAACGTGTTCTTCCGCTGGATGGACAACATCAAGCCGTGGTGCATCAGCCGGCAGCTCTGGTACGGGCACGGGATCCCGGCCTGGTACGGGCCGGACCGCGAGATCTTCGTGGCCGACACCGCCGAGGAGGCGCTCGACGCGGCGCGCGCCCATTACGGCCGCGGCGACGTCGTGCTGGAGCGGGACCCCGATATCCTCGATACCTGGTTCTCCTCGGCCCTGCAGCCGTTCGCGACGCTGGGTTGGCCCGACGAAACCCCCGACCTCGCCCGCTATTATCCGACCGACCTCCTGGTGACGGGCTTCGACATCATCTTCTTCTGGGTGTCCCGGATGATGATGCAGGGCCTGAAGCTCCGCCACGACGTGCCGTTCCGCGACATCTACATCCACGGCCTCGTGCGCGACGCTTCGGGGCAGAAGATGTCGAAGACCAAGGGCAACGTCATCGATCCCTTGGACCTCATCGCGCAACACGGGGCCGACGCGACGCGGTTCACCCTGATGACGATGTGCGGCCATGGCCAGGACATCCGCATGTCGGTCGACGCCGTCCGCGGAGCGCGGCTCTTCGCCAACAAGCTCTGGAACGCGTCCCGTTTCGCGGCCATGAACCGCTGCTTCGAGGATGACGCCGCGAGCGCCCTCCCGGCGCCCAGAGGCGAGATCAACGCCTGGGTCGTGAACGGGCTCGTGGATGTGGCCCGTGCCACGACGCTGGCGCTCGACGAGTATCGCTTCAACGATGCTTCGCTCGGCTTGCAGGCCTTCGTGCGCGATACGTTCTGCGACTGGTTCATCGAGTTCGCCAAGATCGCCATGAACGGCGACGACCCGGAAGCCGCGACCGAGACGCGAGCCGTCATCGCCTGGTGTTTGCGGTCGATCTGCCAGCTGCTCAATCCCTTCATGCCGTTCATCACCGAGGAGCTTTGGGACGGTTTCGGGGGTGGCGTCCCCCTGACGGCAGCCCAGCTGCCGGATTTCGCCGCCGTTCGCGTCAGCCGGGAGAGTGGCGCCGATGTCGATTTCGTCATCGCCCTGATCACCCGCATCCGCTCGGTTCGCAACGAGCTCAAGATCGCCCCCGGCAAGCCGCTTCCGCTGCTGGCCTCGACGCCATCGGCCGGAACGCGCCGCCGCCTCCAGACCTTCGGGCCGCATCTCAAGCGTCTCGCCCATCTCAGCGCGATCGACGAGACCGCCGCCGTGCCCGACGGTGCCGTGAGGATGTCGGTCGAGGATGCCGAGATGCTGCTCCTGCTTGCCGGCATCGTCGATTTCGCCAAGGAAAAGCAGCGGCTCGAGAAGGAGCTGAAGAAACTCGACGGCGATCTCCAATCGCTCGATCGTCGGCTGTCCGATCCGGCTTTCCTCGACAAGGCCGATGCCGAGGTGATCGCGAAAAACCGTACCCGGCAGGAGGCAGGGCTGAAGGAGCGTGAGCGCCTGGCCGAGGCGATCGCTCTGCTGTGAGCCGCGTCGCGAGCCTCCGGGGGCCCAGTGGTCTTTTTTGCTGAAAGCCTGCGATAAGCTGTTATGACGCGCAGCGGTCGAGCCCATCCGGTCGCTGCGCCGTACCAGTCATCGCACGGCGGCAGTCGAGGTTCCGCCGCCACGAGGTTTCAAGAAGATCCGATGTCCGATTTCATCCGCGAGGTCGACGAAGAATATCGTCAGGACCAGTTTCGCAAATTTCTCGGTCGTTACTGGCCTGCCCTGTTATTGGCGGTCGTTCTGATCCTGGCCGGTGCGGGGGCTTGGCGGGGCACCGTGTACTTGCGCCAACAACAGGCGGAGGCCGCCGGCGATCGCTACTTCGATGCCGTCGAACAGGCCCGCGATAATCCTGCGGCTTCGCTGCCGGCCCTCGACGCCCTGGCCAAGGATGGGCCCGTCGGCTATCGCCTGCTGGCGCGATTGCGGGCCGCGGGCGAACTCGGCAAGACCGACCCTGCCGGCAGCGTCAAGGGTTTCGATGCCATAGCGGCCGACACGACGGTCGACTCCGACCTTCGCGACGTCGCGGCCCTCAGGGCCGGCATCCTCATGGTCGATACGGCTGATGCGGCCGAGCTTCACCGCCGCCTCGATCCCTTGGCCGATGCCAACTCGACCTATCGTGATATCGCGCGCGAAATGCTGGCCGTCGCGGCGCTGAAACGTGGCGACGACACGGAAGCCGGCAAGGACCTCGACACCATCGTGGCCGACCCGACGACGCCCGGCGAGATCCGGCAGCGCGCCGGGTTCTATCTCAGCCTCGTCCGCGCCGGAAAGGCGGAGCCCGTGGCTCCAGCGGCTGCCCCGGTTCCGGCAGCGCCCGCGAGCCCGCAGCCAGCC
>CAXTME010000037.1:0-38246 GCA_964245215.1 uncultured Lichenihabitans sp.
CCTTGCGGCGGTCGCCGAAGCCCGGCGCCTTGACGGCCGCGACCTTGAGGCCGCCACGCAGCTTGTTGACCACGAGCGTGGCCAACGCCTCGCCGTCGATGTCCTCGGCGACGATCAGCAGCGGTTTCCCGGTCTGCACCACGGCCTCGAGGATCGGCAGCATGCCTTGCAGCGACGAGAGCTTCTTCTCGTGGATGAGCACGTAGGGCTCTTCCAACTCGCAGAGCATCTTCTCGGCATTGGTGATGAAATAGGGGCTGAGATAGCCGCGGTCGAACTGCATGCCCTCGACGACGTCGAGCTCGCTATCGGCCGTCTTGGCCTCTTCCACCGTGATGACGCCTTCGTTGCCGACACGCTTCATGGCTTCGGCGATCATGTCGCCGATGGCCTTGTCGCCGTTCGACGCAATGGTGCCGACCTGGGCGATCTCGTCCGAGGACGCGACCTTCTTCGAACGCGCCGCCACATCCTTCACGACGGCCGTGACCGCGATGTCGATGCCGCGCTTCAGGTCCATCGGGTTCATGCCGGCCGCGACGAGCTTGAGGCCCTCCTTCATGATGGAGGCGGCCAGCACGGTCGCGGTGGTGGTGCCGTCGCCCGCGAGATCGTTGGTCTTCGAGGCCACTTCGCGCACCATCTGGGCGCCCATGTTCTCGAACTTGTCGGAGAGTTCGATCTCCTTGGCGACCGTCACGCCGTCCTTGGTGATGCGCGGCGCCCCGTAGGACTTGTCGATGACGACGTTGCGGCCCTTCGGGCCGAGCGTGACCTTGACGGCATTGTTGAGAATGTCGATGCCGCGCAGCATGCGGTCACGGGCGTCGACGGAGAAGCGGACATCTTTGGCGGCCATGGTGAACTCTCTTTGTCAAAACGGATGGAGGATGGAAGCCGTCCTACTGCGACAACCGACTATGGCTGTCCGGCTCGGGAGGAGGCTGAGTTGCAGTGTCGACCGGCTCAGGCGGCCTTCTTCAGTTCGGACGCGGCGCCGTCGATCACGCCCATGACGTCGCTTTCCTTCATGATCAGGAGTTCCTGGCCATCGATCTTGACCTCGGTGCCGGACCATTTGCCGAACAGCACACGGTCGCCCGGTTTCAAGTCGAGCGGCTGGAGGTGACCGCTTTCGTCCCGGACGCCGGGACCGACCGCGATGACTTCGCCTTCCTGCGGCTTCTCCTTGGCGTTGTCCGGGATGATGATCCCGCCCTTGGTCTTCTCTTCCGCATCGATGCGGCGGAGGACGACACGATCATGGAGAGGCCGGAACATCATGGAGAGGATCTTTCGTCCGGCAGAGCGCCGGGGCCGGAACCCGAGGTCGGGTTTGGCACTCCCAGAGTGTGAGTGCTAAGGTAAGGAATAGCGAGGGTTAAATCGCACAGGTACGAAAATAAAATTCGAAAGCCCAGGTTCGTGCCGTGACAGGCGGGCGTCGAAACGAACAGGCTTTCACGCGTGATTTCGAGCTGAGCCGTCGGAGAAGCACTTATTCTGCTTGTATCCTGGCCTTTGCGGTGCCACCTCTCGATATGGGCCGGCGAGACAAGAAATAACGGCCTCGGGTCATGCCCGAACGGCGCCGTCGCGGCTGTCGCGGATTGAGAGAGAAACGCCATGAGCCAAGAGAAGCGCTTCGGCAAGCGGGTCGCCCTGCCTTCGACCCTCCAGATCATCCGTGAACTCAAGATCCTGATGCGGCACGACGTTGAAGTGGCAAAGGGTGGCCCGATCCCTGGCGTCGGTCAGGACGACGTGCTTCCGGTCTCGGCCAACGCTCCTTCCCATCCCGAAACACGGTGAGGTTCGCCATGGCGTCGCACCAATTCGCCGTCGGCGAACTCGTTTCCCTCTCCCTTTCGACCCGTGGCCCGGGCCACCAGGCCGACGTCTTCACAGTGAAGACCAGGATGCCGCATGTCGGCACGCAACTCCAATATCGCGTCAAGACCGAAGGCGAGCCCTACGACCGCGTCGTGACGGAAGGGCAGATGTCGAGAGTCGACGCTCCGCTCCAGCCTGTACCGGTCGAGGGCGAGGGTACCCGGGTCGAGGTGGTCGAACACCTCCAACTCTGAAGGGCAACTGCTCGAGGTCGGGGACCTTCTGCGCGACGCGCGTTCTGCCCTATGATGCGGTAGTGACGATCGCGTCGGGCAAGGGTGTTGCGTGATAGTGCTGGGCGTTCATTGGTTCGGCGTGACGGAGGAGAACGGCCGCCGGCTACTGCTGTCCGTCCTGTTCGTCGTGGCCGTGCTTCTGGCCCGCGCGGCCCTTCGCGCTCTGGTGCGCCGCCTCGTGCAGGGCGATGGCGCCCGGGCCAGGCAGGCCCGGTTCTGGACCGCGCAGGCTCTGAACCTCCTCACGGCCCTGTCGATCCTGCTCGGCCTCATCTCGGTCTGGTTCGACGACCCGGCCCGCCTCGCGACGGCGGTCGGCCTGTTCAGCGCCGGCCTGGCCTTCGCGCTGCAGCGCGTCATCACGGCCATGGCGGGCTATGTCGTCATCCTGCGCGGCAATAACTTCACCGTCGGGGACCGGATCTCCATGGGCGGGGTTCGAGGCGACGTGCTGTCGCTAGGCTTCACGCAGACGACCCTGATGGAGATGGGCGTGGCGCCCGGAAGCGACGCCGGTCCGTCGGTCTGGGTCAAGAGCCGGCAGTTCACGGGCCGCATCGTCACGGTCTCCAATGCCAAGATCTTCGACGAGCCGGTCTACAATTACACCCGCGACTTTCCGTTCATCTGGGAGGAGATGAGTGTGACGGTCCGTTACGAAGACGACCGGAAGCTCGTGGAGAAGATCCTGCTCGACGCGGCACGGGTCCATGCCGTCGACCCCGAGGCGATCTCGCCCGAGGCCGCCCATACGCTCGAGCGACGCTTCGACCTGCAGCGGCTCGACTTCGCGCCACGAGTGTTCCTGCGCCTCACCAGCAATTGGCTGGAAATGAACCTGCGTTTCATGTCGCGCGACCACGGCACCCGCGCCATCAAGGACCTGATCGTCCGCGACGTGCTCGACGCCTTCGAGCGGCATGGGATCAAGATCGCCTCGGTGCCCTATCGGGTCGAGATGCCGCCCTGGCCACCGCGGGATGCCTTGCCGGGATCCGCTCCGGACGTCTGACGGCCGTGCGCTCCGGCTTGGGGCGGGCCTGGCAGGCTATGCCGGCTTTGGAAACCGGACGGGTGAGGAAAGCCGTCGTTTCTCTCCACCATTAGGAACCACGACACGCCGGCCTCCATGAGGATCCTGGCTGGGCCTATGTGGATTGTTCAACCCGGAAGCGGTCCACGCTTGGACGGCAGGGCTCGAGAAGCGGATCATGAAGAGAACGACCTTTGTTTTGACTCTCCTGGCGAGCGTCCTTGCGGGTGCAACCGGGCCGGCCATCGCCGGCAGTTTCATGCATCAGAGCCCGAAACTGTACCATCGCGTTCGAAGTCCGTGCCGCTCCGGCGAAGTCATGAGGCGAACGGGCGGCGGCGGTCGCCGCGGGGTCTTCAGCTGCGTCCCCCGATGACAGCCTATGATGACCAAACTTCAACTGCATCGTCGTGTTCGAACTGATTTGCTGCAGCGATATTGTCCGCTCACACGTTCCACGTCCTCGGGCTGCGTCCCGCGGCATAGTCTCCGCTTCGAATGCCCCGCAGTTTGAAGTTCTTCTAAACTGTCATTCGGAGCCATTCTAATCTGCCGCTTTCGTAGTTTTCAGCCGTTCTAATGTCAGGCCTACTTCTACGTTTTTCCTTGAATAGGCTCTGGGCGCCTTCTAGAGCACGACAGAATTCGACGTTGCCGATACGCATGTGTCGAGGATGGCGCCCTTGTCTCGAAGGTGGGGCACGCGGCCGCGCCGTTCGGGTTGGTTGAAGAGGATGCTAACGTGCTCGTCGCCTATCTCATCATGCTGCGTGAAGGCATCGAAGCTGCGCTGATCGTCGGAATCGTTGCGAGCTATCTCAAGCAGACCGGCCGGTCGCGCTACATGCCGGCCGTATGGCTCGGCGTGGTTCTGGCGCTCGTCATCTGCGTGGCGCTCGGCTACGCCCTGACCGTCACGGGCGCCGAGTTCCCGCAAAAGCAGCAGGAAGCCTTCGAGGGCCTGGTGGCGTTCGTCGCCGTGGGCGTGCTGACGTCCATGGTGTTCTGGATGAAGAAGGCCGCCAAATCGATCAAGATTGAGCTTCACGGCTCGGTCGATGCGGCGCTGGACCGGGGCAAGAGCGGAGCTCTCGGTCTCGTCGCCATGGCGTTCTTCGCGGTTGGGCGCGAAGGGCTCGAATCCGTCTTCTTTCTGCTCGCCACCTTCCAGCAGGATGTCGGCATGGGCCCGCCCGTTGGTGCCCTGCTGGGTGTGCTGTCGGCCGTGGCCTTCGGTGCCGTCATCACCTATGGCGGTGTCCGGCTCGATCTCAGGCGCTTCTTCCGCTGGACGAGCGCGCTCATCGTGTTCGTGGCGGCGGGGTTGCTGGCGGGAGGGCTGCGGGCGTTCCACGAGGCGGGTCTCTGGAACGGGCTGCAGGGCCAGGCTTTCGATCTCAGCGGCGTGCTGCCGGGCGACAGCGTCCTCGGCGTGCTGCTGACGGGGATGTTCGGCTACCAGGACGCGCCGACCGTCGGCGAGGTCGTGGTCTATGTGGCGTTCCTCGTTCCCGCCCTCTGGTTCCTTTTCGCCCCGAGCCGTGCCGCTATCCCGGCGTCACGCCCGGCCTCCCAGCTCCAACACTAAACCAGGACCAAACCCATGACGATCCGCCAAGCCGCCCACAGGACGGTCAGTGTTTCGACCCTCTGTGCGGCAGCCTCGATCCTGACCCTGGCGGCACCCGCCCGGGCCGACGAGGCCGCCCCGGTGCCGGTGACGATCTCGGACAAGGGCTGCGAGCCGGCTTCCGTGTCGGTGCCGCCGGGCAAGTCTGTCTTCAAGATCAAGAACGATTCGAAGCGCGCGGTCGAATGGGAGATCCTGAAGGGCGTCGATGTCGTCGAAGAGCGGGAAAACATCATCCCGGGTTTCGTGCAGACGCTGTCGGCCACGCTCGACGCGGGTGACTACCAGATGACGTGCGGGCTGCTCAGCAATCCCAAGGGCTTACTGACGGTCGCTGCCACGACGACGGATGCCGCCGCCGCGAAGGCCGCCCCCGTCTCGGCGATGGACCTCGTCGGCCCGCTGGCGGAGTACAAGGTCTATGTCACGAAGGAAGTCGACGCGATGGTCGGCGAGACCAAGCGTTTCGTCGATGCCGTCAAGGCCGGCAAGCTCGCGGACGCCAAGGCGCTTTATGCGCCGGCTCATGAGCACTACGAGCGCATCGAGCCGATCGCAGAATTGTTCAACGATCTCGACGGCAGCATGGATAGCCGCGAGGACGATTTCGAGAAGAAGGCAGCCGACCCCGCCTTTCTCGGCTTCCACAGGATCGAGAAGGGCATTTTCGCCGACAACAGCACGGCCGACCTCGCCCCCATGGCCGACAAGCTGATGGCCGACGCGCTGGACCTGCAGACGCGCCTGTCGTCGCTGACCATTACGCCGAAGAGCATGGTGGGAGGCGCTGCCGAACTGATCGAGGAAGTGGCGTCGAAGAAGATCAGCGGCGAGGAAGATCGCTACAGCCGGACCGACCTCTGGGACTTCCAGGCCAATGTCGACGGCGCCCAGAAGATCGTGACGCTGCTCGATCCCCTCGTGGTGAAGCGCAATCCCGAGCTCGCGACGCGGGTGAAAGGTAATTTTGCCAAGGTCGACGCAGTGCTCGTCAAATACAAGGCGCCTCACGGGGGCTATGTGTCCTATGACAAGCTCGACCCGCAGGATCGCAACAAGTTGAAGGGCCCGGTGACGGCTTTGGCCGAGGACCTGTCGACTTTGCGCGGGACCCTCGGCATCGAATGACCATATGGTGGGGCATGGCGAGGGAGGGACAGATGAACGATCGTACGACATCCCGCCTGGGTCGCTGCCCCTTCGGGGGCGCGGCATCGCCTCCTGCCGTGTCTCGACCCGCCGCCGAACCCTCGGCCGAAACGCCGGCCTGCCCTGGCCGGCGCAGCCTGTTGATCGGCCTCGGCCTCGCGGGTGGTGCCTTTGGTCTGTCGCCCGTCGCGGCCGCCTCGCTCGACGAACGCAAGCTCGTCGTCGAGGGCGACGGTACCCTGGACCGGCAGAGTTTCTACGGTGCCCATCAGGCCGGCATCGTCACGCCCCAACCTGCCGCGTCGCTCCTCGCCTCCTTCGATGTCCTGGCCGGATCACGCCCGGACCTCGTCCGGCTGATGAAAGGGCTGACGAGTCGGATCGCTGCCCTCATGTCGGGCAATGCTCCGGCTCCGATCGACCCGAAGCTGCCGCCTCCCGATAGTGGCCTCCTCGGCCCCAAGGGTTTTCCCGACAATCTGGCGATGACGGTGGCCTTCGGCGCCTCGATGTTCGACGATCGCTTCGGCTTGGCCGACAGGCGCCCGAAGCGGCTCGTCGCCATGACGCGCTTCCCCAACGACGCGCTCGACGCCGATTGCTGCCACGGCGACCTCCTGATTCAATTCAATTCCAACACGGCCGAAACCAATATCCACGCGCTGCGCGACCTCTTGAAGAACTTCCCCGATCTTCTGGCGCTCCGCTGGAAGCAGGACGGCTTTCTCCCGCCCCACACCATCAAGGCGGCCGGTCGCGACACGGCCCGCAATCTGCTCGGGTTCAAGGACGGCACCGCCAACCTCGACGCCGCCGACGGCGGGCTGATGGACCGCATCGTGTGGGTCGGGGAGGGCCACGAGGAGCCGACCTGGGCGCGGGGCGGCTCCTATCAGGTGGTGCGCATCATCCGGACGCTCGTCGAGCGCTGGGACCGCACGCCCTTGCAGGAGCAGCAGACCATCATCGGCCGGGACAAGGCGGAAGGGGCGCCGCTGGGCGAGAGACGCGAGCACGACATTCCCGATTACGCGGGCGACCCTGCGGGCAGGGGCGTGCCCCTCGACGCGCATATCCGCCGCGCCAACCCGCGCACCGCGGAGACGGCCGACAACCTGATCCTGCGCCGCGCCTACAACTACTCCAACGGGCTGACCAAGGCCGGGCAACTCGACATGGGGTTGCTGTTCTCGAGCTTCCAGGCAGACCTCGACAAGGGGTTCATCGCGGTGCAGAAACGCCTCGATGGCGAGCCGCTCGAGGAATATATCAAGCCCGTCGGCGGCGGCTACTTCTTCGCCCTGCCCGGTGTCGAGTCGGCCCGCACCTATCTCGCCCAGGGATTGCTCGACACCAACGCTTGAGTGGCGCCTGCATGGACTTCCTGCCCGGCTTCGATCGACGCCATATCGAGACCGAGCCGGGCGTTGCGATCCACACCCGCACGGCGGGCGAGGGACCGCCGCTGCTTCTGCTGCACGGCCACCCGCAGACGCTCTCGACCTGGCACGCCGTGGCACCCAGGCTGGCCGCACATCACCAGGTCGTGACGATGGATCTGCGCGGCTACGGCGAGAGCTCGAAGCCACGCTCCGGCCCGGACCATGCGGCCTATTCGAAGCGCGTCATGGCACGGGACGCCGCGACCCTCATGCGGGCCCTCGGGCACGACCGGTTTTCCGTGGTGGGCCACGACCGCGGCGCCCGGGTGGCGCACCGATTGGCGCTCGACATGCCGCAGGCCGTCGAACGACTGGCCGTCCTCGATATCGCGCCGACCCTCCACATGTACGAGCACACCGACCGGCGCTTCGCCGAGCGCTATTTCTGGTGGTTCCTCCTGATCCAGCCCGAGCCGCTGCCGGAGCGGATGATCGGCGGCGATCCGGAGTTCTTCCTCCGCCACCACGTCGCCCACCAGAGCAAGACCCGAGGGGTGCCGTCCGAAGCTTTGGTGCGCGAATATCTGCGTCACTACGACGACCCGGCCGCCATCCATGCCGTATGCGAAGACTACCGCGCCGCCGCCACCATCGATCTCGACCATGACCGTGCCGACCGGCAAGCGGGGTATCGCGTGGCGGCGCCGCTGCTCGCGCTCTGGGGCACCGAGGGCACGGTCGGCCAGCTCTACGACGTGCTCGCGACATGGCGTGCGGTCGCGTCCGACGTGCAGGGCCAGGGGCTCGATTGCGGCCACCTCCTGCAAGAGGAGCGGCCCGACGACGTCCTGGCGGCCTTGCTGCCGTTCCTGAAACGATAGCGTCGGTCGCGCGAGACGTCGCGACCGCGGACGGGTCTTCGCAGCCCGGTGTCGCGCCGAGACGATGACCCGCGAGGTCCTTGTCCGCTCGATGCGCTCGCGTACCATGACGGTCGCTTCCTCCCAGGTGGAGTGTTAGACCAACGGCGGAAAACACCGACTCGTGTTCTACGCGCTTCATCCTGAGCCGGCCGCGGAACGCGGTCGTGTCGAAGGATGCTCCAGGGCCCTCGATATCGGCCCTGCGTGCTTCGACACGACCGCGTTCCGCGGCCGGCTCAGCAGGAGGATGGGTGAGAATTCGCATCCTTCGGTATCAAAGGACACCGCAGGTGCCTTCCATGGTCGGGAACGTGGACCCTACCGCATGAAAGCTATCGCGCCATCCGAGACCCGCGGAGCACGAGCCAATGAACTCGGCCTATTGCTGCGCCACTGGCGCAACTTACGCGGCAGGAGCCAACTCGACCTGTCGCTCGACGCCGGAATGTCGCAGCGACACCTCAGTTTCGTCGAAAGTGGCCGCAGCGAACCCAGCCGCGAAAAACTGATGGCGATCGCGGAGGCGCTCGACATCCCGCTGCGTGAGCGCAACACTTTGTTGCTCGCGGCCGGCTACGCGCCCCTGTATGCGGACACCGCGTGGGACGCGCCTGAGATGCAGAGCGTCACCAAGGCGCTCGACCGCATGCTCCGCCAGCACGAGCCCTTTCCTGCCGTCGTCATGGACCGTTACTGGAATGTGCTCATGGCGAACGAGTCTACGCTGCGCTTCTTCGACTGCTTCATCGACATGAGGGCCCGAGAGGGTCGGCGCAATCTTCTTCATCTCATGTTCGATCCAGAGGGCATGCGGCCTTTCCTGGCCAATTGGGAACAGGCCGCGGAAGGCTTGCTGGGACGGGTCACGCGCGAGTCCGTCGGGCGCCTCGTCGACGAGACCACGAAGCAACTGCTTTCTGCATTGCTCGCCTATCCGGACGTGAAGACGGAATGGAAGGTGCCCCAAGGCTCGAACACCATGCCGGTCATACCGCTCAGCTTCGTCAAGGACGATCGGCTGCTTCACTATTTCTCGATGATAACCACGGTCGGGACGCCGCAGACGATCGCCGCGCAGGAACTGCGCATCGAGTGCATGTTTCCGGTCGATGAGGCGACCGAACAGCATCACATCGAGCTGATGCGGAGCGTCGAAGCAACGGAGCGTCCACCATCCCGACGCTTCGCTTCTCGGGTCGAGGCGCAGGCGCCCGATGACCTGCGAGGTAATTGAGACGTCGCAGCCGATGCGCAATATGGCGTCGTCTTCCGTGCTGCAGCGCCAGTACGTTCGAGACGGAGCAACATCACGTCTCGTGCCGCGCTCCAGGGCTGTTTGGCAAGAACACTAATCCTGTCGCGAACTCTACTTCGCTCACGACGGACGGCGGGACTGTCGTTTTTGCTTATCGTCGCTCAAGTCCGGCGATACCTCGATCTTTCAGAGAATTGCGATGAACACAATGACCTTCACGAAAATAGAGACTCCCGCATGGCTTATGGCCTTCTGGAAGGAGATCGACGACAAGACCTTCGGTGAAGGTTTCGATTGCTTCGTCGAGGATGCAACGTGCCGGCTCGGTGTGGCCGAATGGAACGGTCGGGAGACGATCCGCGAAAGTCTGCGGGCCTTTGTCGACACGGGTTTTACCGCGCTCCACACCGTGACCGAATATTGGGACAGCCCGATGCTCAAGATCTTCCGCGGCACCGTGAGAATGACACCGGACGACAGCGGCAAGAAGCCGGTCAGCCCGGTGATGACCCATTTCTTCTACATGGACGAAGCGGATCCCGCCAAGGTGCGCAATTGGATCGGATCGGTCGGCCCGACCCAGTTCTGATGGGCCGCAAGGGACGGATCACGTCGGGCCGCTATACGCTCGGCTCTTGAGCTCGAGGTTCCCGCGAGGCTCGTTTCAGGCCGGCCCCGGCTTGGCCGCGGCCCCGACCATCGCGGCCATGTCCCGGCCGGCCTCGCCTTGTTCTCCATAACCCTGGGCGACCCCCAGACGATCGGCATCGGAGCGGTTCTGGCTCATCTTCCACTTGCCTTCGATCCGGGTCACCGGGATCTCGATCCCGACGATCCCCTTGATCTGCCCCGCCACGAACGCCGGGGGAGCGTCTTCGACCGCCCAGGGCAGGGCGCGGGGCGTTTCCCGCAAACGGGTCAGGTCATCGATCTGCCGGCGGAGCCAGTCGGCATCCTCGATGACCCGCGGGCGGCCCCAGGCATGGACGGTGGCGTAGTTCCAGGTCGGCACGACTTTGCCGGTCTCGCGTTTCGTCGCATACCAGGAGGGCGTCACATAGTCCTGCGGCCCCTGGAACACGACGAGGCATTCGGCCATTCCGTCGAGCTCCTGCCACTGGCTGTTGGCCCGGGCGACGTGACAGCGTAGCGTGCCGTAGCCGGTACCGTCGGCATCGATCAGGAAGGGGATCGGATTGGCCAGGAGGCCGCCAGGCCCCGCGGAGATCAAAAGTCCCAGGGGGTGGCGGCGGATGAGTCCGTGCTGAACCTCCAGGCGGTCTTCGCGGAAATGAGGCGGCTGGTACATCGCGGTCGCTCGGTTTCGGGCCGGAACATCATGCGCACCGGCTCCGTCCGGCGCAAGCGGGTCGGCGGCGCCGCTCCGTCTGGCCTCGGATCTCCGGTTCGGTTGCCTCACCGGCTAAGGGGCCGTAGGCAGGAGCCTGTGCCGGCTCGGGCGTGCCAGGAGGAGTTGCCATGTCCATGATCGTAACGCGACGCCTGTTCCTCGCCGGTTCAGCCGCAACGGCGGGGTTGGTCGCCCTTCACCCCTTCGCGGCCCGCGCTGCGGCAGACCAGGCGCATCTGCGGATCCTCGAAACCACCGACCTCCACGTCAACGTGTTCCCCTACGACTATTACGCCGACAAGCCCAACGAGACCTTTGGCCTGTCCCGTACCGCAACCATCATCGACGGGATCAAGGCCGAGGCTGGCAACGCCTTGCTGATCGACAACGGCGACATCATCCAGGGCAGCCCAATGGGGGATTACGTGGCCTATGCCCACGGCATGCCCGACGGTTACGTCCACCCGATCATCCGGGCCATGAACACGCTCGGCTACGCCTGTTCGACGCTCGGAAATCACGAGTTCAACTACGGGCTCGAGATCCTCGACCGGGCCCTGGCGGGAGCGAATTTCCCGTTCGTCTGCGCCAACCTGGCCCGCGGTCGGCTCGCTGCCGATCCCGTGAAGGATGACCTCTACCTCAAGCCTTACGTCATCCTCGACCGCATGCTGACGGACGGCGCCGGGCAGAGCTTGCCGATCCGCATCGGGCTCATCGGCTTCGTTCCGCCGCAGATCATGACCTGGGATGCTCGTCACCTCGAGGGTCGCGTCATGACGCGCGACATCGTGGAAGCGGCGCGCGCCTGGGTGCCGCAGATGCGGGAAGCCGGTGCCGACATCGTGCTGGCGCTGTCCCATTCGGGCATCGCGGCCGGCGGACCCAGCCCCGGCATGGAGAACGCGTCCCTTTATCTCGCGGGCGTCGGGGGCATCGATGCCCTCGTGACGGGCCATCAGCACCTCGTCTTTCCCGGCCCGAAGGACTTCCACGACATCCCCGGCGCCGACACGGCCCGCGGGACGTTGCAGGGCAAGCCCGCCGTCATGGCGGGGTTCTGGGGCTCGCATGTCGGGCTCGTCGACCTCGCGCTCGAACACGGGAGCGGCCGCTGGCGCATCGCCGACTTCACGGTCGAGGCGCGGCCGATCTATCGTCGCGACGGCAAAACCGTCGTTCCGCTGGTCGGCGACGCGGTTGCGATCGAAGAAGCCGCGAAGCCCGAACACGAGGCGACCCTCGTCTACGTGCGCCGGCCCGTCGGCGTCACATCGGCGCCGCTCACGTCCTTCTTCGCCCTGGTGGCGGACGACCCGTCGGTGCAGGTCGTATCGGACGCGCAGCTCTGGTACGCCGCTCCCCTCTTGAAAGGCACGACGTGGGACGGGTTGCCGCTGCTCTCGGCCGCGGCACCCTTCAAGGTCGGTGGCCGCAACGGAGCCGATTACTACACCGACGTGCCGGCCGGACCGCTGGCGATCCGCAATGTCGCCGACCTCTATCTCTACCCGAATACCGTGACGCTCGTCGCGGTCAGCGGCGCGACGGTGCGCGAATGGCTCGAACGTTCGGCCGGGATCTTCCGGCAGGTGCGCCCCGGCGTTGCCGACCAGCCGCTCATCGACGCCACCTTCCCGAGCTATAACTTCGACGTCATCGACGGCGTCACATACGAGATCGATGTCACGCAGCCGTCCCGCTACGACCTCGACGGCCACCTCGTCGTGCCGGAGGCTCATCGCATCGCCGACCTTCGCTACGACGGCAAGCCCATCGATGCCGGCGCGATGTTCGTCGTGGTGGGCAACAACTACCGGGCCAGCGGGGGCGGCAACTTCCCGGGTGTCGACAGCAAGGCCGTCATCGTGGCGGCACCCGACACCAACCGCGACGTGATCGTCCGGTACATCCACGAGCGTGGCACCATCAACCCGACAGCCGACGACAACTGGCGGCTGAAACGTGCCCCGGGCACCAGCGTCACGTTCGAGACCAGCCCCAAGGCGAAAGATCATCTGCCCGACCTCGGGTCTCTCCGCATCGAAGACCTGGGCGTCGGCGAGAACGGTTTCGGCCGTTTTCGCATGACGTTGTAGCGATGCGCAGACGGCCTTTCCGCCGTCAGCCGAACGCCTTCTTGCGCCCACGCGGCTTGGGTTCCGGCTTGGCGTGGGGAAGGGTCGGTAACAGGCCTTCGAAGGGGGCCTGGGCGGGCTCGACCAACGGCGTTGCCGCACGGGATGGTGCAACCTTGCGGCCCCGAACCCTGGGTTCCGGCTTAGGGTGGGGAAGCTTCGAAACCTCCGCGTCCCCCGGGCTCTCGGCCGCGGCGACGGGCGCTGCCGCTTCGGATGCCGTCGGCACGAGCGGCGGCTCTTCAGGGGTGGACGATCGGCCTGGAGGTCTCGGTCGAGTGGCTGCGGCCTTGCGGTCCGGCTGATCCTGCGGGCCCTTGTCAACGAATCTGATCGCCATCGTCTCGTCTCCACGTCATCGTTCGTCGTCATCGCACAAGGCTGCGGCCCTCGGGCCGGTGTCCCGGACCTTTCCTTGCCATCGTATCAAGCGCAACTCACCTACGATCGATGCGTTGGCAGGACACC
Organism: uncultured Lichenihabitans sp.; assembly: GCA_964245215.1. Lineage (GTDB taxonomy): Bacteria > Pseudomonadota > Alphaproteobacteria > Rhizobiales > Beijerinckiaceae > Lichenihabitans. The sequence goes on from CAXTME010000037.1 coordinate 13,459, forward strand.
TCAAGCTTCCGTCGCTCGTTAGCCGACACCCAGCGGTCGTTCGGGAACGAGAACATCCTGGCACGATGAAGCCCCCTCATGACGACGTTCTTCACCAGCGACACGCATTTTGGCGACACGCGGGTCCTACGGTTCGACCACCGGCCCTTTCCCACGCTCGATGCCCATGACGAAGCCTTGGTGGCCCGATGGAATGCTGTCGTAGGAGCCTCCGACACGGTATGGCACCTCGGCGACTTCGCGCTCGGCCCCACGCCGGCGCGGGCCGCGGAGATCTTCGACGCTCTCGCGGGCGAGAAGCACCTCCTTGTCGGCAACAACGACGACGATGCCACCCGCGGGCTGTCGGGCTGGGCCTCGGTGGGGTCGTATCGCGAGATCGTGGTGGATGGCCGGACGCTGGTGCTGTGCCATTACGCCTTTCGCACGTGGAACGGCATGGGCCGTGGTGCCTTGAACCTCCACGGCCACTCGCATGCCAAGTTGAGCCCGATGCCGAGGCAATATGACGTCGGGGTCGATGCGCAGGATTTCCGGCCCGTGACCTTGCCCGAAGTACTGGCGTCGCGTCGGCGAGGCGCCGCAAAAGCCGGAGCTCCGAACGCCCGTTCGAAAGCAGTCTGAGGCGCCGACACACGGCAAGGAGTCTGCGTCAACCTTATTTCCGCACGTTCCTCGAACTTTTTGGAAAGTGTGGCATTAGGAGCTTGGTAACAGACGGAGACGGGTCATGGATAAGTCGATGTGGATCGCTGCGGGTGCTTTTACGGCTTGGTTGATGATCGGCGCAGCGGCAATGATGTGATGGCGATGCGGGTTTCTACCGCCTCGGTCGCAGAGATGACTTGGCCTCCACCAGGACCTCACCCTATTTCCTTCTAAAGAGCGTCTCGATCGAGGCGCTCTTTTTTTTGTGCAGTTATCGGCAAGACGTCAGGCGTCCCGGTGAGGGGCTGACTCGACGCGGAAATCGACCGTGACTCCTGTCCGGCTGACGGCGCAGGCCATCACGCCATCGACCCTGGTCTGCTCCGGACCGTCGAGGAAGGTGAAGTGGCCTTCGATCGACCTGACCGACCGCCAGGGCACATCGAGATTCAGCTGAGCGTCGAGGTCGAGGTCGCTCGGTTCGAAGCCCTTCTGGGTCAGGCGTCCGGTCAACGATGCCGAACAGCTCTTGACGAGCTGCTCCCGGCCGAGTGCCAGGAAGACGAGCCGCCCATGATCGAACCACAGATCGGCCGCAGCGAAGCCGGCCGCCGCCAATGCGGCCGCCACCATGGTGCCGAGGCTTAGGCGAAGAACTTTCATGGCAGGATGCCTCGTAGGCGACGGACCGGTCCGCGCGGGCCCTGGCGGCCGTTCCGACGGCAGCCTTTAGGCGTTGCGGCTGGCAGGGACGCTGCCTATGGTGCGCCGCCTCAGATCAAACGGAGCGTCCCATGGCCTTCATCGCCGACACGCTGGCCCGCGTCAAACCATCGGCCACCATCGCGGTGACGCAGAAAGCCCGCGAGCTGAAGGCCCAGGGACGCGAGATCATCAGCCTTTCGGTCGGTGAGCCGGACTTCGACACGCCGGACAACGTCAAGGCCGCGGCGATCGCGGCGATCCAGCGCGGCGAGACGAAATATACACCGGTGGCCGGCATCGTGCCGCTTCAGGAAGCGATCGTTGCCAAGTTCAAGCGCGAGAACGATCTCGACTATAAGACCGCGCAGACGATCGTCGGCACCGGCGGCAAGCAGATCCTGTTCAACGCCTTTCTCGCCACCTGCAACCCCGGCGACGAAGTCGTGATCCCGGCGCCGTTCTGGGTCAGCTATCCCGACATGGTCCTGATCGCGGGCGGCACGCCCGTCATCGTGCCGACGTCGCTCGAGCAGAACTTCAAGCTGCAGCCCGAAGATCTCGAGCGCGCCATTACGCCCAAGACGAAATGGGTGCTGCTGAATTCGCCCTCGAACCCCTCGGGGGCCGCCTATTCGCGGGCCGAGATGAAGGGCTTGACCGATGTCCTCCTGCGGCATCCCGACGTTTGGGTGCTGACCGACGATATTTACGAACACCTCGTCTACGGCGACTTCGTCTTCTGTACCCCGGCCGAGGTGGAGCCGAACCTTTACGACCGAACCCTGACCATGAACGGGGTATCGAAGAGCTATGCCATGACCGGGTGGCGCATCGGCTATGCGGCCGGTCCGCAGAAGCTCATCAAGGCCATGGACATGCTGCAAGGCCAGCAGACGTCGGGAGCCTGTTCGATCGCGCAATGGGCCTCGGTCGAGGCGCTCAACGGCCCGCAGGACTTCATTCCGAAAAGCCGCAAAGTCTTCGAGGGCCGCCGGGATCTCGTCGTGTCGATGCTGAACCAGGCCAAGGGGCTGAAATGCCCGTCCCCGGAAGGCGCGTTCTACGTCTACCCGTCCTGCGCCGACTTGATCGGCAAGGTCGCGCCCTCGGGCAAGCGCATCGAGACGGACGAGGATTTCGTCACCGAACTTCTGGAATCCGAAGGGGTTGCGGCCGTGCATGGCTCGGCCTTCGGCACTGGTCCCAATTTCCGCATTTCCTACGCGACATCGAACGCATTGCTGGAGAAGGCCTGCGGCAAGATCCAGAGCTTCACGGCCAGTCTGCGCTGACCGGGTCGCGGGAGCGGAGCGGGGCCGGGATCAACGTCGTGACCTCGCCGTTAGGGTCTCGCGGGGCCGGACGATACGCGTGCGGGCTTGGTCGTTCGCGTAACGTCAATCGTGGGGCGGTCGGAGCCAGAAGGCCTTCGCCCTGCCTTGATCCAAGATCAGGAGGAAACCAATGTCGAAACCCCATTCCGTTTCAAGAACGGCATCAGCGCTCGGCGCTGCCGCTCTTTGCTGTGCGGCCCTGACGTTGGCGCCTCAGGCCGCCGTAGCCGGCCCTGTAGGACAGTTGTACTGCAACGTTTCCGGCGGTGTTGGCTTTATCATCACGTCACGTCGCGCCTTGAACTGCGAGTTCTCTCCCTCCAACGGCGCTCAACATCAGCACTATATCGGCACGATCAGCCGTTTCGGTCTTGATATCGGATCGCAGGGTCCGAGCAAGCTGACCTGGGATGTCGTGTCGCTGGGCGGTCCGGTCGGTCCCGGTTCCCTGGCGGGCGAGTTCACGGGCGGTACGGCGTCCGCGACGCTCGGGGTCGGGGTCGGGGCCAATGCATTGATCGGCGGGAACGGCGGGGTCTCGCTGCAGCCGATCTCGGTTCAAACGACCGAAGGCGGCGCCAACCTGGCGGCCGGGGTCGGAGCCATGTCGCTCGATTACGCGCCCTGACGGGGCAGCAAGCCGGGCGTCAGGCGAGAACGTGTCACGTCGGCGCAAAAGCCTGGCCTCGGCAAAGCAGCCTAGAGCAGGTTAGATGGCCGTTGAAACCTGAGCTCACCCGGTCGTCATCGCGAGCGCAATCGACCCAGTGCGTGACCCAGGATGGATCTGGGTCGCTTCGCTGCGCTCGTGACGACGGTCTGTCGTTTCTTTGGATTCGATAGCCGGCTGACACACCCCGGAAACGAGAAGTCTCTGCTTCTCGATCCATCCATCAGGTCCGGGGCTTCGGCTCCATTAGCGGCGCCGCGGCGGCGCCCCCGGTTCCGCTCGAGTCCTTGACCCCCGCCCAGATCCGTTTCTTGATCTGGAAAAGCAGGAAGGCGAAGACTACGAGGAAGATGACGGTCTTGAAACCCGTCTGCTTACGCTGGTCGAGCGTCGGCTCGGACATCCATTCGAGATAGGCCGAAATATCTTTCGAATATTGCTCCGCGGTTTTCGGCGAGCCATCCGTGTAGTCGACAAGCCCGTCGCTCAACGGCGGCGGCATCGAGATCGCGTGACCGGGGAAGTAGTCGTTGTAATATTTGCCGGCCGGGAGCGTGAAGCCCTTCGGCGGCGGGTCCTTGTAGCCGTTCAGGATGGCATGGATGTAGTCCGGACCTTCCTCCTGATACTGGGTGAACGGCGCCACCAGGAACCAGAGGCCGCCGCTTTCGTAAGAGCGGGCCTTGGCGAGCGTCGACATATCGGGGGGTAGGGCGCCTCCATTGGCGGCCCGGGCGGCCTGCTCGTTGGCGAAGGGCGATGGGAAGGGGTCGGACGGCCGTCCGGCCCGGTCGTACATATTGCCCGAATCGTCCGGGCCGTCCTGGACCTTGAAGCTGGCGGAAAGAGCCTTGACCTGACTGTCGGAAAACGCAGGGCCACCGGACTCTGCAAGATTACGGAACGACATGAACTTGGCGGCGTGACAGTTCGAGCAGACCTGCCGATAGACCTGATAGCCGCGCTGCAGCTGTGCCGTATCGTACTTGCCGAACGGCCCCGAGAAGGACCAGGACTGTTGCGGCGGCAAGGGATTCTCTGTGGCAGCGTCCTGGGCCGAGGCCGGCAGGACCTGGGTCAGCAGGCCGATCAGCAACGCCGCAGCAGACAAGGGGGACTTAACCGACATCAATCTCTTCCGTGATGGGGAATGGGAGACTGCCGAGTCGTGCCCGGCAGCCTCCGCCATGGGTCGCACCTGCTCCGAGAGTCGATCAACCGTCGACCGATGGGCTGGCGGTCGACCGGGCCGCCGCGAAGGCCCCGGAGCCCGCCCCGGCACCGCGCGGTCCCAGGACGGCGTCGGTGATCGAGGCCGGAAGCTGGCGCGGCGTCTCGAAGAAGCCGAGCAGCGGCGTGATGATCAGGAGGTGGAAGAAGTACCAGAAGGTCAGGATCTCGGACGCGATCACGTAACCGCCGACAGGCTCCTGCGACCCGAGATAGCCAAGCCCCGCTACTGTTGCGAAGAACACGAACAGGAACACGCGGTAGACGGGCCGGAAGTTCGCGGACCGAATCCGGGACGTATCGAGCCAGGGCAGGAAGGCGAGGAGCAGGATCGAGCCGAACAGGGCGCATACGCCGCCGAGCTTCGAGGGAACGGCCCGCAACATGGCGTAGTAGGGCAGGAAGTACCATTCCGGCACGATATGCGCCGGAGTCTGGAGCGGGTTCGCCTCGATGTAATTGTCGGCATGGCCGAGGTAGTTCGGCACGAAGAAGATGAAGTAGGCGAAGAACACCATGAAGCAGACCAGGGCCAAGCCGTCCTTGACCGTGAAATAGGGGTGGAAGGGCAGGGTGTCCTTGTTGCTCTTGACCTCGACGCCGACCGGGTTGTTGGAACCGGGGACGTGTAGCGCCCAGATGTGCAGGCCCACGACGCCGGCAATCATGAAGGGCATCAGGTAGTGGAGTGAGAAGAAGCGGTTGAGGGTGGCATTGCCGACCGAATAGCCGCCCCAAAGCCAGACCGTGATTGAGTCGCCCACGACGGGAATGGCGGAGAACAGCGACGTGATGACCTTGGCGCCCCAGAAGCTCATCTGACCCCAGGGCAGCACGTATCCCATGAAGGCCGTCGCCATCATCAGCAGGAAGATGATGACGCCGAGGATCCACAGGATCTCGCGGGGGGCCTTGTAGGAGCCGTAATACATGCCGCGGGCGATGTGGATATAGACCGCGATGAAGAACATCGAGGCGCCGTTGGCGTGAATGTAGCGCAGCATCCACCCGTAGTTGACGTCGCGCATGATGTGTTCGACGGAGGCGAAGGCCAGCGTGGCCTCGGGCGTGTAATGCATGGCCAACACGACGCCGGTGACGATCTGGCAGACCAGCATGAAGGCCAGGATGCCGCCGAACGTCCAGAAATAGTTCAGGTTTCGCGGATTGGGGAACACCACGAAGGACGAGTGGACGAGGCCCAAGATCGGCAGGCGGCTCTCGAACCAGCGCAGCACCGGGTTCTTGGGGACGTAAGCTGAGGCTCCGCTCATGGCTTTTGATCTCTCGGCATTCGGTCGGGCTGTCGTGGCGGCACGAGCAGGGGGCTCAGCCGATCTTCACTTTGGTGTCGGTCAGGAACGCATAGGTGGGCACATCGAGATTTCGCGGCGCGGGACCCGAGCGAATGCGCCCCGACGTGTCGTAGACCGAGCCATGGCAGGGGCACTTCCAGCCGTCGAAGGCCCCTTCGTGGCCGAGCGGGACGCAGCCCAGATGGGTGCAGATGCCAAGTACGATCAGCCATTCCGGCTTCTTGACGCGTTCCTGGTCGGTCTGCGGATCCTTGAGGTCGGCCATCGGCGTATCCTCGGATTCCTTGATCTCCTTCGGCGTGCGATGGCGCACGAAGACCGGATTGCCGCGCCACTTCACGGTCACGATCTGGCCCTCTTCGACCTTGGAGATGTCGATCTCGGTCGAGGCCAGCGCCAGGGTGGACGCGTCGGGACTCATCTGGCTGATCAAAGGCCAGACCACGGAGCCGATGCCGACGGCACCAACGGCACCTGTGGCGATAAACAGCATGTCTCTGCGTGTCACGGAGCCGGTGTTCACGGTTGCGGTCGACAACGATCCACTCCAAATTCCATTCACTTCCGCGCCAGGAACGTCGCCGTTCGCGAGAAGCCTCCGGGTAGCTTCGGGACGGTCCAGGTCGGCACGGAATAGAGCCGCCCCAGAGCCGTCACAATGCGACCCATCGCCACCAAGCCCCACCGCTCCGATCCCGGCCGATGCTCTCTCGACGCACCTTCAGGGCGGACCGGCCAGGGTCGTTCCTCGGCGATCTGTCGCACCCTTGCCGATCCTTGTCCAGTCCGCCGGATCCCGCTCCTTCGTGCCACACGCGGCCTCGGCCCATGAAGGCTGCGTTCGACCATGGGCTGAGATTGGCATTGTACCAACCGGATATTCCGCAGAACGCCGGGACGATTCTGCGCACCTGTGCCTGCCTCGGCGTCGGGGCCGACCTGATCGAGCCGGCCGGCTTCCCGACCTCGGACCGGCACTTCCGCCGCGCCGGAATGGACTATCTCGAAGCCGTTTCGTTGCTGCGTCACGCGTCCTATGCGGCCTTCGAGGCTTGGCGCGCCTCGACGGCGGGACCTGTCGCGGGCCCGCGGCGGCTCGTCCTGCTGACGACCGCGGCCGAGACCGACTACCGCGCTTTCGCGTTTCGGGACCGGGATGTGCTCATGGTCGGTCGCGAGTCGGCCGGCGTGCCGCCCGAGGTCCATGCTGCCGCCGACGCCCGGATCACGATCCCGCTCCGGCCCGGCTTCCGATCCCTCAATGTCGCGGTGGCGGCCGCCATGGTGTTGGGGGAGGCGTTGCGTCAGCTGGATCTCTGCCCGGGTCCGGAGAGCCACGCCAAGGCGGCGGCGCCGGCCGCGGCCCCGGTCGCGAAGCAGGCCTGGAGCAGGTAGCCGCCGGTCGGCGCCTCCCAATCCAGCATCTCGCCCGCCGCGAAGACGCCGGGGCGGTGTCGCAGCATCTGGCCGGCATCGAGCGATCCGGCCGCGATGCCGCCGGCCGTCGAGATCGCGCGGGCGATCGGGGCCGACCCCGTGAGCGTCACCGGCACGGCCCCGATCAGCGTCGCGAGCGCCTCGATCGAAAGGCTGCTCAGCGGGTATCGGCCGGCATGCGCGGTTTCCTGCAGCAGCCCGATCGCCACGGGCGAGAGCTTCAAGGCTTTGCGCAGCACCGTGCTGAGCGAAGCCTTCTGGCCCGTTCCCCGCGAGCTTGGGCTCGGCTCCTGCACCCGAGGCCCCGCACCCTGGCGGTTCCTCGCCGCAGCGAGCCGGGCCACCACCTCGGCGCCCGGCAGATCGGGCTTGAGCCCGATGCGCAGCTCGGCCGAACCGTCGCGCTCGAGGGCGTCGCGCATCGGTGCCGACAGCGCGTAGACGCCACCGCCTTCGAGTCCCTCGCGCGTCACGGTCGCTTCGCCGCGGACCGTTCGGCCCTGAAACGAGAGGCTGATGCCCTTCAGAGGCTGACCCTCGAACCTGTCGCGAAACGGCGCCGACCATGGCACCAGGAAACCGCAATTGCTGGGCCGCAGCGGCTCGATCAAGACGCCGTCGTCCGACAGGGTCGCGGCCCAGCTGCCGTCGGAGCCGAGCTGCGGCCAGGTCGCTCCACCGAGGGCCATGACGGTCGCGTCGGAGCGGACCGAGACGCGCCCGTCCGGCGTATCGAAACCGAGCGTGCCGTCGGAGCCCCAACCGGTCCAGCGATGCCGGGGCCGAAACACCACGCCCGCGGCGTCGAGCCGCCGCAACCAGGCGCGCAGTAGCGGCGACGCCTTGAACGAAGCCGGAAAGACCCGTCCGCTCGTGCCGACGAACGTCTCCTGGCCGAGACCCTGGCACCAGGCCCGCAGATCCGTCGGCGAGAACCGGGAGACGGCCGGGCGCAGCAAGACGGCTGCATCGCCGTAGCGGGCGACGAAGCTGTCGATGTCCTCGCTATGGGTCAGGTTCAACCCGCCGCGGCCAGCGAGCAGGAACTTGCGCCCGGCCGAGGGCATGCGGTCGTAAAGCGTCACACGGGCACCGCCGTGGCTCAGCACCTCGGCGGCCATGAGCCCGGCAGGTCCTGCACCGATCACGGCGACATTGGGGTTTTCGATCGACACGGAGAGGGCAAGCTTTCATCAGAGCCGAGGCTTCGATGAAGGATCGGCCGTGGCGATGCAAGCCGCGAACCGGCCATGCCGCTCCGGTGCCGCCCTCCAGGGTCAGCCGATGCGCCGTGGCGGTCAGGAGGGACGCCGTTGTGGCCGGCTCGCCCGCCGGAAGAGTGCTGTACCGCAGGCCGGCGTGCTGGTGCTTGCCGGAGGCTTTGCGCCGAGCCCCGCAAGCCATCGACCCCAGGACACGATGTCGATGCGGCTCGGATCGCCGCCGTCGGCGGTTCTGCCTCCGTGGCTTTTCTCGGACAATCAGTAAAACGTGCAATTACTACTAGATTTTCGAAGAAACGCTATCAACGATATCAATGCAAATTGTTAGGTGCTTGAAATACTAGATGCAAAATCCCGACGTTAACCTTTGGCGCTCGTCGAGCCATTACTCAGATCGGTGCACGATGCAATGCCGTGACGTTACGTACCAGCAGCCCTTCGGGCTACCCCCATTTGGGGGATGCGGCGCGCTCTGAGGGCCCACGTTGCCGCTTGTTTGGACCAACTCCACGACACGTTTCCCGCAACCCTTTCCACCCCAGCTGCCCCCGCCTATGCTTCGATCCCTCGCACCCGACGACCGAGTCACGACAGCAATGAACGACATAACAAGCGGCCGACCCAAGCGCCGCACGATCACGGACCAGGAAGCGCTTCAGTTTCACTCCCAGGGCCGCCCCGGCAAGCTCGAGGTCATCCCCACGAAGCCCATGGCGACGCAACGCGACCTGTCGCTGGCCTATTCCCCCGGCGTTGCCGTGCCGGTGAAGGCCATCTACGAGGATCCGAGCCGCGCCTACGACTACACGTCCAAGGGCAACATGGTGGCGGTGATCTCGAACGGCACCGCGATCCTCGGGCTCGGCAATCTCGGCGCCCTGGCCTCGAAGCCCGTGATGGAAGGCAAGGCGGTGCTGTTCAAGCGCTTCGCCGACATCGATTCCATCGATCTCGAAATCGACACCGAGGACCCGGACGCCTTCATTGCGGCCGTGCGCTATCTCGGGCCTTCGTTCGGGGGCATCAACCTCGAGGACATCAAGGCCCCGGAGTGCTTCATCATCGAGGATCGCCTGCGCGAGCTCATGGATATTCCGGTGTTTCATGACGACCAGCACGGCACCGCCATCATCGCGGCGGCCGGCATGCTGAACGCCATGAGACTTACGGGTCGCGACATCAAGCGGACGAAGCTCGTCTGCAACGGCGCGGGTGCTGCGGGCATCGCCTGCCTCGATCTCATCAAGGCCATGGGGTTCCAGGCCCAGAACGTCCTCCTGTGCGACACGAAGGGGGTCGTCTATCAAGGCCGTGAAGCCGGCATGAACCAGTGGAAGTCGGCCCATGCCACGCCGACGTCGAAGCGCACGCTGGCCGAAGCAATCGAGGGAGCCGACATCTTCTTCGGCCTCTCGGCCAAGGGTTCGCTCAGCGCCGAGATGGTGAAGAGCATGGCGCCGCAGCCCATCATCTTCGCCATGGCCAACCCCGACCCCGAGATCACGCCCGAAGAAGCCCATGCGGTGCGCGAGGACGCGATCGTGGCGACGGGGCGGTCGGACTATCCAAACCAGGTCAATAACGTGCTCGGCTTTCCCTACATCTTCCGCGGTGCCCTCGACGTGCGGGCCACCACGATCAACATGGAGATGAAGCTTGCGGCCGTGAAGGCGCTGGCCGATCTCGCGCGCGAGGACGTGCCCGACGAGGTGGCGGCCGCCTATGGCGGGGCCCGGCCGCGCTTCGGCCGCGACTACATCATTCCCGTGCCGTTCGACCCGCGGCTGATTCATACGATCCCGCCGGCCGTCGCCCGCGCCGCCATGGAGACCGGGGTGGCGCGCCGCCCCATCGTCGACATGAAGGGTTACGCGGCGCAGCTCTCGGCGCGGCGCGATCCCGTGGCGGGGGCGCTGCAGCGCATCGTCGAGCGGGTCCGCCGCTTCCCGAAGCGCGTCGTCTTCGCCGAGGGCGAGGAGGAGCAGGTTATCCGCGCGGCCCTGTCCTTCGTGGCCCAGGGGCTCGGCACCGCGCTGCTCGTCGGGCGCGAGGAGCGCATCAAGGAGACTGCCGCGGCGGCCGGCGTCGACATCGACGAGCGCGGCATCGAGATCCACAATGCCCGGCTGTCGCACCGCAACGCCACCTATGCGCAGTTCCTTTATCAACGTCTGCAGCGCAAGGGCTTCCTGTTCCGCGATTGCCAGCGCCTGATCAACCAGGACCGCAACCATTTCGCGGCCGCCATGATCGCCAACGGCGACGCCGACGCCATGGTGACCGGGGTGACGCGCAACTTCTCGATCGCTTTGAGCGAAGTGCAGCGGGTGATCGACCCGCGGCCCGGCCATCGGCTGATGGGCGTTTCGCTGGTGCTGGCACGGGGCCGCACGGTGCTGGTGGCCGATACCGCCATCACCGAGATGCCGACCGCCGAGGACTTGGCCGCGATCGCCATCGAGGCCGCCAGCGTGGCGCGGCGACTCGGCTACGAGCCGCGGGTGGCGCTGCTCGCCTTCTCGACCTTCGGCCACCCGCCGGGCGAGCGCTCGCAGCGCGTGCAGGAGGCCGTGAAGATCCTCGACGGCCAGCACGTCGACTTCGAGTATGACGGCGAGATCGCGGCCGACGTGGCGCTGAACAAGGAGCGCATGGCCGCCTATCCGTTCTGCCGGCTCTCGGACACCGCCAATGTGCTCATCATGCCGGCCTTCCATTCGGCCTCGATTTCGACCCACATGCTCCAGGAGATGGGTGGCGCCACATTGATCGGCCCGATGATCGTCGGCCTCGACCGGCCGGTGCAGATCGTTCCGCTCGGCGCCCGCGATGCCGATATCGTCAACATGGCGGCGCTGGCGGCGTTCAATATCGGGGGATGAGGCTGGCGCTCGACACGACGTCGTTCCGCAACGCCGTTCAACGGCTCGGGGAAGGTCTCGTCGTGGCTGAGGCGGAACTGAGCAACGATCTCCTCCGCGACGGCGTGATCCAGCGCTTCAAGTATACCTACGAACTCAGCCACAAGGTCTTGCGCCGTTACCTCGAAGAGACGGAACCTGCGCCGGAGGAACTGAGAACGCTGAATTTTCCGGCCCTGATCCGCCTCGGGTCCGAGCGCGGGTTACGTCTCAACGGCTGGGATGTCTGGACCGACTACCGCAAGGCCCGCGGTACGACGAGCCAAGCTTACGATAGCTCGAAAGCCGGAGGTCTTTTCTAAGATCCCGTCTTTTCTAGAGGATGCGAAAGCGGTGCTCGACGTCATCGAGCGGCGGCTTGCCGGATCGTGATGGCCGAACTGAAACGATTCGTCTCATCGCCGGCAAGCCGGATGAACGGCGCGCCGGTGGACAGCGCCAGACCTCGCGGTGCGCCATGGCGTTCGCTGAGGTATGGTGGTGTTTATGGCTGCCATCCGCTTTATCGACCGCGACGCTGCGCTCTCGGGCCTCGCCGCCGAACCCCCGCCCGACGCCACGCCCGCCCCGGCTGTAGAGCCCGAGCGCGTCACCCCGATGATGGCGCAATATCTCGGCATCAAGGCCGATCATCCGGACGCGCTGCTGTTCTACCGGATGGGCGACTTCTACGAGCTCTTCCTCGAGGACGCCGTGGTAGCCGCCAAGGTGCTCGGCATCGTGCTGACCAAGCGCGGAAAGCATAACGGCGACGACATCGCCATGTGCGGCGTGCCGGTGGAGCGTTCGGACGACTACCTGCACACCCTGATCGCGGCGGGCCACACGGTCGCGGTCTGCGAGCAGACCGAGGATCCGGCGGAGGCGCGCAAGCGCGGCGGCAAATCCGTCGTGCGCCGCGCCGTCGTGCGCATCGTCACCCCCGGCACGATCACCGAGGAGCGCCTGCTCGAACCCTACCGGGCGAACCTCCTCGCGGCCTTGTCGCGGGTCCGGCTCGACGAGGCTAACTGGATCTACGGCGTCGCGGCGGTCGATATCTCGACCGGCGCCTTCACCGTGGCCGAGGCGCCGGAAGCGGGACTCGGGGCGCTGCTGGCGCGTCTCGAACCGCGCGAGATCGTGGTGGCCGATGGTCTCGCCGACGAACCGGCGTTGCGGGCCGTGCTGGAAAACGGAACGGCCGCCGTGACGCGCGTGGCGCGCGAACTCGCCGATCCAGCTGCGGCCGAGCGGCGCCTGCGCGAGTGGTACGGCGTCGAGACCCTCGACGGGTTCGGCAGCTTTACGCGCGCCGAAGTGGCCGCCGCCGCAACCGCCATCGCCTACATCACGCGCACCCAGGTCGGCGCGCGCCCCGCCTTGCACGCGCCCGTCAGGGCCGAACGCGGCCAGACGGTCGAGATCGACGCGTCGACCCGCGCCAATCTCGAAATGACCCGCACGCTCGGGGGCGAACGCACGGGGTCGCTGCTCCACGCCGTCGATGCCACGGTGACGCCGGCCGGCGGACGCCTCCTGTCGGAGCGCCTGGCCGGCCCGATGACCGACCCGGCGCGGATCGCGGAGCGGCTCGACGCCGTCGGCTTCGCGGTCGGGGACCGGCGGCGGCGGAGCGAGGTCAGGGCCGTGCTGAAGCGCGCGCCCGACATGGCCCGTGCGCTGTCGCGGCTGAGCCTCGGGCGCGGTGGCCCGCGCGACCTTGCGGCCTTGCGCGACGGCCTCGCGGCCGCATACGCGCTGTCGTCCCGGCTGCTCGAGGAACCGGACCTCCCGGCCGAGCTCGCGGAAGCCGCGGCCGCCGCGGGCCGGATCGACACCGCGCTCGGCCTCGCGCTCGGCGCCGCCCTCGACGACGACCTGCCCCTCATGGCCCGCGACGGCGGCTTCATCCGGGCCGGCCACGACCTCGCGCTCGACGAGGCGCGCGAGCTGCGCGACGATACCCGCAAGGTCGTGGCGGGGCTCCAGGCCCGCTACACCGAGGTGACCGAGGTCCGCACCCTCAAGATCAAGCATAACAACTTCCTCGGCTTCTTCATCGAGGTCACGGCCACGATCGGCGAAGGGTGGCGGCAGCCACCCCATAACGCGCTCTTCATCCACCGCCAGACCATGGCCGGGGCGATGCGCTTCTCGACCGCCGAGCTCGGGGAACTCGAAACCAAGATCGCGTCGGCGGCGGACCGTGCCCTCGCGATCGAGCGCGACCTCTTCGAGGGCCTCGTCGCCTCGGTTCTCGCCGAAGGCCCGGCGATCCGCGCGGCCGGCGATGCCCTGGCGGCGATCGATGTGGCGTTCGCGCTCGGAGAACTGGCCGAGACCCGCCAGTGGGTGCGGCCGCTCGTCGATGCCTCGCTGGCGTTCCGCATCGAGGCCGGCCGCCATCCGGTAGTCGAGGCGGCGCTCAAGGGCAAGGGCGCGAGCTTCGTGGCGAATGGCTGCGACCTCTCGGGCGTAGAAGGGCCTGCGCGCGCCAAGGGGACCGGCGGGCGGATCGCGGTCGTGACGGGCCCCAACATGGCCGGCAAGTCGACTTTCCTTCGCCAGAATGCGTTGATCGCCATCCTGGCCCAGATCGGGTCCTACGTGCCGGCCGCCGAGGCCCATATCGGGGTCGTGGACCGTTTGTTCTCGCGCGTCGGCGCGGCGGACGATCTCGCGCGAGGCCGCTCGACCTTCATGGTCGAGATGGTCGAGACGGCCGCCATCCTGAACCAGGCGACCGGCCGCTCGCTGGTGATCCTCGACGAGATCGGCCGCGGCACCGCCACGTTCGACGGGCTGTCGATCGCCTGGGCCGCGATGGAGCATCTCCATGACAAGAACCGCTCGCGCGGCCTCTTCGCCACCCATTTCCACGAGCTCACGCAACTCACGAAGAAGCTGCCCCGCCTCGGCAATCTGACGATGCGGGTAACGGATTGGAACGGCGACGTCGTGTTCCTGCACGAGGTCGTGGCCGGAGCCGCGGACCGTTCCTATGGGATCCAGGTGGCGAAGCTCGCGGGCCTGCCGCCGAGTGCCGTCGAGCGGGCGAAGAAGATTCTGGCCGAACTCGAGAAGGGCTCGCGCTCGTCGCCCGTCGAACGCATGCTCGACGACCTGCCGCTCTTCGCGGGTCTCGATGCCCTGCCGCCGGCTCCTGCCCCCGCGGTACCGATCCGGGATCCACTGCGCCAGGCGCTCGATGCCGTCGATCCCGACGAACTCACGCCCAAGCAGGCCCTTGAAGCGCTTTATGCCCTGAAGCGGGCCGCCGGAGCTTGATGCCACCTATCGGCAGGGGTCTTGAACGTGATCTGGCGACGCACCGGCCGAGCAGGCGAGCGCGGCGAGCTTGGTTTTCGGGCGTGGGACGGGTACAGAGCGCCACGCCCTAGACTCAGGACCTCTTGATCGTGACCGACCTGCCCGACCGCCTGTCCGTGAACCCGAACAGCCCGCATTACGACGAAGCCGTGCTGGCGCGGGACGTCGGCATCATGTTCGACGGCAAGGAGAAGACCAACGTCGAGGAATATTGCGTGAGCGAAGGGTGGATCCGCGTGGCGGCCGGCAACGCCAAGGACCGGTTCGGACAACCCATGACGATCAAGCTCAAGGGTCTGGTCGCTCCCTTTCTCCGGGGTTCCGAGACGGCCGAGCCTGCGTCGGAGTAGGGCGGGATCGGCAGGGCCGGATACGGACTGCCGCTTTATCAGAACGGCGATAATGCGAGCCCCTACGGTTACCGTTCCTCAACGATCATCTGCTCTACTCATCGTCGAGCGGGATCGGGCCGGCTGCATCGATCCTTGATCGGCGCCGCCCGGCTCTGGACTCGTCTACAGTGAAGGCTTCAGGCTCATGATCGGTTTCGGACGCATCTTCAAAGGCGCCGCGGGTCAGGACAGAGCGAAGGCGGCACCCACCGTTCCCATATCGACGGTATATCGTGCGTTGTCGGTGCCTAAGGCCAGCCTGCCGGCGGAAGCGGAGTGGCTCCCCCCGGACGAGGACGCGGGCGATACACGGTCTGGCGAACGCTTCGTCCCGCGTCGCACCAGCGTGACGATCACGATGCAGTCGGGCAAGAAGGTGTCGGGCCGCATTATCAACGTCTCACAAACGGGCGTTGCCGTGGAGGCGGATTTCGCGGCCGTCGGGCGCGACGGGGTCGTCATGGTAGGATCGCGCCCGGTGGTGGCGGGACGCCGCATCTCGCTCGGCCGTGTGTTCCTCTTCGAAAAACCCCTCGATCCGAAGCTTTGTCACATCGACATCCAGCTCTGACGGGCCGGTCACCCGTGTCGTAGGATCGCGCGATAGGATGCGAACTCGGCCGGAATGGTCCTGGCCACGATGGCGTCGACCACGTGTTCGGCATCCTCTGCGATGCCTGAAAAGCGTCCCGAGCCCCAGGTGTGGAGCCAAGGCAGCCCGACGAAGGACAGGCCCGGTACCGTGGTGATGCCGCGGTCGTGCTCGGGATAGAGTTGACCCGTGAAGGCCGGGATGTCGATCCAGCTCCAGTCCGAGCGGAAACCCGTGCCCCAGACCACGCTCTTGATGCCGGCGGCGTCGAGGTCGAGCGACGTCGGCTCCGTCTCGGGCTCCCAGGCGGGGCGATAGGGTTCGGCCTCGGGCGCATCGATGCCGTTCACGGCGATGTGCCGGTCGATCATCTCGCGGATCCCGAGATAGACCTCGTCGGCCGCGTCGAGCTTCGCCCGGAGATCCGGCTTGAACATCAGGCGGCTGCCCCGGATGTCGTCGAGCCGGCCATAGAGCCCCATGCCCTCGGCCGCGAACCGGCGCAGGTCGATTTCGCGCCCGCCATCGCGACCCGTCATGTAGTGGTTGGCTTGGCGTCGGACGCCCTTGCCTTTCGGGTGGTTGGCCACCGTCATGGCATATTGGCCCATGTCGGCGAGCCAGGTTATGGCATCGCGCCCGCGGTAATTGCGCGGGGAACGCGGGGCGCTGCCGACCGAGACATGCACGCGCCGTCCGGCGAGATGCAGGTCCTCGGCGATCTGGCAGCCGGACTGACCCGTTCCCACCACCAGAATGGCGCCGTCCGGGAGCTGCTCAGGGTTCTTGTAGCCCGAGGAGTGGATCTGCAAGATCGCTTCGGGCAGGCGCTCGGCCTGGCGGGGGATCTGCGGCAGATGATAGCCGCTGACCGCCACGACGACGTTCGACGCCGTAAAGGCGCCGGCCGTGGTGGACAGCGCGAAGGTCCCGTCGGGTCGTCGCGACAGGCTCGTCACGGCGACACCCTCCCGGATCGGCGGTGCGACGCGCTCGGCGAAGGCTTCGATGTAGCGGACGATGTCGTCCTTCACCATGAAGCCGTCGGGATCCGGGCCCGGATAGGTAAATTCCGGAAGGCGGCACTGCCAATTCGGCGTGACGAGGCAGAAGCTGTCCCACCGGTCTGAACGCCAGCTGTGGGCGATCCTGTGCTTCTCCAGCACGACATGGTCGAGGCCACGCCGTTTGAGAAAATGGCTGACCGACAGGCCGGCTTGCCCACCGCCGATCACGACGACGGGGGTGTGCGGGATTGGTGCAGCGACGGGGTTCGACATGATGGTCTCTATTCTTCGAAGGCTTCGACCAGCACGGCCGCTCCGGCGTCTCGGCGCTGAAGGCTGGCCGAGGCCTCGATCTCGCGCAACTGCCCGAGGGCCAGCGAACACGGGAAGCCGTAGCGCGCCTGAACGCGGTCGCTGGCGATGGTGAGGGCCTCGCGGCTCTTGGCCACGAAGTCCTCGACCGGGTAGTCCCGGCCCGGCACGAAATAATCCTTGATGACCAGGGACGGCGAATAGCAGGTCTCGCGGCGGCCGTCGGGCCACCGGATGCGAAAGCGCATTTCAGGCATCAGCGGTCTCTCCGGCACGAACATGGGCGGTGTAGAAATCGAGGTGAGCGAGAGCGCTGCTGGCCCAATCGTACCGGGCCGCCACCCCATGGCCGCGATCCACCAAGGGTCGGCGCCGGCCGGGGTCGAGACTGGACTCCAGCGCCGCAGCGATGGCGTCGGTGTCGGTCGGCGTGGCCCAAAGCGCGTCTTCATCCGCCAGATATTCGGTAAAGGGCGCGATGCGCGACACCACCACGGGCGTGCCGCTCGCCATGGCTTCGAGCACCGCGAGGCCGAAGCCCTCGACGAGCGACGGGAAGGCCAGCGTGTCGGCGATCCGGTAGAGCGCGGGCATATCGAACTGCGGGACCGGGCCGGTGATCACCACGGGCCGCACCGGGCCGGTGTCGAGGCCGAGTACGATCACGGCCGCCGCGCAGCGATGCGCATAATCGGCGTGGTCGAGGACAGAGGCCCCCCCGACGACGACGAGCTGTGCCGTTGGATGCCGGGCTCGAACAATGGCGAAAGCCTCGATCAGGCGCAGACTGTTCTTGCGCGGCTCCAATCCGCCGACCGCGAGAAAGATCGGCCCTGTGCCGAGCCCCCATTGGGCGCGCACCCGCGGATCGGACGCGTCCGGCCGAGGCGAGAAGGCCGTGGTGTCGACGCCGTTGCGGACGCGTCGCGCCGTGACGCCGTAATCGTGTTTCAGTGCGTCGGCCCAGAGATCGCTGACGCACAGCACGCATCCGGCCGCCGTGACGGCCCGGACCTGCCGGGCCTCGACATGTTGGTCGGCAAAGTGGTCGAGGTGATGCACCGTGCGGACGAAGCCCGGGATCAGCCCCGCTGCGGTGAGATCCGCCAGGGCATTGCCGCCGATGCCGTCATGGGCGTGGTAGACATCGAACGCGCGGTGGCCGGGCGCACGGAACCAGTCCGAATATTCGCCGATCCGCTGTTCCACCATGTCGGCCGTCGAGCGGCTCTCGATACGGCCGGCCGGTACCGCCACGGTGCCGCAACGCGCTTCGCGATAGAAGCCGCGCCCTGCCGGATCCGGGGCATGGACGACGGCGTCGTGACCCAAATCCGTCAGGGCCTCGGCGAGGGCCAGGCAATGGCTGACGCCGCCACGCGGGTTGGTGGAATGCGTCAGCAGCGCGATGCGGAGAGGGCGTGTCACGCTTCCCTTCTCCCGCTTGCGGGAGAAGGTGGGGCGCGGAGCGCGACGGATGAGGGGGGATCGGCGCGACCTGCGAACCCCTCCTCCGCCCGCTGCGCGGGCACCCGGCTCCCCTCCCGGCTTGCCGGGATGGGTGCCCGATTCTCCCCGGCGGGGAGAAGGGACGGCGCTCCGCATCCGATGAGCGGCTCCTCGGCGAAGTCCCACATCGTAATCTCGTCCGCCCCGTCGCGCAGCCGCAGCACGTGCCCCGGTTCGACGGTGCCGATCCGGGACGCCGCGATGTCGCGCGCCGCGAAGCGCGACACCACGGCCTCGGTCTCTTCGGGGGCGACGCTGAGGAGGAAACCGAAACTCGGGAAGCTCATCAGCCAGCGCCCGAGGTCGACGCCCTCCGGGCGCGGCACCAGCGCCGGATCGATGACCCCGCCGACCCCGGAACATTCGAACAGCATGGCGGCCGTGCCGACCGTTCCGGCCATGGAGATGTCCTTGGCGGCTCCGCAGAGCCCCGCTTCCGCGATCTCCGGCAGGAGCGCGAGGTCGAGACGCAGCCGCTCGAGCGGTGCGCCCGTGCTGGCATCCCAATTGGTCGATGTGGAGCCGCGGTAGCGCCCGCGAAGGTCGACCGCCATGACGAGATCATGGCCGGGCAGGGCGTCGAAACTCGTCAGCAGCCGTTCGGCCCGGCCGAGGACCGCGACCGCGAGGCCGCCCCGGTCCGAGCGCGTGTTGGTGTGTCCACCGACGACCGGTACGCCGTAGACCTGGGCCCCGGCCTTCAACCCCGCCAGGAGAGGCACGGCCCCGGCCTCGTCGGCCGCCCAGAGCGCATCGACGACCGCGATGGGCCTGCCCCCCATGGCCGCGATGTCGCTCAGGTTGACCATGACGCCGCAATAGCCCGCGAACCAGGGGTCGGCCGCGACGAAGCTGTCGATGAAGCCCTCGATCGCAAAGAGCAGGAAGCCGTTCCCGTCCGGGATGGCGGCGCAATCGTCGCCGACCGCGATGCTCTCGCCCGCGACCCCGAGCCGCCCGCCGGACGCGAGGCCGAGGGCTTCGACCGCACCCACGATATCGCGCTTGCCATCGAAGCCGCGGCTCGCGCGGATCATGGCCGCGAGATCGAACAGGGATCCGTCCATGGTCACGCCGCGAGTTTGGTCACGGCCGTGATACCCGCGATCGGATCATCCAGCGGCGGGTAATGATCGAGGTCGGCCTGCATCAGGTGGTGCGGGCGGCCGTGAAGCTCCACTTCCTCCAGGGTGTGCCAGTGGAGACGTGCGAACATCGGCGCGTTCTGGCTCTGCACATGGGCGATGAAGCGCCGGCAGCCACGGGCGTGGGCCGACGAGACCGCGACCCGGATCAGCGACGCCCCGAGCGCCCCGACGCGGCGGTAATCGGCCGCGACCGCGAGGCGCGAACCCACCCAGAGGCCGGGTTCCGGCTCGTGGATCCGCACCGTTCCCACGACGTCCTCCGCCATCACGGCCACGGTCGAGACCGCCACGATCGGGATCGCGACCGCGTCGACGGCGTCACGGTCACCGTCGCGAAACAGCTGCTGCTCGTCGCAGAAGACCTGCCGGCGCAAGGCCGCGGCGTCGCGGAATTCCCAAGGACGGTCGGCAAATTTCACGACGAAGCTCGATGCCGTGAACGGGCGGGTGAGGGGGATGATCATGCCCGGCGCTCGTAGGTCGACAGAGCCGAACAGGCGCCGCACCTGCCGCAGCCCGCCTTGATGTCGGTGCTGCGCAGCCCGGCGCGGGCCAGCATGGCCGAGAGCGGACCCAGGATCGAGTGCATGAAGGCGGGTGTCGGGGCCGGATGGCTTTCGAGCGGCGTGCCCGAAATCGGCACGAAAGGCACCACGAAGGGATAGACCCCCATGGCGATCAGCGTGTCCGACAACGACAGGATGGCCTCCGGCGTATCGCCGAGCCCGGCCAGGATGTAGGTCGAGACCTGGCCGCGGCCGAACACCGGAACGGCTGCCGCGAAGGCCTGCAGGTAGCGTTCCATCGGCACCGACGCCTTGCCCGGCATAATGCGGCTACGGACCGCCGGGGTCACGGCTTCGAGATGCATGCCGAGCGCGTCGATGCCGGCCGCCTTCATGCGGCCGAACCAGACGTCGTCGTCCGGCGGCTCGCACTGGCCCTGGATCGGCAGGTCGATGGCGGCCTTCACGGCGAAGGCGCTCTCGGTGAGAATCGCGGCGCCCCGGTCGCTGGTGGCGGGCGTGCCGGTCGTCATCACCATGTGCTTCACGCCGTCGAGCAGCACGGCGGCGCGCGCCACCTCGGCCAGCTGCTCCGGGGTCTTGCGCGCCACGGTGCGGCCTGCCGCCAGCGACTGGCCGATGGCGCAGAACTGGCAGGTCTTGGTCCGGCTCTGATAGCGGATGCAGGTCTGCAGCACCGTGGTGGCCAGCACGTCGCGCCCATGCAGGACGGCGATCTGCGAATAGGGCACGCCGTCGAAGGTCTGCATCCGGTAGAAGCGCGGCTGGAACGGGAACTGCACCCGCCCCACGTCGATCCCGTCGCGCTCGACCCGGCTCGCCCCATCCGGGCCGGGCCGCTGCACCACATAGGGGCTGTCGAAGGCCGTTGCCGTATGAACCGGCACCATCACGGTGCGGCCATCGATCGTCAGGGCCTTGTGATCGGACGGGCCGGCGCCGCCGCGGCGGCTCTGAACGCCCGCCGAAGGATCAAGCAGCCGCACCCCGAAGGACTGCAACTCGTTGATCAGCTGCTCGGTCGGCAACGGCGTCGGGCTGGCTTCGGGCATCGGGTGCAGTTCCCACGGTCGGAGCATCGGTCGCGAGGGCCGCATGCAGGGGCCGTGCCTCGCGGTTGTCGAGATTGAGGCTGAGAAGTTCCGGCCGGGCGTAATGGCCGACCGAGTCCATCATGCGCTTGCGCTTGACGATCAGCCCCATGTCGAGGTCGGCCACCAGCATGCCCTCGCCTTCCCGCAGGGGAGGTGCCAAGTGAACGCCCTCCGGCGAAACGATGGCGGTGCAACAGCCGCCCCGCAGCGCCTTGCGCATTTTGTCGTCGGGCGTCACGGCCTCGATCTGCTGGTCGGTGAGCCAGCCCGTCGCATTGACCACGAAGCAGCCTGCCTCGAGCGCGTGATGACGGATCGTGACCTCCATCTGGTCGGCGAAGATCTGTCCGACCATCGACCCCGGGAACTGCGCCGCGTGGATCTCCTCGCCCTGCGCCATCAGGGCGTAGCGGGCCAGGGGGTTGTAATGTTCCCAGCAGGCGAGCGCACCGACGCGGCCGACCGCGGTGTCGACGACCCTGAGGCCCGCGCCGTCGCCCTGGCCCCAGATCATGCGTTCGTGGAACGTCGGGGTGATCTTGCGACGCTTCAGAAGCATCGTGCCGTCGGCATCGAAGATGAGCTGCGCATTGTAGAGCGTGCCGCGATCGCGCTCGTTGACGCCGAGGACCACGACCATGCCGTGCTGGCGCGCCGCTGCCGCGACCGCGTCGCAAACCGGACCGGGGATCGCGACGGCTTCGTCGTAGAGGCGGATGTGTTCGGCACCCGTCATCACGGGCGGCAGCACGAAAGAGAAGTAGGGATAGTAGGGCACCAGCGTCTCCGGAAAGACGCAGAATTCCACACCCTGACGGGCCGCCTCGGCGATCGACGCCAGCACTTTCTCGACCGTCGCGCCCGGCCGATCGAGAACGGGGGCGATCTGCACGGCCGCGGCCTTGACGGTTTTCATTCGACCCATGGAGGCTCTCACGTCTGACACGCGTACCGCCCGATTTCATCGGGCAATACAGCAAGGACCCTCTCTCCCGAGCCGGGTTCGCATTCGGCTCGGGACGAGGCTCGCGGTGCGAGGACGTCAGAGCGTCCAGGTGTCGAGGATGAACGCACCCGCCTTGCGGTGCAGCAGAATCAGGTCCAGCGTGTCGAGCGGACCGATCGGGCGGATGCCCTCGGTCAGCGACGCCTCGCCGTGCCCGTAGAGCGCCTGGAGCGCGAAGCGGCAGCAGTAGACCTTGCCGCCTTCGCTCATGAACTTCGAGAGCTGGTTGTTGAAGTTCTGGTGCCCCGGAAAAGCGTCGTCACCGAGACGCGGGAAGCCACGCTGCACGCCGAGCGTGACGCCGGGGCCGTAGAGAAGGATCGACGTCTCGAACCCCTTGCGAAGCAGGCGGGTCGCCTGCAGCAGGTTCACGAGGCCGATGGATCCCTCGAACGCGACAGTATGAAACGTGACCAGGGCTTTTTCCCCCGGTTCTGCTTTGACGTCCTCGAAGACCTTCTCTTCGTAATCGACGAGGTAATCACCCTTCTTATGATGCGGAATGTCGACTGCTGGCATGTCAAGGAACTCCCTGGAGCGATCATTGATCGATCGCGCGGCAAAACGCGTTCGAACCGGCGGTACGCAGCCATACGGTTCGACGAGTGGATCGCAAGCCGCGTGCCAGTCAACCTGTCGGCCAATGCCCTCAAGCATCCGCGGAAAAATGCGATCAAACCTGCGGTCAATCGCATGAGACGAGTGCTTCCAAATCGGCCGGAGTCGCCTCTGACGCAGCAGATCACTGAACGAAGTTTAGGCGCGCCGCAGAAGTGAGGAGCAGGACGTGGTCCTCCTGCAGCCTTGCCCGCAGGCACTCGAACAGCTCGTCTGCCGCAGATCGAGCTTGCGCCAGGCGATGGAATCGCGGCAAGCCGGTGTTCGCACGAGATCTGCAAGAGCATTGTGGCTGGGATCAGTAGGGCGATCAGGTCAATGTTGGGATTGAGGGAATTAGATCGGCGGGGGGTCCCAGCGTGAAAGCCTGGACGCCCGACCTCGCTCGCTACGGCAGGCCTCATTATCTCGCCATCGCCGATGCCATCGCGGATGACATCGTGGCGGGCCGCCTCGGGGCATCGGATCGGCTTCCGCCCCAGCGCCAGCTCGCGGAACTTCTAGGGCTCAATTTTTCGACGGTGGCGCGCGGCTATGTCGAGGCGCAGCGGCGGGGGCTGATCGCGTCGCGCGTCGGGCAGGGAACCGTCGTGACCGGCGCCAGGCTCGGCATACGGACGCCGCAGCGCGGAACGCCCGTTCCTGCGCCCAACGGGACCTCGGGTGCCCCTCCCCGACCGGCGCTGGTCGATTTCAGCATGAACCTGCCGCCCGAACCGGACGATCCGGAGCTCCTCGGGCGGATGCGGGACGGGGTCGTGGCTATTTCGACCGAGCTCATAGGGCTTCTTCGCTATCAGGGCTTCGGAGGATCGGTCGACGACAAGGAGGCGGCGCTGGATTGGCTCGGCCGCCGCGGCATCATGGCGCCCGCCAATCGCCTCCTGATCTGCCCGGGCGCCCACAGTGCCCTTCTGGCCATCATGTCGACCCTGTGCCGTCCGGGGGATGCCCTGTGCTGCGAGGACCTGACCTATCCGGGCGCGCGTTCGATCGCGGCCCATCTCGGCTTGAAGCTCTTCGGCCTGCCGATGGACCGCGAGGGGATCGATGCCGCGGCTTTCGCCGCCACCTGCGTACGGCACGCCCCCAAGGCGCTCTATCTCAACCCGACGCTGCTCAACCCCACCACGGTTACAGTCTCGCGGGCGCGACGCGAGGCGATCATCGAAGTGGCGCGGCGCTACAACGTCACCGTGATCGAGGACGACGCCTACGGTTTCATCCCGTCCGACGGACCGGCGTCCTTCTACGCGCTCGCGCCCGAGATGACCTATCACGTGTCGGGCTTGGCCAAATGCCTCGGGGCGGGCCTGCGCATCGCCTATCTGCTGGCGCCGAGCGCCCGTGCGGCGCTGCCGCTGACCGCGAGCCTGCGCGCCGCGACCGTGATGGCGTCTCCCGTGACGGCGGCGCTGGCGACGCGATGGATCCAGGACGGAACCGCGGACGAGATCCTGGGCTTCATCCGGCGGGAATCGATCGCCCGGCAGGCTCTGGCGGCCGACCTTCTGCCGCGTCACCTCGTCGACGCGGATCCGCAAGGCTTCCACATCTGGATGCGGCTTCCGGAACCCTGGAGCCGTTCCGCCTTCGCGTCCCAGGCCCGGTCGACCGGGATCGGGATCGTCGCGAGCGACCCCTTCGTGGCGGCCGGCGCGGCTCCCGAGGCCGTGCGCATCTGCCTCGGCGGCCTCGCGGGACGCTGGGACGTGGCCCATGCGCTCGAAGTCATCGCCCATGCGCTCGAAGAGAGCCCCGCCATGGCGTCGGCCTTCATCTAACGC
>CAXTME010000038.1:0-38243 GCA_964245215.1 uncultured Lichenihabitans sp.
CCGCGTGAACCCTTCGGGAGCGCCAGCCCCGGGCAAGTCGGCTGCCCGACAGTAGCACCCCAGGGCACGGCAGGCTCAGGCCCGGTGCACACTCACTCGCAGAAGGACCAGGATCGTGCTGTCCACCACCGCCGCCTATCTTTCGGTGAACAACAATCTCAGCCGTCAGCAAGCGGCCGTGGCGGCCACCACGGCCGTCAAGAGTGCGACCGACTATTACCTGGCCAATATCGGAAAGGTGAAGACCGTTGCCGACTTCGTCGGCAACTACCGGCTGTTCTCTTACGCGATGACGGCCTATGGCTTGAGCGACAAGGTCTCGGCCAAGGGGTTGATGACCAAAGTTCTCAATGGCGGTGTCACGAGCAGTTCGGCTCTTGCCAATACATTGAGCGATCCACGCTACAAGGCCTTCGCCAAGGCTTTCGATTTCGTGGGGGCGGGCTCTGCCGCGACGAGCGCCGCCTCGGCCACCACGGGCACGACCGCGAACTACGTCGAGCAGATCCTCGAAAACAACGAGGCCAAGCAGAACAACGGCGTTGCGCTCGCCCTTTACTTCAAACGGCACGCCTCTTCCATCACGTCGGCCTACGGGCTCCTGGGCGATTCCAAGATGCTGAGTGTCGTGCAGACCGCCTTCGGGATCTCGCCCACCTCCGGGGAGACCGACATCGACACGCAGGCGGCCTTCCTCGACAAGGTCCTGAACATCAAGGATCTCCAGGACCCGAAGAAGGTCGAAAAGCTGCTCGAGCGCTTTACCTCGCAATACGATGCTTCGAGTTCCGCCAACGTCACCAATGTCCTTCTGCTCGACTCGACGAGCCACGGGCTCAGCGCCGATGTCCTCGACAGCATCAACGGGGTCGCGCCAGCGGCCAGCGACTCCATCCTGTCGCTGTTCAACTCGAGCTCGACATCGAGCGGTGTCAGCTCCGACCTGCTGCTCAGCCTCGCCAAGCTGCAGATGGGGGGGAGCTGACCGATGCAGTCCAACTTCTATGTCGGACTTTCCGGTCAACTATCGGTTGAACGGCGTCTCAGCACGATCGCCCAGAACGTCGCCAACATCAACACGGCCGGCTACCGCGCCGAGGGCGTCACGTTCGACACCGCCCTGTCCCAGGCTGGTGACACCTCGGTGGCTTTCAGCGTCAATGGCGACGACTACATCAGCCGGGCGGCCGGCGAGAGGGTCAAGACCGACAATCCGCTCGACGTGGCGGTGCAGGGCGACGCGTGGTTCGGCATCAAGACGCCGTCGGGGATCGCCTATACCCACGACGGCCGAATGCGGATGTCGCCCACCGGGGAGTTGCGCACCGTCAACGATTACCCGATCCTCGATGCCGGCGGGTCGGCTCTCCTGCTCGATCCCGCGGCGGGTCCGCCGACGATCTCGGCCGACGGCATGCTGACGCAGAACGGCGTTCAGGTCGGCGCCATCGGACTGTTCAGCATCGATCCCGCGGCCAAGCTGAGGCGCACCGACAACTCCGCCGTGATCCCCGACAAGGCGGCCTCGCCCATCCTGGATTTCACCAGCACCGGCGTGGTGCAAGGCTACGTCGAAGGGTCCAACGTCAATCCCGTGCTCGAAATCACCAAGCTGATCAACGTTCAGCATTCGCTCGACAGCGTCACGCAGGCCAATCAGACGGCCGATACGACCATGCAGGACGCCATCAAAACGCTCGGGGCGACATCGTGAACCAACTGCAGCGCATGGCCGGTGCGGTGAAAAACGCCATGGCGGCGGGACCGCTCGTGACTTGCAGCGGCATCGTCACGGAAGTGACGCCGAGCTCCTATCGGATCAGTGGTCTTTCGCCCTTCGTCCGCCTCGGCGACACGGTGAGCTTCGAAACCGACGGCATGGTTCGAACAGGTGAAATCGTGCGAGTGCAACGCATGGGTGCCACCGTGAAACCATTCGGCCCGCAAGTCGAGGCTCGCCTCGGCCTGCCGGTCCTCAAGGGGGGTCCGCTCGCCTTCTCGCCCGATCCGAGTTGGAAGGGCCGTGTCGTCAATGCCCTCTGCGCACCGGTCGATGGGCTCGGACCGTTGCGCCCCGGCCCGGTCGCGGTGCCGGCCGATGCCGAGCCACCGGCCGCGCTGCGGCGATCGCGCATCAAGGGTTCGCTTAAAACGGGCGTGCGCGCCCTCGACATCTTCTGTCCGATCTGCCCCGGCCAGCGGATCGGCATCTTCGCGGGCTCCGGGGTCGGGAAATCCACCCTTCTGGCCATGCTGGCGGCGGCCCGCGGCTTCGACACGGTGGTGATCGCCCTCGTCGGGGAACGGGGGCGCGAGGTGCGCGAATTCATCGAGGATGCGCTCGGCGACAACCGGCAGAGGGCCGTGACCGTGGTGGCGACGGGCGACGAGAGCCCGATGATGCGGCGTCTCGCCCCCAAGACCGCGATGTGCATCGCCGAAATGTTCCGCGATCGAGGCGAGCAGGTGCTGCTGATCGTCGACAGCGTGACGCGGTTCGCCCACGCGGCGCGCGACGTGGCGCTGGCGGCGGGCGAACCCGCGGTGGCCCGCGGCTATGCGCCGAGCGTCTTCAGCGACCTGCCGAAACTGCTCGAGCGCTCCGGTCCCGGCCTCGAAGGTTCGGGCAACATCACCGGAATCTTCTCCGTCCTGGTCGATGGTGACGACCACAACGACCCGGTGGCCGATACGATCCGCGGGACGCTCGACGGGCACATCGTGCTCGACCGCAAGATCGCGGCCCAGGGCCGCTATCCGGCGGTGGACTTGCAGGTTTCGCTCTCGCGCCTGGCCCACCAGGTCTGGACGCCCGAGCAGAGGGTGCTGGTGAGCAAACTGCGCGAGATGATCACCCGGTTCGAGGACACGCGCGACCTGCGCGCCATGGGGGCCTACAAGGCGGGCAGCGACGCGGATCTCGACCAGGCCGTGACGCTGGTACCGCGGATCTACGACGCCATGGTGCAGGCACCCTCTACGCCCCCGAGCGAGGACGCGTTCCGCGATCTCGCCGTCACCCTGCAGAAACCGAAATGAGGCCTGCCATGTCGTCCCGCTTCGCCAAGGGCGTGTCGAAGCTTGCCATGATCCGGGCTTCGGGGGATTGGATCCTGGGTGGTCTTGGCGTCGGGGCCGCCACGGCCTCGGCCGGGTTCGCCGCCTACATGCTGGCTTTCGGTCCGAACGAACTGGTGCCCGGGGGAGAGTTCACCATCTTCAGCTCCTACGACCGTCGCCCCCAGGTGGCGCAGGCCACGGCGAAACCGACCCACGGAAGCCGCGCCGAGGGCAGCCAGGTGGCAGCCGAGTCTCCGGTCGGCACCGTATCCGCCGTTCCCGACGCCGTCGACTTCACGCCGACGGGTTCCATCGCGCCCGCGCCCGGCGGAGCCGCTGCACCCAACGCCACCCAGCACTCCGGACAAGACGGCAGCTCCTTGTCGGCCTTCAACCTGCGCGACGTCTTCGACGGGCAGGCCCTGGTCGAGTCGCGGTCGAGCATTTCGGTGGTCAAGCCCGGCTCGATGCTCGACGGGGCCGGCGAGGTGCTCTCGATCGAGAAGCGGGGCGAGCATTGGGTCGTGCTGACCGCGAACGGGATCATCGCCCAGCGGCGCTGACATGCGGCCGTTCGGCGTCCCCGGCGAGGCGCCCGCAAGCCACACAGGCTTCGGCAACGAACGGTGCCTGCCGGCACGCATCGATCATTTACCAAAGCCTCGGGGACCCGGCCGAAAGTGGCGGTCTCGTGGCGGGTTGCGGTTTCCGCCTTCGGGAAATCATGCAACAGTCGCGCAAAGCTGCTCTGCCGGGACGGCGTTCATCGGCGTCATGGCCGGCCCGAAACTTGTACGGGGATGATCGTGGCGCGTCGGTGCGGCTCAAGAATCGACGACGAACCATACCCAGTTTCGGTTGCCCAGGGGCTCACGGATGACGACGGATCAGCTCGATTTGGTAAAGGTCGGGGCAGAAGTGCTGCCCGATAACGAATTGCGGTCCGGCAGTAGCGTCGACAGTCTAAAGGCAGCCGTCCTATCCAAGCTCGCCTATGCGGTGGGCAAGACGACCCCGGATGCGAGCCAGCGCGACTGGTTCCTGGCAACCGCGTTGGCGGTCCGGGATCGCATGGTCCAGGGCTGGCAGCAGTCCTACGAAAAGACCAACACGGTCGGCACCAAGCGCGTCTATTACATGTCGCTGGAGTTCCTGATCGGTCGGCTCATGTTCGACGCCCTGACCAATCTCGGCCTCATGGAGCCCATGCGCGAAGCCCTGTCGCAACTCGGCGTCGACCTCGACGCGCTGCGCCAGATGGAGCCCGACGCCGCGCTCGGAAACGGTGGCCTCGGCCGCCTCGCCGCCTGTTTCATGGAAAGCATGGCGACCTTGGCGGTGCCGGCCTATGGCTACGGGATCCGCTACGAAAACGGGCTGTTCCGGCAGGTGGTCAAGGACGGGTGGCAGCAGGAATATCCCGAGAACTGGCTGAGCTTCGGCAATCCTTGGGAGTTCGCGCGGCCCGAGATCGCCTATGACATCGGCTTCGGGGGAAGCATCGAGACCGTCGCGGGCGACACCGACAAGCCGAGCTACGTCTGGCATCCTGCCGAAACCGTGGAAGCCGTGGCCTACGACACGCCGGTCGTCGGCTGGCGCGGCAAGCACGTCAACACGCTGCGGCTCTGGTCGGCGCGGGCCGGCGACCCCCTGCGCCTCGACGCCTTCAACCAGGGCGACCATATCGGGGCCATGGCGGATCGGGTACGGGCCGAAGCCATCTCAAAGGTCCTCTATCCGTCCGACGCCACACCGGCGGGCCAGGAGTTGCGCCTCAGGCAGGAATACTTCTTCGCCGCGGCCTCGCTGCAGGATCTCATCCGGCGGCATCTCAAGAAGTTCCCTGACCTTCACAATCTCTCGGATCAGGCCGCGATCCAGCTGAACGACACGCATCCGGCCATCGCGGTGGTCGAGCTGATGCGCCAGCTCGTCGACCTGCACGAAGTCGACTGGGAGGATGCCTGGAAGATCACCTGCAAGACCTTCAGCTACACCAACCACACGCTGCTGCCCGAGGCTCTCGAGACCTGGCCGGTGCCGCTGATGGAGCGGGTGCTGCCCCGTCACATGCAGCTCATCTACCTCATCAACGCGCTCCATCTCGACAAGCTCCGGGACGGCGGCGAAACCGATCCTGCCGTGCTGCGCAGCGTCTCGATGATCGACGAGGGCTGGGGGCAGCGCGTCAAGATGGGCACGCTGGCCTTTATCGGCTCGCACCGCATCAACGGCGTCTCGGCGCTGCATACCGATCTGATGCGTCAGACGGTCTTCCGCGATCTCAATGCGCTCTACCCGGACCGCATCAACAACAAGACCAACGGCATCACGTTTCGGCGCTGGCTTTTCGAAGCCAACCCCGCCTTGACCGCGATCCTGGTCGACGTGCTCGGCAAACGCGTGCTCGACGACCCGACCGAGCTCGAGAAACTGGCCGATCATGCCGACGACATGGCGCTTCAGGCTCGGTTGCGAGCCGCCAAGCGCGACAACAAGATCGCTCTGGCCAAGATCATCACGGCCCGGACCTCGATCAACGTCGATCCCGATGCCCTCTTCGACGTCCAGATCAAGCGCATCCACGAATACAAGCGGCAACACTTGAACCTGCTCGAGACCATCGCGCTCTACAATGCGATCCGGGCCGAGCCCTGGGGGGACTGGGCGCCGCGCGTCAAGATCTTCGCCGGCAAGGCGGCGGCGAGCTATCATACGGCCAAGCTCATCATCAAGCTCGCCAACGACGTCGCTCGCGTCGTCAACAACGACCCGACCGTCCGGGGGCGGCTCAAGGTCGTCTTCATGCCGAACTACAACGTGAGCCTTGCCGAATCCATCATCCCGGCGGCCGACCTGTCCGAGCAGATCTCCACGGCCGGCATGGAGGCTTCGGGAACCGGCAACATGAAGCTGGCGCTGAATGGCGCCTTGACGATAGGCACGCTCGACGGCGCCAATGTCGAGATCAAGGAGCGGGTCGGCGACGACAACATCTTCATTTTCGGCCTGACGGCCGAGCAGGTCGCGACGCGCCACACGGCCGGCATGAGCGCCCGCGAGACCATCGCGGCTTCGCCCCGCTTGGCGGAGGTTCTGGAAGCGGTGTCGTCCGGTGTGTTCTCACCCGACGACACCGGCCGTTACCGCGACTTTGTGCATAACCTCACCGACCACGACCACTTTCTCGTCACGGCGGATTTCGATGCCTATTATGCGGCCCAGCGGGAGGTTGACGCGTTGTGGCGTGACGAGGCCGCCTGGTGGCGCGCCAGCATCATGAACACGGCTCGAGTCGGATGGTTTTCGTCCGACCGGACGATCGGCGAATATGCCAGGGACATCTGGAACGTCCCGGTACAGGTGGCGGAATAGGGAGGATACATGGTCGAGAGCGGCTGGCAGGCGCGCGACGGAGATGTTGCGGCCATCATCGCCGCACGCCACGGAGATCCTTTCGCGGTTCTCGGGCAGCATGTCACGCCAGCGGGTCCCGTCGTTCGTGCTTTCGTGCCCTATGCGGAAACGGTATCGGCAGTAGGGCCGGACGGCCGCCCGGTGCCGCTGACGCAACGGCCCGAGCGTGGGTTTTTCGAGGGCCTGGTTCCGGACGGCACGACGCGCTATCGTTTGAAGGCCGCCAATGAGGGCGGCAACTGGGAGCTCGACAACCCCTATAGTTTCGGCCCGCTTCTCGGCGATCTCGACGATCACCTGTTCGTGGAAGGCACGCACGAGCTGCTCTACCGGCGGCTCGGGGCCCATCCGGTCACGCACGAGGGTGTGAAAGGCGTGCAATTCGCGGTCTGGGCGCCGAATGCCGATCGGGTTTCCGTCGTGGGAGACTTCAACGATTGGGATGGCCGCAGGCTGCAGATGCGCAAGCGCATCGAGAGCGGCATCTGGGAGATCTTCGCGCCGGGTGTCGCTCCGGGCACGATCTACAAATACGAGATCCTCGGCCGTTTCGGCGTGATGCAACCCTTGAAGGCCGACCCGGTCGCCTTCGAGGGAGAACTCAGGCCCTCGACGGCTTCCGTCGTGACCAGGCCCGAAGCCTACTCGTGGCACGACGAGGCATTTCTCGCCGAGCGCCAGGCGGGCGACAAGCGTCGCAAGCCCATGTCGGTCTACGAGGTCCATCTCGGGTCATGGCGACGCGGCGAGGCCAACACCTTCCTGAGTTACGATGCCCTGGCGGAGCAGCTCATTCCTTACGCGGTCGACATGGGGTTCACCCATCTTGAACTGATGCCCGTCTCCGAACATCCGCTCGACGCTTCCTGGGGCTACCAGCCGGTCGGTCTCTTTGCCCCGACGCGGCGTTTCGGCGACCCGGACGGCTTCGCGCGCTTCGTCGACACGGCGCATCGGGCCGGTCTCGGTGTCATCATCGATTGGGTTCCGGCGCATTTTCCGGTCGACGTGCACGGTCTCGCACGCTTCGATGGTTCCCCGATCTACGAATATGCCGACCCGCGCCGGGGCTTCCACCCCGACTGGAACACCGCCATCTACGACTTCGCGCGGCGCGAGGTGGCGGGCTTCCTGGTCGCCAACGCGGTCTATTGGCTCGACCGCTTCCATATCGACGGGCTCAGGGTCGATGCCGTGGCGTCGATGCTCTACCTCGACTATTCCCGAAAGGCGGGCGAGTGGTTGCCCAACTGGGATGGCGGCAACGACAACCGCGAAGCCGTGGCTTTCCTGCAGCGCGTGAACCAGCTCGTCTACGCGACGCATCCGGGCGCCATGACGATCGCCGAGGAATCGACCTCCTGGCCCGGCGTGTCCCGGCCCGTCTATGCAGGCGGGCTCGGCTTCGGCTTCAAGTGGAACATGGGCTGGATGCACGACACGCTGGAGTTCATGTCGCAGGATCCTGTGCATCGTCGCTGGCACTACGATCGCATGACCTTCGGGCTGCTCTACGCGTTTTCCGAAAACTTCATCCTCCCGCTGTCCCACGACGAAGTCGTGCATGGGAAGAAGTCGATCGTCTCGAAGATGCCGGGGGACGAATGGCAGCGCTTCGCCAATGTCCGAGCCTATTACGGCTTCATGTGGGGCCACCCCGGCAAGAAGCTGCTTTTCATGGGGAGCGAGTTCGGCCAGACCGAGGAATGGAACTTCGATCGCAGCCTCGACTGGCATCTGCTCCAGTATGAGATCCACAAAGGCGTGCATGACCTGATCCGCGACCTCAACGACGTCTACCGGACGCGGCCGGCGCTCCACGCCCGCGATTGCGAGCCCGAGGGCTTTCGCTGGGTGGTGGCGGACGATCACGCGAACTCGGTGCTGGCGTGGCTGCGCTTCGGTGAACCGGGTGACGCTCCGGTCCTGGTCGTCTCGAATTTCACCCCGGTGCCGCGACACAGCTACCGCGTCGGTCTGCCGATGGCGGGTCGCTGGACGGAAATCGTCAATACGGACGCAGGGCGCTACGGCGGATCGAACCTCGGAAATATGGGAAGCGTCGCGGCGAGACCCGAAGGGTCGCACGGGCTGCCGGCCTGCGCCGAAGTCGTGCTCCCGCCGTTGGCGACGCTGTATTTCGAATATGCGGGTGCGTGATCCACAACGGGCCACGCCGACGACAATGAACCAAGAAGGGTCCAACGGAATAAACGCTTCAAGCCTCCGACGACAGGTCGCCGGACGATAGAACCAGAAGCGTTTGCGTTCGCGGATGCCATAAGCCGACCGGGAGGATAGGATGAACGTCACGCCGAGCCAGGCGCCGATCTCACGTAATGCGATGGCCTATGTGCTGGCTGGCGGGCGCGGCAGCCGCCTCCTCGAATTGACCGATCGACGCGCCAAGCCTGCCGTCTACTTCGGCGGCAAGACACGCATCATCGATTTCGCGCTGTCCAACGCCTTGAATTCCGGCATCCGCCGGATCGCGGTCGCGACCCAGTATAAGGCGCATAGTCTGATACGCCATCTCGGCCGGGGTTGGAACTTCCTCCGGCCCGAGCGCAACGAGAGCTTCGACGTGCTGCCGGCCAGTCAGCGCGTCTCGGAGAACCTGTGGTATCTTGGCACCGCGGACGCGGTCTACCAGAACATCGACATCATCGAGAGCTACGATCCGAAATACATGGTCATCTTGGCGGGCGATCACGTCTACAAGATGGACTACGAGAAGATGCTCCAGCAGCATGTCGACGCCGGCGCCGACGTGACCGTGGGATGCCTCGAAGTGCCCCGCCTCGAGGCGTCGGCCTTCGGCGTGATGCATGTCGACGACACCAACAAGATCCTGTCGTTCCTCGAAAAGCCCAAGGACCCGCCCGCCATGCCGGGCAAGCCCGATGTGGCACTGGCGTCAATGGGCATCTACGTCTTCGAGACCAAATTCCTGATCGAGCTCCTCAAGGAGGACGCCAACAAACCGGGATCCGAACACGATTTCGGCAAGGACATCATCCCGCAGATCGTGGCCGCCGGCAAAGCCGTGGCGCATCACTTCTCGCAGTCCTGCGTCCGCTCGACCCATGAAACCCAGGCCTATTGGCGCGACGTCGGTACGGTCGACGCCTACTGGGAAGCCAACATCGACCTGACCGACATCGTGCCCGGCCTCGATCTCTACGATCAGGACTGGCCGATCTGGACCTACAGCGAGCTGACGGGCCCGGCCAAGTTCGTCCACGACGTCGACGGCCGCCGCGGACAGGCGGTGTCGTCGCTGGTGTCGGGCGGTTGCGTGGTGTCGGGCGCGGGGATCTGGCGCTCGCTGCTCTTCACCGGGGTGCGGGCCAATTCCTACGCCCACGTCGAGCGGGCCGTGATCCTGCCCTACGTCAAGATCGGTCGCGGCGCGCGGCTGACCAATGTGGTGGTGGACCGCGGCGTCACGATCCCCGAAGGTCTGGCGATCGGCGACAATGCGGAGCTCGATGCGCAGCGGTTCCGTCGCACGGACCGAGGCATCTGCCTCGTGACGCAGCCCATGATCGATCAGCTTCACCTGTGAGCGCGCGCCTCGCCTCACTAGCATCGTCGGTTGGCGCCTCCGTAGAGCCCTCGTGCGGGCTCGTCCGCATCGTGGCGGCTCTCGACCGCGTAAGAACCTCTTCGCCCTTCCCATCCCGTGCCGGATCGCCCGCATGAAGACCGTAGCCACGACACCCTTCGACGACCAGAAGCCCGGCACATCGGGGCTGCGCAAGAAGGTCCCGCAATTTCAGCAGCCACATTACGTCGAGAACTTCGTTCAATCGATCTTCGACAGCCTCGACGGTATCCAAGGGAAAGACTTGGTCATCGGCGGCGATGGGCGGTATTTCAATCGCGAGACCATCCAGACCGCAATGAAGATGGCGGCTGCCAACGGCTTCGGGCGGGTGATCGTCGGGCAGGGCGGGATCCTGTCGACCCCGGCGGCGTCGAACCTCATTCGCCAGAGAAAGGCGTTCGGCGGCATCATCCTGTCGGCCAGCCACAACCCAGGCGGTCCCGACGGCGATTTCGGGATCAAGTACAACGCGTCGAACGGCGGCCCGGCCCCGGAGAAGATCACCGACGCGATCTTCGCCAAGACCAAGACGATCTCCTCCTTCAAGACGCTCGACGCGCCGGACGTGGACCTCGATGCCGTCGGCACCACGACGCTTGGCGACATGACGGTCGAGGTCGTCGACCCCGTGATCGACTACCAGGCCCTGATGGAGACCCTGTTCGATTTCCCCCGGATCCGGGCCATGTTCGCCTCGGGCTTCCGCATGCGCTTCGATGCCATGTCGGCCGTCACCGGTCCCTACGCGACGAAGATCCTCGAGGGCGCGCTCGGCGCAGTGCCCGGTACGGTCATCAACGGGACGCCGCTGCCCGATTTCGGCGGCCACCATCCCGACCCCAACCTCGTTCATGCGAAGGGGATCTACGACCTCGCCATGGGCCCGGATGCACCGGACCTCTGCGCGGCATCGGATGGCGACGGCGACCGCAACCTGATCATCGGGCGCGGCCTCTTCGTCACGCCGTCGGACAGTCTCGCGGCGCTCGCCGCCAATGCCCATCTGGCGCCCGGCTACAAGGATGGCCTGAAGGGGATCGCCCGCTCCATGCCAACCAGCGGGGCCGCCGACCGCGTCGCGAAGGCCAAGGGCATCGGCATCTACGAGACGCCCACCGGCTGGAAGTTCTTCGGCAACCTGCTCGATGCCGGGCTCGCCACGATCTGCGGCGAAGAGAGCGCCGGCACGGGCTCGAACCATGTCCGCGAGAAGGATGGGCTCTGGGCCGTGCTCCTGTGGCTCGACATCCTGTCGGCCCGCAAGGAGAGCGTGGCCGCCATCATGGAGGACCACTGGAAGACCTATGGGCGGAACTACTATGCCCGCCACGACTACGAGGAAGTGGCGAGCGACGGCGCCAATGCGCTCGTCAAAAATCTGCGCGATCGGCTGCCGAGGCTGGCCGGGCAGAGCTTCGGGGCGCTGAAGGTGAAGGCGGCCGACGACTTCAGCTACCACGACCCGGTCGACGGCTCGGACTCGGCCCACCAAGGCATCCGCGTCCTCTTCGAGGACGGCTCGCGCATCGTCTACCGCCTCTCCGGCACGGGGACGGCCGGCGCCACGTTGCGGGTCTATATCGAGCGGTTCGAACAGGACAAGCTCGACATGCAGACGGGCGAAGCGTTGAAGGACCTCATCGCGCTGTCTCGATCGCTGCCCGACATCGAGGGCCATACCGGGCGCACGGAGCCGTCGGTCATCACGTGAGAAGGGCGCTCTCCACCGTCATCGCTGCCGCGGCGGCCTCCGTCCTGATCTGCGCCGCCTTGGGTAGGCCGATGAGGCCGAATATGCGCCTTCCTGCGTTTCGGGTCGCCTAGCTTGGCGGCAGAAGCTATCGGACTCGGATGAATGCCGTGCTGCGACGCTACATGGCAGCTCAACAGGGCAAGAAAGCTTAGCGCCGAAAACGGCCGGAGCGCTTCCCTCCTTGGCCCGCTGCGAACCGGCTCCGAGACGAGCATCGGCACCTCGCGCCGCACGTACCTTCCGGCCTGCACCTCCGCAATGCTAAGGATCACGCTCCCGTGATCCACACAGGCAGAGCGATGCAAAACGACGGACCGGCCGACATCTCCGCTGCTCGCGCGTTGCGTCCCGGCCCCGGGCGCCCCGAGCCTCTGGGCGTCACACCTGACGACGATGGGGTCAATGTCGCGGTCTTCTCTGCGCATGCGGAGGAGATCGCTTTCTGCCTCTACGATTCATCAGGCCAGGACGAGCGAGCCCGCATCGCACTGCCCGAGCGCAGCGGCGACGTGTTCCACGGCTATCTTCCGGGCATCGCTCCGGGGGCGCGCTACGGCCTGCGGGCTCGCGGGCCCTTCGCGCCTTGGAACGGGCATCGCTTCAATGAAGCCAAGCTCCTCATCGACCCCTATGCGGTGGCGCTCGACCGCCACCTGACGCTGCATCCCTCGATGTTCGATGCCCCGCCGGGTTCCGCCACGCCCGACGGCACCGACAGCGGCCCCTTCATGCCGAAAGCCGTCGTCAGCCGGCTCGACCCGGTGCTGCCCTGGGCCGGTACGCCGGCGTGGCAGGACACCAGCGTGATGGAACTGCACGTCCGCGGCTTCTCGATGCAAAACTTGGAGATCCCGGAAGCCCTGCGCGGCACCTTCGCGGGTCTCGCGTCGCCGGCCTCGATCGCGCATCTGAAGGCGCTCGGCCTCTCCACGCTGGAGCTCATGCCCGCCATGGCCTGGGCCGACGAGCGCCACCTCGGCCCCTTGGGACTGACCAACTACTGGGGTTACAACCCGATCGCCTTCATGGCGCCCGACCCGCGGCTCGCACCGGGGGGCTGGGCCGAGGTCCACGATGCCGTCGCGGCGCTGAACGCCGCCGGGATCGAAGTGCTGCTCGACGTCGTCTACAACCACTCCGGCGAAGGCGACGAGTTCGGCCCCACCCTGTCGCTGCGGGGCCTCGACAACGCCTCCTACTACCGGCTCGACCCGTCGAACGCGAGCCTCTACGTCAACGACGCCGGCTGCGGCAACATCCTGGCGGCGGACCAGCGTCCGGTGGTTCGGCTCGTCCTCGATTCGCTACGGGCCTGGGCGCGCTACGGCGGCATCAATGGTTTCCGCTTCGACCTGATGCCCATCCTCGGGCGCCGGGCAAGCGGCTTCGATCCCAATGCCCCCATCATCGCGGCCATCGAGCAGGATCCGCTGCTTCGCGGCCTGAAGCTCGTGGCGGAGCCCTGGGATATCGGTCCCGGCGGTTATCAGGTCGGTGCCTTCGATGGTGCCTGGGCCGAATGGAACGATCGCTATCGCGATGACGTGCGCCGGTTCTGGACCGGACGGGCGACACCGGCGGCACTCGCGACGCGCGTCGCGGGCTCGGCGGACCTCTTCTGGTCGAAGCGGCATCCGTCCCGCTCGATCAATTTCGTCACGGCCCACGACGGCTTCACCCTGGCCGATCTCGTCAGCTACGACCGCAAGCACAACGACGATAACGGCGAGCACAACCGCGACGGCCGGGACGAGAACTGGTCCTGGAACCATGGGGTGGAAGGACCGACCGACGACGCCGGCATCCTGGCGGCGCGGGAGCGCGACCAGCGTAATCTCCTGGCCACGCTGTTCCTGTCGCGCGGCACCCCCATGCTGAGCCCCGGCTCGGAAATGGGCCAGACGCAGGACGGCAACAACAACGCCTATTCGCAGGACAATGCCCTCGCCTGGATGGACTGGTCGAAGCCCGATCATCCGCTGATCGGCTTCATCCGGCGCCTGATCGAGCTGCGCACGCATCCCGCTCTGACGCGAGACCACTTCTTGTCCGGGACGGCCCAGGACGGCGCCGCGTTCCCGGATGTCGTATGGCGCATGGCCGACGGGCGGGCGCCGAGCGCGGGCGATTGGGAGCATCCCGCGAACCCGACCCTCATCGGCCTCCTCGCTGCGCCCGTTCCGGATGGCGACGCGCCGGACTCGGTCCCGGGCGCGGCCGAACGGGTCGTGGTCGTCTTCCATGCGGGCGCGGACGGCCTGCGGGTCCGCTTGCCCGATACGAGGTCCGGCGCCCATTGGCGTCACGAGCTGAACACCGCCGATATCGCAGCCGGGACCCCGGCCCATGACGGCGGCACGGAGGTTGCGATTGCGGCGCGCTCGGTGTCGCTCTTCGTCGAGCGAGGCGGAGCCGCTTCGGACGTTCAACCTCGGACGGCCGCATCATCGGCCGAGGTGGTCGATCGTCTCGCGCAATCGGCCGGGATCGCGCCGGAGTGGTTCGAAGTCTCGGGCGATCGGCACGAGGTCTCGATCGAGTCGAAACGCGCCCTCCTGGCCAGCATGGGCCTCGGGGCCGCGACCGTCGGCGAGGCCCGCGATAGCCTGACCCGTCTCTCCGACCGTCGCCTGCGGGTGCTGCCCGATGGTGTCGTGGGTCGGGCCGGCAGCGTCGTCGCGCTCGATCTCATCGAGGCGGGCGGACCGGTCAGGCCCGATGTCGTGATCCTGCACGAAGATGGCACGCAAGAGCATCATCGGCTCGACCTCGACGCCGCCGAACGCATCTCCATCACGGCTCCCGATGGGCGCAATGCCATCCGATACCGCGTCAGCCTGCCCCAGCAACCGGTCGGACGGCATCGCCTGATGCTCGACGGCGATCCGGAGGGATCGGCCCTGCTCACGGTCGCGCCTCAGCGCGGCTTCATCCCGCCCGAGCTCGCCAACGGCCGCCGGGATTTTGGCGTTTCGGCGCATCTCTACACCTTGCGCCGCGCGGGGGACGGCGGCATCGGCGATTTCACGACCCTCGGCGTCTTCGCCGAGGAAACCGCTCGCCATGGGGCAACTTTCGTGGGCCTCAATCCCATGCACGCGCAATTCGCCGGGGATCGCTCCCGCACGAGCCCCTATAATCCCTCCGACCGTCGCTTCCTCGATCCGATCTACATCGACGTCGCGGCGCCCGCGATCATGGGCGAGTCACCCGAGATCGGCCGCATCCTGGACGCCGAGGCGAACCGCTTGGCGACGCTTCGTACCGCAGCCCTGGTCGATTATCCGGGAGTCTGGAGCATTAAGGCACAGGTTCTCGAAGCCTCTTTTGCGGTTTTCGACGAGCGCCGGACGCGCCTGCCCCAGGATGTCGACGTCTTGGCGATGGAACGCTTCGTGCTCGCCGGCGGTTTGCCGCTCCGCCGTTTCGCCATCTTCGAAGCCATCTCCGAGATCCTGCCGCGGCAGCCCTGGTGGACCTGGGACGAAGCGCTGCGCGGCCCCGGCGCCTCGGGCATCGAGGCTTTCGCGGCCCAGCATGAGACCCGGGTCCGCTTTCACCTCTACCTGCAGTGGCTGGCCGCCGCCCAACTGGCGCAGGCGGCAGGACGGGGGCAGGCGGCGGGCCTCGCCCTCGGCTTCTACCGCGACATAGCGGTCGGCACCGCGCCGGACGGCGCCGAGGCCTGGGCCGGTGCGGACTATTTCGCGCGCGGCGTTTCGATCGGCGCACCGCCCGACCCGTTCTCGGCCGACGGACAGGTCTGGAGCCTGCCGCCCCCCAACCCCGTCGCCCCGGCGTCGGAGACTTTCTCGCATCTCCTCGCCATCAACATGCGCCACGCCGGCGCGCTGCGCATCGACCATGCCATGGGGCTCCAGCGGCTCTTCTGGGTTCCGGACGGTGCACCGGGATCGGCAGGGGCCTATGTGGGCTATGACCTCGAACGCAATCTCGCCGACATCGCGATCGAGAGCCATCGCGCCCGCTGCCTCGTCATCGGCGAGGACCTCGGCACGGTACCAGAAGGCTTCCGCGACAAGATCGATGCCAACGACGTCCTGAGCTACCGCGTCATGTTCTTCGAGCGGGACGGCCTCAAGTTCCTGCCGCCCGGGGCCTATCCGGAGAAGGCCGTGGCCTGTGTCGCGACCCACGACCTGCCGACGCTGGCCGGCTGGTGGAAGGGTGCCGATTTCGTCGAGCGCGGCGCTTTGGGCAAGATGAGCCCGGAGGACGCCGACCGCGCCGCGGCCGACCGCGGCGCCGAGAAGCGTTGGCTCGTCCAAGCGATCGAGGTCGACGTGTCGATCGACACCCCGGAAGTCCCGCAGGCCGTGATCGACGGCGTGCACCGTTTCGTCGGCGAGACGCCGAGCCTGCTGGCCGTGGCCCAGGCGGACGATCTCGTCGGCGAGACCGTTGCGGTCAACCTGCCGGGCACGAACCAGGAGCGCCCGAACTGGCAGCGCAAGCTCGCGCCCGACGTGACCGAGATCTTCAATGGCGTGACCCTGCCGGTGCGGGCTCAGGGACCGAAGCTGGAAGGGTAGGTGATGCCTTCTCCCGGTGACGGGAGAAGGTGGGCCAACGACGTCGGCTCGGATGAGGGTGTAGCGACGAAGCAACCCATCGCTTGATCCACGATCGTGCTGGGTCCCGCCACGCTGCTCTGGCGATGACGGCTGATGATCCTCTCCGCTTCCAAAATGGGCCGAGGTTCATCTCGCAAAAGCGATCGCTTTAAAGGCTCAAGCAACGCGAGCCTTCCTAAGCGGCCGACGTGCTTTACGCCACCCGGCGGAGCGCGCGGTCGCCCACGAGGGCCCGCTCGGTCGCTCCGATGTACCATTCGACGAACTGCATCACACCGGATTCGTGGTCGAGCGAATAGGGGCCGGGCTCATAGGCGGGCGACAGGATCCCGCGCTGGTTCTCCTCGACCACCGTCCGATCCTGGTCGTTGGTGGCCATCCAGACCTTGGTGAGTTCCTCGATGTCGTAGTCGACGCCTTCGACCGCATCCTTGTTGACGAGCCATTTCGTCGTGACCTGGGTCTGCGTCGGGCTGATCGGCAACACGCGGAAGGACGTGCAGGTGTCGCCGAGCACGTGGTTCCAG
The DNA here is from genome assembly GCA_964245215.1 of uncultured Lichenihabitans sp. Taxonomy (GTDB): domain Bacteria; phylum Pseudomonadota; class Alphaproteobacteria; order Rhizobiales; family Beijerinckiaceae; genus Lichenihabitans. The sequence continues at coordinate 16,966 of CAXTME010000038.1, forward strand.
GTCGACGGATAGTGGAAGAGCAGCAAGGTGCCGATCTTCGGTTCCGTCACGCTCGGGGTCAGCGGCAGCTTGACGGCGCGCTGGCCAGACATCGTGTAGCTCTCGGCGCCCTCGATCAGCGGGGCCCGGGTGACACGGTACTGACCGGTTTGCGCGATCTGGAAGGTGCTGGGCAGGCCTACGGATTCGCAGCGGCTCCAATGGCCCAGCATTTCAGGGTCGCCCATCACGGCATTGACTCCCGTGACGGTCGGCGATTCCGGGAAAGTGCGGCAGAGCTCGGGATGATTGGCGGCACAGTGAAAGCACTCGCGGTTGTTCTCCCACACGAGCTTCCAATTGCCGTTCTCGACGATCGTGCTCGACACCGCGACCTTCGTGTCGGCCAGGTTGTGAGGCGCGAGATAGGGTGCCACGGTGCTGCGGAAGGGTTCCCACGCCGGGGCGTCCTCGGCCACGCAGACGAAGATGTAGCCGCCGACGCTGTGGCAATGGACAGGCTTCAGGCCGAACTGCGACTTGTCGATCTCGGCATCCATGTGGCGCGCCCGCGCGAGGCTGCCGTCGAGGTCGTAGGTCCACTGGTGGTAGGGGCACACGAGCCGCCGGGCCTTGCCGTGGTCAGCCGTGCAGACCCGCGAGCCGCGGTGACGGCAGCTGTTGTGGAAGGCCCGGATCTCACGGTCGTTGCCCCGCACGACGACGACCGGATAGTCGCCGATCTGTAGGGTGAAGAACTCGCCCGGCTCTTTGATCTCGCAATCATGGCCGGCAAACAGCCAATCCTTGTAGAAGATGTTCTCGAGGTCGAGCCGGTAGATCTCCGGATCGCAATAGAAGGACCGGGGCAGGGAGAAGCCTGGCTTGCGGGCATTGAGCTGAGAAAGCATGTGCTGTTGCGGGCTCATGGACCGTCCATGAAAGGCTCGCCGCCTCAGCCGCGAGCGTGATTGATGACACCGAACCTAGGCATCGGCGCGCCGCCATGCGAGCCTCCTTGCGCGCCATTCTGGTCCGGAACCGACGCTGGCGAATCGGATGAACCTCCAACAGACCGTACCCCTGGAAACGTGTAGAGAGGACGCAGCTTTCGACGGCCGGACGAAGGCTTGTCACACCAAGACCAACAAGAAGGTCCGCATGGTCGAGCTTTATGGGCGGCAGATGTCGCGACGCGAGGTGGCGCGCCACACGGGGAGCCTGTCGCAATTCGCGGGCGTGCGCCTGATGACGCTGGGGGACGGTGTCGAGCGCGGCATACGCCTCCTCGAGTTCCGCACCGGGACGGGCCTTCGCTTCACGGTTCTCGTCGACCGGGCCCTCGACATCGCGGATTGCGAGCACAAGGGCCGTGCCATCGGCTGGCACTCGCCGAGCGGCTTCCGTCATCCCGGCCTGCACGAGACAGAGGGCGAGGGCGGCCTCGGCTTCCTGCGCTCCTTCTCGGGGCTCCTCGTGACGTGCGGGCTCGACCATGTCGGCTTCATGGTCGAGGAGCCGGCCGACCATTTCCACTATGGTCCGCGCCGCACCGTCCAGCACACCATACACGGCCGGATCGGCACGGTCCCGGCTCGGCTGACCGGGTACGGCGAGCGCTGGGATGGCGACCGCTGCATCCTCTGGTGCGAGGGCGTGGTGCAGCAATCTGCGGTGTTCGGCGAGGACCTTCACCTCATCCGTCGCATCGAGGCCGAGGTCGGCACCGACACGTTCCGCATCCACGACCGCGTCGTGAACCATGGCTTCTACGAGACGCCGCACATGGTCCTGTACCACCTCAATGTCGGCTATCCGCTGCTGGCCGAGGGAACGCGCCTCCTGGCGCCGATCAACGATGTCGTGTTCGCGTCGCATGCAGGCGAGGATTACCGACGGCAGAACGCCGGCTATCGCCGCATGCTGGGACCGCAGGACGGGTTTCGTGAGCAGGTCTTCGAACACGACCTCGCGGCCGATGCGGACGGGCGGGTGCCCTATGCCGTGGTCAACGACGCGCTCGGTTTCGGTCTCGAGATCGAGATCATGAAAGCGCAACTGCCGACTTTCACGCAGTGGCAGCACTTCCAGGCCGGGCAATATGCTTTAGGGGTGGAGCCGGGTACCAACCACGTCACGGGTCATGCCTTCGCCCGCGAGCACGGCGAGTTGATCCGCTTGAAGCACGGCGAGGAACGGGCCTACGATCTTTCGCTGCGGGTGCTCGATGGAGCGGAGGCCATCGAAGGCGCGGAGCGACGCATCGGAGCCATCGCGGGGCAGCCCGAGGAGGACTTCCCGACGCCTTCGGGAATTTTCGGTGCGCTGTCACGGTCCTGATCGGCTTACACCAGCGAGGGATCGTTCTCAGCCGTTCTCATGCAGAGCCGGCCCAAAGGACCGTGTCGAAGCATGCAGGGCCGGTCGCGAGGGCTGTGGAGCATCCTTCGACATGACCGCGGTCCGTCGGCCGGCTCTGGATGAGGTGCGTGTAGAACGGTTCGCACGTCCGCCGCCGTTGCAAGTGGAGCCTGGATGAACACGCCGTCGAACGGCGAAACGAAGACCCCGGGCGCGAGACCTCAAGGACCAAACTCCTCCGCGCAGACGCGCAACGCAACACGGAGGTTTTGCTCGACGCCGCGAAGGCGGTGTTCGCGGCCTCGGGGGTGAATGTGTCGGTGCGGGAGGTCGCGGTCAGGGCAGGCGTCGGGGTCGGCACCGTGTACCGCCGTTTCCCGGGCCGTTCGGACCTTGTCGCAGCCGTATTCCGTCATGAGGTCGATGCCTGCGCGGCCGCCGCACACATGGCTACCAAACGCGGACTGGCAACGGCCCTGCATTCGGGGAACCCAACCTTTCGACGCTCTCCCGGCCTATGTCGAGACGCGGCTCGTGCCGGCGCTCGCACTCTGCTTGACGCCGCCGTCGCCGCGAACGCGGTGCGGAACAATGTCGAGCCGGACGAACTGCTGGGAGCGGTCGCGCGTCTTTGCATGCAGGCCCGCGAAGAGACGCCCGGCCACGCGGAGCGCATGGTTGCCCTTCTGGTCGACGAGTTGCGCTTCGGTGCGAGCGCATCGGCCAATAGCCGCCCTGGACATCGACCGAACGCGGGCAGTTGCCGTGGCTGCGCCCGCTGGCAACGATCAAACCGCGGCACCACCATCCGCCGTCCCGCGAACCCGTCCCGCGAGACCTTCGATGATGGGGCAGTCGGGCCTGTCGTTGCCGGCGCAGCCATCGGCCAAATCGTGCAGCGTCGATACCATATCGCGCATGCCGGCGATCCGATCCTCGAGCTCGGCGATGTGAGCCAGCGCGATGCTCTTGACCTCGGCGCTCGATCGGCCGCGGTTGGTCCACAGCGCCAAGAGCTCCCGGATGCGGTCGATCGAAAACCCGAGATCGCGGGCGCGTCGAATGAACTTCAAGCGTCCGACGTCGTCCGTCGAATAGAGACGGTAATTGCTGTCGCGCCGCTCGGCCGGAGCGATCAGGCCGATCGATTCGTAGTGCCGGATCATCTTGGCCGAGGCGCCCGAGGCCCGCGCGGCTTGCCCGATCTGCATCATCTGGTGCTCCATCGAAAGCCCTTGACCCTCCCATGATGGGAAGGTGCATGACCCTTCGCAAGGATGTGCACCATGACCGAAGTGCTTCGCGATCACGAACAGGGCGACGGTTGCTGCCGCCCCGATGCCGATCAGACGCTTTCCGAGCCGAAAGCCGCCGCCTCGGCCAGGGATCCCGTCTGCGGCATGACGGTCGATCCGGCAAAGACGCAGCATCATGCCGCGCACGACGGCAAGGCCTATCATTTCTGCTCCGCCGGCTGCCGCACGAAGTTCCTGGCGGATCCGCTCCGGTACCTCGCTCCTACGCCCCCCGGCGCGGCCGAGGCGGCGCCGGGCACGATCTTCACCTGTCCGATGCATCCGGAGGTGCGCCAGGAAGGGCCGGGCGCCTGCCCGTTCTGCGGCATGGGGTTGGAACCGGCCGAATTCACCACGGCGGCCGGTCCCAATCCGGAACTCGCCGACATGACACGCCGCAGCTGGATCGGCGCCGCCGGTGCGGTGCCCGTCGTCGTGCTGGCCATGGGCGGCCACCTGCTCGGCCCCCGCTTCCCGCTGGCCGGACAGATGTCGAACTGGATCCAGTTCGTTCTCGCGAGCCTCGTCGTGTTCTGGTCGGGGCTACCGTTCTTCGAGCGCGGCTGGCAGTCGCTCGTGACGCGCCATCTCAACATGTTCACGCTCGTGGCGATCGGCACCGGGGTCGCCTGGAGCTATAGCGCGGTCGCGACGCTGTTCCCCGACCTGTTTCCGCCTGCCTTTCGCGCGCCGGACGGTGCGGTCGGAGTCTATTTCGAGGCCGCGGCCGTTATCACGGTTCTGGTGCTTGTCGGCCAGGTGCTGGAACTCAAGGCGCGCGACAGCACGTCCACGGCGATCCGCGGCCTGCTCGATCTCGCCCCCAAGACCGCGCGGCGGATCGCGACCGATGACGCCGAGCAGGACGTCCCGCTCGACACGATCGTGGTTGGCGATCGTTTGCGGGTCCGCCCAGGCGAAACGGTGCCGGTCGACGGCCGCGTCGTAATGGGCGCCGCGACGGTCGATCAGGCGAGCGTCACCGGCGAGTCGCGGCCTGTCGCGAAGCGCCTGGGCGACGCGGTCCTCGGCGGTACCGTCACCAAGACCGGAACGCTGGTGATCCGGGCCGAAAAGGTCGGCCGCGACACGCTGCTGTCGCGTATCGTCCGGCTCGTCGCCGAGGCGCAGCGCAGCCGCGCCCCCATCCAGCGCACCGCGGACCGCGTGTCGGCCTGGTTCGTCCCGGCCGTGTTGGCGGCGGCTCTGGCGGCCTTCGCTGTGTGGATGGTGGTCGGGCCGGAGCCACGCCTGGCCTATGCCGTCATCGCGGCCGTGTCGGTGCTGATCATTGCCTGCCCCTGTGCGCTGGGTCTCGCGACCCCCATGTCGATCATGGTCGGGGTCGGTCGCGGCGCCCGCGCCGGCGTGCTGATCCGCAGCGCCGAGGCGCTGGAGCGGCTCGAAAAAGTCGATACCGTCGTGCTCGACAAGACCGGCACGCTGACCGAAGGCAAGCCGGCCCTGACGGACGTCGCGGTCGCGCCCGGTTTCGATGAGGACGAGGTCATCGGTCTGGCGGCCGCGGTCGAGCGCGGCAGCGAACACCCTCTCGCGCAAGCCATCGTCGAGGCCGCCACAGCGCGCGGCCTCGCGATCGGCGAGGTCTCGGGCTTCGACGCCCCGGCAGGGCGTGGGGTCTCGGGCCGAGTCGGCGATCGGACGGTCCTGGTCGGCTCGCAGCGTTTCCTCGACGAACGCGGCGTCGGTTCGCCAAGACTCTCGGCTCGTGCGGACGACCTGCGCCAGCAAGGCGCCACGGCCGTGCTGGTCGCGGTCGATGGACAGCTCGCGGGTGTCCTCGGTGTCGCCGACCGAGTCCGACCCGACAGTGCCGCCGTCGTCAGGGCCTTGAAGGCCGCCGGGCTGCGAGTCGTCATGCTGACGGGCGACAATTGGGCGACCGCGCAAGCCATTGCCGGGTCGCTCGGCATTGAAGAGATCGAGGCGGATGTCCTGCCCGACTCCAAAGCCGAGGCGGTGTCGCGGCTGATGAGGCAACGCCGCGTGGTCGCGATGGTGGGCGACGGCGTGAACGACGCCCCGGCCCTGGCCCTGGCCGATGTCGGGATCGCCATGGGAACAGGCAGCGACATCGCCATGGAGAGCGCCGGCGTCACCCTGCTCGGGGGGGATCTCGGCGGCCTGATCCGGGCCCGGCATCTCTCGGCCGCCACCATGAGCAACATCCGGCAGAACCTGATGTTCGCGTTCTTCTACAACGGGATCGGCGTTCCGGTTGCTGCGGGCGTGCTCTACCCCGTCTTCGGGCTGTTGCTTTCCCCCATGCTGGCCGCGGCCGCCATGGCGCTCTCGTCCGTCAGCGTCATCGCCAATGCCCTGCGGTTGCGCCGTGTCGACCTTGGCTGATCACGCCGTTTCTACAGGAGACCGATCGATGCTCTGCCTTTACCGCGCCCGGATCGGTTCCGGCGTTCTCACGGCTTTCACGATCCTGGTCTCGTCGGCCGTGATGCCGGCAATGGCCGGGGACATGACGACGATGCCCGGCATGAAGCCGGTGCACAGCGCACCCGCCATGTCTCCGGCGGATCGCGCTTTCGCGACGTCGATGGAGACCATGATGAAGAACATGGCGGTCAAGCCCACCGGCAATCCGGACCGGGACTTCGTCGACATGATGATGCCGCACCACGTCGGCGCGGTCGACATGGCCAAGGTGGAGCTCGAGTTCGGTAAGGACCCTATGCTGCTGAAACTGGCGGCCGACATCGTCAAGGCCCAGGAAAGCGAGATCGCTGAGATGCGAGCCTGGAAAGCCCAGCATCCTTAGAGACAGGTCGGCGCCGTCGACCCCGGATCTGCCTTTCCCTCCTGACCGATAGGATCGGCCGTTGGTACCGGGTACGCGGATCGACCTGCAAAAAAACTAGGTTGAAGCCGTCGACCCGATAGGCGGACCGGCAGTATAGGAGCATAGTCCTCGTAGAGCGCCCTTGACGCGCAGACAAACGGGCAGGACGCTATGCATCCGACCGATCCCAAGCCATTGAGCCATTACTTCCACGAGGGGTTGGACGCCCGTGTGCAAGGCAAGACGGTTCATGACAACCCCTATAGCGCGGGAAGCCAGCAACGGCGGGAATGGAACGCAGGGTTCTGTGCCACGGTCGACGTCGAGGACGACGAGAGCCTGCAACTCGACCCGAACGAGAACGCGCCTATTCGCACCTCGGACTGAGGTCAGCGGTGCTTTGGCGATCGGCCATGAGGTTCGCGACCGCTCGCCTTGCAAGCTACTTTGCTTTGGCCGCCTTGGCCCGCTCGATGCCCTGCTCGATGAGCTTCTTGGCTTCCGCGGCATCCACCCATTTCACGATCTTGACCCATTTGCCGGGTTCCAGATCCTTGTAATGGGTGAAGAAGTGCTCGATCTGCTCGATCGTTATTTGCGGCAGGTCGGTATAGTTCTGCACCTTCTCGTAACGGCGTGTCAGCTTGTTGGACGGAACCGCGACGATCTTCTCGTCGCCCCCCGATTCATCTTCCATCATGAGGGCGCCGACCGGTCGGCAACTCATCATGGCGCCGGGCACGATCTCTCGCGTATTGGCCACGATGACGTCGCACGGGTCTCCGTCGTCCGATAGCGTATGCGGGATGAAGCCGTAGTTTCCGGGATAGCGCATCGCCGTATAGAGGAAACGGTCCACCACCAGGATGCCGGCCTCCTTGTCCATCTCGTATTTGATGGGTTCTCCGCCGATCGGAACCTCGATCACGACGTTGATCTCGTCTGGCGGGTTCTTGCCGATCGAAATGGCGTCGATGTTCATCGGGCGTCTCCGGTCGTTTCGAGTTGACGCTCGGCAGGTCGAGACCGAACGCGTTCGTTCATGGACGAACTCGGGTGGTTTATGGTGGGCCTAGTCGAAGCCGAAGGCGATCCGGCCTCGCAGGGCTTGGCCGAAGCGTTCTTCTGCCCGCCGCACGATACGGCCGCCCAGACGAAGATAGAACGAGGTAGCTCTCTCGTTGTCGGCAAGCGCCCACACGAGGCACGTCGGATAGCCATGCTCGGCGAGATCCTTCCGGGCTGCGTCGAACAGTCGCCGCCCGAATCCGATGCCCTGGAACTGCGGCGCCAAGTAGAGCTCGAAGATCTCGCCGCGATAGGGCAGGGCCGGAACACGATTGCGCCCGTAACTCGCGTAACCGCCGATGCAATCGTCGAAGTCGAGGACCGACAGTCGGCTGCCGTTGCGGATCGCTTTCTGCCACCAGGCCGCACCGCGTCGCGCCACCATCTTGTCGAGTTCGCGGCCCGGGATGATGCCCCGGTAAGCATCCAGCCAGGACGCGTCGTGAACATCGGCGATGGCTTGCGCATCGCCTGTCCGTGCCCCGCGGATCGTGATCACAGTCTCGGCCATGCGCCAATGTTAGGACTGCGTCCCGTTCTCGCGCAAGACCTCGATCGTGGGTTTTTTTAACGCGGCTGCTGTCGACGATCGCTCTGGTTGCGCTCCCGCGGCCGCCCGGCGGCAGGAGCCTGGGGGCGCGCCGGTTGCGGGCGGGCGACCGCTGCGCCAGGGGCGTGGGAGCGGCCAGGATTAGTGCCGGCCCGCTGTTCCGTGCGAATCCCCTCGGCCTGGTGCCGGGGCTGACCACTGCGGCCGTTGTTGCCGCTCGGGCGCTGCTCGCCCTGCGGCTTGCCGCCGTCGCGTCGCTGACGCACCTGCCTCGGATCTCGATAGGCGGGCTCGGCCGAATGCGCCGGCGCCGACACCGTGCCGAGCTTGCCTTCGCGAACCGGAACCTTCTGCCGGATCAGCCTCTCGATATCGCGCAAGAAACCCCGTTCGTCGTCGCCGCACAGCGAGATGGCCGAACCCTCGGCGCCGGCCCGCGCCGTGCGGCCGATCCGATGCACGTAAGTCTCGGCGATGTTAGGGATGTCGAAGTTGATGACGTGGCTGACGCCGTCGACATCGATGCCGCGCGCCGCGATGTCGGTCGCGACCAGCAGGCGGGATTGACCGGCACGGAAGGCCGCCAGGGCCCGCTCGCGCTGGCTTTGCGACTTGTTGCCGTGGATCGCATCGGCCTTGAAGCCCGAGGCATTGAGATATTTCACGACCTTGTCGGCGCCGTGTTTCGTGCGGGTGAACACGAGGGCGCGGCTCAACGTGTCGTCGCCGAGCAAGCCGTGCAGCATGGCCTGCTTGTCGCGTGTCGGGCAGAAGATCACGCTCTGGGCGATCCGGTCGGCGGTCGACGACACGGGTGCCACCGTGACCTCGACCGGATTGCTGAGCAGCGAGCCGGCCAGCTTGGCGATGGCAGGCGGCATGGTGGCCGAGAAGAACAGGCTCTGGCGCTTGCGCGGCAGCATGCCGATGATCTTCTGGATGTCGCGCATGAAACCGAGATCGAGCATGCGGTCGGCTTCGTCGAGCACGAACACGCCGACGTCTTCGAGCGTCAGGGCGCGTTGCGAGATGAGGTCGAGCAGTCGTCCGGGCGTCGCCACCACGATGTCGACGCCGCGTGCGCAGGCGCGAATCTGGCGACCGATCGGCACACCGCCGAAGACGAGCGTGGTCGAGAAGCGCAGGTTGCGCGCATAGGCGATGACGTTGGCCTCGATCTGGCTGGCGAGTTCGCGGGTCGGCGACAGGACCAGAACCCGGCAAGCGCGTGGGCGAGGCTGTGCGTCCGACAGCATCAGCCGCCCGAGAATGGGCAGCGCAAAGGCCGCGGTCTTGCCGGTTCCGGTCTGGGCGATGCCCAAAAGGTCGCGGCCGGCCAGGACGTGGGGAATGGCGCCTGTCTGGATCGGTGTGGGGGTTTCGTAGCCTTCGGCGGCAAGCGCCTGGAGGATCGGCGCGGGAAGGCCGAGGTCGCTAAAAGTTGTCAAATTGTCCTGACTTTTTTCGTTCGAACTGCGCCGCGAGCCTCCAGGCAGACCTCGTTGACGAGGTCGCCATCATCCGGAGCAGGGCGCGAAAAAGCCGGTGACGTGAAGCTCCCACTCCGGTGGTGGAAGAAGCATGGTCGAAATCTCGATCCATGTTGTCCGGCAGATTGCTATATACCTGCAGTGCAGCAAAAAATCAACAGTGGACCGCCGCTGTGGGCGAGGCGACCCCGCAGCCTGTGCCTGCGCCCATCCGCGTCGCTGCCGACCCCGTACCGCATGCGTGCGTTGCATCAAAAGAGCCCTGTCGGGCGTCATCCTGCCGAAGCGTCGATCCGGCGCAGCGTGAACGATCGCCGACAGCGCGAGGAGCGAAGATGCGGGATGAAGCAAGGCCCAGACCCGAGCGTGGGCAGGGGCGGCCAGCGGCCGTCGTCGTGCCGCCCAGGAGCGGCGGTGCCTTTCGTTGGATAGCCCTCGCGTTGATGGCGATCTCGACCCTGTCCCTGCTGGCCATCGCCGGGCTCACGGGCCTCGTGTTTCTGCAACTCAAGGCCACCGACGTCGCGGGACTTAAGCAGGACATCGCCGGCGTGAAGACCGAAACCGCAGCCTTTCACGCCGATGTCGGCAAATCGCTGCAGGGACTGCAGAAGGGCCTCTCGGATACGGCCAATCAGGTCAATTCCGCGACCCTAGAACTGAATGACATCGCGTTGAGCCTGCACCACAAACCGTGAACCCTGATGACATCCGCGCGCGCCGAGGCCTTGAGACATTCGCGCGGCGAGGCCTTGAGATTTCACGGCTTGCGTGTGGCCACGATGTCGAGGTCGATATCGACATCGAGCGCCACCATGTCGCCGCTGCTCCATGAGCCTTGGCCGACGCCGAAATCGGTCCTGACGAGCTTCGTCTTGCCGACCGCGTGAGCTTGGTCTCCTGCGATGGTGAGCGTGAAGGGTAGCGTGACGTTCTTCGCGAGGCCGCGCAACGTGAGCTTGCCGACGGTTTCATAGCTGTCCGGTCCTTTCGGCGTGAAGCCGGTCGCCTCGAAGGTGGCTTTGGCGAAATTTGCGGCATCGAACCAGTCGGAACCCGGCATCGCCTCGTCCTTCTGGGCGTCGTCGGTCGTGGCGCTGGCCACATCGACCGTAGCCGATACATGCCCGGCATCCGGTTTTGCCGGATCGAAGTCGATCGTCGCGGTCCAGGTCTTGAAACGGCCCGAAAAGGGCGCCCCGCTCTGCTGGCCCGTGAAGCCGAGCTTGCTCTTGCCGGGGTCGACCGCCCAGGTCGCGGCTCGGGTCGCCGTCGCAGCCCCGAACACCAGAAGCACCGCGGCGGCGGCCGAGACGGTGAAGCGTTTCATGAAACCCTCTTCGATTGCGGCACGCCGAACCGGGGCAGGCCGGGGATCATCCGGCGCAGGACCTCGTCGCGCATGACGATGTGGTGACGGAGCGCCGCACCGGCGTGAAGGAGCAGCAGCGCGATCAGGACATAGGCCCCGTAGGCATGGATCATCCCAAGAACCGGCGCCACATGCGCCTTGTCGTGCAGGTCGGCGAACATCGGCAGATGCGGCCATGGGATGACGCCGTAGAGAACCGTCGGGATGTTGAGCGGCGACGCCGACACCAGGGCCCAGCCGACGAGCGGCATGCCGATCATCAGCACGTAGAGTAGGACATGCGTGCCTTCGGCCGCACCCTTCTCCCAGTGCGGCATGTCGGACGGGAGAGCCGGCGGGCGATGCGTGAACCGCCAGAGGAGGCGCAGCACCGCCGCCAGAAGTATCGTGATGCCGACGGATTTATGCAGTTGGTAGAGCTTGAACACCATGAAGGGCGCGAGCTTCGCATGCGTCATCACGAGGCCCATCGCCAGCATGGCGACGATCCCGATGGCGATCAGCCAGTGGAGCGCGATGGCGACGCTGGTGTAGCGGGTGCGGGATGAGACGGAACGCGGCATGATGGAACCTCGATCGGGTCGCCCGCGGCCGCACCCGGCCGAGGGCATGATGAAGCGCTGATGCGCGCCGCACGTCAGCGCTCGGATCACCGAGCGCGGTGCGGAAATGCTGCTTACTTGGCCTTCTCGAAAGCCGCCGAGATCATGATATCGACATCGTCGCCGATCAGCGGCACGTAGGTCTTCACGCCGTAATCGCTGCGCTTGATCATGCCGGTGGCCTCGAATCCGCTGGTGTAGCTCTTGTCGAGCGGATTGGTGCCCGCGCCGTTGAACTTGACGTTCAAGGTCAGCGGCTTCGTCACGCCATGCAGCGTGAATTCGCCCGTGACCTTGGCGGTGTCGGCGCCGGTCTTCGCCACCTTGGTCGACTTGAAAGTGATGTCCGGGTACTTGGCGGCATCGAGCCACTGGTCGCCGTCGAGTTCTTCCTTGAGCTTGGCATTCGGAACCGTGACGCTGCCGGTCGGGATCTTGACGTCGACCGAAGAGCTGTCGGGCTTCTTGGGATCGAGGGTCAGCATGCCCGACGCGTTGCGGAACTCGCCGTAATAGTTGGTGAACCCCATGTGCGAAACGCCGAACGTGATGCGGCTGTGCTCGGGCTCGATGTTGTAGACACCAGCTTCCACCTTGCTGGCGTCGGCCGAGGCCACCTGCGCCAGGGCCGGTGCGGAAACCGAAGCGATCATCGCGACGGTGGTCAGAAACGTTCTCATGGGATCTTCGTCCTCAGGCAGAGGCGCCGCGGGATACCGCGTCGCTTGCGGTCGACTACTGCGCTTTCTCCCCGCGCTGAACCCGCATAATACCGGCATGACCTATCGAGTTGATCGATGGGTCATGCGGCTTCGAGGCAGGCGAGCGTGCCGCCTTCCGGCACGAGGCCACGCATGTGCCGACGATGCCAGAGCGCGAAGAAGAGCAGCCTCCAGGCCAGGAGACGGTGCGCCTTCTCGGGGCTCGTGAAGATCTGACGCACGACCTCCGGGCGGCAAAGATCCGCGACGCCGGGTTCCCGGGCCACGAGTTCGCCGAGCCGCTTACCGTCCCGTGCGATCCATTCACCCACCGGCACCGTGAAGCCGAGCTTGCGGGCAAAGGGCTGAGCGACCGCGTTGTGATCGGCCAGCCATCGCCGCAGCAGATATTTGCCCTGGCCCCGCCGCAGCTTGAGGCGGTTCGGCAGGGCGAAGCCGAAATCCGCGATGGCGCGATCGAGCAGCGGGGTGCGGCCTTCGAGGCCGAAATGCATGAGGCACCGGTCGAGCGCCACGAGAACCGAGTGCGGAAGCCAATCGACGAAATCGAGAGCCTGGGCGCGCTGAAGTCCGTTGAACCGATGGGTCGCGATCTCGGCTTCGGCTGCCGCGATGCCGTCCCGCCAACCCGAGAGCGGCCGGTTGAAGAGGTCGAGCCCATCGCAAGGTCCCTTGCGGCGGCGGGGCCTTCCGCCGAGCCAGCGCGGCAAGGCTTGCCGCCTGTAGCGGCTATAGCCTGCGAAGATCTCGTCGCCGCCGACCCCGCAGAGCACCACCTTGACGTCCTGCGCGGCGCGTTCGGCCAGGAGGAAGTTCGGCACGATGGCGTAATCGGCCACCGGGTCGTCGAGCGCCGAGCAGATCTCGGGCAGGCGGGCGAAGAAGATTTCTGCCGTGATCGGCACTTCGGTGTGGTGGGCGCCGGCGGCGGCCGCCATGGCGCGCGCCACCTCGCGTTCGTCGTGAACGCCGGTCTCGGGGAAGGCGGCCGTGTAGCTGCGCACCGGTTCGCGATCGATCCGCGCCATCGCGGTCAGGACCGAGGACGAGTCGATGCCGCTCGACAGGAACAGGCCATAGGGGACGTCGCTCCGCTCATGCAGCGTCACGGTGTCGATGATCGCGCGGTCGGTTTCGGCGAGGGCGTCCCGCTCGGACCGGCGCCTGACGGCGTGAGGCAGGACGTCCGGACCGGGGCGACGCTCCACCACGACGCCGTCCTCGACCACGAGGATCTCGCCCGGCAGCAGGCGTACGATCCCGGCGAAGATCGTGTCGCGTCCCGTGGTGAACTGGAGCTGCAGCAGCTCATAAGAGGCTTCGGGGCGGATCTCCTGCGCATTGCGCCCGCCGGCAGCCTGACGCAATGCGACGATGGCCTGGGGTTCGGACGCGAAGACCACGCCCTCTGGCTCGACCGCATAGTAGAGCGGCTTGATGCCGAAGGGGTCTCGGGCCAGCACCACGCGGTTCCGCGCGGGGTCGTGCAATGCCAACGCGAACATGCCGCGCACGTCGTTCAGGAAGTCGAGGCCGTGCCGGTCGTAGAGCGCGAGCAGGGGCTCGCAATCGGACGCCGTGCGCCATCGGGCGTCCGGCATGGCGGCCTTGAGCTCGATGTAATTGTAGATCTCGCCGTTGACCACGAGGGCGCGGTCCCGGTCGTCGAAGAGCGGCTGGTCGCCGGTGGCAAGGTCGATGATGGCGAGGCGGTCGTGGCGGAAGCCGATCGATCCGCGGACGTAATGGCCTGCCCCGTCCGGGCCGCGGTGGAGTTGCGCCCTCCCCATGACGTCGAGATCCGCGACCGAGACCTCGGCCGCGTCCCGCATCATCATGCCCGCTATGCCGCACATGGCCCGCTCCGATGCCGCGAGCCGCGCGGCTGCGAGGTCGCCCGTGACGGGTTACCGGAGCGGGGTCGGCGGAGCAAATCGAGGGTTGCGGACCCCGCTCCGGACAGGACCGGTTTCACGCCGCGATATGACGATCGGCGAAATCGAACCACAGCAGGGCTGCGGCGATGCTGGCGAGCCACCAGGGTTGCCAGGCGCTGAGGCCGACGAGGCCGATCCCGATGACGGTGACGAAGAGCCCGAGCCTCGCGGCGAGCGGCACCCCGCGTCTGGGCACCAGTCTGGCCAGCAGGAAACAGCAGACCACGGCGGCGGTCACGAGACCGAGGAGGCCCAGTTCGACCCAGAACTGGAGCATGATGTCGTGGGGGTGGAAATCGACGATCCTGGCGCTGTCGGGCGGCGGCGGTGCCCCGCCGGGACGCGGGCTCGTGGCGACCTTGAAGCTCGCATCGAAGCCGTGGCCGAGCAGAGGATGATCGAAGCCGCGCTTCTCGAAGGCATTCCAGATCACGAGCCGGTGCTCGGCATGCTCTTCCTGAAGCGTCACCGTGGTGTCGGCCGGAAGATCGCGCGACAGGATCGACCCGGTCCAGGGTGCCGTGACGAGCAGCACGGCCAACCCCGCTGCAAGAAGCCCGAGCCCGAAGCGGGGCGCCACGAGGACGATGACGAACAGCACGGCGCCGCAGCCCGCCGCTGCTGCTGCCGCACCGGAATGGGCTGCCGCGACACCGATCGCAACCGCCATCGCCAGAACGCCGACCATCCAGAGCTGTTTCTTCGCCAGGCAGAGCACGACGGCGGGCCAGAGCAGCAGCACCGGCGGTATGGCACTGCGCTTCATGTCCCAGGCCTCCCCACGGGCGCGGGCCAGGGCATGAAGCGGCATGCCGGCGAGATGTTCGAAGAGGATGAGAAGGCCCGCCCCGGCGACGCCGACCATGATCCATCGGGCATCGCGCTTATCGGCGACGAGCGGCCATGCGGCCGCGGTGCCGAGCGCGAAGACGACTTCGGGGAGGCCTTCCACGAGGCCGCGTCGTGTCATGCCGGCGTCGATCGTCCAGGCGAAGCTTGCGACGAACAGGACCACCACCGTGGCCACCACGGCCGCTTCACGCGACGCGACCAGGGCGCGATACCGGGCGCCGAGCTCGCGGCGCCGCCCTCCCAGCAGGGCGGAACCGTTGGCCAGGAGCGCCGCAGCCGCCAAGGCCGCCGGGGCGGACTTATTGGCCACCACCATGAGGATGGGCAGGACGGCGCCCAGCACGACGGCGGCCAGCACGGCCATGGCCCTGGCAGCGGCGGGTGCATCCGAGCGCTGGCGGGAGAGCGGGGTGGGAGCGGGCCGGACGTGCCGTGTGCGGGCCGGCTCCGAGGATTCTCCGACGCTCATCATGCCTCTTGCAGAAGTTCCGTCTCCCCCGACCCACCACGATGCGAGGCGAGCCCTCCTCTGCCTCGCAGAGAAACGGCCGTCAATGCGATGGTATCGCTAAGTCGACGTCGATCGGGTCTAAAGCCCAATCGTGGCTTCGTCTTGGCTCGCCTCGCGTTCCCGTGGCGTCGACGAGCGGCCGTCGACGAGGCGCGAGGCTTCGGGCACCAGCACCGCGTCGATCGGCTCGACCCGTCCGCGGATCGCGAACCTGTGTTGCCGAAAGGCGCGGAAGTCAAACCCTGCCCGCCGCATCAGGGCCGTCGAGATCACCGCCTCGACGTCGAGTTCCTTGGCTTCGCCTTCGAGCCGGCTTGCCACATTGATCCCGTCGCCGACGGCCGTCAGGCGGACGGCCTGCCCATAGCCCATGTCGCCCACGATGCCCGGCCCCGTATGGAGCCCCATGGCGATGCACAGCGGTTCGCCGAGTTCGGCGGCAAATTCGGTGTTCATCGCGTCGAGGCTCCGCGCTATCTGCGCTGCAGCCGCCAGAGCCTGTCGGCAGGCGGCCTCGGGTGTGCTGGCGAGGCCGAACAGCGCCATGGCGCCATCGCCGATGAACTTGTCGAGGTAACCGCCCGCCTCTTCGACCGCCTCGCCCACGAGTTCGCAATAACGATTGAGCAGGAAGACCGTATCGAAGGGCAACCACTGCTCGGCCCGGCGCGTGAACCCACGGAGATCGCAGAACAGGACCGCCAGTTCGCGCTCGTGGCTCGCCGAGCCGACCCGGAGATTATGCGGATTGGTGGTCCGAGGCCTCGGGGCCGCGAAGACGGGCATGACCGTGAGATTGTGCTGGGGCCTCAACTGGCAGGCCAGCCGTATATCGGGCGCTGTCTGCGACCGGGCGAGGGTCGCGGCCTCCTGCAGGCTCGGAGGCGGGAGGAGATCGGCGCCTGTCAGGATGCGGATGCGGCACGTCGAACATCGCCCGCGGCCGCCGCACATCGAGACATGCGGGATCTGAGCCTCGCGGCTCGCCTCCAGCACGGTATAGCCCAGCGGAACGGAGATGGTGCGTCCGTCGGCATAATGGATGCGGATGCGCTGGTGCCGCCCGCGAAGGTACCGGACGGCCCGGGCCGCCAGAACCGCCAGGATGGCGCCGGCGAATCCTGCGTAGAGAAGCGCGCGCAACCCGTCGGGGCTCACGACCGCACGGGTGGTAGCACCGAGCACAGGTGCCGCGACGACGGCGCGATCGACGATCTCCCGCCCGGCTTCCGCGAAGCCGAGCAAGGCCAGCACGGGCAGCAGCAGTGCTGCAGGATAGAGCAGCCACGTCCAGCGCGGAAACCAAGGTTTCGTCCTGAGCCAGAACCAGAACCCGAAACACCCGTGAGCCCAGCCGACCAGCAGTGCCAGAACCTGGCGCCCGCCGTTCATCGGCGCCGTGACCCAAAGGGCGCGGACCTGGTCCGCATAGGTGGATGCGACCCCGGTGAGCGCAGGTTCGATGCGGGTCCCGACCACATGCGACACGATGAGGAACGGAAACAGCAGGCCGAAGCCGAGCTGCGCGCTCTCACGCTTCGTCATGTTGAGGGTCCGCCGACGATAGAGCGCGTGGAGCGAAAGGCCGAAATGCGTGAGCAAGGCCCCGGCCAGCAGGAGCGTCCCCGGCGGGCTCCGCCATGGTACGCTCAGCCAGGGTGCGGCCCCGTCCATCGCCTTCACCGACACGAGCCCCAGCGCGATGTTGAGGAAGTGCGTGACGAGGTAGAGGCCCAGCACGCAGCCCGACCAGAGGCGCAGGCTACGTGACTGCCACGCTGCGGGGACGGAGGGCAGGGTCACGGTACGGCCCATCGGGAATCCAGCGCCCCCCCGGGGGCGTCGAGTAGCGCCCCCGCCGATCAGCTCGGCTCCTGGAGTCCAGGCCATATCACGGCGAGGCTCCCTTGCCGATCACACGCTCTGTCGCACTGCGGCAGCAAGCAACGGATGGAGCGCCCATCCGGGTTCCGGCAGCATCCGAACCGTTCAGACGCTCCGGCGGTTGCGCTTGGCCAGCGTGCGCAGGCGCAAGGCGTTGAGCTTGATGAACCCCGCCGCATCGCGATGGTCGTAGGCCACGGCGCCTTCCTCGAAGGTGACGAGGTCCTGGTCGTAAAGCGAATACGGGCTCGAACGGCCGACCACCGAGGCGCTTCCCTTGTAGAGCTTGATCCGCACCTTGCCGGTGACGAACTCCTGGCTCTTGTCGATCAGGCCCTGCAGCAGTTCCCGCTCGGGCGAGAACCAGAAGCCGTTGTAGATCATCTCGGCGTAGCGCGGCATCAGCTCGTCCTTGAGATGGGCGGCGCCGCGGTCCAGCGTCAGCTGCTCGATGCCGCGATGGGCGAAGTACAGGATCGTGCCGCCCGGCGTCTCGTACATGCCGCGCGACTTCATGCCGACGAAGCGGTTCTCGACGAGGTCGAGACGGCCGATGCCGTTGTCGCGGCCGAGGTCGTTGAGCCGGGCCAGCAACGCTGCCGGCCCGAGCGTCTGTCCATCGATCGAAACGGGGTCGCCGCGCTCGAAGCCGATCTCGATGATGGTCGCCTTGTCGGGCGCCTGCTCGGGGCTGACCGTGCGGGAGAAGACATAGTCGGGCACTTCGGTGGCCGGGTCTTCGAGCACCTTGCCTTCGGAGGAGACGTGCAGGAGGTTGGCATCGACCGAGAAGGGCGCCTCGCCGCGCTTGTCCTTGGCGATGGGAATCTGGTTCTTCTCGGCAAAATCGAGGAGGGCCGTGCGCGACGTGAGGTCCCATTCGCGCCACGGCGCGATCACCGTGATGTCGGGCTCGAGCGCGTAGTAGCTGAGCTCGAAGCGCACCTGGTCGTTCCCCTTGCCGGTGGCACCGTGGCAGACGGCGTCGGCGCCCATCTTCCGCGCGATCTCGATCTGCTTTTTGGCGATCAGCGGTCGGGCTATGGATGTCCCGAGCAGGTAGAGCCCCTCGTATAGCGCATTGGCCCGGAACATGGGGAAGACGTAGTCGCGGACGAATTCATCACGCAGGTCCTCGATGAAGATGTTCTCGGGCTTGATGCCCAGCAGGATCGCCTTCTGCCGCGCCGGCTCCAGTTCCTCGCCCTGGCCAAGGTCGGCCGTGAAGGTCACGACCTCGCACCCATAGGTGGTCTGCAGCCATTTCAGGATGATGGAGGTGTCGAGGCCTCCGGAATAGGCCAGGACGACGCGGCGGATGGTCTTCGGGGGCTGCTGCATGGAGCGGGTTTCGGCCGGTTGAAGGAGGGGTCGAGGCCCTCGCAAGGAACAGGCCGGGACTATCGTGGTGGCGACCCGGGCGCAAGCATCGGCTCCGGCTCGAGGTACCGCGTCAGCTCGGCGACGAGATGATCGAACAGCGCCCGCAACCGGCGCATCGCGCGGAGATCCTCGTGCATGACGACCCAGATGCCGACACGCGCCAGCACGAGACCCGGCAGCACCGGCACCAGTTCCGGCAGAGCCATGCCGATGCCGGTCTGGCAATAGCCGATCCCGAAACCCGCCCGCAACGCCGCCAGCAGGCCGAGGTCGCTGCTGCATTGGAAGCCGAAGCGCGCCTCGATGCCGAGGACCGGCCGGATCTGGCGCGCGTGGTCGTCGAGCCCGATCAGCGTATGGCTTCCGAGATCCGCGACCGTCGCGGGAAGGCCCTGCGCCGCCGCATAGTCGCGGTGGGCGAAAAAGCTCACCGGTGCCTCGCCGATCCTGCGCGACACGAGGGCCGCTTGCGTCGGCGCCACGTTGCGCACCGCCAGATCCGCGTCGCGACGCAGCAGGTCCTCGACCTTGTTGCTGAGGGACAGTGCGATGTCGACCCCGGGATGGAGTGTCCTGAACCCCGCCAGGATGGGGGGCAGCACGACGCCGCCGACGATTTCGCTCGCCGCCAGCCGAACGGTGCCGCGCAACTCGCCATCGCGCCCCGAAGCCGTGCGCATCAGAGCGGCCGCGGCGGCCGCCATCGCGCGTCCGTGCGGAGCGAGTTCCATCGCGATCTCGGTCGGACGAAGGCCGTCGGTCGAGCGCGTGAACAGGGGTGCCCCAAGGTCGCTCTCAAGCGTGGCGATCTGCCGTCCGAGGGTCGGCTGGGTCTGGCGGAGCGCGCGGGCCGCGCCCGACAGGCTGCCGTGATCGAACACGGCGAGGAAAGCGCGCCAGAGATGCCAGTCAGGCTCAGTCATACCTTTTTGTATATCGGATACGCGCTCTTCAGCAATCGATGTTCACTCGGCCGAAGACCATTCTGGAAGCCGGGATGGAGGATCGGACCATGGTGAACGACAAGCGAGCG
The DNA here is from genome assembly GCA_964245215.1 of uncultured Lichenihabitans sp. GTDB lineage: Bacteria > Pseudomonadota > Alphaproteobacteria > Rhizobiales > Beijerinckiaceae > Lichenihabitans. The sequence continues at coordinate 36,820 of CAXTME010000038.1, forward strand.
CTGGTACTGGGAGCCACGGGCGGAGTAGGGGGCGAGGTGGCGTCCGCCCTGCTGCGTCATGGCTGGCAGGTTCGTGCCCTGGCGCGCGACCCGGATCGTGCCCGGCGCTCCGGCCCTGCCGGGCTTGTCTGGGTCAAGGGCGACGCCATGAGCGAGAGCGACGTCGTCGCGGCCGCCGAGGGCGTCAGCATCCTGTTCCACGGCGTGAACCCGCCGGGCTACCGCGACTGGCGCGGGCTCGCGATGCCCATGCTGCGCCACGCCATCGTGGCCGCGAAAGCCGCCGACGCGCGGCTGATCTATCCGGGAAGCGTCTACGTCTACGGCGCAAATGCCGGCGACGTGGTGACGGAAGCGGCGCCACAGCATCCGCGGACCCGCAAGGGGCGGATCCGCGTCGAGATGGAGGCGATGCTGGACGAGGCCATGAAGGATGGCTTGCGGTTCCTGGTCGTCCGGGCCGGCGACTTCTTCGGTCCCCGAGCACCGAGTTCCTGGGTCAGCTCGGTGCTGCTGCGCGGCGGCAAGAGCCTGCGCAAGGTCGTCACGCCCGAGCGGCCGAAGACCGGTCACGCCTGGGCCTACCTCCCCGACCTCGCCGAGGCCGTGGCGCTGCTCGCCGATCGGGAAGGCTCCTTGGCGGCTGCGGAACGCGTCCATTTCGAGGGTCATTACCTTCAGGGGCGCGGCATGGCCGAGGCGGTCCGCCGCGTCGAGAACGCTGGGCTGAAGATCCGACCGTTCTCGTGGTTACCCGTCTATCTCGGGGCGCCCTTCGTCACCTTCCTCCGCGAGGTCATCGAAATGCGCTATCTCTGGCGGGTACCGCTGCGGCTCGACAACGCGCACCTGCTGGCGCTGCTCGGCAGCGAGCCGAGGACACCGCTCGACGTGGCCGTGCGGGTCAGCCGCGACGCCCTGCGGGAGCTGTCGGCCAGGGGTGGCGCATGATGCCGACGATAGGGGCCAGCGATCCATGCCGAAGGCCGTTTGTTCGATCGTTTGCGCGTGGAAATCGTGAACCGAAGCCGGTAATGTGATCGCGAGGCGGGTCTTGGCGTCGGACGCCGAGGCCTTGCGGAGGGAGCGGTCGCCATGGCGGGCCAACATCACGACCCATCGGCGCTGTCGGAGCCCGAAGTTCGCGTGCGTGTCCTGGAATCGATCCTCACCGAGAAAGGCTACGTCGATCCGGCCGCTCTCGATGCGCTCATCGAAGCCTACGAGGTCAAGGTCGGGCCGCGTAACGGGGCCCGGGTCGTCGCACGCGCGTGGAGCGATCCAGACTATCGCGCCCGCCTGATGGTCGACGCCACGCCGGCCATCGCCGAACTCGGATACGCGGGGCGGCAAGGCGAGCACATCGTGGCGGTCGAGAACACTCGCACGCTTCACAACGTGGTCGTTTGCACGCTCTGCTCCTG
>CAXTME010000039.1:0-13645 GCA_964245215.1 uncultured Lichenihabitans sp.
CGGAGAAGAACTTGGAGGATTTCTCGTTCCAGGAGCGTCGCAGCACCGCGACGTCGCCAGGCGCGCCCGCGGCGATCTGGGCCGTGGCCGGGTGATCCGCCGCGACCGACAGGTCGCGCGCGTCCCGCACGGCTGCGGAGCCGGGGTCGGGGTTGGCCAGGAGGAAGCGGGCGAACCGCCAAGCGAGCGTTGCCTTGCCGGTGCCCTCCGGGCCGCCGATGAGCCAGGCGTGGTGCAGGCGCTGCGCCCGGTAACTGTCGAGCAGTTCCGCCTCGGCGCGGGCCTGCCCGAAGAGGTGGAGCGTCTGGCGCGGATGCGGCGCCGTCTCGGCCCGGTCGCTCTCGGGCAGCGCGTCGCCCTTCATGGGGTCGCCACGACGTGCGGGAACCTCGCCCCAACGGCCCGCCAGATCGAGTCCGCCACGTCGTCCGCGCCTCCAGAGGCATCGAGCACGACGCAGCGATCCGGCTCCGCGGCCGCGTTGCGCAGGTAGGCGTTGCGCAGAGCCTCGTGGAACGCCTCCCCTTCCCGCTCGAAACGGTCGGCCGGTGCCGTTCCGCCGCGTCTTGCGCGAGCCCGGGCGAGGCCCGTCCCGACATCGAGGTCGAGCACCAGGGTGAGGTTCGGCATCGTGGTCCCGACGACGAGCCGCTCGAGCCCGGCCAGCAGGGCGCCGTCGACGTTGCCGAGAGCACCTTGATAGACGCGGGTCGAATCGATGAAGCGGTCGCAGACCACGAAGGCACCGCGGGCGAGCGCCGGGCGGATCGTCTCGTCGAGGTGATCGAGGCGGGCGGCCGAGAACATCATGGCTTCGGCCACGGGGCCGAGCGGCGCGATCTGCCCCGAGAGCAGCGCGTCGCGGATGCGTTCCGCGCGAGCCGATCCGCCGGGCTCGCGCGTGGCCACGGCCTCATGGCCGTTCCCGCCGATCCGCTCGGCCAGCCGCCGGACTTGCGTCGACTTGCCCGTGCCTTCCCCGCCCTCCAGCGTGATGAAACCACCCATGCGGTGTCCGGCCATCAAGGCTTGTGGAAATGCTGGCGGATCAGGGCCGTGCCGAGTTCCAGGCCCGCGTCGAGCGCGCGTCGCGGCAGCGAGCCGACCGGCACGGCTTCGGCCGTCTCGAGCGGCAACGACAGGATCTCGGTTCCGTCGTGCAGGATTTTCAGTTCGGCCACCTTGGCACCCTTCTCGACGGGCGCGGCAAGCGGCCCCGTGTAGACGATCTTGCCCGAGAGTTTTTCCCCCGTGCCACGGGGTACGAGGAGCCGGACCGGCCGTTGCGTCGTCAAGGGCACCTCGGTCGATCCGCCGCCATAGACCCGGGCCGTTCCCACGACTTCCCCGGCCGCGAAAAGATCGCGCGGCTCGAAACTGCGAAACCCCCAATTGAGCAGCTTGAAGGCCTCGTTGGCGCGGTCCCGCGCCGTGTGCAGGCCGTTCACCACCACGATCAGTCTCTGGTTGTTCTGGACCGCCGACCCCACCATCCCGAAGCCGCTCTCGGCGATATCGCCGGTCTTCAAGCCGTCGGCGCCGATGTTCATGGTGAGGAGCGGGTTGCGGTTCAGTTGCCGCACCTTGTTCCAGGTGAAATCGCGCTCCCCGAAGTAGCGGTAGAACTCGGGATAGGTGTGGATCACATGATTCGCCAGCACCGCCATGTCGCGGGGCGTGACCTTCTGGTTCGGGTCTCCCCTGCCCCATGGATTGGCGAAGGTCGAGTGCTGCATGCCGATCTCGCTGGCCCGGCGGTTCATCAGCGCGGCGAAATTGTCCTCCGACCCCGCGATGCCCTCGGCCAGCGTGATGGCGGCATCGTTGCCCGACTGGATCACGAGACCCCGGATCAGGTCCTCGACCGGAATACGGCTGTTCAACGCCGCGAACATCGTGGATCCACCTGATTTCGCCCCGCCGTTCCGCCACGCATTCTCGGAGACCACGAAGGCGTCGTCGAGCTTCAGCCGTCCTTCCTTGATCTCGTGGAAGGTGATCTCCGCGGTCAGGATCTTGGTGGTCGAGGCCGGGGCCATCAGGCCGTCGGCGTTCTTCTCGAAAAGCACGCTGCCGGTCTCGGCATCCATGAGGATCGCGAAGGGCGCGATGGTTTGGAACGCCTCGCCGGCGCGGGCGGAAGAATGGCCCAGGGACGCGATCAGGATGACCGCGAGGATCCTACGCGCGAAGCGCAAGCCGCGCCTGTTCAATGGGCCTCGGGTGCCACTTCGGCCGCGTCATCACCTCGCTTGGGGTCGGCCAAATGGGGTCTCAACGGTGGTTTCGGCGGCTTCGCGGGCGCGCGGGACGCGGTCGCCTGCCGAAGAGCCATTGCGCCGGCCCCCGACGGGCCGGGCTTTCCATGTCTGGCGCCGGTACCGGTGACAACCGCCGTCTTGACGGACAGTGGTGTCGCGTGGCCCGCAGTCAGCGGGATCGGTGGTGGTGGCCGAGGCTCGGAGGGTGGCGCGAAGAGGGGCGGCGGATCGATGAGACCGACGTGACTGAACCGTGCCGCGACCAGGACGGGCTGGTGACGGGGCGGCGTTCCAGGCGCAGGCGGGGGTGGCGGAGGCGAGACCTCGGTCGCCGCCAACGCCTCGGCGAGTTGCGCGGGCGCCCCGTCGTCCCGCAGGGTCGCCATGAGCTTCTCGTCATCCGATCCGGTGAGGCTCGCACGCCCGATGTAGTCGACCCGGATCCGGGCGGTCCCCTCCCCCTTGAACGACAAGGCCTCGGCGACCCGCTGCGACACGTCCATGACACGGCCGCCATGGTACGGACCGCGATCGTTGACCCGCACGATCATCGATTTGCTGTTCTTGAGGTTCGTGACGCGAACATAGCTCGGCAAGGGCAGCGTCGGATGCGCGGCCGTGATCGAGCCCTTGTCGAAGATCTCGCCATTGGCGGTGCGCCGGCCGTGGAACGCATCGCCATACCATGAAGCCGTTCCGACCACGGTGTAGCCCTTCGGCTCGGGGTTCGGATAATAGGTCTGGCCGCCGATGACATAAGGGCGTCCGACCAGATAACCGCCGCCGCCGCGCGGCACCGTTTCGCCGTCCGCCACGAGGCGCGGGCTGGCCCAGACTCCCAGTTTCGCGTCGAAATATCGGCCGCCGCTGCTGCCTGCGGTATGCTCGGGCTCGGAAGCGCAGCCCACCAGAACCATTGCACAGCCCGCCATGGTGGCCCACGTCGCCGCTGCCGCTTTCAGGGCAACGAACTCGGTCCGGTTCCACCCGCGGGACGCAACGACCAGTAATTTCATGACCAACGCAAGACTCGAACTGGTAACAGGCAGCAGCACTGCAGAATCGGCGTCGACCGGCCCGCCGGTGGATCCTGCTCGGTCTCTGAGGGTCGGATCGATCCGGCGATTGACGTCACTCTCGACCCCGCTTGCTTTCCGAAGACTTAAACCCCTGATCGATCGCAGGATCGGCCGAGCCTGATCTTGGACAGGCACCGAACTCTTCCGCCTTGTTTCGCCCCTCAATTACGGTCGAATTACGGCAACGCTCACGGTTCGGCGCCGCCGAACGCCGCGGGTCGATGGTGAGAATCGGCTAGGATCGAGCCGAACCATCATAGCCGCAGCCTATCGTTTTGTCCCGCGACGCGGTCTTTTCATGTATCGGCGAAAAGGGTCAGATGGAGTGTGGCGACCGGCGGCGGGCGTCCACCCGCCGTCCGGGGACGCCCTGTGGAGGACGCCGACATCATCAGCGCGCCGACCCCCCGACCCACGGCCTTGTTCCCGCCCTTCACGGCAGCGACCGCTGCGACGTCGCTCCTCGCCGGCATCGGAGCCGACCTTGGCTGGGAGGTCTGGGCCAGGGTCGTGACTCCGATGCTGCCCGGCGTCGGCGGCCCGCTCGAACCCGCCGGCCTGATCCAGAGCGTGTTCGGCTTTCACAGTCGCCCTGCCGGCGAGGCGATCCACCTGGTCGTCGGTGTCGTTTTCTACCCTCTGGGGTTCCTGCTGATCGCGCGTCCGCTGCAACGCGCGCTGCTCCCGCGATTGCCGTGGTGGCTGACGGCTCTCGGGTTCGGGGTCGGCCTGTTCGTTTTCGCGTTATACGTCATGGCTCATCTCGTGGCCGGGCTGCCGTCCTTTCTCGGCTGGACCCCGCTGACCTACGCGTCCCTCGCGGGTCATCTGATGCTCGGCCTCGGTACCGGAACCATCGTCAGGTGGCGCGAAGCAGCGATAGTCCCCGCGACATCCCCCTCCCTGCTTCAGCGCGACGGCTGATCCCGAACCCGACCCTCGTACGAGCCCTCGAACACCCGCATTGCGGCGGCGTCGACCGGGTCCGCCGCCCGGGTCCGCCGCTCGGCCGCGCCGGGTGGGACGTCCCAGGGTGCTCTCTTGAACCAGCCCACCACGGCTGCCACCGCGATCAGGCCGACCGAGCCGCCGACGTTGACAAGCGTCGCAGCCACGAAGCCGCGCCCCGTGAAGTCGAGGAGAACGCCCAGCAGTTGGGCCAACCAGAGTCCCGCCAGAAAGACCGCGAGGGTTTGACGACCCACCATGGCCAGGAGACGCACGCCCGGCACCCCGGCCAAGCGCATCCCCATCGGTCCCGCGGCACGGTCGCAGACATAGACCAGCGCCAGGAAATGCAGGATCCGGAGAGGCGCGAGATGCGTCTTGTCGATCGCCCAGGACAGCGCTTCATGCATCGTCCCGAGCCAGGGCACAGCGCCATAGCCGGCGTAACACGTCCACCCGAAATGGCACGAAAACGGCGCCGACGCCGCCAGGACAGTCAGTGCGGCGAGGTCGCGACATCGCGTGGGCCGGGGTACGGGAAGCCATCCCCTGGCGAGAGCGAAACCGAGGAAGAAGATCAGCTGCCAGGAGAAGGGGTTGAAGAACCAGGACCGCCCGACCCCCCACCGCTCGGCCGGCAGTTCGACGAAATGATCCAGCGCCACGGCCCATAACGCCGCCGAGACCGCGAGAACCGCGCGTCCGCCGAGGTTTCGTTCGATCGCCATGGCGGGTGGAATCAAGGCCAGGATCACGAGGTACATCGGCAGGATGTCGAAGTAGTTGGGGACATAAGTGAGGGTGGCGAACTCGGAGAGCCGCTGCGCCGGGTCGGCGAGGAGGGGCCAGAGATTGAGGGATCGGTCGAGGTATCGTCCGTCCGGGATCGCGTGGTCGACGGCGGCAAGCGTGGCCACGACGGCCACGAAGATCGCGATATGGGCCCAGTAGACCTGCCAGACGCGCCAGGCGACACGGGCGGATCCGGCGAGAAACCCTGCCTTGTCGAAAGCACGGCCGAACGCCAGGGCACAGGCCGCGCCCGAGCAGAAGACGAAGATCTCCGCGGCGTCCGAAAAGCCGAAGCGGGCCGGGATGGCTTCCGACCAGGGATTACGGGGAATGTGGGCGTAGAGGATGATGAACATGCCCAAGCCGCGGAACACGTCCAGGCGCAGGTCACGCGGCCTCCTTGTCGTCGCTCGTGCGGGCGAAACGAGAGCTGCCTCCGGCCTGCCCGGCGCCACGCCATCGGCGCCGCCGGATTGCGTCGGCAAGGTCGGGCGATGGGCTCGAACGGCAGTCATGATGGCTCTCACGGCGGACCGGACCCCGCTCTTCGCCTGCGCCGTGCGGCCAATCTCGGTGACATCGCCACAAATCCAGAACGGCCCCGCGCACGCCCGAGCGGCATCGCTCGACCCTCATGGCTCCGCATTCGAAGCCACAAGCGGCAGGGTAACGGCTGCCAAGCTCGAAGCGAAGTGAGCGCATGAGACTGCAACGTCCTCTCGGCCGTCAGATCGGCCTCGCCAATGCGCTGATCCTCGCCGTGGCCGGGGCCGTGCTGATCAGCGCATCCCTGGTTCACCTGTCCTGGTGGAGGACCTCGACGGCGGTCAGCCGCAACCTCGTCGATGCGCTCGACCGGCAGATCTCGGACGCGGTGCACCGCGAGTGGTGGGGACGGGTGGCCGAGGTGCAAGGGCTCTCGGATGCGCTCGCAGCGCTGCTCGCCAGCGACGGCATGGGAGCCACGAGTGACGCGATCCTCACCGCCGCCGGGTTGGCGTCCCGCAGCTTTTCCTGGTTGGTCCTGGTACCGGCGCAGGGCTCGGTCGTGGCGGTCGAGGATATCGGCCGCGCGACGCTGCGAAGCCTCGAGGACGAAGGGACAGGGGTGGTTCGCGTGACCGGCATGGTGTCGCGGGAAGGTTCAGCCGTGATGCCCGCGGTGCCGCCGCTTCCTGCGGGTCTCGCGATGCGCCACCAGCCCTGGGTCGAGTCGGCGGTATCGGATGCCGTGCCGCATTGGATCGAGGTCGAAGCCACGCCGGACAAGGCGGGCTCGGCCGTCGCTTTCGTCAGGCGGACCGGACGTGGCGAGCTGGCCGCGATGATCGGCTTCGATCGCTTCGCGGGCCTTCTGGCGGCGATCCCGGTCGGGCAAACGGGGCGATCCTTCGTGCTCGGTCCCGATGGCACGATCGTGATCGCGTCCGAGAGTGCCGACGTTCCACGGCTGCAGCACCTCGACCGGGTGGCGCATGAGGCCGGCCGGCATGTCGCGCACCGGACGCCCGACACCCTCAATGTCTCGGAACAGATCCGTCTGCGGGTCGATGGTGCCGATTACGCCGTCGGCCTGTCGCCTCTCTGGTTCAAGGGCTGGCAACTCGCCGTGATCATTCCGGAAGCCGAGTTCTTGTCGGCCATCGACGATACGATCTGGCACTTGGCGCTCGGGCTCGGTGCCCTGGTGCTGATCACGGGATCTCTGGCGGCGCTCGGTGCCAAGCGGTTCCTCGGCGACCCCATCACCGCCGTGGCGGGCGATATTCGGCATATCGAGACCTTCAACCTCGAAGCCATTCCCCGTCGTCGTTCGCGCTTGAAGGAACTCGATCGTCTCTCAGAAGCGATGGTCCGGATGGCCGCGGGACTGGCGGATTTCGCGAAATTCATCCCGACCGATGTCGTGGCATCGTTGCTGACGAACGGCATGCGGGCGGAACCCGGGGGAGACCGCCGCGAACTGACCCTGCTGTTCGCCGATCTCGCGGGGTTCACGGCCCTGTCGGAGCGGCTCGGCGACCGCGTCATCCCGCTGATCGGCGGCTTTCTCGAAGGCGCGTCGCAGGCCGTGACGGCCGAGAGCGGCACCATCGACAAATATATCGGCGATGCCCTGATGGCGTTCTGGGGTGCCCCGCGCCCGGACGAGGCGCAAGCGGTCCGAGCCTGCCGGGCCGCGCTGGCCATCGCCCGGCATCTGCGCTCGGGAGTCCTCTCGGACGAGATGGGCGAGCCCCTGACCTGCCGGATCGGCATCCATACGGGTCCGGCGCTCGTCGGCACCATCGGCTCTGCGCGACGCCTGAGCTATACCGCGATCGGCGACAGCGTGAACCTCGCGAGCCGCCTCGAAGGATTGAACAAGCTTTTCGGCACCACGATCCTGCTCAGTGCCGCGACACGGCGGGCGGCAGGAGAGGCTATCGCGACCCGGGAGCTCGATACCGTCGCGGTCTACGGGAAAAGCGAGGGCGTCGCCGTCTTCGAGCTCCTCGACCTTCCCGCCGGAGCCCCTGCCCCACGCTGGGTCGCGGCCTATGAGTCGGCGCTCGCGCTCTATCGCGACCGGGCTTTCGGAGCGGCGATCCGCGCCTTGGATCGGCTGTTCGACATCCGGCCGGACGACGCTCCGGGACGACGCCTCGAAACGCTGTGTCGCGTTCACTGCGACCACCCTCCGGCCTCGGATTGGCGCCCGGTCACCACGCTTGACGCCAAGTGACGTCCGGATTGCTGGGTCAGGCCCGGTCGACACGCGCCGCGTAGCAGCCCTGCTTGGCGTGATGTACGTGGAGGTAGGCAGCACGCCTGTCGTCGAAGAACCGCGCGATGAGCGTTTCGAGCCACCGCCCCTCCACCACGTCGGCATCGACCAGCATGTGGGCGGCGTCGAAGGCGCGTAGCGAGATCAAGCGGATCCCTAGCGCTTCGGGGATGGTGTCGATTTCGTCGTAAGCCTCTTCGGCGCCCTCGCGCACGAAGATCGCGTGGCTCGCGCGGTACGGGGTATCGGCCGGCTGGTGGGTGAAATTGACGAGAAGCACGGTCTCCCCCGGCGCCGCGTCTCGCAAGGCGATGCGGTCCGGATAGCCGGGAGCCGCATCGACGATCGTGCGAACGACGCCACGCCGACTAAGATCGTGTTCGGAGAGGCCGTAGAGAGATCGAAAGAGCGCGGGGTCGAGGCCGGTGATGCGGAAGCCCATGGGATGTCTCCTGGTGAACCCCTGCCGGTTAGCGCATCGCGGGTGCTTGGGCGTCCCGTTTCATGCGGTCGAATGGCCGCGCCAACGAGGCTCGTCCCCGAGACGCTTGGCCATGTGCACGATGACGCCGCCCGTCCAGGTTTCCTCCCGACCGGTCCGGTAGCCCAGTTTCTGGTAGAGGCCGATGTTTTCGGCAAAGAGCTTGTTGGTGTAGAGCCTGATTTCGCCAAGGCCCGCCGCCGCCGCGAGCTCTTCGGCCCGACCCAGCAGCAGCCGGCCGAACCCTCGTCCCTGAAACGCCGGGGACACGGCGACATTCTCGATCAGCAGATGATCGGCCTTCGCAACGGTCTCGATCAGACCCGCCATCGTTTCGCCGAGCCAGAGCAAATCGAAGCGATGCTCCCTGACGGCCGTCGCATAATCGGCCGTCATCGGCAGTGGCTCGCGCCCGATCACGCGAACCCATCTCGCATAGGCGTCCCGGGTCAGCGTCCGGATGGCATCTGCATCTTCGGCATGCCCTTGCCGCATGTGGACGGTGGTGTCTTGCATGTCGGCCTCTGGATCGGGCGCAGCGATCCGGATCGGTTCACGAGCGGCGTCGGCAAAACCCGGTGGCAATCTTTCCGTCGGTCGCGTAACTGTAACCGGCGTCCCGAGGAAGGGTGGCCGAGTGGTTTAAGGCAGCGGTCTTGAAAACCGCCGTGGGTGCAAGCCTACCGTGGGTTCGAATCCCACCCCTTCCGCCAGTGCTCAGCGCCGACGGCGCTCGAGAACGAACGACTGCGCAGATCGGCCGCTACGGCAATGCTGATCGACGTCGCAAACGATCATCCGAAGTGACCGCTGCTACTTTTTTCCTTTGCCCTTCGCTGCCTTCTTTTCCGGTTCGACGGAGGTCTTGGACTTCGACGGCTCGGCCTTCTTGGCGGGCACGGTGCTGGCTTCGGCCTTGGGCTTCTTCTCGGCTTTCGGCTCACCGCCGATGCTTCTGCGCAGCGCCTCCATCAGGTCGATGACGTTGGACGGGGACGGGGTAGCGGATGGCGCCTGCTCGGGAAGGCCGGCCTGTTTGGCCCGCACCATCCCAACCACCGCATCCTCGTATCTGTCGGTGAACTCCGTCGGGTCGAAGGTGCCGGCCCGGCGATCGATGATGACGTGGGCGAGGCCTTTCATCTCTTCCGGCAACGCGATGTCAGGGATGCTGGTGAAGTAATCGGCAGCATCGCGGACCTCGTAGCCGAAGCGCAGGACGGTCCCCAGCATGCCGCGCTCGAAAGGTTCCAGCATGATGATGCGTTCGCGCCTCGAAATCACGACGCGGCCAATCCCGACCACGTCGGCATCGCGCATCGCTTCGCGGATGACGGCAAAGGCCTCCTGGGCGACCTTGTCGTTGGGCGTGATGTAATAGGGAACGTCCATGTAGCGCGGATCGATCTGGTTCCGCGGCACGAACTTGCCGATATCGATGGTGTGGGAACTCTCGATCTTCAGAGCGTCGAGGTCCTCATCCTCGATCAGCACGAAGGAGGTTTTGGAAACCGCGTAGCCTTTGACCTGGTCTTCGCCGGTCACCTCTTCGCCGCTGGTCGGATCGATGTAGATCCGTCGAACCTTGTTGCCGGTCTTGCGGTTGATCGTGTTGAACGATATCCGCGTAGAGGTGCTGGAGGCTGGGTAGAGGGCAATCGCGCATGAGACGAGCGACAGCTTCAGATAGCCGTTCCAATTTGCTCTTGGCGCCATGATCGAAGACCCACGCTACACAGATTCGATCGGGTCACAGATTGGCGAGCCCGCATGGACATCGAGAATGCGTCCATGAACAGTGAGCTTCGATCCGTATTCATTTACGGTCGGTTCAAAGACTTAAGTCGAGAGCAAATCACTCGTGTTTTAGTTAATAGAGGCGAAAGGCTGGTCCGTTCGGCACTGCGGGCCGATACCGTCGTTGTTGCTCACTCGGCCTTGAAACGTTGCGTCAAAGGCAGGTCCCTAGAGCTGCCTTTCGAAAGGAAGCCAAGCGTCGCACTAGTCTCAGAGGGCACCTTCCGCCGTGCCCTGACGTCGACCCGTGCCGAACACAGCCTCGGCCCCTACTCCATCGACGATGTGGCCCGCCTCTCTCAACTGGCCGAGCCCGCCTGCCTTGCGCTCGCGGTGTTCGATGTCATCGGATCGTTCGAAGGAACCTACACCTATCAGGACATCGCGACGGCCAAGCAGGTCGCCCGACTGCTGCAGGATGGTGTCGAGTTTCGATCCATCGTGTCGGCGGGCATCACGCTCGGCCGGCGCGGCCTCCGGATGGCGCAGACGCGGCTGGTGACGACCCCGTGGGGCGAACTCGTGCAGAGCGTCGGTGACCGGATCGTGCAGCTCAGCGGCCAGTTCGCGCTCGTCCTCGACCAGGTGGAGACCTCCGCCGATCAAAGCTTCGCCGAAGCATCGGAGCAGGAAGCGTCCGGTGATCTTGACCAAGCCGTGCGTCTCTACAGCCGAGCGGAGAAGCTGGACAAGCATGATCCGGCTATTCCGTTCAACAAAGGCAATGCCCTGGTCGCACTGGCGCGTCCGGCCGAGGCCATGATCGCTTTTCGTCAGGCGCTCGAACGCGACCCACAATTCGCCGAGGCGGCCTTCAACCTTGCTCACCTGTTCGAGGCGGAGCGACGCTTCGAAGAAGCGGAACGGTGCTACCGACAGGCCCTTGGCATTCATCCGGGCTACGCAGCCGCGTCCTACAATCTGGCGAGGATCTTAACCGACCAGCAATCCTTCCGTGATGCCGTTCCGCTGTGGGAAGGGTTCCTGCTGGCGGCACCGAGCGATCCCGACACCGACCGTGCCCGCAAGATGCTGGCGCTTTGTAGAATGGAAGCGAAAGCTCGGCTCGGCTGATGGGTTCTAGGCATGGATCCCAAACCGACGAGCACGGTCGAAAGGGTCGCCAGAGCACTTATTGCGCAGTGGACGCCCAGACGTCGGAAGCCAAGGCGAAGCGCTTCATGGCTGCGGCGCGGGTCTCAGGCTTGCTGCGCGGTCACTGATGTCAGCCAGCCCGGCCAAGGCTCCCCTGCCATCGAGCGCCGCGAAGTCGAAGCACCTGCACGGGGTGGCCAAGTCAGTGAACAACGTCACGGTCAAGGTAGACGGCCAGCATTCGGTCTCGGGTCTCTTGCAGATGCCTTCACGGGCTTCGGTCTGTTACGTCATGGCTCACGGTGCAGGAGCCGGGATGACGCATTCGTTCATGACGGCGGTGGCCGACGGCTTGGCCGCTCGCAGGGTCGGCACCCTCCGGTACCAGTTCCCGTTCATGGAGCAGGGCTCCAAGCGTCCTGACCGGGCACCCCTGGCTCAAGCGACTGTGCGCGCAGCCGTCGATGTCGCCGCCACCCTTGCGGCATCCATCCCGCTTATTGCGGGTGGCAAGTCCTTCGGTGGCAGGATGACATCCCAGGCGCAAGCCGAAGCTCCGTTGCCGGGGGTCGCCGGATTGGCCTTCTTCGGTTTTCCGCTTCATCCCGCCGCTAAGCCGGCGGTAACCCGTGCCGAGCATCTGTCTGGTGTCCAGGTGCCCATGCTCTTCCTTCAAGGCACCAGGGACGCGCTGGCCGACATGACGCTTTTGCTCCCAACGGTCGAGGCCCTTGGGAAACGAGCGACGCTGGTTCGGATCGAGGGAGCCGATCACTCCTTCCACGTTCCGGTCAGGTCCGGCACGAACGATGCCGAGATCTTGGCCGAAATGCTCGACGCTTTGGTCGCATGGGCCACTGTCTTCGATTGACTGGCGCTGCACTCTCGTCAGACCAGCTTGCAGCGGCTTTTACAGTCTGTTCGACGGCGGCGCCCTGTCGACGATCCAGCCGACGGCGCACGACACGGCGTAGAGCAGAGCCGCGAGGACAAGCAGAGTGATCTCATCGGCAAAGGTGCCCAACATTCGGCCGTTGTGAGCTGGCGCGATAAGGGGATCCCTGTCCCAGGGGTGAGGACCCCACTCGTATGACGTCTCATGCACGGCGAGCCAGATGGCCAGCAGGACGGGCGGGACCGCGAGTGCAATCCCGATCTGATGAAAAGTCCGGCTAACCCGAGACACCATCGCCTACCCCTCACGCCACCAGGAGGCTCAGCAGCGTGCTCATCTCGAACATCGCCGTCCCGGCCGAACACGGTCCGGAGCTTGGCGTGAACCGCAAAGGTCGGCCGCCTACTCTGCGGTAAGCGGCAGCATTGCGGCATGGTCTTGCTGTACTCTTCTGAGACCCGGCAGCCGGGCGGCGCGGGTGCCGGTGATCGCCGCCGTCGACCGCGAGGTGGCCCGCCGGGCCAGCCTCGTCGAAGAAACAGAGCCGTGAACGTTCCAACACTCGCGGTGCCGCCGTGACGTCGCACTTTATGTCAGTTGTGCCCAAGCGTGCGAGAAGAATCGAGTTTCGTTTGCAAGTTCGAACTGTTGCCGGATCCGGATCCGGATCCTGGGGCACTGGTACGGCCCGCGGTCACACCGCCCGTTATACCGGTGCCGCCGCGGCCATGCCCTCCATGTCCGCCGTGACCACCACCACCTCCCGCCGCCGTCGCTGCACCGCCTGTACCGCCATCACCCGCAGCCCCTGCCGCACCTGCTCCCGCTGCGCCCGTTCCACCGGCTCCTCCCGCCGCACCTGCGCCGGCACCGCCTTGGCCAGCAGCACCACCTGTTGCCCCGCCGGCAGCGGCACCTCCACCGGCTCCGCCACTAGCGGCACCTCCACCGGCTCCGCCACCAGCGGCACCTCCACCGGCTCCGCCACCAGCGGCGCCACCACCTCCCCCAGTTCCACCCCCACCGGCTCCGCCACCCCCACCGGCTCCGCCACCCCCACCGGCTCCTCCGCCTCCGCCACCCCCACCGGCTCCACCGCCGCCACCAGCAGCATGTGCGACGCTAAACGCCAGTAGAAGTGCCGTCGACAAGCCGCCGACCAGCGCGCGGCGCGTGATTTGATGTTGCATGGTGTCGATCCTGATTGACCTTCCATCGTCCCGCTCTGCGCAGGCGGGTGCGTAACGCTTCGGATCCATGCGGAGTGGCTGACCTTCGGCTCGGTGGCCAGCAAGGCAAACGAACCGGCAGCAGACTTCACGATGTGCGATCGCGACCCTTGCTGGATCGGCTTGCAACCGTCTCAGTCTTTGAAACGCACACCATTTGCGATCGATCACGACCGACCTTGAACGTAGGTTCAGCGGCACCTCTAGCGCCGCCGCCGGGTCAGCCCCGCTTCGGACCAACCGAGCGACGAGAGTCGCGGCGGAGACGAACGCGAACCCGCCGTTGCACCTTGTCACTGCC
>CAXTME010000039.1:13745-31126 GCA_964245215.1 uncultured Lichenihabitans sp.
CCGGTGCCGACCTCGACCTTCACAATGGCATTGACGCCTCGTCGCCCGAAATGCCACCTTTCGCGCGCGCCGGTCGAGGTCGGGGCCCTGGCATAAGCGGCCCGCAAGATCGGTCACCGACCCGATGCCCGACGGGCCGTTCCGCGGGGCCGGGTGTATCGAGGAAACACCATGAAAGTCGTTCTGATCGTCGGAGTTCTCCTGACCGGGATGTCGAGCGCCTATGCGGATGGGAGCTGCACATCCAACGCCATGGACAAGAAGCTGGCGGGCGCCGCCAAGACGAGCTTCATGACCAAGTGCCAGAAGGACGCCAACTCGACCTGCGACGCCACCGCGGCCGGCAAGAAACTGGCCGGTGCCGCCAAGACGAGTTTCACGACGAAATGCGTGAAAGACGCCGTCGGCGGCTGAACCGAAAGCCTCGGCAGGCTCTTCGGCGATCCGGATTCGCCGAATCGCGCTGCGCCGCTAACCCTTTGAAAAAAGATTCGGATTAGACTCCGGGGCAGTGCAAAATTTACTGCCCGACTCCCGCTAAGACTCCGGAACGACTCAGGAAAACCGACGTTGAGTCGGCGTTCTCGGATCGAAGATCGGCGCGGTAACCTCGTCCTCGGAGCGTTCTCCAGGGCTCGGACGATCGCGCGTGCCGGAGTTTAGTGTCATGGCGTCTCGACCCTACTGGAAAGGCCATCTCAGGCTTTCTCTCGTGTCCTGCCCGGTCGCGCTCTTCACGGCGACGACGTCGACAGAGAAAGTGTCCTTTCACCTCCTCAACCGCGAGAACGGCCATCGCCTGCGTCGCCTCATGGTCGATGGCGAGACGGGAGAAGCCGTCGAGTCCGGGGAGCAGATGCGGGGTTACGAGGTCTCGAAGGGCGACTACGTTACGTTCGAAAACGATGAACTCGACGGCATCGCGTTGGAGTCGACCCATACGATCGACATCGATGCCTTCGTGCCGCGTGCCGATGTCGGCGACGTCTATCTCGACTCTCCCTATTACATGGCGCCCAACGA
This sequence comes from uncultured Lichenihabitans sp., assembly GCA_964245215.1. Lineage (GTDB taxonomy): Bacteria > Pseudomonadota > Alphaproteobacteria > Rhizobiales > Beijerinckiaceae > Lichenihabitans. The sequence goes on from CAXTME010000039.1 coordinate 14,769, forward strand.
GAAGATCGGCGAGGATGCGTTCGCGGTGATCCGCGATGCCATGAAGAAGCGCGGCATGGCGGGGCTGGGTCGCGTGGTGATGAACAGGCGCGAGCGCGTCGTGATGCTGGAGCCGTCGGGCCCGGGGATCGTCGCCACGACGCTGCGGTTCCCCTACGAGATCAAGGACGCCGGCGAAGTCTTCGGAGCCATTCCCAAGACGGCGGTTCCCGCCGAAATGCTGGCCCTCGCCGACCATATCATCGACACCAAGAAGCGCGACTTCGAGCCCGAGAACTTCGTCGACCGCTATGAATCCGCGTTGCGCGACCTCATCGCCGCGAAACAGAAGGGCGTAACGCCGACGCATGCGGCAGAGCCGTCTGCCCCGTCCAACGTGGTCGACCTGATGGAGGCGCTGCGCCGCAGCGTCGCGGGTCCGCCGACCGGCACTTCGGACAAGGCGTCGAAAGGCAAGTCGGCGCCGCCCAAGAAAGCCGCCGCCGCCAAGGCGCACCCGGCCGACAAGCGCAAGACCGGCGCGGCCCCGAGCGCCAAACCGGCGCCGAAACGGCCCGCGGCGACGCAAAGGAAAGCCGGCTGAGGCACCGGGTCGCTTGGCGTGCCGCTTCAAGGCCGCCATGATGAGCCATGGAGAAAGAGTCGAGCACGCCTGCCGTACCAGAACTGCCAAACCTCCAGCAACGCAACATCGATGCGATCGCCAAGGTCGAATCCGCCGTCATGGGCGAGCGTTCGGCAGGCGAGAGATTCGCTCGCTTCGTGATCCGCAGGATCGGTACGCCGACAGCGGTGTGCATCCATGTCGCGTTCTTCGCGCTCTGGATCGCTTGGAACGCCGCCGCGCGCGACCGTGTCGTCGTCCCGTTCGACCCTTACCCGTTCAACCTCCTGGCACTCGTCGCATCCGTCGAAGCCATCGTGCTCGGCCTGTTGATCCTCAGTTCTCAGAACCGTCTGCAACACGAGGCGGACCGCCGTGCTCACCTCAATCTGCAGATCAACATGATGGCCGAACTCGAAGGCACCAAGGTTTTGACGATGCTGGACAAGCTCTGCCGGCACTTCGATATCGATAGCGACGCGGGGGAGCTCCTGGCCGAGTTGACGGCCGACACCGATCCGGCAACCATCGTCGAAACGATCAAGACGACGATGCCGGCCGAGGAATGACCGGGTGGAGGCTCGCATGACGTTGCAGAAACGATCCCTCGGACGCTCGGAGATCCAGGTCGCGCCCTGGTGTCTCGGCGGCAACGTCTTCGGTTGGACGGCGGACGAGAAAACCTCGTTCGACCTTCTCGACGCCTTCATCGACGCCGGCTTCGATTTCATCGATACCGCCGACGTCTATTCGAGTTGGGTGCCCGGTCATCGCGGTGGCGAATCCGAGACCGTCATCGGCAACTGGCTCGCGGCCCGCAAGAACCGGGACCGCGTGGTCATCGCCACCAAACTCGGTATGGGCCAGCCCGGACGGAACGGCCGTCTCGATCGGGCCTATATCGTCGAATCGATCGAGGGATCGCTGAAGCGACTGAGGACGGACTTTGTCGACCTCTATCAATCGCATCGTGACGACGAGGCCACACCCCAGGAAGAAACGCTGGAGGCCTATGCCGACCTGATCAAGGTCGGAAAGGTCCGGATCATCGGAGCTTCGAACTTTTCGGCCAGTCGTCTCGCTTCGGCCTTGCAGGTCAGCGACAGCCATGGCCTGCCCCGCTACGAGACCCTGCAACCGCAGTACAACCTCGCGGACCGGGAGGCTTTCGAGAGCGAATTGAAGCCGCTTTGTCTCGCAGAGGACGTCAGCGTCATCCCGTATTACGCGCTGGGCGCCGGCTTTCTCACGGGGAAATACCGGTCCGAAGCTGATTTCGGCAAGAGCCCGCGCGGCGGCGGAATGGCCCGCTATCTCAATCCGCGCGGGCTTGGCATCCTCGCGGCTCTGGATGCCGTCGCGGCGCGCCACGAGGTCGAGCCCGCCGCCGTCGCGATGGCCTGGCTGATGGCGCAGCCGACCATCGCGGCGCCGATCGCCAGTGCGACCTCGCTGGCGCAGTTCCGAACCCTCGCGGCCGGAGCGGAATTGGCGCTGTCCCCGGCCGATCTCGACGCCCTCGGTCAGGCCGCCGCGTGAGCCGACGCCGACGCACGGGCGGCCCCACGGTGTGACGCGTCCGTTTCTGATCCTGTTCGTGGCCGGGCTCTGGGCCGGGATGCAGAACGCGCTCGCGGGCGGCGGCTCCTTCGTGACCCTGCCGGCTCTCATTCTCACCGGCATGGACGCCCGCGCCGCCAATATCACGTCGACCATCGCCATGTTCCCGGGCCAGCTTTCGACGGGGCTCGCGGGACGCAAGCTCGTGCGGGGCGCCGCATCGCTCTCGTTCCGCGCGCTGCTGGTCATCAGCCTCGTCGGTGGCGCGCTCGGCGGCCTCCTGCTGCTCGTGACGCCCGCCGCATTCTTCGCCCGGATGGTGCCCTGGCTGGTGCTCTTCGCGACAACGGTCTTCGCCTACGGCAGTTTCGGTCGTCGCAGGGGCGACGGCGTGCCCCTGAACCTCGGGGCCGGGCAGGCCGCCGTGGCCCAGTTCGCCATCGCGATCTACGGCGGCTATTTCGGCGGTGGCATCGGCTTCCTCATGCTGGCCGCCCTCACCATGGCGGGCCTGCCGACCCGCAACGCCGGCGCGACCAAGAACGTGCTGGCCGGCGTCATGAACGCCGCAGCGGTCGCCCTCTTCGCCTTCTCGCCTGCCGTCGCGTGGCGGTCGGCCCTCATCCTCGGGGTCGGTGCAATCCTGGGCGGACTCGGAGGCGCCTGGGCGCTGAAGCGTGTCGACGACAAGCTGCTTCGGGTCTTGGTCGTCGGGATCGGCATCGCACTCACGATCGGCCTGTTCCTCTACCCGGTCTAGAGTGCGTCGGCCAGCTATCGAAGCAACCGGGATCAGCGATCGGCATCGCGAGCGCACAGCGAGCGGAGCGGCGCGGCACCCAGGTTCATTCTGGGTCACGCCCTCGATTGCTTCGTCGCTTCGCGCCTCACAAAGACGACCAGGTAAGCTCAAGCCTCGACTAGCGGCTTCCCGCTCGCATGACGTTTGACCATCCGGAAACGGCGGGACGTGCGTTCCTCAGCGTTCGTTTTACGGAACAGCGTTCTGTGAAACGAACGTTCGCATGATCAAACGTCGTTCGCTTCGACGAACGAGCCCAAACGGTTGAACTCTTGGCCATCGGCGGTCCTCCCTGTAGACATCGTGGACACGGAATCAGTGCGGCGGGGGACGGATGCATGCCCGATGCGAATCGCAGTGGCCCTGCCCTCTTCATGGGAATCGACGGGGGTGGATCCCGTTGCCGGACCCGCCTGCGGGATGAGCATGGCGCCCTCGTAGCCTCGACCCAGGGTGGTGGGGCCAACGTCTATCTCGACTTCGACGTGGCGCTTGAGACCATCCGCGCCTGCGTCGACGAGACCTTGAAGCGCGCCGGGCTCGCCGACGAGGCAAGAGGACGGATCTTCCTCGGGCTCGGGCTGGCCGGCGTCTCGTCGGCCGCCATCGCGCGTCAGGTCGAGGCGGCGCTCGACGGTTTCGCGGAGGTCCGCGTGGCCAATGACGCCGTGACGGCCTGCCTCGGGGCGCATGCGGGACAGGACGGCGGGCTCATCATCGCCGGAACCGGGAGTGCCGGCCTGGCGCTGATCGACGGCCGCGAGATCTTCGTCGGCGGCCGTGGGTTCGTGCTCGGCGATGACGGGTCGGGCGCGCGGATCGGGCTTGAGAGCTGGCGGCGGGCGCTGCGCGCCCACGACGGCCTCGAGGACCCGACCCCGTTCACCCGCAAGCTGATGGCGCAGTTCGGCGACGATCCCGCGGCCGTGATCCGCTGGGGGCTGAAGGCCCGGTCGAGCGATTACGGCGCCTATGCTCCGGCTGCTTTCACGGCGGCGGCGGCCGGCGATCCCGTGGCGCTCGAGCTGATCCAAGAGGCCGCGCGTTCGCTGGGGGAGCTCGCCTCCACGCTGGCTCGCCACGGTGCGCGACGTGTCGCCCTCGTGGGAGGCATGGCCGAGGCCATCAAGCCCTACCTGCCGTCCGCCATGACGGCTTTCCTATCGACGGCGCAATTCGATGCGCTCGAAGGTGCCATCCTCCTGGTGGGCGGCCCTGTGCCGTCCTTCGGCCTGAAGCGCCGCGCTTAGAGCGCCACGTCTCAAGCGCCCCGCCTGCGCCCTTTCCTCGACGCCGCAGGTTGCAACCGGGGCGCCGACGTGGCAATGGCTGCGGATGCTGGACCGTATCGACGATGTCAGCGCTCCAGCGGCCGGGCGCGCCGCTCCGCGCATTTCCTTCGTATCGCTGGGCTGCCCCAAGGCGCTGGTCGACAGCGAACGCATTATCACGCGCTTGAGAGCCGAGGGCTACGAGATCACGCGCAAGCATGATGGCGCCGATGCCGTCGTGGTGAATACCTGCGGCTTCCTCGACAGCGCCAAGCGGGAGTCGCTGGCCGCCATCGGCGAGGCGATGGCCGAGAACGGCAAGGTCATCGTCACGGGCTGCATGGGGGCCGAGCCCGAAACGATCCGCGACGCCTTCCCGAACGTGTTGGGGGTCTCGGGTCCGCAGGCCTACGAGAGCGTCATGGAGGCGGTGCATCGCGCCGCCGAACCCTTGCACGACCCCTTCCTCGACCTGCTACCCCCACAGGGGATCAAGCTCACACCGCGCCATTACAGCTATCTGAAGATCGCTGAAGGCTGCAACAATGCCTGTTCGTTCTGCATCATACCGCGGCTGCGCGGCAGGCTCGTGTCGCGGCCCATCGCCGATGTGCTCCGCGAGGCCGAGAAGCTCGTCAGGGCGGGCGTCAAGGAGCTTCTCGTCGTGTCGCAGGACACGGCCGCCTACGGGCTCGACCGCGGCTATGCGGTCGAGCCCGTAGGCGACCGCGAGGTCCGGACGAAGTTCATCGACCTCGCGCGCGAACTCGGGCGGCTCGGCGCCTGGGTGCGGCTGCACTACATCTACCCCTACCCGCACGTCGACGAGGTCGTGCCGCTGATGGCAGATGGGCTCGTGCTGCCATACCTCGACATTCCGTTCCAGCATGCGGCTCCGAACGTGCTGCGCGCCATGAAGCGGCCCGGCAAGCAGGACCGGACGCTCGATCGGATCAAGGCCTGGCGCGAGATCTGCCCCGACCTCACGTTGCGGTCGACGTTCATCGTCGGCTTCCCGGGCGAGACCGAAGAGGATTTCCAGATCCTGCTCGACTGGCTCACCGAAGCCAAGCTCGACCGCGTCGGCGCGTTCAAATACGAGCCCGTGACGGGTGCCCCCGCCAATGCTTTGGGGCTGGCCGTCGTGCCGCCCGAGCTTCAGGCCGAGCGGCTCGACCGGTTCATGGCGCATCAGCAGGTCATCAGCGCCGGTCTTCTCCGGCGCAAGGTCGGCAAGCGCCTGCCCGTGATCGTGGACACGCTCGGATCGGGCGTCGCGGTCGGGCGGAGCAAAGGCGATGCACCGGAGATCGACGGGAAGGTCCACCTGGCTCACCGGTTCCCGGTACGGATCGGCGACATCGTGACGGTCCGGATCGAGCGCGCCGACGCCTATGATCTGCACGGTACGGTGGTGTGATCCACGCTACACCTTCTCCCACGGGTGGGAGAAGGTGGCGTCGCGAAGCGACGACGGATGAGGGCCGGCTTCGTCGTCAGCCAACCCGTCATCCGCCCTGTCGGGCACATTCTCCCGCGAGCGGGAGAATGGCATCCCGTCTCACTGCGGCAGCTTGTCGTCGACGCCCTTCACGTAATAGTTGAGCCCGAGGATCTCCTTGTCGGGCATGACATCGCCGGCCTTCACGGCCATCGTGCCGTCCTGCTTGGTGATCGGACCCGCGAACACCTTGGTCTTGCCGGACTTGATGTCGGCCTCCGTCGCTTCGGCCATGGCCTTCACGTCGTCGGGCATGTTCTGGTACGGCCCCATCACCACCATGCCGGCCGCGAGACCGCCCCAGGTGTCGTGCGACTTCCAGCTGCCGTCCATCACGGCCTTGACCTCCTGGACGTAATACGGCCCCCAATTGTCCTCCAACGAGGTCAGGATGGCTTTCGGGGCGAACTTCGCCATGTCGGAAGATTGCCCGAAGCCGTGGATGCCGGCTTTCTCGGCTTCCTGCAGGGCCGCCGCCGAATCCGTATGCTGGGCGATGACGTCCGCACCCTGTGCGATCAAAGCTTTCGCGGCATCGGCTTCCTTGCCCGGGTCGAACCAGGAGTTCACCCATACGATCTTGATCTTGAAGTCCGGGTCGATCTTCTGGGCGCCCAGCATGAAGGCGTCGATCCCGGACACGACCTCGGGGATCGGGAAGGACGCGATATAGCCCACGGTGTGGTTCTTCGACGTCTTGGCCGCGATCTCGCCCATGATGTATCGACCCTCGTAGAAACGGGCCGAGTAGGTCGCGAGGTTGGGTGCCTGCTTGTAGCCGGTAGCGTGTTCGAAGGTCACTTTCGGAAAACGCTTCGCCACCTTCAGCATCGGGTCCATGAAGCCGAAGGAGGTCCCGAAGATCAGCTTGTGGCCACTGCGCGCCAGCTGTTCGAACGCCCGCTCGGAATCGTTCTCGGGGACGTTTTCGAGGAACGTGGTCTCGACCTTGTCGCCGAATTCCTTCTGCAGGAACTGCCGGCCCTGGTCGTGCTGGTAGGAATATCCGAAGTCGCCGACCGGCCCGACATAGACGAAGCCGACCTTCAGCTTGTCGGCAGCCCGGGCGGCCGGCGCCCCCATCACGATCGACATCGACAGTGCCGTCGCGGCACCGATCCATTGGCGCATTCTTGAACCTCTCGTTTCTGCAGGTCGGGCCGGAACCCCCGGTCGACAGCGGCGCGGCCGCGCCTCTGTGCTCAAGCAATCGCCATGCCGGGTGGCCGCGCCGTGAAACCGGGCAGGACGGTCAACGATCCGGCACGAAGGCGGTGCCCAGCATGGCGGGCGACACAGACCCCGCCTTGCGGCGCAGCGACAACAGTACGAGGGCCAGGATGGTGGTGAGGTAGGGGATCGCCGACATGAACTGTCCCGGCAGGCCGATGCCGAAAGCTTGGGCATCGAGCTGAAGGACGGTGGCGCCGCCGAACAGGATGGCCCCCACCATGGCACGCCACGGTCTCCAGGAGGCGAAGACCGTCAGGGCAAGTGCGATCCAGCCGCGCCCCGCCGTCATGCCGGGCGACCAGAACGGCGTATAGGCGAGCGACAGATAGGCGCCCGCGAGCCCGGCGCATCCTCCGCCGAACAGCACCGCCAGGAGCCGGACCTTGCGGACCGGGACGCCGAGCGCATGGGCCGAACCGTGGTTGTCGCCGACGGCGCGCAGCACGAGGCCGAGCCGGGTTCGCTTGAGCACATGGGCCACCACCACGGCGAGCGCGATCGCCGCATAGACGAAAAAATCCTCGCCGAACAGCAACCGGCCGATCACCGGCAGGTCGGTGAGGCCGGGGATCGACAGGTGCGGGGCCGGGTCGCGTTTGAGGCCGACGAAGCCGCTGCCCACGAGCCCCGACAAGCCGAGCCCGAAGATCGTAAGTGCCAGACCCGACGCCACCTGGCTGACCGCGAACACCACCGTCAGCAGCCCGAAGATGCCGGCCATGGCCATGCCGACCACGATCCCAACGACCGCTCCGACCAAAGTGGAATTCGTGAGATAGGCGGCCGCGAAACCGCTGGACGCGCCCATGATCATCATGCCCTCGACGCCGAGGTTCAGCACGCCCGAGCGCTCGGCCACGAGTTCGCCCAGGGCCGCGAGGAACAGCGGGGTCGCGGCCGTCACGATGCCGACGAGCACGAGCGGTATCATGTCGGGGTTCATCGACCGACCCTCCCGACGAGCTCGACGCGGTAGCGCGTCACGACATCGGCCCCGAGCACGCAGATCAGCAGGATGCCCTGGAACGCCGTCGTGACGTCGAGCGGCAGCTTCAGCGCGATCTGCGCTCCCTCGCCACCCACATAGGTGAGGGCCAGCACAAGGCCGGCGATCAGGATGCCGACCGGCTGGAGCCGCCCCAGAAAGGCCACGATGATGGCCGTGAAGCCGTAGCCGGGCGAGATCGAGGGCTGCAACTGGCCGAGCTGGCCCGAAACCTCCATGATGCCGGCCAGGCCCGCGAGTCCGCCCGAGAGCGCCAGGACGCCAAGCGCCAGGCGCCGCTCGCTGAAGCCTGCGAAGCGGGCCGCGCGGGGCGCGCTGCCGACGATGCGGATCTCATAGCCGAACATGGTCCGGGCGAAGACGACGGCCGCCACCGCGACGGCCGCGAGCGTGACGAGCACGCCGGCGTGAAGCTGCGCCCCCTCGATCAGGTTCGGCAGCGTCGCCTCAGGATCGAAATTGACCGAAACCGGAAAATTGAAGCCCGCCGGGTCGCGCCACGGGCCGCGCACGAGATAGTCGAGCGCCAACTGGGCCACGTAGACCAGCATCAGGCTCGACAGAATCTCGGACACGCCGAGCGTCACCAGGAGGACGGCCGGCACCAGGGCGTAGAGTGCGCCACCGATCGCGCCGAGCGCCAGCATGGCGGGGAGGATCCAGCCGCCGCCGAGGTTCCCCTGATAGGCGCCCCCATGCGTGGCGAGCGCCAGTGCGCCCCCCAGAGCGCCGCCCGCGATGAACTGGCCCTCCGCGCCTATGTTCCAGAGGTTGGCGCGGAAGCAGAACGAGAGCCCGACCGCGATCATGACCAGCGGGGACGCCTTCACGGCGAGGGCCTCGAGCGACCAATCCTGCGTCAGGGGGTCGACGAAGTAGACTTGGAACGCCGCGACCGGAGAGCGGCCGAGGATCGCCACGATCACGCCGCCGATCAGCAGCGCCACGATAAACGCCGCGATGGGCGCCGCGATCCCGAGCCATCGGGACGGATTGAGGCGCGGCTGCAGGACGATGTTCAACGGCGACTCCGGAAACCAAGGGCTGCGCCACACCGCTGCAGGACGGACCTCAAGCGTCGCTCCTGCGAAACCGATGCCACGTCCCGCGATCTCGCCTCAATGGGCAAGCGCTGCTCCGGCTTTGGCCGTGTCGACCACCCCCGTCCCCGCCATCCGGAGCCCGACGTCGTCGCGGTCGGTCTCGGCCGTGGCCGTGGCCGGCGAAAGCGTGCCGGCGTGGATCACGGCGAGGCGGTCGCAGATGCGGAAGAGCTCGTCGAGATCCTGGCTGATGATCACCAGTGCCGATCCGCGCGACGCGAGATCGAGGATGGCCTGGTGGATCGCGGCGCCGGCCAGCGCGTCCACGCCCCAGGTCGGCTGGTTGATGACAAGCACGCCGGGCTCGCGCAGGATCTCGCGGCCCACCACGAATTTCTGCAGGTTGCCCCCGGACAGCGTGCGGGCCGCGGGGTCCGGCGCCCCGACCCGGACGTCGAAAGCCTCGATCACGCGACGCGACAGCGCTTTCGCAACGCGCGGCAGCAGGAAACCGCGGCGGCTCACCCCGCCGGTGGCGTGGCGCGACAGCACGAGGTTGTCGCTCAACGCAAATCCCGGCACGGCGGCATGGCCGTTGCGCTCCTCCGGCACGAAGGCGGCACCGCGGCGGCGGCGGGCCGAGATGTCGGCGCGGCCGACGTCCTCGCCGTCGATCCGGATCTGGCCGGGCGCCCCGGCGAGCCGCTCGCCCGATAGCGCTGCAAAGAGCTCGTCCTGGCCATTGCCCGCCACCCCGGCGATCCCGAGGATCTCGCCGCCCCGCACCGCGAGATCGATGCCGCGCAGGGCCGTGGCGTGCAGGCCCGGCGCCGGGATCGACAGGTTGACGGCCGCGAAGCGCTCCGGGCCGGGCGCGCCGCGCCGCGCCGAGACCTCGCCGATCTGGGCCCCGACCATGAGGGCCGCTAGCGATCGGGCACTCTCCTGCTTGGGGTCGCAAGCCCCGACCACGCGGCCGCCTCGCAGGATCGTGGCGCGTTCGCACAGGCGTTTCACGTCGTCGAGCCGATGCGAGATGTAGAGCAACGCCCGCCCTTCGGCCTTCAACTGATCGAGGATCGTGAAAAGCGATTCCGACTCCTGCGGCGTCAGCACCGAGGTCGGTTCGTCGAGAATCAGCAGCTTCGGGTCTTGCAGCAGGCAGCGTGCGATCTCGATGCGTTGCCGCTCGCCCGCCGAAAGCGTCCACACGGGGCGCGACGGCTCGAGCTTCAGGCCGTAGCGCTCGGACAGGCCGGCGATGCGGGCGTCGAGCCGGCTCTGCCGGTCGGGCGGCAGCACCAGCGCGATATTGTCCGAGACCGTGAGATTGTCGAAAAGCGAGAAATGCTGGAACACCATGCCGATGCCGAGCGCCCGCGCGGCTTCTGGCGTGGCGAGCGTCACCGCCCTGCCCTGCCACAGGATCTCTCCCTCGGTGGGCTGCAGGAGGCCGTAGAGCATCTTGACGAGGGTTGACTTGCCGGCGCCGTTCTCGCCGAGCAGGGCGTGGTTTTCGCCGGCCCGGACGTCGAGGTCGATCTTCTGGTTCGCCTTGACGGGCCCGAAGCTTTTCGAGAGGCCGCGGATGGCGACCAGCGGCGCTGGCAGGCGAACCGAGGAAGACGCTTCGTCCTCTGCCACCTCAAGGCACCAGGACGGTGCTGCCGGAGGTTTCACGAGCCTCGAGCGCGCGATGGGCCTCGGCGGCATCCTTCAAGGCGAAGCGGTTGGTGACCTCAGGGACCAGCGCCCCCGACCGGATCGCCGCCACCATGTCCTCGGTCATGGCGAGGAGCCGGTCCCGCTGGGCCACGAAGGTGAACAGGGTAGGACGGGTCGCGAAGAGCGATCCCTTGCGGCCCAGGAGCCCGATGTCGAAAGCCGAGATCGGCCCGGAGGCGGAGCCGAAGGAGACGAAGGTCCCGAAAGCCCGCAGACAATCCAGCGCCTGCGGGAACGTCGCCTGGCCGACGCCGTCGTAGACGACGTTGCACAGCTTGCCGTCGGTGATCTCCTTGACCCGTGCCGCGAAATCCTCGTCGCGGTAGAGGATGGTGTGATGCGCGCCATTGGCCCGCGCCAGGGCGGCTTTCTCTTCGCTGCCCACGGTTCCGATCACGGTGGCGCCGAGCGCCTTGGCCCATTGGCAGACGAGGAGCCCGACCCCGCCGGCCGCGGCCTGGACCAGGATCGTGTCGCCCGGCCCGACCTTGTAGGTCTGGCGCAGCAGGTACTGTGCCGTGAGGCCCTTGAGCATCATCACGGCGCCGGCCTCAGTATCGATGTCCGACGGCAAGGAGACGAGATGGCGCGCCTCGATGAGCCGTTCCTCGGCATAGCCGCCGAGCGTCGCCACATAGGCCACGCGGTCGCCCGGCTTCAATCCCTCGACCTCGGAGCCGACCGCCACGACCTCGCCGGCAGCCTCGTTCCCGGGGATCAGCGGCAGCGGGTTCGGATAGGTGCCGCTCCGCTGATAGACGTCGATGTAATTGAGGCCGATGGCTCGCTGCGCGATCCGGACCTCCTGCGGCCCAGGAGCCGCGATCTCGAGATCCTCGAACTGAAGAACCTCCGGGCCGCCGAAACGGTGAATGCGGATGACCTTGACCATGGTGGCTCCGAGCCGATCCGGTCATCATAGGAAGCCCCGGCGTGATCCTGCAACCCGCCTCGACCGGAAGCCGCGTGGGCAAAGGCCTTTTCCCGCGGATTCGCGCGAGCCTGCTTATCTTCGACGCAGAAGATCGAGCCTGTAGTCGGCGTTTCGGTCCTGCCGCAGGATCATGAGGTTCTCGGCCGCGGCGATGAAGCGGTCGCTCGCCTCGTCCTCGCTCGGTCGGCCGCGCTTCTTGCCGACCCAATGCACCAGGATCATGTCGCCGCCGGGCAGCAGCGACGCCGTGACCTTGTCGGCCAGGGCGACGACATCCGCCTCGCCGAGGTAGTCGATCACCTCGGACAGGACGACAAGATCGAAGGCCCCGTCCGGCCATTGCCCCGGCACGAACAGCGACGCAAACCGGATCCATGGCGATGCAGCGTTGCGCCGTCTCGCTGCCGCCAGCGCGTCGTCTACCGGTTCGATGGCCAGCAGATCGTCGCAGCGGCCCCCCAATTCATGCGTCAGCACCCCGATGGCACAGCCGATCTCGAGGGCATGGGCGTATCGTTGCCGGGGAAGCGCCGCCAGGGTGGCGGCATATTTGGCGCGTTCGTAATCGCTGCTGGCGAGGCGCCACGGATCCGGGCGCGCCGCATAGAGATCCTCGAAATGGGTGAGCGATATCGTGTCTCGTCGCAAGTGTTCCGGCCTCTTCCAAGCCTCGGATCCAAACGTGGTTCGAGCCCGAGCCTCTCGGTCAGCCGAGATGCAGGACACCGCTGGCGACACAATGGGCGATGCCGAACAGGCCGGCGAGGACGAAAGCTTCGATGGTTCCGAGGATCATGTCCATGGCTGAGAAACTCATACGCTCGAAAAACGAAAAAAGGCGGCCCGGCGAAGTGTCCTTCGCGGGGCCGTTCTGGACTTGAATGCGGGTTGGTGAGCTACCAGCGATTGTCGGACTGGATGATGCCGCGGCTCGTGACCACGACCCAGTTGCGTCCGCGACGCTCGATCGAACGGATCTCTCCGACTCCCGGAACATACTCGCCCGGAGCAACCTCGCGGAGGCCGCCGGCCCGGCCCTCGACCAGGGCAACGCCGCCGTAGACATCGCGCAGCATCCACCCGTCGACGACGGCGGGCTTGACCGGAAGGTCGGGCTTGGCGACCGCGTCGGCTCTCGCGGCTTCGGCCTTGGAGCTTTCGGCCCTGGCGATCTCGATCTTGGCGGCATCCGGTTTCGACGAGGGGGCCGCGATCGTGGAGGCGGCCACCACCACCGGAGGCGCGGGGCTCGGAACCGCAGCCGTGCGTGCGACCGGCAGAGGAACCGGCGTGGCGATGGACCCTGCCTGTTCGTTCGACGAGACCTGCCGCTCGATGCGTTCGATCCGCGACGAAATCTCGGCCAGCTTGGTCGAAGGGTCGTGATCGAGCTTGTCGAGCCGGGCCGAGATTTCGGCGAGTTTCGGAGTCGGATCCCGGTCGAGCTTTTCGATCTTGGCGCTCAGCTGTCCGACGGCCCCGGTGCTGGCCGTCTTGACGCCTTCGAGATCCTGCTTCAGCAGATCGACACTCTTCTTGAGGCCGCGAAGGGATTCGTCTTGACGGGCGGTGTCCGCAGCCGACCGCAAGCCTTCGAGGCTCGCCTTCAACGATCGGACTTCACCCTGCACGCGGTAGAGAACGTCCATCTGCGTGTCGGCAGGCGGGTGGGTCACGGCGGCCTCGGCCGTCGAGGGCCGGCCAGCGACGAACTCCGTTCCTGCGACGAAGCCGGACCCCATCAGAACCGCCACCACGGCCGCCACGAGGCCATGCGACGTCTGAAAAGCGGGGAAGCGCCGGCGGGGCTTCTCGAGCGGCAGTCGGATCAGCGCTGTCCCGGTCGCGATGGACTCGGGGCGGGATTGATCCCGCCCACCGGCACCCTCCGCGCCGCGGCGGGACGATGCGGTTGTCTCGGCGTCTTCCGATGCCGCTCCCGAAGTCACCTCCGGCGCGACCCCGATCGTGACCTCCGGCGCGCCAGCGTTCCCCCCGACGGTGTCGCCGGACGTCGCGCCAGCCTCCGGCCCGAGAGCTGCCTCGTTCATCTGATTTGAGCTCCAATGGTCATGATCTGGTAACCACTTTGACCGCGAAGATCTGAAGACGGGCTTAGCGCCGGCTGTTCATTCCCGTGTCAAAGCGGGACAGTCACATCGGCGAAACTCGGCAGAACCCACCGCATCTTTTTGCTTGCGAAGCGTCGTTGCCGGACCTTATTCCGAGGGCAGTGGCCTCAGACGCATTGCGAATGCTGGGGCAAAAAGCGGGGAGGAACGATGTATACCGAAGCCCTGGAGATCCACGATCCCCGGTTCAAGTCGCTCGTGTTCGGCAACGTTCACCTGGAAAAGCTGTGGACCGGCGCCCGTTGGGCCGAAGGACCGGCCTATTTTCCGGCGGGCAAGTATCTCGTCTGGTCGGATATTCCGAACGATCGGGTCATGCGGCTCGACGAGACGGATGGCTCCGTCTCGACCTTCATCAACCCGGCGCGCCATCACAATGGCCACACGGTCGACCGGCAGGGGCGGCTCGTCAGCTGCGAGCACCAGGGCCGCTGCGTCTCCCGGATCGAGCACGACGGCAGCCTGAAGGTGCTGGTCTCGACGGTCGATGGAAAGAAGCTGAATTCACCCAACGACCTCGTCGTCAAATCCGACGACACGATCTGGTTCACCGATCCGACCTATGGCATCGACAGCGAGTATGAGGGAGACGCCGCTCCCTCGGAGATCGGAGAAAGCCACGTCTATCGCCTCGAGCCGGAGACCGGCCGCGTGCACGCCGTGGCCCGCGACTTCGTGAAGCCGAACGGCATCGCGTTCTCCCCGGACGAGAGCCTGCTCTATGTCGCCGACACCGGCGCGACGCACCAGGAGGAGGGCCCCAAGCACATCCGGGTTTTCCGGGTCGGTGCCGACGGCGCTTCGCTCGACGAGGGACGGCTCTTCGCGACTTGCGATGTCGGGCTGTTCGACGGTTTTCGCTGCGACCGCAACGGCAACCTGTGGACTTCGGCCGGCGACGGCGTGCATTGCTACGCCCCCGACGGAACCCTGCTGGGCAAGATCAAGGTGCCGGAAGTCGTGGCCAATCTGTGCTTCGGGGGACGCAAGGGAAACCGGCTCTACATCTGCGGCACGACTTCGCTTTATGCCATGTACGTGAACGCGCACGGGGCGACCTGGCCGGCGCCGAAATGATACCGACGAAAAGTTCACCCATCCTCGTGCTGAGCGGAGCCGGCTTGGGGCTCCGCTCAGCACGAGGCGCGTGTAGAACACGATTGAATTCTTCCCGCTGTTGGTATGAGCCGACGGTCGCGAAGCGCAGCCTCGGGCCGGGCAGCCGCAGGTCAGGCGGCGGCTTCCGCCATCTCGGCCAGGAAGGCGCTCCGGTCCGCCGTGACGTCGCGCGGGACGGGCGTCGTCAGGCGACGCATCGCTGCCTCGGCCCTGGAAGCCGCCCGGCCTTCGAGCCGGGGCGCCACGGCGGCCACCTGACGGGCTTCCTCCATCACGCCGTTGCAGTGGAGCGCGATGTCGCAACCTGCCGAGAAGGCGTTCTCGGCGCGGCTTCCGAGCGAGCCCTTCAGGGCTTCCATGGACAGGTCGTCCGATAGCAGAAGGCCGTCGAAGCCGATCTCGCCCCGGATGATCCGTTCGATGACGATCCGCGATGTGGTGGCGGGGCGTTCCGGATCAAGCGCCAGGTAGGTGACATGCGCCGTCATGGCCATTGGCAGGTCGGCCAGTGCCTTGAAGGGCGCGAAGTCGCGGGCGAGGGCCGCGAGGTCGGCCGACACCGTCGGCAGTTCGACATGGCTGTCGACCTCGGCCCGGCCGTGGCCGGGGCAATGTTTCATGACCGGCAGGGCTCCCCCGGCCAACAGGCCTTCGGCAAAGGCGCGACCTAGACTCGCGATGCTTTCAGGGTCGCGGCCGAAGGCCCGGTCCCCGATGACGGCGCTGCTGCCCTCCTGGGGGACGTCGAGAACCGGCGCGCAATCGATGGTAATGCCGCAGTCCGAGAGGTCGCGGGCCACCAGCTCCCCGCCCCGGCGCGCCGACAGGACACCGGCCGCGGGATCTGCCGCATAGACCTGCCCGATTCGTGCCGCCGAAGGGTAGCGGGGCCAGTGCGGTTGACCGAGCCGCTGCACGCGCCCGCCTTCCTGGTCGACCAGGACGGGGGCGTCGGGCCGCCCTACGGCGTCCCGGAAGGACCTCGTGAGATGGCGCAGCTGGTCCGGCGTGTCGACGTTTCGTCGGAACAGGATGAGGCCCCAGGGTTGGGCTTCCGCCAGAAAGTCCCGCTCGTCGGGTTCGAGAGCGAGCCCGGCACAGCCGCAGACGAAAGCGCGGATCATGGTCGACCCCGGCGTCAGTTATGGACCACGAAGCAGGATCCGCCGCTCGATTGCAGCTGCGAACAGAGCGTCTTCGCGTCGGTCTGGCTCAGTCCGCCCACCCTCACGCGATAGACGGGCTTGTCGCCGGTCTCGGACTTGTGGATGCTCGCCGTATAGGGGCCGAGCTGGCCCGGGTATTTCTTCTTCAGCTTGGCGAAGGCCGCCTCGGCATCGGCTTCGCTGGGCGAAGCGGCGAGTTGGAGGCCGAAGCCGGAGGACGGCGAGGACGCATCCGCCACCTCGGTCGATTTGCCGGTGTCGG
>CAXTME010000039.1:31226-38100 GCA_964245215.1 uncultured Lichenihabitans sp.
TTTGCCGGTGTCGGCTCTGCCGACCGGGTGGGCACCCGGGGAGGCAGGCTGCCGCGCCGTGCTCTTGGCTGGCGTCGGAGCCGTCGTATCGGCCGAAGCAGGATCGGTCGTCAGGGACGCGATCGTCATCGTCTTCGGTGTCGTACTGCCCTTCGCGGCGGTTCTCGGCGTTGCGGGAAGGGGCGCGGCGGCATCGGTCGGGGCGGCCGAAACCAGGGGCGCTGCAGCGGACCTTGATTGTGCAGCCTGCGCATCGTCGAGCGTCGTTCCATCGAGATGCACCAGGAACGTCTTGACCTTCTTGGGCTCAGGGAACGGGCTCGAGGCCGGCGGCAGCGGTTGCGCGCCATCGGCGGCATCGGGCGCTTTCGGCAACTGCGCGAGATCCACCGGCTGTTCTTCGCTGGACACGACCTTGACCGGGCCGGTGGCCTGCTTGCCGTTCTTGTTGAGGAGTGCCGCGTCCTGATCTTCCGGAGCCGTCGTGCTTCCGTCGTCGAGCTTGACCTTGGTGGGCCCGGTCGCGGCCAGGATGGTGGGCGCACCACCACGGTCCGACGTCACGACATTGTGGCCGGACGTGCCTTTGGCCAGGAACGTCGCCGCAAGGCCCCCACCGGTCAACAGGAGAACGGCCGCCAGGACCGCGAGCGGCCGGCGAGCGGTGGCCTTGTCGACCGAACGCCGAAATCCGCGCTCGTGGTTCAGTTCGGGATCGATTTCGGGCGCAGTACCATCGACCCGCCCATCGTCCCTGGCCCAGAGATCGGGGATCGCCGCCATGGTGTCGTGGGCTGCGTCCGGTGCTGCGTGCTGATCCGCGATCCCCGCATCGTCTTGGTAGGCCGCGAGGTCTGCCGCATAGTAGCGTTCGTCCGCGGCTTCATCGGCATAGAGGTCGGGCTGCGCGACGGTCGCGTGGTCGGGAGAGGTGGCGTGTTCGAACCCGGCCTCGTGGTCGGCGGGATCCGCCTCGTAAGCGGCCTCGTGGTCCTCATACCCCTCCTCGACGGCCCAATCACCCTCGGGAGGCACGTTGTCGTGACCTTCGACGGCAGCTCCTGGATAGGCCGCATGGCGATCGTCGCCGGCTCTGGGGTTCGGTGCAGGTCGGAAGACGTTCCGGAATGGGTCGTCTTGGCCGACGAGACGCGCCAGTTCTGCCAGCGGATCCGACGCGGAACCGTTCGCCCCGTTGCCCGTGCCGAATGACGGCTCGTAGCGAGCGTCCTCGCGGCGTGATCTTGCGGCTTCACTCATGGAACACACCCCGAATCACGTTCATCGCAGCCGACCGGCAGCCCGCCTTGGCCTCGCCGGGATCGCCCATCTCGGGGCGGGCGTGCCAGTCCGTCGACCTGTGTCTCAGCGCATCTCGTCAGGAGCCGTCACGCCGAGAACGCCGAGTCCGGATTTCAGAACCAAAGTGGACGCGGTCACCAAGCCCAATCGAGCCTTAGTTAGATCTCTCTCTTCTTCATTAACAAAGCGTAATTGTGGCTGATCTTTGCCTCTGTTCCACTGCGAATGGATGGCGCTCGCCAACTCGTAAAGATGAAAAGCGATACGGTGCGGTTCGTGTGCGGCGGCTGCCGCCTCGACCGTGCGCGGATATTGCGCGATCAGCCGGATGATGGCGACCTCGCCGACGTCGGACAAGCTTTCAAGCTCGGATCGAGCCAGCGCCACCGGCGATAGATCGAGGTCCGGGAACACCGTCTTCCCGGTTCGCAGCACCGAACAGCCTCGAGCATGCGCATACTGCACGTAGAAGACCGGATTGTCTTTCGACTGCTCGATAACCTTGGCGAGGTCGAACTCCAACTGCGCGTCGTTCTTGCGAAACAGCATCATGAAGCGGACCGCGTCGACGCCGACTTCGTCCACCACTTCGGCCAAGGTTACGAAGTCCCCTGCCCGTTTCGACATCTTCACGGGCTCGCCGTTGCGCATCAGCTTGACGAGCTGGCACAATTTGATGTCGAGCACCGCACGCCGATCGCTCAGGGCCGCGACGGCGGCCTGCATGCGTTTGACGTAACCGCCGTGGTCGGCCCCCATGACATCGATCAGCGACGCGAAGCCTCGATCGATCTTGCTCTTGTGATAGGCGATGTCGGCGGCAAAATACGTGTAGGTGCCATCCGATTTGATGAGCGGCCGGTCGACGTCGTCGCCGAAGTCTGTCGAGCGGAACAGCATCTGCTCACGATCTTCGTAATCTTCGCTCGCCTGTCCCTTGGGGGGCGGAAGGCGGCCGGCATAGATGAGTCCCTTGCGTCGAAGCTCGTCGACGGCGAGCGAGACGGCATCGGCGTTCCCATGCAGTTCCGTCAGCGTCCGCTCCGAAAAGAACCGGTCGAAGCCGATGCCAAGCCGCGCGAGGTCGGCGCGAATGTCGGCCAGCATGGCCGCGACGGCGATCTCTCGCACCATCGGGAGCCAGGCAGCCTCTTCGAGGTCTAGAAGTCCCGGCCCGTGCAGTTCCACGAGCCTTGCGCCGACCGGCTTCAGGTAGTCGCCAGGATAGAGCCCTTCGGGAATCGGCCCGATCTTTTGCCCCAGTGCCTCCCGGTAGCGCAGGAAAGCCGAACGAGCCAAGACATCGACCTGCGCGCCGGCATCGTTCACGTAATACTCCCGGCTCACCGCATGTCCCGCGAAGCTCAGCAGGTTCGCCAAGGCATCCCCGAACACGGCTCCTCGACCGTGGCCGACATGGAGAGGCCCGGTCGGATTGGCCGAAACGTATTCGATGTTGACGGGCGCCCCGCTCGCAGCGACACGGTCCTGGCCGCCGCCGAACGCCACGCCCCCCGTGAGCGCCGCCCGTAGCACGTCGGCATAGACTTTGGGCCGCAGCACCACGTTGATGAAGCCGGGACCGGCGACCTCCGCCGAATCGACGTCCGGATCCGACGCGAGGATGGCCGCGACCGCGACCGCGAAGGTCCGAGGATTGCCGTAATGCGCTTTGGCTTCCTTGGCGTAGACCATGGCGGCGTTGATCGCGAGGTCGCCGTGTGCCGCATCGCGCGGCGGTTCGACGACGAACCGCCCGAGATCGAGCCCGGCCGGGAGTGCGCCGCGCTCGATCAATCCGCCGAGGATGGTGGCCGTACGGCGCTGAAATTCGGCGAAGATGTCCATGGCGCTCTGTCGTGGCTGAGACCGTATTGGGTGGTCATTCGAGTCGCATAGGGGCGATGTGATCGCAAGTGTGCGGGAATCGATGCCGCCACCACGCCACCACGGCCGATCCAGAGCCGGCAAAACCCGAGGCCGTCTGGTGAGCCATTGCGGTACGGCTCGCACACACATAAATCTGAGTGGAGCCTATCGACCGGTGACCTGCCTCGTCGGGTGCCGCCAGCCCCGCCCGTGAGGATTTCGATGACAGAGGTCGAACTTTCGACGCCCGTGACGCTTTCGGCTTCGGCGGCGGCGCGGGTCAACAAGGTCTTGCTGAAGGAGGCGCCCGGCTCCTCGTTGCGTGTCGCTGTCGATGGGGGCGGCTGTTCGGGGTTTCAATATCGGTTCACGATCGTGTCGACGGCGGAAGCCGAGGACTTGGTGCTCGAACGCGATGGTGCCGTGGTCCTGATCGACCCGATGTCCCTCGATTTCATGAGAGGGTCGGAAATCGATTTCGTCGACGACCTGATCGGCCAGTCGTTCAAGATCAGCAACCCGAATGCTACGGCTTCTTGTGGTTGCGGAACGAGCTTTGCGATCTGAGACACACCGTGACGACCGGCCGCCTCCGACGCGCCGTGTTCCCTCGCCTGATGCGCTCGGTCGCACCAAGACCAGAACCACGCCGCGCAAGTCATCGTAACCTTTCACCGCCGCAGATTGGGCGCCAAAGCTGAGTTGACGCTGCTGATCATAATCGTTTTTTGAGTGTGCGTACCGATATTTCGCGGTCGACTCGGCAACCGCTTGGTGTAATCCTATTGACGATGTTACACACAACTCATTGGCTGCAATTGTAAGAGGACACGATGGCGCGAAAGAACCACGCGATCGATCGCCATCTGGGAGCGCGAGTTCGTCTGGCCCGGATCGAGAAGCGCATCTCGCAAGGCGCGCTGGGCGAGCAACTCGGCATCTCATTCCAACAGGTGCAGAAGTACGAACTCGGCAAGGATCGGATCAGCGCGAGCCAACTGATCAATATCGCCCGCAGTCTCGAGAAGGACATCTCCTTCTTTTTCGAGGATATCGGGGCCGAACCCGATGCACAGGGCGGCATGGAACTGGCCGACATCGTCGACCGCCGCAAGCGCTCACGCGCCAGCGCAACATACGATGTCAAGATCATCCGCATGCTGCACGCGATCGAAGATGAGCGGCTGAAGGGTAAGCTTTACGATCTGATGGCGGCGATCGTGGCCGCGAAGGTTCCCATCGAAGCGGAAGTCCAAGCGGCCCAGCCAGCCGAGTGACGCTGCGTCAAGCCCCGTCCGCGTCGCGGCCGGCCTCGGATCAGGCTCGGTAGAGACTGGACCGACAGCATTCTTGGCTTCGCTCGGCCGGTTCGAACGGTCATCTCGCACCGGCGAGGGTCAGTTGATCGATAATCATCGACCCGTCGGTGGGCGCCTCAGGCTGCCTCGGTCCAGGCGACGAGGGCGTCGAGAACCTCTCGGAGCGGAGAGCCGGCTGCGGCGGCCGTCGGCATGTTAGGGTTGAACATGCCGACGCATTCCACCAGGGACGACAGGGCCGGTGGCGGCGTTCGGCCATCGATGTCGAGGGCCAGGAGGGCGACCGTATACAGCACGGCCAGACACTGGTGGAGCGCGTCTCCGGCCTCGAGATGGCGGGCGTAAGAGATGAAAACCGGTTGGGCCACATCCGATTGATTGCCGACCGGGTCTTCTAGACTCGCATTCAGCCCCACGGGCGTTGCCGCATGATTGGCTCTGACCACCGGTTCCGTGAGCGTCCACACGAAATACTCCGTGCCGACGCCATCTCCCGCCCCCCTGACCAGCAAGGGTGGTAGACCCAGGCCCGATCCATCGACGAGCCTCGTCACCTGCTTGGCGATCAGGAGGCAGAGGTCGGCATAGGCGACCGTCACCGATTCGATGCTGCGCGCCGCCTGATGATCATGGTACCCGCCGCTCGAAACGACCTCGCCGCCGTCCGGGCCGGCGAGAAATGTGGGATTGTCCTTCACTGCAGCCAACGAGATCGTCGCAATTTCCGAGACTTGCGCCTGCGCGCGACGTGCCGACGCGAGAATGTTGGGAATGATGCGCCAGCTCACCGGCGCCTGATGGGCCAGCCTCGCCGGATGCGCTCCGTTCAGCAGCTCGTTCAGGCGTTCGAGGCATCCTTTATAGAAAGGGTCCGGCCAGTGGTCGGCCAACTCCACCCTATAGTGTTCGAGCGGTGCCCGCGCGGCTTCGACGCTCAAGGCGAAGACCAGATCGGCAAGCTGCAGGTTCCGCCTGGCCGTGATCGCAACCTCGCTGACCATCGCGGTCGAGAACGGAGAACCGTTGACCAGCGCCATCGCCTCGCCCGGCTCGAGTGACGCCTCCGCGAGCGGTGCCAACAGCCAGCTGAGAGCCATGACCTCCCCTGAACTCGCAAGGCCTTGCAGAGGCACCTCGGGAGGGCTCTCGGCCAATGCCGCGATGCGTTCGGCCGTGGGCAGAGAGATCTTGCCATGTCCACTCAGGGCATTCGTCAGGCGTGCCAGAAGCGCAAGCCTGACCGTTCGGCGCGACAGGGATCGTCCGGCGATCCCCGGTCGCATCGTGATGAATTGCCCGAACGTTGCGCCTTGCGACTTCACGGCTTCGGATGTCAGGATGGTCTTGGCGCGCGCTCCGGGAGCCGTCGTACTGCCGTAGACGTAGCCCCCCTTCTCGGCAAGGAAACGCTGAAAGGCCAAGTGTCCGGCCTCGACGGTACTCCGACCCTCGGCGCCCAGCACGATCCCGTGCGCACCTGCCCAGAGCCTTTCCGCCGTCGAGAGAGTGAAATCCCTGATGGAGTTGAGCACGATCGTATCTTCGTTGGTCTTCATCGCAGAGCGGTCTCCCCTCGGTCAGCGGGCCAATGGGCGATAGAGCCCTGCATCAGAATGTCAGTCGAGTGGGTTCTCGATCCGGCGGTGTCCGGGATGTCTCCGATCGTCATTCATAGCGGCGACCTGGTCGGCATAGACGACCCGAACGACCGAAGCTAAGCCTGTTCTCTAGAGACCGGCCTCCGGCACGTCCTTTCTCGCTCTCGGGAAGGGAAGCGTGTCATGGACATTGCTGAATACACCATCGCGTTTGTTGCGATCTTCAATTTCGGCGGCCTCGTCGGCGACGGATTAGTACCGGCTACGGCCAAGCAGCACTTATGGAACCCTTCTCGGCCGCCGCATGCGAAATTCCACAACGGCCAAACGATGCTGATGGGAATCTTCGCGGGTGCACTCTCGCTGTCGATCCTGTGGCTGTCGCAATCACTCACGATGTCTGAGTTCTTGATCGCCGCTGCCGTGGCGGCAAGCTACTTCGCCGCCATGGCGCTCGCGCCAGCGTTTCCAGGTACAGCCTGGAGCGACCCCGAGTTTGCGCCGGAGACCAATCGACCCTTGGTCTCGCACCGCAACAGCTTGTCACCTACGTGCTCTGCACTCTCGTGATTGTCGCCGTCGTGATCGCCATGACCTCGCTCTGAGGCATCAACGGACAGGTTGCGTGCCGACCGTTGTCCGAAGACACGAAGCCCGTGCGCGCAGTCCCGGCTCAGCCGGCGAACTAGACCAAGCGAGTGAGACGAAATGGTAGCGGGAGAGGGACTCGAACCCCCGACACGCGGATTATGATTCCGCTGCTCTAACCAGCTGAGCTACCCCGCC
>CAXTME010000040.1:0-36716 GCA_964245215.1 uncultured Lichenihabitans sp.
GCCCTGACGGCGCTCGACGTCGACCTCGCCCGCGCGGTCGTGGCGAGCGACCCGCGGCTCGACCTCCTGCAGCGGGACATCGAGGCGACCTCGATCCTCACCATCGCACGGCGTCAGCCCATGGCGGTCGACCTCCGGGAGATCGTGGCGGCCATCCGGGTCTCGGGAGACCTCGAGCGGGTCGGCGATCTCGCCAAGAACATCGCGAAGCGGGCCGTGAAGATCGCGACCGAACCTCGAGTGCCGCGTGCCGTGATCGGGCTCAAGCACATGAACGAGCTCGCGGCCAACCAGCTGAAGGACGTGCTCGACGCCTATGCGGCCCGCGACGTCGAACGCGCCCAGGCGGTGTGGACCCGGGATGCCGAACTCGATGCTCTGGAAGATTCGATCTTCCGCGATCTTCTCACCTTCATGATGGAAGATCCGCGCAACATCTCGTTCTGCACGCATCTCCTGTTCTGCTCGAAGAACATCGAGCGCGTCGGCGACCACGCGACCAATATCGCCGAGACGGTCTTCTATCTCGCGACCGGCGACACGCTTCCGCTCGACCGACCGAAGACGCGCACCATAACGCCCCCGCCGATGGCGCCGGAAGCGCAGGACGAGCCGTGACATCGAGGACAGCCTCGCCATGAACGTTTTGCGGACGGCCCCGGCACGCGCCCCGGGTCGGGGCGCCTCGACCGGGACCGCCCCCCATATCCTCGTCGTCGAGGACGAGCAGGCGCTCGGCCTGCTCCTGTCCTACAACCTCGAAGCCGAGGGCTTCACGGTGGAGCGGGTGGAGCGCGGCGACGAGGCGGAACTGCGCTTGAGCGAGCTGCCGCCCGACCTCCTGATCCTCGACTGGATGCTGCCCGGCGTATCCGGGCTCGAGATCTGCCGCCGTCTTCGGGCGCGCGAGACCACCCGGACCTTGCCCGTCATCATGCTGACGGCGCGCGGCGAGGAAGCCGAGCGCGTGCGCGGTCTCTCGGTCGGGGCCGACGACTACGTGGTGAAGCCCTTCTCGGTGCCCGAACTGATGGCGCGGGTTCGCTCGCTGCTGCGGCGCTCCCGGCCCGAGCGGGTCGCCAACCGCCTCTCGGCCGGCGACCTCGACCTCGACCGCGAGACCCGGCGGGTACGCCGCGCCGGGCGCGACATCCATCTCGGCCCGACCGAGTTCCGGCTGCTCGAATACGTGATGGAACGGCCGGGCCGCGTCTTCTCGCGCTCGCAACTGCTCGACGGCGTCTGGGGCCAGTCGGTCGAGATCGACGAGCGAACGGTCGATGTCCATGTCGGGCGCCTGCGCAAATCGCTGTCGCGCGGCCGCGAGCGCGACCCGATCCGCACCGTGCGCGGCGCCGGCTACAGCTTCGACGAGACGTTCGGGAAGACCTGAAACCTGCAGAGTCGAGCACACCGCAGGGAGCGCTGGCGGCGGCTTTCCCGGTTCGCGCGTCGACGACGAGGAGGCGACTTCTGAGCCGGTGCAATCTTCGGAACGGCCTGGGGCCGGTCTCCCGGCCATCCAGCGCGCTTGCGAGCTGAAGCCCAGCCAGTTTCGGCAAAGACGCTGGTACATCCTCAAAGATCATGCAAGAGGCATAAGACGCATAAGCTGAGAAGCGACTATGGAACGGGTGAAAGTCTCCGCTGCGGAATTTCAACGCAATATCGGCCGCTATCAAGATATCGCGTTGCGCCAGCCCGTCAGCGCGCCGGCTGATCTCCGGCTCCCGATGGAGCTCCCGATGAATGACCAAGGCGCGTCTGCGCCTCGACGAGGAACACTCCTGGGTGGTGCTGTCGAAAGCCAATCGCTTTATCTGGCCTGGGCCTGACCTGCGGCCGGACACGCGAGCAGGCGCCGGGAGCGTCGCTTACGGGCTCCTGCCCTACGGCTTGATGGTGGAAATTCGACGCAAGTTCGTCGAACTGCTCAAAGAGCGCCGGATCGGGGTCGTCTCCCGAACGCAATAGCCCACATCGGGGCGCGATGCCGCCGCTCCATGGCCGCGTAGAGCGCCACGACGATGACGTTCGGGATCCACGCCGTGTAGGCCAGCCACACCGACATCGCGGAGTAGCTCGCGTAGCCCATCATGAAGCCGATGGGGATCTGCAGGCGTAGGGTCACGGCGCCGAACGTCATGGCATAGCTGAACCGCATCAAGAGCCGGTGCAGGCCGAAGTTTCGCAGGACGGCGGTCCACCAGGCGCCGAGCGTCGCGGCGATCCAGAGCACGGCCAGGATGCCGAAGCCCCAACCCGCCACTGGACCTCCGGAGGCGTGGAAGGCGGTCGCCAGTCCACCGGCGCCGGCGATCACGCAGGCCAGGACATAGACGCGTCCCGCCCGCCGATGCCACGCCGGTAGTCGTCTTCGCATCCCCGGCAGGAACTGGAATGGACCGAGCAGGAGGGCGACCGGCGCGATCAGAAAATGCGTCAGGGCCTCGAACGGATGGGCGGTGACGACCCCGCGAATGCCGGGATCAACGTCGATCCAGACACCCTCGATCGCGCCGACGAAGCGGAACGAGAACAGAGCAACCAGAACGGCGAGCAGAGCCATCATGGCGGCGCCGAAACGCATCCTTGCGCGCCCTCGCTGGTCTTCGATCGGGCTCACGGCCTCCTGCCTGGTCGATCAATTGTTCGATGCCGCATGACTCGCGACTATTGCACTCTTTTCCGGCCTGCTCCGAGGCATCCTCCCCCTCAGGCTACGGCCTTGTCGGCGAACGGCGCAATAGCGAGTTCGGGGCCGAACTCGAGATGTAGTCGGTCGTGGATCTTGGCGAGTTCACTTCGTGTCGCGAGCGCATCCGTTTTCTCGGCCAGCATGAGCCTTGCCGCATCGGCTCCGACCGCCTTGCTGAAGTAGTAGCCCTGGCCGTAGTCGCAACCGCGCGTCAAGAGATGCGCCATCGCGGCCTGATCTTCGATCCCCTCGGCCACGACCTGCATGCCAAGGCTCCGGGCCAGTCCCAGCACCGCATCCACGATCTTCGCGCTTTCGGTATTGTTGTGCAAAGACTGCACGAAGGATTTGTCGATCTTGATCTTGTCGAACTTCAAATTACGGAGGTGGTAGAGGCTGGAATAGCCGGTTCCGAAGTCGTCCAGGGACACCGCGATCCCGTGTTGCTGGAACGACGAGATGACGAACTTGGCGGCCTCGATGTCCTTGATGAGAGCCGATTCAGTGACTTCGATTTCCAAACGGGAGGGCGCGAAACCTTCCTCCGCGAGGATGCACAGAACTTTGTGATGAAAAGTCCGATCGACGATCTGGCTAGGCGAGACGTTCAATGCGAGGCGGATTCCATCTCCCCAGCCTCTGGCGTCCCGACACGCCCGCCGCAACACACCCGAGGTCAGATCGGAAATCAGTCCAAGCCGCTCCGCCATGAGGATGAAACGGTCCGGCGGAACGGGGCCGTGCTCGGGGTGCGTCCAGCGGGCCAGAACCTCGAAGCCGCAGATCTCCTCGCTGCCGAGCTGGATCAGCGGCTGGTAGTGCGGTTCGACCTCCCCCTGCGACACCGCCCGACGTAAGCCCTCGTCGAGGACGAGTTGCTCACGCCAGTCCTTGTCCATGTCCGGCTCGAAGAAACAGAAGCGGTCGCGGCCTTCGTGCTTGGCGCGATACATGGCGAGGTCGGCGCCATGGACGAGGTCGCTGCCGTGGTCGACCGTTGGCCAGCACGCGATGCCGATGCTGGCGCCGATCTCGACACGCACGTCCCCGAACTCGAAGGGCAGCCGGAGAACACGCAGGATCTCGTTCGCCGTCGCTGCGGCATCGCGCGCGACGTCCTGGACTGCGGCGTCGATGATGATGGCGAACTCGTCGCCGCCCAATCGCGCGACCGTCTTGTGCCGACCCGGGGCGGCCTCCAGCCGGCGCGCCACCTCGCACAGGACACGATCCCCCGCACCGTGCCCCTGGACGTCGTTGACAGGCTTGAACCGGTCGAGGTCGATCAGCAGCAGCGCACAACCACCTCCCGTGTGGCGGGAGCGCTGCAAGGAGGCTTCGAGTTCGGTCGAGAACACGCGGCGGTTCGGCAGGCCCGTCAAAGCGTCGTGCCGCGCAAGCAGATGGGCCTGTTCCTGGGCCTCGCGCGTTCGCGCGTGAGCGGCTTCGAGATCCGCCGCATTGGCGCGGAAGACCTCGAAGGCCTTCGCCATCTGCCCGATCTCGTCCCTGCGATGCAGTTCGGGGATGCCGGACTCAAGGTGTCCCTCGGCCAGTCGTGACAGCGCCGTCGTCATCGACCTCAACGGTCCGATGATTCCCTTGCTGACATCGAGAAAGACGAGGAGCGCCAGGATCGCTGCGACGGCGAACGATGTGGTGACGACCGTGTCGAGCTCCGCGGAAAGACGGGCTGCCTCTTTGACCTTGAGATCGGCCGCCTGATAGCTCGTCGCCTTGAGTTGACCAAGCGCGGCGTCGACCGCCTTGTACCGCCAGTCGAGCGAGCTTTTTGCCCGCGCCAGACCCGCAATGTGCCGGTAGACATCCGCTCGCAGCCATGCGTCATGAACGATCAGGTAATCGTCCCAAGCCGAGACGAACTCCCCGACAGCACTTCGGGGCTGTTCAGACCCGAGGACATCCCGGTAACTCGCTGTGAGCCGCTCGACCGCGGTGCGATGCGCCATGGCATTGGCCCCATCGGCGTCGGTATTGGGATCGGTGTCGGCAGAGGCGCGCGCCAGGGCACGATCGATCTCGGCGAACCGGAACTGAGCCACCTCGTCGGAAACCTCGTCCAGCACGCGAGTCCCGGCGAGCCATCTTCCCCCGATCGACTGAGCGTTCCGGTCCAGCTTCGCGACCGTCACCGCGGCCGTCATTCCCACCAGGAAGACCAGCACGACAAGGCTGGAGACATAGGCCACAAGCCGTGTGCCGATCGATATTCCGTTCCACATCTACATAAACCTCGCACTGTGTCCGAGGCTGTACTGAAACTCCTTTGATTTCCTTAAGTCTCCTTAGCAAACGAGAGTGACTTGCAGCAGCGGAAGAGTGTTCTCAATCAAGATCGAAGCCACGACAGTTGCAACAACCGCGCGATGTGGGTCTCACCCTAAGCCTCCGGCAGCCTACACAGATCTGGGCCAAGCCATCCTGGCGGGACAACAAACGAGCAAACCAGGATGATTCCGATGCGGAGCGCATGCCCTCGCGTCAATAGTAGATCGCGCCGGCCCTGCCGCCGCCGACCGCGATGGCATCGCCCGTGATGGCGATCGATTTCGGCGAGGCGAGGAACGCCACGACGTCGGCGACTTGCTCGGCCGTCACGATCTGACGGATCGCCGTAGCCGAGGCGAACCGGTTCTCGATGTCCTCGGGCGAGACCCCAGAAGCTTCGGCGTGGTAACGCATCGCGGCCGGTGTCTTCTCGGTGCGGGTCAGGCCCGGATGCACGCAGGTGACGTTGATGCCGTCGGGCCCGAGTTCATCGGCGAGGTTCTTCGTCAGGGCCGCGACCCCGACATTGCGGATCGATCCCGCGATCGACCCCGACTGGCGCGCCGCCAAGCCGGCGATATTGATGATCCGGCCGAATCCCTGCGCCCGCATGATGGGCGCGACCTCGCGGGCGAAGCGGAGATAGCCGACGACTTTCACGTTGACCTCGTCGAGCACGGCGTCGTCCGTCAGGTCGGCCAGCTTCGGCACGGGACCCTGGCCGGCTGGCCGGGCCGCGCTGTTGACCAGGATGTCGACCCGTCCGAAATCGCCGACGATCTTCGCCACCGCGCCACGGACGGCGTCGCCCTGCCCGGTGTCGGCCAGGTAGGCTCGCACGATCCGGCCCGTGTCTGCCGCGATCGATCGGGCTGCGTCCTCGGCCACTCCAGGATCACGCCCTACCAGAGCCACGTCGACGCCTTCACGCGCCAAGGCGACCGCGATGGCCTTGCCGATCCCGCGGCTGCCTCCGGTCACGATGGCGACCTTGCCGTTCAGTTCCAGATCCATGGCGCTCTCCCTCAGCCACGGGCTCATGTAGGGCCTGATGGGCCGGGCTTCGACCTCCTGGTTGCAGGAAGGCGTCGGTGACCGATCCTCGCAACGACAGACCGGTTCGGGCGTTGACGGAAGGCGTCGAGTTCCCGCTTAAGCTTCAGCCGTCCGCATCGTCTCTGAGGAAAATGTCATGTCGCTTCGGGCTTTCACCATCGCGGTCTTTTGCAGCGCGTTCGCGCCGGCCGTGGCAATGGCCCTGCCGCTCGCCGGAGCACCGGGGACCGGAGGCATCATCCGCATCGCCGCCACGACCGACCCCGTCGGCGCACACGCGGCCATCGCACAGGCTCAAGAACGGCTCGCCGAAATCGATGCCACTATCTCGGTCCTGCAAGATGAGGCCGACAAGGCCGACGGCGCGGTCCGGCAGAAGGCGCACGATGCCGTGGCGTCGCTCCGCACGATCCGGGAGACCTATCGCAAGGAGCTCGACGGGGTCGTGGCGCAAGGGCGCGAGATGACCGCCGCCCAGCTCGCCATGGCACGCACGGCCTTGACGGCGCCCTGGACGCAGTTCGAACAAACTCTCGACCAGGACGTCACCGCAATCCGGCTCGACGCCGGGCAGCGCAAAGCCCTGGTCGAGGCGCGGATCAGGGCCGAGCAGACTTACTGGCAGAGCGTCGTCGCGGATCTCCAGGCCTCCGCCGCAGGCCTCACGGCCGAGCAGCGGGCCGCGATCGATGCGAGGATCGCCAGGGTCAAGGCGCATGCCGACGAGGCGCAAATGCGCCTGACGAAGCTCAGCCGTGCCAGCCAGAGTGCCTGGTCGACCTTGAAGCAGGGACTGGTGAGCTCTCGCCAGATTCTCGAGCAAGCCTATCGCAACACCCCATGACCGACCCGCGCATCACCGTCGGGCTCGCCGGAACCGGCTTTCGTCAGCCGCTGCCGCGGCGCTCGACGACGAGTTTGGCCGTCAGGATCTGCAGGATGTCGCCATTCTGGTTGCGGGTCTCGCAGCGCAGCGTGACCATCCCGCGCTCGGGACGCGAGCGCGAGGGTTTGATCTCGAGCACCTCGCTGAACACCTGCAGCACATCGCCCGGCCGGGTCGGCTTCGGCCAGGCGATCTCGCCGCCGGCTCCTATCAATCCGCCCGCGAAGGGCGCTCCGCCCCCAACCAGCAGCTTCATCGTGAGTGCGGCAGTGTGCCAGCCGCTTGCCGCAAGACCACCGAACATGGTCCCTTGCGCCGCCTCCTCGTCGAGGTGAAAGCGTTGAGGGTCGAACTGCACCGCGAACGACTTGATCTGCGCCGTGTCGAGCACGTGGGTGCCGCTGGTAAAGCGTTGCCCGACCGCGAGGTCATCGAGGGTCAGGAGCGTCTCGGCCCTGGTGATATCCTGTACCATCGCGCGATCCCCGCTTCGGCGCCTCTTTAGGGCACGAAGCCATCCGGCGCCACTGCGCAGACAGGCAGCCCCTTTGCCCCGTTGGTGCGACCGGACCGCGGGCCGTCCCCGGTCCCGCTTGCGGCCCGGAGCGAACCGGCGCATGACGCGGTATTTGCATCGCGAAGGAGCCACCGTGACACCCTCTCCCCGCCATTCGGATTTTCCGATCGACCCGATGTTCCTCGAACGCTGGTCGCCCCGCGCGTTCTCGGCCGACGCGATCGGCGAAAGCGAGCTCATGGGTCTTTTCGAAGCGGCGCGCTGGGCACCGTCGTCCTACAATTCGCAGCCGGCGCGCTTCATCTACGGCCGGCGCGGCACGCCGGCTTTCGACAAGCTTCTCGACCTCCTGAACCCGTTCAACCAGTCCTGGGCCAAGAACGCTTCCGCACTCTTGATCATCGTGTCGAACTCGCTGATGCGTCCGCCCGGCCAGGACAAGGACGTGCCGTCCCATTCGCATTCGTTCGATGCCGGCGCGGCTTGGATGAGCTTCGCCCTGCAGGCGACGCGCAGCGGCTGGTATACGCACGGGATGGTCGGTTTCGACCACGATCGCGCCTTTGCCGAGCTCGACGTCCCCCAGGGCTACCGGGTCGAGTGCGCGGTGGCGCTCGGCCACATCGGCGACAAGTCGAGCCTTCCCGAAATGCTGCAGGCACGCGAGCAGCCGAGCGACCGACAGCCGCTCTCCGCTTTGGCCATGGAAGGCGGCTTCAAGCGCTAAGCAGCCCTGCGTGGCGAAAGCAAAGCAAAACCAATCGTGCTGTGATTCCAAATGTAAGCAGACTTGTGAAAGTCTGCTTAGGTTCAAATCAGCTGTTGCGAGAGTGTGTGGCTAGCTTCATCGACCGTTATCGCGATCGAACCGCGAGCGGAGCGTGGCGGGACCCAGCCTTGTCCTGGGTCACGTACCGGGTTGCTTCGTCGCACCGCGCCTCGCAATGACGAACGGTAAGGCTCAAGCGACAAACGATCTGACATTTTCAGCCCGTCGCATGCGCTCCGTCGAAGTACCGGCTCAGCAAGGCGCCGTAGATGGCCTGCAGCTTTTCGAGATCGTCGACCGGGACGTTCTCGTCGACGGCATGCATCGTGGCGCCGACGAGCCCGAATTCCAGGACCGGGCAATCCCGGGTGATGAACCGGGCATCCGAAGTTCCGCCGGTCGTCGAAAGCGTCGGGGCAAGTCCGGTCTCGGCTTCGACGATCTCGGCGAACAACGTCACGAACGCGCCCGGCTCCGTCAGGAACGCCAGCGCGTTGCAGGGTGCGAAAGTCAGGCGATGCGCACCTGCCTTGGCGTCCGCAAGCCGGCGGCGGATCTCCGCCTGCAGAGCTTCGGGCGACCAGGAATCGTTGAAGCGGACGTTGAACCGCGCTCGCGCTTCCGCCGGGATCACATTGGCCGACGGATTGCCGGTATCGACCGTGACGACCTCGAGGTTCGACGGATCGAAATGCGTGGTGCCGGCATCGAGCGGCGTGGCTTTGAGGGCCGCGAGGGCTCCCATCAGGCGGGGGATCGGGTTGTCGGCGAGATGCGGGTAGGCGACGTGGCCTTGGCGCCCTTCGACGACGATCTCGCCCGTCAGCGAACCGCGCCGCCCGATCTTGATCATCTCGCCGAGGCGTGCGGGGTTGGTCGGCTCGCCGAGCACGCAATGATCGAAGCGTTCGCCGCGGTCGCGCGCCCAATCGAGCAGCTTCGGCGTGCCATTGACGGCCGGGCCTTCCTCGTCGCCCGTGATCAGGAACGAGATCGAGCCCTCGGGCGCGCCGGCTTCGGCGAGATGAGCCAGGACGGCCGCGACCGCGGCCGCGACTCCGCCCTTCATGTCGCAGGCTCCCCGGCCCCAGATCCTGCCGTCCGCCACCTCGCCCGAGAAGGGCGGGAAGCGCCAGGACACCGGATCGCCCGGCGGTACGACGTCGGTATGGCCCGCAAAGACAAGGTGCGGCGCCGCGGTGCCGATGCGGGCATAGAGGTTGTCGACATCCGGCTGCCCGGCTTCGGAGAAGCGCAACCGGTGGACCATGAAACCGGCGGGCTCCAGCAGATCCTGCAACACGTCGAGCGCTCCACCCTCGGCCGGGGTGATGGAGGGACAGCGGAGCAGCGCCTGCAGGATCGCGGTCGCCGAGGGCGAGGCGGTCGCATCTCGGATCATGGGACGATCCGCATCTCGCCGACCGCGGTCGGGCCGAGACCGAGATCCAGCACGTTCCAGACCACGAGGACGAGCAGCACGACAAGCGCTACAGGTCCCCACCAGGCCGGCACATCGCCGAGACTCCGCGGGATGAACCAGTCGAGCGCGCCCTTCAGAAGCACGGCCAGCGGCAGGACAGCCGCCCATAGCCCTCGCCGGCCACGGTCTCGAAAACGCTTGGCACAGACGTTGTAGTAGCAGACCGCCGCGAGGATCATCGCGAAGGCGTAGACCGCGAGGACGAGGTAGGCCAGCACGACGGCCACGTCCAGCAGCGGCTCCGTCGCGAGGTCGGGCGCCGCATAAGGCTTCACCAATTCCCAGACCACCGTCGCCACGATCACGAAGCCGGCGAGCGGCAGGGTGCCGCGCCACCACGTCCCGCGCGAGATCCGGCCGCGGTCTTCGCGGTAGAGGAAGCGGAAGCCCGTCGCGTCCAAGATGGCGCCTAATCGCGCAGGAGGTCGTTGATCGCGGTCTTGGCGCGCGTCTGCGCGTCCACGGTCTTGACGATGACGGCGCAATAGAGCGACGGGCCGGGGCTCCCGTCCGGCAGCGGTCGGCCGGGCAGGTTGCCCGACACGACCACCGAATAGGGCGGCACGTAGCCGACGTGCGTTTCACCGGTCGCCCGATCGATGATCTTGGTGGAGGCCGAGATGAAGACGCCCATCGAGAGCACGGACCCCTGCCCCACGATCACGCCTTCGACGACTTCCGAGCGCGCCCCGATGAAGCAATCGTCCTCGATGATGGTGGGGTTGGCCTGGAGCGGCTCCAGGACGCCCCCGATGCCGACGCCGCCCGAGAGATGCACGTTCTTGCCGATCTGCGCACAGGACCCGACCGTGACCCAGGTGTCCACCATGGTGCCGCGATCCACATAGGCGCCGAGGTTGACGAAGGACGGCATGAGGATGGCGCCTGGCGCCACATAGGCCGAGCGCCGCACGACGCAGTTCGGCACGGCACGGAACCCCGCGGCCGCCCACTGGTTCTCGCCCCAGCCCTCGAACTTGGACGGAACCTTGTCGTACCAGGACGAGCCGCCCGGGCCACCCGGAACCATGGCCATGTCGTTCAGGCGGAACGACAGGAGGACGGCTTTCTTGAGCCACTGGTGCACGGTCCAGCTTTCGCGGCCCGTGGCGCCTTCGGTTTTAGCGGCAACGCGAAGCGTGCCGGAGTCGAGCAGGCCCAGAGCGTGATCGACGGCGTCGCGCACCGCGCCCGTGGTGCCGGGACCGATCGAGGCCCGGTCCTCGAAGGCCTGTTCGATCGTGGCCTGAAGCGCGCCGTGATCCATGATCCGTCTCGATGTTCGCCGTTGATGCGGGGCGAGGTTTCGGGCGAGGCGTCGGAGATGTCAACAGGACGGAAACGAGGTCGGGTCGACGTCCCCGCCCTGTCCTGCGGCCGAGCTTCGGCGTCGAGGCGCCCGGCCTTGCCGGCGGAATAACGGCGTCACGCCTATTGTCCGTAGAATGACGGAACTGAACCAAACACTATACTATCTCATGCTGCGAGATGAGACAAAATGTTAGCGTTACGACGTGGTTTGTAGCCGTTATTGTAGCTCAGCTGCAATTATATCGCGATCGACGTCGCAACTTATTACTTCTGCAAGCTTTGTGCGGTGTCGTGCGGCGCAGCAGAGGAGGTGATCGCCATGTCGTCCGAGAAACCGAACGCGGCCGATCGCCGTGTCACCCCGCGCTTTCCCACGAGCTTCGAGGCCGAGCTGGCTGCGGGAAGCGCCGTGGTCTCCCTCACGGTCCACGACCTCTCGATGACGGGCTGCGGCGTCGAGATCCTGACGCCGGATCCCGATCTTGCCGACCGGCTCGGCGCACTGGGCATGCTCAAACTGCCTGCCGTGATGCCGGAGACGCAAGGCGCCATCCTGCCGGTCCTGCTGTGCAATCTCCGCCTGGAAGACGAAAAGCTCCGCTACGGACTGCGGTTCCAGAAACTGTCGGCACGGCAGGCGCGCAAGCTGATCAGCGTCATGGACGCCATGATTTAGTAACCAACGGGCTCCGGCAGAAGCGACGAGCCTGAACTGCTGGACGGGGCTTCGCGGGCGAGCCTCAGCGCTTGACGCAGCCATTCCCCGTTCTTACTTCGAATGTATGCCGTCGAGCGCCTTCGCGTCTCGTCTCAGGGGAATGCCATCATGGCCGCTGCCGATTCCGTCACCACAAAGGTCACCGATCAGAGCTTCGATCAGGACGTGCTGAAGTCGTCCGAGCCGGTCGTCGTCGATTTCTGGGCCGAATGGTGCGGCCCCTGCCGTATGATCGCGCCGGCGCTCGAAGACATCGCCAAGGAGATGCAGGGCAAGGTCCGCATCGCGAAGTTCAATATCGACGAGAATCCCGGCGTTCCGGGCAAGCTCGGCATCCAGTCCATCCCGACACTGCTGCTCTTCAAGGATGGACAGGTCGCGGCCAAGATGGTCGGCGCCAAGCCGAAGGGCGAGTTGCAGCGTTGGATCACCAGCGCGATCTGAAACCTCGTTCGTCCGACATCCCTTTGCCCGGCCTTGCGCCGGGCATTTCTTTAGATCGATGATGGAAGCCGGCTCGTTCGGGGGAGAACCCGGGCGAGACGGCTTCGCGCTCGAAGCGCCAGGCAGCCGCCGCAGAGCGGCCTAGCACGAAACCGCACAGGCGGACCGGGAGAGAAACATGCTACGACGAAGGACATTGTTGAAGATCGCCATCGGAACGATGGCCGGCGCGGGTCTCGGCACGTTGGCGGCCAGGGCCGCTTCGAAGGACATCGTCTATCTGACCCCAGGACTCGATCTGCCGTTCTGGCGCGCCGTGTCGAAGGGCGTCGAGACTGCGGCCAAGGACAAGGGCTATGGCTTCCAGGCCCTCGATTCCCATAACTCCGCGCAGACGCAACTGCAGAACGCCCAGGATGCCATCGTGCGCGGCGTCGCCGGCATCGTGCTGTCGCCGACCGATTCCTCGACGGCCCCGAGCGTTCAGGCCCTGGCCGAAAAGGCCGGCATCCCCGTCGTGATCGCCGACATCGGCACCAATGGCGGCCAGTATGTCTCCTACATCAGCTCGAACAATTACGAAGGCGCCCACGGGGTAGGACTGGCTTTGGGGCAGGACCTCAAGAAGAAGGGATGGGAAACCGGCACCGTAGGGATCGTCGGCATTTCGCAGGCCCGAAAGAACGGTCAGGCCCGCACGAAGGGCTTCCTGGACGGCCTGAAAGAGGGCGGTTTTATGGGGAAGATCGCGACCTTGATGCAGATGCAGAGCTACACGACCGACGAGACCTACAAGTTCACCCAGGACCTGCTGACGTCCAATCCCGACATGCGGGGCCTCTACATCCAGACCGACCAGCCGACACTCGGCGCCCTGAGGGCCATCAAGGCGGCACGCCGCACGGGCGACCTGCTGGTCGCGGCTTTCGACGGCATCCCCGAGTTCGTCGACCTGCTGAAATCCGGTCAGATCGTCGTCACAGGCATGCAGCAGCCCTTCCTGATGGGCACGAATGCCGGCGGTGCCATCATCGACAAGCTCGCCGGGAAAACGCCCGACAAGGATATCGTCGTGCCGATCCTGCCGGTGACGAGCGAGAACGTCGACGCCGAACTGCCAACCATCAAGAAGACGGTCTTCGGCGACGTCTGACGTCACGCCGCCGGCGTTCCGCCCGGGGGCGGACGCTGGCGACCCGCGTGCCGCCAGCCCATCAAGGCCCTTCATGACCTCCTCGCTCGACCCACCCCAGAAGCCGCCCTTGCTCCTCGCGCAGGGCGTGACCAAGAGCTTCGCCGGGACCCGGGCGCTGGCCGGCGCCGACTTCGAGTTGCGCGAGCGCGAGATCCACGGGCTCCTCGGGGCGAACGGAGCCGGCAAATCCACGCTGTCCAAGATCATCGCGGGACACCACACCTACGACACGGGAGAGATCACGTACCGGTCCTTCCCGGTGCGCCTGCGCAACACCCGGGAAGCGCTGCGGGTCGGCATCGCGATCGTCATGCAGGAGACGAGCCTCGTCCCGGACCTCACCGTCCTCGAAAACATCTTCCTTCCCCTGCTCGGCCGTCCCGGCCGCCTCGACTACCGCGACCTGAGGGTGCGAGCCTTGGAAATCCTGTCGAGCCTCGGACAGGCCGACACGCTGCCTCTCGACCGGGAGGTCCGCGGGCTCTCGTCGGCGCAAAAGCAACTCGTCGAGATCGCCAAGGCGCTCGGCGTCCGGGCCAAGCTCATCATCTTCGACGAGCCCACGGCCTCGCTCTCGCCGGGCGAAGTCGACCGGCTGTTCGACGTCATGAGCCGGTTGCGCCTGACAGGATGCGGCCTCGTCTTCGTGTCGCATCGGCTCGAGGAGGTCTTCTCCATCACGGACCGGGTGACGGTGCTGCGCGAAGGCCGGACCACGATGCACGCGCGGGCCACGACGACCCTCAACCAGGCCGACGTGATCCGCGCCATGGTGGGCGCCGATCTCGGCACCGTTTATGCGGCGCCCCGGGCCGCCGGCCATCGTCACACAGGCGCGGTCTCGCTGGACGTCCGCAATCTCGCGGCGCTCCCCGCCGTGCGGGACGTCTCGTTTTCGGCCCAGGAGGGTGAGATCGTCGGCCTCGGCGGCCTCGTCGGAGCCGGGCGGTCCGAAACCGTGGAAGCCATCTTCGGCCTGCGGCCCCGCACCTCCGGCCACGTGACGCTCTGCGGCAAGACGCTCAAACCCAACAGTCCGCGGCGTTCGATCCGGGCGGGCCTCGGCTTCGTGGCCGAGGATCGCCGCTCGCAGAACATCGTGCCCGACCTGTCGGTGAAAGAGAACCTCCTGCTGGCCCACCTCGGCGCGCACCGCGGTTTCGGGCTCGGCTACAAGAAGCGCGAACAGCGGGTGGACGCCCTGATGCGGGATCTCGGCATCCCGCAGAACCGCGTCACCGATGCGTCGATGCTGAACTTCTCGGGCGGCATGCAGCAGAAGATCATCATCGCGCGCTGGCTTCTCCTCGAGCCGCGGGTACTGATCCTCGATGAGCCCACCAAGGGCGTCGACATCGGCACGCGGGCCAGCATTTATGCCATGCTGCGCGACATCGCGCGCCAGGGCGTCGCGATCGTGGTGGTGTCGTCCGATTTCGAGGAACTGCTCGGGCTTTGCGATCGGGTCGTGGTGATCAGCGACGGGCGCTCGGTCGCCGACCTTCCCTGCAGCCTGCTCGACGAAGAAAAGCTGACCCTGCTGGCGGCACCGCGCACCTCCATGACACGCAATACGGCGCTCCTCGACGACCTGACGCGCGAGAACGGCGGCGTCGGTTTCTGGGCCCTGATCGAGGACGAGCGGCTGATCTGCCTCAACACGGTCGTGGCCGACGCCAGCGTCGATCCGGGCTTCAAACCCGGACAGGCGCTCGAACTCGACGAAACCTTCATCCCCGATGCCCTCCGACGGCGGGATCCGGGCTTCGTCGCGGAGGCGGACGGCACGCGATCGACCGTGATGGTGCCGATCCGCAGCCCGCGCGGCCACGATCTCGGTTGGGTGGGCCTGACGCTCCCGATGACGCAACCCCTGCCCCCGGCACCGGTCATCCGGCTGCGCGTCGATACGCTGGCGGCCGAACTGTGACGAGAGAGGATTGGACGCCATGACGACTTCCGCCATCGCACCGCCCCGGAAGCTGTCGATCGCGACCTCGCTGTCGCGGCGGCTCGAATTCCGCATGCTGGGGCTGGCCCTGCTGCTGGCGATCGGCCTTTCGCTGCTGTCCCCCTACTTTCTGACGCGCTCCAACATCTTCAACATGCTGGACCAGTCCGTGGTGATCGGCATCGTGTCGGTCGGCATGACCTTCGTGATCCTGACGGGCGGGATCGACCTCTCGGTCGGATCGGTCGCGGGATTGACGGGCATCATCCTGGGCCTGTCGTTGCAGCACCTGGCGATTCCCGCCGCCATCGCGGTCGCGGTCGCGGCCGGTGGCGCCATCGGCCTCTTCTCGGGACTGCTCATCAACCTTTTCGGGCTCGCGGCCTTCGTCGTGACGCTCGGCGTCATGGCGATCGGACGCAGCCTCGCCTACATCCTGTCGGGCCAGCAATCCATCTCGGACATCCCCGATGGCATGCAAAACATCGTCTACACGCCTCTGCTCGGCATCCCGTCCAATGTGGTGTTCCTGCTGGTTCTCTACGGACTTGCCTGGGCGTACCTGACCAAGACCAAGGGTGGCCGCACCATCTACGCGGTCGGCTCGAACAAGGAGGCGGCGCGGGCCGCCGGGCTCGACACCCTGTTCTACGCCGTCCTGCCTTATGTCCTGTCCGGCGCCCTCGCGGCCGTGGCGGTGACCTTCTCCGTCGGCCAGCTCCTGTCGGCCGATCCGCTGATGGGCAACGCGATGGAGCTCGACGCCATCGCGGCCGTCGTGATCGGAGGTGCCAGCCTCTACGGCGGCCGCGGCTCGATGGTGGGCACGCTGATCGGCGTTTTCATCATGGTGATGATCCGCAACGGGCTCAATCTTATGGGCGTATCGCCGTTCTGGCAGGGAACGGCGATCGGCACGATCATCATCGTGGCCCTGCTGGTCGAACGCCTGGTCAGTCGCCGGGTGAACCGCTAAGCAGACTCTCACAAGTCGGCTTACACCTAAGGTTCGAAGCAGCATTGATTCTGCTTCGAAAAAGCCAAATCAATCGTGGCTTTCGCCACGCAAGGCTGCTCAGACCGTGTCAGCCGTTGTAGAAGCTGAAGCTTCACAGTTCGTCATCGCTTCCAAGCGGGCTGACAAGCTCCAACCGCACCGGCTCCGATCTACGCGGGCAATGTGCCGTTGAGCGCCAGCACCTCGCCCGCGAGATAGAGCGAACCCGTTATGAGGATGCGCGGGGGGACCGGCCAGGACCGTGCCGCGAGGAAGCGCAGTGCCGGCTCCACGCCGG
The DNA here is from genome assembly GCA_964245215.1 of uncultured Lichenihabitans sp. Taxonomy (GTDB): domain Bacteria; phylum Pseudomonadota; class Alphaproteobacteria; order Rhizobiales; family Beijerinckiaceae; genus Lichenihabitans. The sequence continues at coordinate 16,613 of CAXTME010000040.1, forward strand.
AACAGCTTGCGGCCTCGATGCCGGCCCGGGACGCGAGCCGCGCGATCTCCTCGGCATCGCGGCCGGCGTGTTGGCCCGCAACCGGCACCGCGATCACTTCCTGGGCCAGGCCCGCAAACGGCTTGAGAAACGCCTGCGGATCCTTGGTGGTGAGCATGCCGCAGACCAGTACGAGAGGGCGGGGATGGCGCTCCTCCATCTCGGCAAGAGCCTCGGCCAGGATACGGCCGCCTTCCGCGTTGTGGCCGCCGTCGAGCCAGAGCTCGGCTCCTTCGGGCGCGATCGTCGGCAAGCGGCCCCGTTTCAAGGGCTGCAATCGGGCCGGCCAATCCGCCCTCGTCATGCCGGCCTCGTAAGCAGAGGCAGGCAGATCGGGCACGACCGCGCGCAGCGTGGCGATCGCGGTTGCCGCATTGTGATGCTGGTGACGGCCCGCCAGCCGCGGCAGCGGCAGGTCGAGCAGACCGCGCTCGTCCTGGAATACGAGCCGTCCGCGTTCCTCCGCCACCGTGTAATCCTGGCCGCCGACAAGCGGAGGCGCATTACCGACCTTCGCGGCCTGGCGCAGCAGGACGTTCAGCGCCTCGTCGGTCTGCGGAGCGAAAATCGCGGTCGATCCTCGCTTGAGAATACCGGCCTTCTCGAACGCGATGGCTTCCACGGTCGAGCCCAGGAACTCCGGGTGGTCCATCGAGACCGGGGTGATGACGGTGGCGAGCGGGTGCTCGACGACGTTGGTGGTGTCCAACCGACCGCCAAGCCCCACTTCGAGCAAGAGAATGTCGGCGGGGTGCTCCGCGAAGATCAGAAAAGCCGCACTCGTCGTGATCTCGAAGAAGCTGATCGACTGGCCGCCATTGACCTGCTCGCAGCGGGCGAAAGCATTCTCGAGTTCGGCGTCCTCGACGAGCCTCCCGCCCCCGGGTCGGCCCAGGCGGATCCGCTCGTTGAAGCGGACGAGATGGGGCGACGTGTAGGCGTGGACGCTGCGGCCCGCGGATTCCAGGATCGCGCGCAGGAAAGCAACGGTCGAACCCTTGCCGTTGGTGCCGGCCACATGGATGACGGGCGGCAATCGGCGCTCGGGGTGACCGAGATCCGCCAGCAGTCGCTCGATCCGACCGAGCGAAAGGTCGATCGTCTTCGGATGCAGCGTCAGGAAACGATCGAGGAAGTCGTCGATCCGGTTGCCCCCGGACCGGGCCATCGCCGGGACCATCAGACCGACCGCGTCAGGCCGCGGCCGGCTTGGCCGGCAACAAGGCAGGTTGCAGCGGCAAGCCGACCGGGGCGGCGTTCTGTCGGCGGTCGGTCAGGAGACCGCACAGGCGGGACAGCGTGGCCCGCATGTCGCGGCGATGGACCACCATGTCCACCATGCCATGCGCCTGGAGATATTCGGCGCGCTGGAAGCCCTCGGGGAGCTTCTCGCGCACCGTCTGCTCGATGACGCGCGGACCCGCGAAGCCGATCAGGGCACCGGGTTCGGCGATGTGGATGTCGCCCAGCATCGCGTAGGACGCCGTGACGCCGCCGGTGGTCGGGTTCGTCAAGACCACGATATAGGGCAACCGGGCTCGCCTGAGGCGGTTGACCGCCACCGTGGTCCGCGGCATCTGCATCAGCCCGAACATGCCTTCCTGCATGCGGGCACCGCCGGAGGCGGCGAACAGGATGAACGGCGCGCGCAGCTTCAACGCTTGTTCGGCCCCCGTGACGATGGCTTCGCCGGCCGCAACGCCGAGCGTGCCGCCGATAAAGTCGAAGGTCTGCACCGCGATGACGACGTCGCGCCCGTCGAGCTTGCCGGCACCGAGCTTCACGGCGTCCATCAGGCCCGTCTTGGTACGGGCCTCTTTCAGCTTGTCGACGTAGCGCTTCTCGTCACGGAAGCGCAGGGGGTCGGTGAGACTGTCGGCCACCGGGATATCGTCCCAGATTCCACCGTCGAACGTCGTCGCCAGACGCGCCTTGGCTTCCATCCGCATGTGGAAGTCGGACCCCGGCACCACGAACAGGTTGTTCTCGAGATCCTTGTGGAAGACGAGTTGTCCGCTGTCCGGACATTTGACCCAGAGATTCTCGGGTGTTTCCTTCTTCAGAAACGATCGGATTTTCGGCGGGACGACGTTGTTGATCCAGCTCATGATCGCCTCTCCGCCGGGACCGCGCGTTTCGCCGACCGGACCCCCTCGGCCAGGCTCGCCACGAAGCGCGTCACCGCGTCGACCGTCGTCGGGGTTGCGCGGCCATCGTCGAGCGACCGGGCCAGGACGTCGATCAGCGCGGTCCCGACCACTACCGCATCGGCGTGGGTTGCGACATCCGCGGCATTGGCAGGGTTCTTGACCCCGAAGCCGACCGCGACCGGCAGGTCGGTGTAGCGTTTGATGCGCCGCACCGCGGAGGCGACGCGGCCGTAATCCGGAATGGCCGATCCGGTGATGCCGGTGACCGAGACGTAGTAGACAAAACCACTGGTGTTGGCGAGAACGGCAGGAAGGCGCGCATCGTCTGTCGTCGGCGTGGCGAGGCGGATGAAGTTCAAGCCCGCTTTCAGGGCGGGGACGCAGAGCTCGTCGTCTTCCTCGGGCGGAAGGTCGACCACGATCAGCCCGTCGACGCCCGCCTGCCGGGCGTCGGCCAGGAACCGGTCGACGCCGTAGATGTAGATCGGGTTGTAATAGCCCATGAGAACGATGGGGGTCGCGTCGTCGCCGGTGCGGAACTCGCGGACCATGGCGAGGGTCTTGGACAGGCGGTGTCCCGCCTTCAAGGACCGCAACGCCGCCGCCTGGATGATCGGGCCGTCGGCCATCGGATCCGTAAACGGCATGCCGAGTTCGATGAGGTCGGCACCGGCCCGAGGCAAAGCCTTCAGCAAGGCGGCCGAGGTCTCGCTGTCGGGGTCACCCGCCGTGATAAAGGTGACGAGACCGGCCCGGCCCTCCGTTGCGAGATCGGCAAAGCGAGCCTTCATGCGCGCCGTCACCGACGCGCTCCTTCCAGGCCGTCGCGGCGGAGAAGAATGCAGACGTCTTCGTCCATGCTCACATCCCGCCGAGGTGGTCGGCCACGGTGAAGATGTCCTTGTCGCCGCGGCCGCACATGTTCATCACCATGAGGTGGTCGCGCGGGCGCTCCGGCGCAAGTTTGAGGACGGCAGCGAGCGCATGGGCCGGCTCCAGGGCCGGGATGATGCCTTCGAGCTTGCAGCAGAGCTGGAACGCGTCGAGCGCCTCCTTGTCGGTCGCCGACGTATAGCGGACCCGGCCGATGTCGCGGAGCCAGGAATGTTCGGGGCCGATGCCCGGATAGTCGAGACCGGCCGAGATCGAGTGGCCTTCTTCGATCTGCCCGTCGTCGTTCATCAGGAGGTAAGTGCGGTTGCCGTGCAGCACGCCCGGCTTGCCTCCGGCCAGGGAGGCGGCATGCGCCGGCGTGTCGAGGCCGTGACCGGCCGCTTCGACGCCGACGATCTCGATGCCGGCATCGTCGAGGAAAGGATGAAACAACCCGATGGCATTCGAGCCGCCGCCGATGCAAGCCACGAGCGAGTCCGGCAGTCGGCCCTCGGCATCCTGCATCTGCTGGCGGACCTCCGTCCCGATGATGGACTGGAAATCGCGGACCATGGCCGGATAGGGATGCGGACCGGCTGCCGTCCCGATGCAGTAGAAGGTGTCCGCAACGTTGGTGACCCAGTCGCGCAGGGCCTCGTTCATGGCATCCTTGAGGGTCCGGGCGCCGGATTGCACCGGGATGACCTCGGCGCCGAGCATCTTCATCCGGAACACGTTGGGTTTCTGCCGCTCGACGTCGACGGCCCCCATGTAGACGACACACGGCAGGCCGAACCGCGCGCAGGCCGTCGCGGTTGCGACACCATGCTGGCCGGCTCCCGTCTCGGCGATGATGCGGGTTTTGCCCATGCGTAGCGCCAGGAGGATCTGGCCCAGCACATTGTTGATCTTGTGGGCGCCGGTGTGGTTCAGCTCATCGCGCTTGAGATAGACCTTGGCGCCGCCGCAATGCGCGGTCAGCCGCTCGGCGAAGTAGAGCGGCGATGGCCGGCCGACATAATGCGTGTGGAGCGACGTGATCTCGGCCGCAAACGCCGGGTCGAGCTTGGCGGCCGCATAGGCGCGTTCGAGATCGAGAATCAAGGGCATCAAGGTCTCGGCGACGAACCGTCCACCGAAAATGCCGAAATGACCGTGTTCGTCCGGGCCGTTGCGAAAGGAATTCGGCTTGTCCGGCATGTTCAAGACTGAAGTTCCTTCTGAGTGTCGGACCGCCGGGGCGCAGCGCTCGTGGAGCCGACCGCTCTGGCGGCCGCCACGAAGGCCGCGATGAGCTCCGGTTGCTTGATGCCCGGCGCGCTTTCAACACCCGACGAGACATCGACGGCCGGCGCCCGCGTGATGCGGACGGCCTCGCCCACGGTGCCGGGTGCAAGCCCTCCCGAAAGCATGAACGGGACATCGAGGTCAAGCGCGGCAAGGATCCGCCAATCGAAAGCGACGCCGTTACCGCCCGGAAGCTTCGCGCCCGACGGCGGCTTCGCGTCGAACAGCAGTTCGTCGGCCACGGCCGCGTAGTCGGACGCAGCTGCAAGATCATGTGCCGTCGATATGCCGATCGCCTTGATCACGGGCCGTCCGAAGCGGGCGCGGATCGCGGCGACGCGGTCGGGCGACTCACCACCATGAAGTTGCAGCATGTCGGGATCGATCGCTTTAACGATGGCTTCGAGGAACTCGTCCTCCGCATCGACCGTGAGGGCGACGATCGCGGCCCGGCCCCGCGCCATGGCAGCAAGGGTCTTGGCGCTGTCGATCGAGACATGGCGAGGGCTTTTTGGGTAGAAGACGAACCCCACGCGATCGGCCTGAACGTCAAGCGCCGCCGCAAGGGTCTCGACCGTCGAGAGACCACAGATCTTGACCAGGGGCACCACGCCGCGGTTCCTTCCGCTTCCGACTCGACATACGCCGACCGCAAAAGACACGACCGCTGTAGGCCCGAGCGGCTCGACCCTTCTAGGCGCGTGCTTATCGATCATTTTCACGCATAAAAAAAGGCCCGGTATCGCCCGGGAGGGCGATACCGGGCGAGGGTCATACGGACTTCGGAGACGCCATGCTTCAGATGAAGCGTGGCCCTGTGCCACCTCAGGCAGGTTCAGGCGTTGAACGACGATAACAGGCGGTCACCGAGGCGGTTCGGTCCGCCGTCGAGGGAGGATCAGATGAACCCAGACCTGCCAGTCGGACAGCCCGACACCAACGACCCCATGCCGGTCGACCCATTTCCAAATCCGGCAGAAACTCCGGTCCCATCCGAACAGCCGCCTGCTGATCCGATCGGGATTCCGCAACCGGGTCCCGACGTGATTGATCCAGGTGTCAGCGAGCCTCTCGGGATTCCGCCGAGTGGGCCGGCCGAGATCCCGACGAGCCCGACGTCTCCCGTGGTGTTCTAACCGGAAGCGACTGGTCGTATTCTCAAAAAGGACCCGCCGGCCGAAGTCCGGCGGGTCGAGTTTGGTGTCGGGTCGTTTTCGTGATCGCACAAATCTGTGAAGAGTTCGCCCGCTACCGCGACTTCGGCAGAAGGGCCCGCCGCCTTTTATGGACATGGTAAAAGTGGACCGGATGGGCGAGGATCCGACCGAGACGTGGGGCGCAACGGCATGTGGACGACACGTCTGACCCTGAAGGGAGCTTGGATCGAGGCATCCTTCGACGGAGCGATGCTGACCCTGGCGGCCGTCGGCTCGCCGCTTCAATTCATCGTCAAGGCTCCGACCTCAATCCCGGCTAGGCACAAGCAGACCGAAGAACGAGGCCGGCTACGCCGTCTCGCCGTTGCAGCTTTGCGAGACGCGGGAGCCGACGATGCGATCGACGATGCTGACGTCACATGGACCTATCGAGCCGGATAGCACGCCGGAGTCGCGGTCGCGGATCGATCGGCGTCCTACGGCGGCATCGCTGGTGGACAGGATCAGTGACTCATCCTCTTCGGTTCCTCGGGAGAGCTCGAAGAGCAGTCCTGATTTCCGTCTTCTTCCAGCTGGCCGAGATGATCGACAATAGACGTTTCCGCCATCATGAGTATATAGGCAACATCGGCAATTTGGAGATCCGCAGCTTTCCTGCGACACTCTTCCAAGAGACGCTTCAGCGCGTCAATCTCAACTGCCTTACAGATATCCATTGCCGAGTTACTCCCAATCGCCAGTAACGTTGCTTAACGCGAAAGCCACCGCGACGTCATAACAGCGTGGATAAAACGTTAATTGCCTAGATGAGATTTCAACTTTGCAACTGTGTCCCACCTCACCGTAGCGGCTGCAGGTTGCCGAATGCAACCTCAACGCTCGCTGACTCGCGGGTCAACTGCAAACGAAAGTTTGCGCGTGTCAAGCGAGACGGCGCACGATCAGCAAGCTCTACTTTGAGTATACTAGACCTCTTTGATACACGCGGCCTCGGCGGTGCTCTCGGCCGACCTCATCGCCGGCCGGTCGGCCGCTCCGAGTCGCCGTCGCGCAATTGGTGCAACAGCCCTACGATCTTGGCTTGGTTGCTCTCGACCTTGGCGAAGCGCTCGTCGGTCGACCGCTCCTTGTCGGCCCGGCGCGCGATCTCGTCCTCCTCGTGCCACCGCACCATGTCGGCATGCAGATCACGGAGTTCTTCGAGGATCGAGCGTTGCGTTTCACCGTCCATCCCGACGAACACTCCGGCCGCCAGGCTCTGGTCGGCCGCCGGCAGGCTCCTGCGCTCGGCGTCGCCGCGTTTCAAGCCCAGGCCCGTGATGATGGCGGCCAGAAATGTGCCGACGATCGCTGCGACATCAGCGGGTGACATATCTGGCATCGTAGCTCGCCCGATAGAGGGACCGCAGTTCGACGACCGCCATGATGCCGTAGACCGCAACACCAGGAGGCACCACGCCCAGGCTCTCCATCGTGCCCTCGAAGACGAGGAAGCTCACCTGGCCCCAGGACAGGAAGCCGAAGAAGGCGCCGATCATCCGCGCATAGGGAGTGCGGGGAGACCGGCCGTTGATGTAGAGCGCCGCGATCCTGAGCCCTCCGATCGCCCCGAACACGCAAGCCCAGAAGGTCTCGGTCAGCCCCATTCGGTGAAAGGCCGAGAAGGAAGGCCCGGCGAGACTGTCGCCGGGAAGCGCCAGCACCAGCGCCCAAGCGCACATCAGGCCAGCGCTGAGCCACTCGTTGTCGCGGCACCCCGGCACCCCGTGCTTTCCGGTTTTCAGCCGGTAGAGCGCGCTCATGCGCGACCCTTGCGTCTCAGAGAAACCGCGCCTCCGATCGATTCGTGCAGCATGGAGACGATCTGATCCACCCGATCGGCCGATCCCTTCGACGAGCCGAGCCAATAATCGACGACGGTCCCGAATTTAGCGATGAGGGCACCGGCGATGAGTTGCCCGACGGGCGATTCGACACCGTATTTAACAACCACGACGGAGGCCACGGCCGTGAAGGCCGACACCACGATGACCGAAATGACGGGCGAACCCCAGGCGAGCGGGCTACGGGCTTGGGCGAGGGCGAGTGAGGTGGCCCTTGCATCCGCGACATCGGCGAGCTCGGTCCGCAGTTGCTCGGTCTCCGCATCGAGGCGGGTCTTCAGCGCCTCGGCCTTGGCCGGATCGGCCGTGACCTGCGCCTGGACCTCGGCGGCATCGGTCGTTCCGAAGACGTCGCGGACCACCGCCTCGACCTTGGTGGCCACGGCCGACGCGCTGCCGCCGAAGGCCAGGCCGACGAGGCTCGGCGCGTATTTCGCGAGGATCGGAAGCAGCGCTAAAATGATGGCGGGCATGTCAGTCTGCCTTTCTGAAGAGCGCCGTCCAGAGCCGCGTCCAGAGGCTCGGGCTAGGCCGCGGAAGAAGGTGGGGACCCGCCACGACAGGACGGAGAATGTCCGGCGGGCTGGGCCGCTGCGGATCGTCGCTGTTCAGGAACTGCGTTCGTTCCCCGTCGCGTCGCAGGCGGAGTTCCGGCGGCCGCACCCACATGAGGAAGGCATCCGCCGCCCCGCCGATCTCCCCGGCGTTGAGCTTGTGCACGACGGTGCTTCCGGCAAACCCGGTCGCCCCGATGTTGAAGGCAAGGCTGACGCAGGCGTCGAACTGGTTGGCCGTCATGGGAACCGTCACGGCACGGTTCACCGCGAACTCGAACGGCGCGAGATCGCGGGCCAGGATCGCGTCCGCTTCGGCTTGCGTGATCGTCATGCCCATCGCGACGGAAGGCGGCCCCGCCCGGCCGGTGTGGCCGATGCCGATCGTCGGCACGCCCACGCTGTCGAGATAAGCGGCGAGCCGGCAGCCCTCGCGCCGTATCAGCGCGGCGCGGCCGGCCGGCGACATGGTCTTGGTCATGGCGGGTCCTTCCCAGTTTCAGCGGGGTGACGACGACGAGGGCACTGGGCCGCGAAGGGATCATCGTCCGGGCACGGTCCCGCCCGCGTGCAGGTGCAGGAACGATCGTGTTCGACGCCGGCAGCGTCGATCGACTGGCTCGTGCTGCGGACGCGCACGCGGCGGCGCAGGCGCAGGCCTTTGCCTCTGATGGCCGCCATCGTGGAGCTCCGGGGTGTGAGAGAGCCGAACCGGGCTGAACAGCGGCGTCGGCGGCGGCGGGCGGAACGAAGGTCTACGCGGCCGGCGGATTGAAGAGCGCGTACTGGATGGCGACGCGAACCGAGCCGCCCGTGAAACTGCCGCTCGTTGCCGTGATGAGAATGGCGGTCGGGCTGTAGAAGGCCGTCGGGCCGATCACGCCCACGTTGGTCGAGCCCGCCGCGGGGCCGAGCCCACCGCCGAACTGGGTGGCATTGCCCGCCACCCCCACGCCATAGGATGGAGCGCCGGTGACCGCCGCGACCGTGCGAGACGAGACCGCGAAGACGATCGCCCGGTTGGGGATCTGCACCGTCGAGGAGGTCGAGGCGCCCGACAGGGCGACGAGCTGTTCCAGAATGCCGAACTGGATCTGCGACCCCGCCGGGCCCTGCGCGACGGTCGCCAGAGACGAGGGCGCGACGGCCGTGTCGATGACGGTCCACTTGTTGGACCCGTTGCTCTGAAACGCCAGATAACCATAGGGCGACGCGATCACGGCGTTGGCGGCGCCGTTGATCGTGTCCGATCCGGCGCGTGCGACCGAGATGGTCGCCGACGCTGAGCAGGCGCCGCTTTCGTCGACGACGGTCAATGTAGTACCCTGCGGAAAGGCGCTCGCGGCGGGCAGGGTCAGGAGGCGGGCCGCGGTCAACGCGGTCATGGCGACGGTGCGGTCGGTCGGGAGCACCGCATAGGCGGCGTCGCTGACCTGGCTGCGCGCCACCGCCGCCGCATCGCCGCGATCCGCATAGGCGGTCGTGGCGAGGCGGGTCGAATTGTCCTTAGAGGGCTGCGTCGGCGCGGTCGGGGTCCCGGTCAGGGCAGCGTTCGCGAGCGGAGCGTAACTGGCCGACGCGTAGGCAAAGGTGACGAAACTCGCGCTGACGAAACTCGTCGTGGCGATCTGGGCAGTGTTGGTGCCGGCCGCAGCATTGGGCGCCGTAGGAATTCCGGTCAGCGCCGGCGAGGCCAGCGGTGCTGCGCCCGCCACGTCGGTCACCCCCACGATGACGGCGCCGCTGCGACCGGCGACCGATTGCACCGGTGCCGCAGCAGAAGCGCCGGCCGACGTCACGTAGCCTTTGCCCATGACCCAGGCCGTCGTGGCCGAGGCGGTCGAACTGTCGCCCGCTGCGGGTGTCGGATGGTTCGGGGCCAGGAGGAACGACACGGCCCCGCCGGCGGCCGACACCACCATGGCATCGGCGAAGGTCGAGCCGTCCGGCGACACTTTGAAATGAAAGTTGTCGTCGCCGACGAGACCGATCTCGGCCCGGCCCGCATACGCATCCTGGAACAGGATCGAGGCCGCGTTGCCGGCAGTCTGTTTCGACAGCTTCAAGCGCAGGTCGCCCGTTCCGGCCGGAGTCGCGGTCGTGGGTACGGCCGCGAAGAGTGCTGCGTTGAGCTTGGCCGAAAGGGGGTTCGCGGGATCGGCGGGCGTGCCGAGGCCGAGCGTCGCCAGGGCCAGCTGCGCGATGCCGCCGAGCAGCGGCACCCAGGCCGAACCGTTCCACACCAGCATGGCCTGGAGGGCATCCACGTAAGCCACGAAGCCGGGGTTCGGAGGGTAGAAGATCCAGGCGCCGTCCTGCCACGCCGCGACGTTGAGATCCTTGCCGAGCCAGGCGCCCGCGCCGCCCGACGCTACGATCCAGCACTGCCCGTCGTTAGGCGCCGCCGGCGGGGCCTGGAGCGCGATCGACGCAACATGCAGGTTCACCAAGGCGTCGAGCATCCGCAGCGCGGCATTGTGGGTGACGGTCTTCTGGTTCTGGTTGGCGTCGATGTAGGGCAGCTGGAGGTTCGGCGACGTGCTCATAGGAACACCTTGCGGGTCGCGACCTGCCCGCGGCCGTAGACGGCGCTGAGCTGGTACAGGTTGATCGTGTAGGCGGGTTGCGGCGCGCCGAAATCCGCCGTCTGCAGAGCAGCCGGATAGGTCCAGCTCGGGGCCGCGAGGCCCGGCACGGTGCGGACCACATGGCCGGCGCCGTCCGTCACCTCGAGGTCGTAAGCCTCGCTCTGCTCGTTGAGCGGCACGGTATCGGGATCCCAGCTGTCGCCGGCAAAGCGCGTGCGCCGCACCCACGTGAACGTGACGTCGGCGGCCGGGAGCCTGCGTGAACCGGCGATCTGCGACACGGAGAAGGGCCGCAGGCCGGTGGCCGGAAAGGTCCGCGAAACCTGCGTGTAGGTAGCGTCGCTGGGGGCGAGGAGGCTTGGACCGTAGCGTAGAACCTGGGCCAGACCGCGCTGGTCGAGGGTCATGTCGAGCGGCGTGAGCGTGTTGGCGTCGAGCACCACGACGCGTGCGCCGGTCGGCGCCGGATCCGCCATGGCGCCTTCGGTACCGAGCTGTCCGCGTAGCAGCTTCTGCAGGTTATAGGCTCCGACCCCCACGAGCGTGGCGTTCTGGTACTGCAACACCTCCCAATCGCCCGTGGCGGCGTTCTTGACCGCGAGGCTGCCGGCGCCGCCGAGCACCTGGGTTTCCGTCAGCGAGAGAAGTTGTGCCCCGCCGAAGAGCCGCAGCGAGACGGTGTTGCCCATGTCCCAACGGTCGACCGGGCCTGCGTAAAGTGGGCTGGTCAACGTGCCCAAGGCGGCTGGCACCTCGGCCGTCGTGACGTAATCATAGCCGCCCCCGCCATTGCCCCGGTAGATGTCGACCCCCGCCCAGGGCGACGCGAAAGCCGCGATGCGCGGGGCCCAAAGTTCGGTTTCGTTCCCCGTGACTGGCGGAAGCGGGATGAACTCGATGATCGGGGGCCCGTAGCTGCCGAGCTTGGGGACGCCCGGACGGGGCTGCGGGGGCGACGCCACCCGCAACAGCGATGGGTCGAAGCCGACGAGGTCCGCCGTGCGATACGTCGTCGTGTCGACCGACTTGATCCGGAACGGCAGGGTCAGGCCGTCGAACGTGACCGTCACCGCGTCTCCGGCGTCGAGGGCGAGCCGCGAAGGCGGGAGCTTGATGGTTCCGGTCTCGCGCCCGGCCCACACTTGCTGGAGCAGCGACAGCGCTGTGTCGGCCGCATAGGCCGGGTCGAGCACCGCGGCGGTCGCGAGTTCAGCCACGTTCTGGCTGTTGCCGATGGCCTTGCGACCCTCGACCGAGGCGCTGTTGTAGCCGCGGTACGGATCGGCAAAGGAAAGCCGCAGCGTCCCCGGGAGATCGGTGTCGGGGCTGCGCGTGAAGCTGTAGCCGGGGTCCTGATCGCCGTCGACGACAAGGCCGTCGACCGTGAGCGCCGTGACCCGGACATTGCCCTTGGCGAAGAACAGAAGTTCCCCGCCGCTCTCGCAAGCGTCGAACTGATGGGCATCCATCAGCCCGGCCAGGATATCGCGCGGCGACATCAGCGCGTCGGTCGCGTAGCCGAGCACCAACGTCGAGGGGCTCATCAGGGCGGAGGTATCGTAGGCCGTGACCGCAACGGCAGCACAGAGTTCGGCGATGACCCATTTCAGCGGCACCTCGCCGAGGCGCCCGGTCAGCCAATGGCCGAGTTCGTAGTTCGGCGTATCGTGCCAGACCGCCGTGCGGCCTGGGAAATCGGGAAAGGGCCGCGCATCCCAGGCCCAGGCGAACATGTTGTCGGTCGTGAGCATCGGGCCGCCATAGACGGTCGAGACCGGCGCGTTGTCGCGCCAGTAGCTCAGCGTCGCCTCGAGGTAGGCGCGCTGGACGGGGTCGTCCTTCGAGCCCAGCGAGAAATAGGGCAGCGACGATTCGGAGCTTTTCGGGTCGTAGAAGACGTTGGGCTGGTTCGGCCCCTTGTCGACGGCCGGGCAGCCGAATTCCGTGAAGCGGACGGGCTTGCCTTGCGGCAGGTAGGCGGTCGCAGAAGCCTCCTCGACGCCGCCGGGGCGGCTATAGTGTAGGTTGGCCCACCAGTTGCGGATATCCTTCTGGCGGAACACCCAAGGCTTGTTCCTGGCCGTGTCGACGATGGGTGTGCGGCGCTGGGCGACCCGGTCGGTCGTGCTGGCGTAGTACCAGCCATAATCTTCGCCCCCCTCGATATTAGCCTTGAGATAGGTCTTGTCGTAGATCGTGAAGGGGCCGGCCACGGGATCGGCGTCGATATTCGGCGAACCGTCGCGCCAATCCGAAATCGGCAAGTAGTTGTCGATACCGATGAAGTCGATATTGGGATCGGACCACAGCGGGTCCAGGTTGAAGATGACGTCGTTGCTGCCGTCGCCCGGGCGATGAGAGTGATATTCCGTCCAATCGGCGGCGTAGCCGACCTTGCACGCCGCACCGACGATCGCCTTGACCTGAGCCGCCAAGGTTTTCAGGGCCTGGACCGCCGGATAGGGACCGTCGCCGGGCGAAGATCGTAGCTGCGTGAGGCCGACCAGTTCCGAGCCGATGACGAAACTGTCGGTGCCGCCCGCCGCGACGCAGAGCTGCGCGTAGTGCAGCACCATGGGCGTATATTGCGCGAAGAACGCCGTGACCTGAGTGGCCGCCGCGGCGGTCTTGTCGGCGGTGCCGGCCTGCCCCGGGCCGGGACAGCAGGTGATCCGGCCGCGCCACGGGAAGGGGGCCTGTTCGGACCCGCCGTAAGGGTCGGGAAGACCGTTGCCGGTCGGGACGTCCATCATGACGAAAGGATAGAACTGCACCCGCAGGCCCTGCCCGCTCATGGCCTGGATGGCCTGGATCACGGTGTCGTCGGACGGCGTGCCGCCGAAAGCCGGCACCGTCCCGGTGGTCGGGGCCACATCGCCGAGACCCGTCGGGTCGAGCAGCGAGGGGTCGATCTGCGACACGAGCGCGGCCGTGGTCCGGGTCACGCCCGCTACCGTCCAATCCACCGGCTGAACGACCTTGCCGGCGCTCTCGACCTTGGGCACGATCCGGCAGTTTCCGGCGCGCAGGTCCGTGCCGAACCAGGCCACGACGAGCGATACGGCCGCCTTGTTGGGCAGCGTGTTGCCGAGGTCGTCGAGCGAGCTCAGGAAGTCCGGTCCGCCGTTCGGCGTGTGGACGTTCTCGGGAAACCAGTTTCCGAAACCATCGCTCGATTGGTAGACCTGTGTGCCCAGCACGAACTCGCCGGCGCCGGGCAGGAGGCAGACCGAGCGCAGCGTATTCGTGACGTCGTCGGGATCGGGGATCGGCGGCCGGCGGATGATCTCGGCCGTGATCTGCGGCATACGGTTGCCGAAGGCGTCGAGCGGCAGGAGGTTGAAGACGAGATAGCAGATCCCGCGGTAGGCCGGCACGGCGCCCGTGCCCTCGATGCTCTCGATCCAGCTATCGGGCTCCTGGTACTCGGACCCGTTATAAAAGTGGTAGCCGTACTGGCTGAGGTCGAGTTCGTTGCCGTCGGCCCAGACACGGCCGAGTGCGACATCGTCGCCTCCCTCGCAGAACGCCACGGCGAACGAGAGTTCGAAGCTCGTGACTTTCGTGGACGAAGCCCCGAAGCCTTTGCCGGAGGAACTGGATGCCTTCTGCTTGGTCGTGACGGCCTGGAATTGCGTGCACCAGATGACGTTGCCGCCGAGCCTCATGCGGCCCCAAAGCTTGCGCACCGGCGCGCCCTCGTCGGCATGGGTGATCGCGATGCTGTCGAGTTGCGGCGCCCGAGAACGGCGCGACGCCAAGGCGTTGGCCAGGAGACTGTCGACGACGGCTCCGCCGACAGCACCGAGCGCCCCTCCGATCAGCCCGCCGAGCGGACCGCCCAGCGCCGTACCGATGGCCGCGCCGGCCGAACGAAGGACGAGCGTCGCCATGGCGGATCCCGGCAGGTTCTGGAGGTGCGGCAGGACGCCGCGGCAGTGGTGATCGCAAACGGCTGTTACGGTCGTTCGCAGGGACGGCTCGTGGGAGCTTAAATATTCGTTACGCGATCGACCGTGCTTTAAGTCTTGATCGTGGCGGAATCGAAACGGATCCCGTGTTTTCTACGCGGCCTGAGTATTCGAAGCGCGGAGTCTCCAATGCGGAAGAACGAACTGCCGGACGTTGCTTTCACGGACAACGAAATGGTGCTCATCGAGGAAGCGGTTCGCCGTGCGTCGGCTCAGCGTTGTGCCGCCGGCGTCGACCGCGGAGCCATCATGGAAGCCGTGGTAGCAGAAGCGCGCCGCGGCACCCGCACGATGTTCGGGCTCGTGAAGGTGGGTGCGGGGGTGAGTGGAACTCGGGTGTAAACCTACCCTGGATGGCGCTTGAGCCTCGATGAGCGTTCGACGCCGTGTCTTGCCGGTGAAGTGCTTGATCTGCGCTAACGAGGCATCTCGCTGTCTTTCGGAGCGAAGGCGTCGCAACCAAGTACCCTCAAGCTGGAGGCTCAAACCTCAGCAAACTACCTATAAGTAGGCTACCAGCTGTCCTCTGCCTGTTTAGGTAACGTGTCCGATGCGGATTGCCATAGCAATCTCTGACACTTGAAACTTGGAAGCTAGGCTCGACACTGAACTCTTCTCTGATTGAATATGAAAATTCAGTATGGGCCACGGAATGAGCATGTCCGCCGCGAACTTGTTAGCCTCAACTTCCATTGCGTTCGACATGCCTTCAGCCCGCAGGAGATAGTTGTCCTCTACACGATTGCCAATTCGATCGCGGTGGAGGACGTAGTGGCCTATCTCGTGCGCTGCCGTGAAGCGCTGGCGCACATAAGGTTCAGCTTCGTTGACGAGCACGGCGAAACCTGAAGGTGTGTTGTAGCTCGGCTCACGCACCAGTACGCCGGAAACGCCAGGCGCAAGTGGCATCTGGTAAATTGCCAAACCAAGCCGATCGGCGATAGCTCGCAGGTCAACGGGAGCCACGTTCATAAGATCCTGGATTCTTGGCGCCATTTCAGACGGAATCACGCTCAAAACTAGCCTCCCGGATGTGGCGGCGGCGGGAACTGCGAGGGCGACGGTGGGGCTACTGAGCCCCCTGGTTGAACCACGATGACTATCTTCTGTTCGATTTGCGTTCTGATCTCATCGGCCAAAGCGCTCCGAAGATAGGCAGCTCCCTCCGGGGTTCTCAGATAAGCGTCAATCCGATGAGTTGCGACCTTCCGCGCCATATCGCGAGCGCCGACATAGATGGCCACCGCGCCGATTGTGCCGACCAATGCCAGCACGACAGCGACGAATGTGAGTGTATGAGTACTGAGCGCGACGATCGAATCGATCGCAGAAAGCGCTTTCGCCGTCATCTCTGCGGCATGCTGATGTTCGGCTTCGACGGCGTCCCGTGCCTGTTCCACAGAGGCCATTCACTGTTCGCTCAAAAATTCTAATCCCTCGAACACCGAAGCAGGATACAAGCGTGAATTGCAAGTGGCCAAGTGAGCAGACGGGCAAAGCTCAAGCCATCGAACACGTCGAGCGTGCGACCGGCCCGTCCGCCTCGGTTTGCTAACCGACCCGAAGCGCGAATCGCTCGGATGCAGGTTCGACTTATGTGCAGCGACAGACCAATGCGTCCTACTCGAGGCCGCGTCGCCTAAGGCCGCTCCGTCACTCCCCTACCCCGGCCACCCGAAACCCGCCGCGACGTGCCGCCTCCACCAGCCGTTCATGGTCACCTCGCGCACACTGTCGCGGGATTGCGCGTGGATCATGCGGCCGCCGTCGGACAGGACGGCCGCATGTTTCACGGCCACGCCACGCCTCATGCGGAAAAGCACCACGTCGCCCGGCCCGAGCGCGTCGAGCGCCACGGGGATGAGGTGCCGCCGAGCCGCGTCGAGCATCGGCTCCGCGGTCCCGACCTCGCCCCAGTCCGGCGTGTAGGGCGGCGGCGTCTCGGGCTCGGCGCCGTAGAGATCGCGCCACACGCCGCGGATCAAACCGAGGCAATCGCAGCCGGCCCCGGCCAGCGCCGCCTGGTGGTGGTAGGGCGTGCCGATATAGCGCCGTGCCGCCGCGACGATCGCGTCTCGTTCCGGCATCAGTTGCTCCCGAAGAGCGAACCGCCTGTCGCATCGAGCGCGCCCTGCACGCCGTAGCGCGTCACGGCATCGGACCCGGGGATGTGCGGGAAGCCGCGAAAGTTGGCGATGTTGTCGAACTTGGAGCCGCAAACCGCGAGGGTCTTGCGGCAGCCGGCCAATACGGTGCCGGCGTCGCTCGCCGCGACCGGGAAAGGCGGCGGGAGCCAGAGTTCGAGCTGGTCGATGCCGCTCGTGCGGCGGTGGGACTTCACCTCGAACGGGATCGCGGCATTGGCCCCCGTGGCGAACACGAGGGTGCCGTCCGTGAACCAGTCCGACGCATAGGTCGAGAGCCCGGTGACCACGAGCACACGACTCGTGCCGCTCGTCGTGGCCGTGAACGTGACGTTCAGTGCCGGCTGCGTAAGGTCGACTCGGCAGTGCGCATCGCCGAGCGAGGCTTCGCACTGGCGCGCATAGGTCGAGCCGATCTTCTGGTTCAAACGGTGGGCCAGTGAACGCAGCTCCGCCGAAAAGGCCAGGCCCTCGCGCTTCAGCTCCCCGAGGTTGCCGCTGCCGATCTGAACGAAGGTGGTCGGATCGGTCCAGTCGACCCAGAAGAGGTCGACCGCGGCATCGTCGTAGCGCCCGGCCAGGATATCGGCCTCGGTGATCCCCGCGCTCGAGAGTGCGCCCGCGGCCTGGAGGTTGTCGATCGACAGTCCGAGCGACTGCTCCATCCGGGAGGCCGTGAACCCCGTGCCGGCTTCGAACAGCGTCCCCGCCGCCGTGATGTCGCGGTCGTGTTCGGTGAAACCGAGCACCGTGCCGTCGTGGCGGGTCACGCGCCAGCAATAGCAGAGCGTCGTCACGCCCCCAGCGAGCCGGGCCTGCAGGGCCGAAGGCAAGGTCTTCATGGACGGATCTCGATGATCGGAATGTTGGGGATCTGCCCGGCTTCGAACCACGCGAGGTCGGCCTCGAGATAGTCGGTATCGAACCGCACCGGCACGTCGAACTCGAAGCCGGCGGTCACGACGGCGCCGGCACCCGGCACGTGCCCGGGCAGGAAGGTAACGAGTCCCGTCGTCGTGTCGCAGGTCCAGACGGTGGCGTTGGCCAGGGCGACACCGTTGGCGCCGATCCGCACCGTGCCGGCCACCGGCTTCGTGATCGTGCGGGTATAGGGCGTGGGCAGGCCCGAGCCGTAGACTTTGACGACCTGAAACATCGCCTTGTGCCCGTCGCCGATGCCGATCGTCACGTCGAAGGCCGTGGGGCTCAGTGGCGAGGCGCAGGACCGGTAGTCGAAACGGTCCTTCCAGCGGAAACCGTAGAGACGGCCGCGCTGCGCCTCGAAGAAGTCCCGCACGGCTTCGAGCTGGGCGAAGCTCTTCACACCATAGCCGGCTTGGAACTTACGCCGGCCATCGGCCCAGATCGCGTTGCGCTCTTCGGCGCCCGATCGCAGTGTCACGACATCGGTGCGCCGCTCGGGGCCGCCGCGGGCACCGAGCGCCACATCGGTCGGGAACCGCACCTCGTTGAAGCCACTCATCAGCCGTTCCTCCCGCCTCGGCCAACCGCGCGGGCGAGCAGCGCCGACATCTGAGACTCGGACCGCGCGAAAGAGGGCGGATCGGGCGCCGTCACGTTGAAGTTGATCACCTGGGTGGTGCGCCCACCGGCCGCGGCGGTCGGCAGCTTGGCCCAGGGCGTCACGGAAGCCGGCCCGGCCACGACCTCGGCTCCCTTCTCGCCCACGATCCCCCACTGGCCGGACCCGATCGTGCCGCCATCGGCGAAGAGCCCCGCGAAGCCCGAACCGGCGCTCCCACCCGAAAGGGCTTTGGCCAGGGCGCCGAAGATGCCTCCCGTCGCCCCGTTCTGGCCTTGGGTGCCGAACAGGGCCGCCAAGGGACCGGCCCCGGTCAACGCCGCCTGAAGGCCCTGTCGTGCGGTGCTGCGCAGCAGGTTGGCCGCGACATCATTGAGACGCGTGCCGTCGAGGATCAGCGATTCGATGCCGCGCGCCACCTGGGACGAGCCGAAGCCGACCGCCTGGTTCATCGCATCCTGCGCGGCTTTCAGCTTCGTCTGGGCGGTGGTTGCGGCATCGATCTGCCGCACGAGATCGGCCACCTGGCTCTTCTCGGCCGCCGTCGCATCGGTGCCGAGCTTGGCCTGTTCGACCTCGGTCTTCATGCGCTCGACGATGGCGTCGTGGGCCGCACCCGTGGTCTTCAGCAGCGCCAACTGCTCGGAGAGATGGGTCATCACCTTGGCCGAGTTGTCGTCTCGGTCGCCGGACGTATCCGGGATCGTCTGACCGGCCAGCAGTTGCGACGTCGACAGCCCGACGGGTGCCTTGGATCCTTGCGCGGACGCCATCATTCGGGCGGCGGCTTTTGCCTGCTGGCCGGACGCCGTGTCGAAGGTGCGCGAAAGGCTGCCGGCCGTCGCCTCCGCCCAGGCCCCGGCTCTCCCGGCCAGCCGGTCGAGTGTCTGCCCGGCCGTATCCGCGGCTCGGGTAAAGCCGGAGAAATCCGCCTCGAAGCCAAAGCTCAGGACGCCTGCGGTCTCGGCCATGGTGCCCCTCAGCTTCGTTGCCAGGCGCGAAGTTCGGCGTCGAGCGCCTGAGCCTCGGCCCGCGTCATGTCGGTCTCGTCGGGGTCGGTCCCGAGGACGAAGCGGCTATAGCCGGCCCAGGCGTCGGCGAAGCCCCGCCAGGAACAGCGCCAGAAGGCGTCCTCGGTCCAGTTCAGGGCGCCGAGCGCGAAGCCTCGCCAGCGGCGCCAGACGCCGTGGCGGCCGAGGTCGGCGTCATCGCGAAAGGGCCGGCGGCCGACCCTTCCCCCTTGCGCACGACCTCGAAACCGAGCGCCTCCATCAGGGCCAAAACGAAAGCCTCGGCCTCTACGGCGGCGCAGCGGGCCGCGAGGCCCCCGGGGTCGGCGTGGCCTCGGGCCTCGAGGGCTCCGGCGATCAGCGCCATCTGGTCGGCGGCACGGCGGCCGAACACGGCTTTATTGATCGCCTCGACGATGCTGACGCCGCCGCAGCGTTCCTCGATCAGCGCGACCGTGCCGAGCGAGGTGTCGAACGCCAGCGGCTCGCCGCTGAGCACGGCGGTGAACTCCCCGCGAAGTCGGTTCGGACGGGCCGTCACGACGGCGCCCCCGCGGTCCAGGCCGGAACGCCGGACGAGTCGAGCGTCAGTGACGACGAGATCTCCTTGTCGAAGGGCGCTGACTCGTCGAGTTGGGTGACGATGAAACCGCCTTGGTAATAGCCGGAACCGGGATAGACGATCTGACAGACCAGCAGGGTCCCACCCTCGAACGCCGCCTTGGCCGCGACATAGGCCGCATCGTTCAACCAGACGAAGTCGCTGGCCGAGAAGCTCATGCTCTGCGGCGCTCCGCCCGGCAGGAGTTCCTGCCATCGACCGGCCGAATCGGCCGAGGTCACGTCGACCTTGCCGACGGAGCGCTTCACCTGCTTGGTGCGCAGGCCGCCCGCCGTGACGAAGG
>CAXTME010000041.1:0-33626 GCA_964245215.1 uncultured Lichenihabitans sp.
CCGCCCACGCGCGGCAGCGGTCGGCCGCTGTCCGTGATCGCGATGGCCACCAGGATCTCGCCGGCCCGCGGCGCATCCGCGACCCGAACCTCCATGCCGTCGAAGTGGCTGCGCACGAAAGCCGCGTCCTTGTGGCCGAGCGGCACGTCGAGCGTGGCTCCCGGGCCGCCGCGCTTCTTCGCCGAGGGGATCAGGGCGGCGCCCCGGCCGACCGCTGCCCGCACCGGCCCGCCCATGTTGGGGTGCAGGATCGCCGCCGCATGTTCGAGCTCGCCATCCTCCCCGACGAGCGCCGCCTTGCCGTAGCTTTCGGCCTTGTCGCCTGGAATGCCGAGCGCCGCGACGGCCCGCGCCGTCAGCGCGCCGCCGAGTTCGCTGCCGATCGCCATCAGGTCGGACAGATCCTCGACGTAGCGGCCGGCGAAGGGGTTCTCGATCACCGCGATAGCGGCGGCACGGCGAGTCGGCGGATCGATGGTGCGGCCCATCTCGCTGCGGACCTCCTCGACGAGGGTGACGATCTTGCGGATCTGGGCCGGCATGGTCTCGTGCCTCAGGCTTGCAGAGAGGGTAAGGCCGGCCGTGCGGCCGGCAGGCGGAAGATCGCATCCAGCAGAGGCCGGGTGGCTGCCGGATGCGCCACCGGCCCGACCGCGCGGGTGACGCCTTGCAGGTGGAGCGCCGCGCCGAAGATCAGGCCGCGGCGCAGGAGGTCCTCGGCCCGGCTCTCGCCCGCGTCGAGTGCCGTGGCGATGTCGTCCCGCGACAGAGGTCCGACGTCGCGCGTGACGAGCCTCGGGCCGAGGTCGTTGTCGGGCTGGATGTCCGAAGCGGGCCGCCGCGTCACGGCCGGATGGCCGGGCAGATCCACGGCATTGGCGACGACGGTCGCGGCCGCGTCGGCGGCGGCTGCGGTCGGGGCCAGAATCGTCACGGCGTCGGCGATGCCGAGCGAGAACGAGCGCCCGCGTCGCCCGCTCGTCGCGATGCCGCGAACCGGGGACGCAGCGTCGAGGTTCACATGGCCGAAGAGGCTCGGCCTGTCGGGACGGTCCACGAGGCCGACGCGGAAGGTCGCCTCCTCGCCGAGATGCAGCGCGATATCGCCGCCGTTGTTGACGGCCGCGCGACGGAGCGGAGCCGCGCGCACCATGGCGCCGAGGACCTCGTCGGCCACGGCGCCCGCCACGGCCGCCATCGGCGTGATGAAGGTTTCGGCCGCGAAAGGCGCCACGGCGGCCTGCATGCGGCGGGCGACCCGGCCGAACAGCGTGCGGCAGGCGGGATCGGCCGCGGCTCGCAGGCTCGGCAATTCTGCACACAGTTCGTCGAGGAGACCCGTGAAGCGTCGAACGGCAGCCTTATAGGCGAGACGGAGCGAGGCGGCTTCGCCTTGAGCCTCGACGATGAGATCGATGGGACCGTCCTGCAGGTGCAGGCGGCCGTTCGATAGCAGGCGAACCTGCGGCCGCCTCATCGACCGAGCCCCCGGACGGCGTCGGGCAGCAGCGGCCAGGGATGGCCGGCGCGTTGCGGCACCTGACGGCGCGCCTCCGTGGCGGCGCGGAACTCGGAGAGCGACCGCACCTGGTCCATGTGGCCGCCGAGCTTGGCATAATCGGAGAGCCGCAGCGTGAACTCGATGGGGGCCACCAGGGCCGGGGTCGGCACCGAACCGAAACCGTTCGCGGGCACTTGCGAGACGTCGACCATGAAGCTGATGCCTCCGCCCGGCCAGACATAGGTCGGGGCACCGCCGCAGGTCACGACCGTGAGGGCATCCTTGACCGAGCGCGTCAGCCGAACCGGGTTCTCGGTGACGCCGGCCCGGAGCGAGCCACCGGCCCCGCCCATGAAGAGCACCGTCGAGAGCGCCGGCTCGCAGTTTTCCGCGATCAGGGCGACCGACCGTTGGAGGTTTTCCGGCATGGTGGTCTCGACCGGCCGCAACGCCGCGTCGAGCACGAAGTAGCCGGCATGCTCGCCGGTGGTCGAGACCATCAGGATCGTAAGGCCGGGGCGAGCGACCTTGGCGTCGAAGTCACCCAGGATGGCGAGAGGATCCTTGAGGTTCGTGCCGCCCCAGCCCGTGCCGGGCTCGGCCACTTGGAAGTAGCGCCCGGGCGTCGAGCGGCGGCCCTTGAGCTTGATGCCGGTCTCGGCGATGCCGAGGAGCTTGCCGGCCTGGTGTTCGGACAGCACGCCGGTGATGTGGTCGTCGACCACCACCACCTCGTCGACGAGTCCCTCCCATTGCTTGGCAAACATGCCGATCGTCGCGGACCCGCAGCCGACCCGCATGCGCTCTTCGAGAACGCCGTTGACGAGCGGCGGCTGTCCCGACTGCACCAGCACGGTGGCGCCATGGTCGACCACGAGTTCGACGGGCCTGCCGTTGCAGAGATCGAGCAACGCCGTACAGGTGGCCCGGCCCTCCTTCTTGCCGCCGCCGGTCAGGTGCGAAACGCCGCCGAGCGACAGCATCTGCGAGCCGTACTCCCCCGTCGTGACGTGGCCGATGGGCTCGCCTCCTGCCCGGACGGAGGCGCCCTCGTGACCGAGGTGACGGTCGGTGTCGATCTTCACCTTGACGCCGCAATAGGAGAAGATCCCCTCGGTCACGACCGTGACCATGTCGACCCCCTCGATCTCGGAGGAGACGATGAAGGGTGCGGGCTTGTAATCCGGATAGGTCGTGCCGGCCCCGATGGCGGTCACGAAGGTCTGCGGTTCGCGCAGGATGTCGCCGCCCCAGTCGAGCGTGCCGAGGCCGAACGGCACCACCGTGCCGCCGCCCTCGAGGCGGCGCTCCAGCACCACGTGAGGATCGACGCGGTAGAGTTCGCCGTCGCGGTTGCCGTAGCGGTCGCAGGCGCCGAGAGACCCAGGCTTGATGTAGCACATCACCGGACACGCGTCGCAGCGGATCTTGTCGCCCTGAGTGGAAAGCGGATCAGACGCCATGCACAGCCTCGGTCGGCCCGGCGCCGATGCGCCGCACAATCGTTCGTATACGAATGAGTTTGCGCAGGCTTTAAGGGGCTGTCAAGTCATGCAACGCATGATCGAGTGGCTGCGTTGCTCAGACCTCTTCCAGTTCGACGAGCGTGGCCATGAGATCCTTGGGGTGCAGGAAGAGAACCGGCCTGCCGTGAGCCCCGATCTTCGGCTCGCCCGACCCGAGCACCCGCAGCCCCGATGCCGTCGCTCGTTCACGCGCGGCCGCGAGATCGTCGACCTCGTAGCAGATGTGATGCAGGCCGCCCTGCGGGTTGCGCTCGAGGAAAGCCGCGATGGGCGAGGCGGCGCCGAGCGGCGCCATGAGTTCCACCTTGCTGTTCGGAAGGGCGACGAACACGACCGTGACGCCGTGCTCCGGCAAGGCCAGCGGTTCCGACACCATAGCCCCGAGCCCGTCGGCATAGATCCGAACCGCAGCCGCGAGATCCGGCACCGCGATGGCCACGTGATTGAGACGGCCGAGCATGGCGATAAAACTCTAGGGTTTGAGCTTCGTTTGGCAACGCTGTCGACGGGAGCTGCGGTCGCTTGGTCCACGGGTCAATGCATCGCGACGCGTTATCGTCAATCAGATTGAGGCGCTGAGATACGCGTGTCACTGACGAAAGCGGCACGGAAGATGGCCGGATCGTGCCCCGAACCGGCGACCTGAACAACTAGCGACGTTCGGGTGCGTCCGTAGGTCCTGACCCACCCCACCGATGGCCTCTCGCAAAGGTGCACGGTGGAACATTGCATTGGGTTCGGGCATGATACAACCAAAGTGCAGGGACTATGCGTGATACGGATCTTGTGGGACCAACCGAAACGACTGGCGAACCTGAAAAAAGCACGGATTAGATTTCAGCATCGTATCGCTCGCGTTCTTAAACGAAGCGATTGTTAGACAAGCCAAGGGTGGCAGGCTGCAGGCGATCGGCACCATTGATGGTACGCCGGTCTCCCTAGTCTTCTCCGGCCGGGGCGACGAGGCTATATCGGTCATCAGCTTGCGGCCGGCGAGCAAGAAGGAAAGGGCGCTGATATGACGGAGCGGAATCCTACGAGCGACAATGGAAACGCGCGAGATGATGATGAAAACCCGGAATGGTCCGAGGCGGACATTCGGAAAGGACTGTCTTTGTCCGATTTAAATCCAGCGTTGGCAGAGAGGATCGCAGCTGGCACAGGACGACCGGCGCGTCCTGCAGTTACATTCTCGATAAGGCCGGCTACAGATCCAAGCACCGATAAAGTTCGGGAAGACATTTAGCGCTTCCGATCTGATTTGATCAGTGCAGTTTCGAATCCTACTCTCACCTACCCTGAGCGTAATTTTAACGAGTTGATGCCAGCGCTCAACGGCCCGAGTCCACATGCAACCTAAAACCTTCACGGTCGTTCTGACCGGCCGCGTGGCGCTGGTGACGGGGGCTTCGGGCGGGCTCGGCGCGCATTTCGCCGGGGTGCTGGCGCGCTCGGGCGCCCGCGTTGCGGTGGCGGCGCGACGGGTCGAGGCCTGTTCCGCGGTTTGCGACAGGATCCGGGGCGATGGCGGAGAGGCGCAGCCCTTCGCGATGGACGTGGCCGACGCGACTTCCGTCAAGGCCGCGATCGGCGCCGTCGAGGAGCATTTCGGCCGGCTCGACATCCTGGTCAACAATGCCGGGATCGCTGCACCCGCTCTTTCGCTCGACCTCGACGAGGTGCAGTGGGACGCGGTGCTCGACACCAATCTCAAGGGAGCCTTCCTGGCGGCCCAAGCGGCTGCCCGCATCATGAAGCGCCACGGCGGGGGAGCGATCGTCAACGTGGCCTCGATCCTGGGGCTGCGGGTGGCGGGCCAGGTGGCGGCCTATGCGGCCTCGAAGGCGGGACTGATCCAATTGACGAAGGCGCTGGCGCTCGAATGGGCGCGCCACGGCGTGCGGGTCAACGCGCTCTGCCCCGGCTATATCGAGACCGACATCAACCGCGACTTCTTCGCGAGCGACGCAGGGCGCGCGATGCTGAAACGCGTGCCCCAGCGGCGGCTCGGCCGGCCCTCCGACCTCGACGGGCCGCTGCTGCTGCTCTGTTCGGATGCATCCGCCTATATGACGGGGTCGGTCGTGACGGTCGACGGCGGCCACCTCGTCTCGTCGCTCTGAGGCACGTCCATGGATTTCACCATTCCGGCCTCGCTCGAAGCCTTGCGCAGCCGCATCGCGGCTTTCGTCGACACGCGCCTCATCCCGCTCGAAACCGATCCGGAGAGTTTCGACGCACACGAGAACATCCGGCTCGACCTCCTCGAAGCCCTGCGGGCCGAGGCGCGACGCCAAGGCCTGTGGTGCCTGCAGCTCCGTCCCGAGAACGGCGGGCTCGGGGTCGGGCGGGTCGGCATGGCGGTCTGCTACGAGGCCATGAACCGCTCGATCTTCGGCCCCGTGGTGTTCAACGCCGCGGCGCCCGACGACGGCAACATGATGATGCTGGAAACCATCGGCACGCCGGACCAGAAGGCGCGCTGGCTGGCCCCGATCGCGCGCGGCGAGGTGCGTTCGGCTTTCGCCATGACGGAGCCCCACCCCGGCGGCGGCTCGGACCCCTCGATGATCCAGACGCGCGCCGAGCGGCAAGCCGACGGTTCCTACCGGATCACCGGCCATAAGTGGTTCATCACGGGCGCCGCCGAGGCGACGCACTTCACCCTCGTGGCGAGGACCTCGGACGACGCCAGGAAGGGGCTCACGGCCTTCCAGTTCCACAAGGATCAGCCGGGCTGGCGCATCCTGCGCCGCATCGGCATCATGGGCCCGGAGGAACACGGCGGCCATTGCGAGCTCGCCTTCGAGGGCCTCGTCGTGAAGCCCGAAGACGTTCTGCTGAACGAGGGCGACGGCCTGAAGGTGACGCAGATCCGGCTCGGCCCGGCGCGGCTGACCCATTGCATGCGCTGGCTCGGCCTCGCCAAGCGCTGCGTCGAGATCGCCAGCGCCTATGCGGCCGAGCGGCAAGGCTTCGGGGTTCGGCTCGCCGACCGCGAGAGCGTGCAGCTGATGCTCGGCGGCCTCGCGATGGAGATCGAGATCGGCCGCCTCCTCGTCATGAAGGCGGCCTGGGAACTCGACCGCGGCGGCTACGCCCGCAAGGAGGTGTCGATGGCCAAGGTTCAGGCCGCCAACGTGCTGCATCGAGCAGCCGACACGGGAATCCAGATCACGGGCGCACGCGGCTATTCCAAGGATACGATGCTCGAGTGGATCTACCGCTACGCCCGCCAGGCCCGGCTCGTCGATGGCGCCGACGAGGTGCACCGTATGGTGCTCAATCGTGCGCTCGCTACCGAGGGACCGGGGTTCTGGAGTTGGCCGGTCGCGGAGTGAGAAGGTCGGTGATGCAAGACCTCGAACTCGATCCCGCCCGCCTCGATGCCCACTTGCGCGACCGCCTGCCCGGCCTCGACGGACCGATGCGCATGGAGCGCGTGGCGGGCGGACAGTCCAACCCGACCTTCTTCGTCGACTTCGACAACCGCCGCCTCGTCCTGCGCAAACAGCCGGCCGGCAACCTCCTGCCCTCCGCGCACGCGATCGACCGCGAGTTTCGAGTGATCTCGGCCCTCGCCAGCAGCGCCGTGCCGGTTCCGAAAGCGCTCCTCTTCTGCGGTGACAAGGGAGTCGTGGGCACGCCCTTCTACGTCATGGAGCGTCTCGAGGGACGTGTGTTCCACGATTGCGCCCTGCCCGGCTGCGGGCCAGACGAGCGCCGCGCGCTCTATCGCGCCATGGCCGAAACCTTGGCGGCGCTGCACGGCATCGACCCCGCGGCGTGCGGCCTCGAAGACTACGGCCGGCCCGCCGGCTTCTATGCCCGCCAGCTGCGGCGCTGGTCGGACCAGTGGCGCACTGGCCGGACCCGTGAAGACGCCGCGATCGAGAGGCTCATCGCCTGGCTCCCCGCGAACATCCCGGACGATCCACGAACCGGCATCGCGCATGGCGACTACCGGATCGGCAATCTGATGTTCCACCCGACCGAGCCTCGCGTCGTGGCGCTGCTCGATTGGGAGCTCTCGACTCTCGGGCCGCCCTTGAGCGATCTCGCCCATAGCTGCATCGCCTGGCATTCCGCGCCGGACCAGTACGGAGGTCTGCTCGGCCTCGACCTTGCGCCGTTCGGGATCCCGTCCCAGGCCGAATACGCGGCGGACTACGCCGACGCCCTGGAGCGCTCCGGCATTGCCGCTTCACCCAGGATGACGGGCTTCCACATGGCCTTCGCGCTCTTCCGCTGGTCGATGATCTTCGAGGGGATCGCGGCCCGCGCCAAAGCCGGCACGGCGTCATCGGCCGATGCCGGCGCGGTCGGCGGCTTGGCGGCGGTTTTCGCGGAACGGGCCGCCGGGTTCATTTGACGGGCAGACCGATTACGCCGGTCGGATCGCACTCATCGCGGAGCGGCGCGCGGAAGCGGCGCGTGAAGAAACGCCTCACGTCATCGATGCCTCCGCACTCCGCGACGAGTTCATCGAACTGCTCTAACAACTTCCATCCTGCAGCCCCGCTGCTGTAGAGCTGGACATTGGCGTGCCGCGCGGTCGCGGCTGACCATTCGCCGCCCGGAGCACGCATGCCGGACCCAACCACGAGCCCCTCACCCTCGCCAGCGGCTCCCGACTATGCCGCGGTGGAACGCGCCGCTCGGCGGATCGCCGGCACGGCACACCGCACGCCGGTGATGACGTCGCGCACCGCCGACGAGCGGCTCGGAGCCACCCTCTTCTTCAAATGCGAGAACTTCCAGCGCGGCGGCGCCTTCAAGTTCCGCGGCGCCTACAACGCCATCGCGTGCCTGCCCGACGATCAGCGGCGTCGCGGCGCCGTGGCGTTCTCCTCCGGGAACCACGCCCAGGCCATGGCGCTGGCGGGCCGGCTCCTCGGCGCGCCCGTGACGATCGTGATGCCCGGGGACGCCCCGGCCGCCAAGGTGGCAGCCACGCGTGGCTACGGGGCCGAGGTGGTGATCTACGACCGCTATAAGGAAGACCGGGAAGCCATCGGCCAACGACTCGCGGAAGAGCGTGGCCTGGCCCTGATCCCGCCCTACGACCACGCCGACGTCATCGCGGGCCAGGGCACGGCCGCCAAGGAGCTGATCGAGGAGGTGGGCCCGCTCGACCTGCTACTGGTTTGCCTCGGCGGCGGCGGCCTCCTGGCCGGCTCGGCCCTGAGCGCCGAAGCTTTGTCGCCCAGTACGACCGTGGTCGGGGTCGAGCCGGAGGCCGGCAACGACGGGCAGCGCTCCTTCCGGTCGGGTGAGATCGTCCATATCCCGGTTCCCCAGACGATCGCCGACGGCGCCCAGACCCAACATCTCGGCACCCTCACATTCCCGATCATCCGGCGGCTCGTCGCGGACATCGTTACGGTGCCCGATGCGGCGCTCGTCGACGCCATGCGGCTCTTCGCCGAGCGCATGAAGATGGTGGTCGAGCCGACGGGTTGCCTTGCGGCGGCGGCAGCGTTCTCGGGCGCGGTCGCGTGTCGAGGCCAGCGTGTCGGCGTCGTCGTCAGCGGGGGCAACGTCGACCTCGCACGAATGACGGCACTTCTGGCTTGAGAGTCTCTTGCGACGGAGCGGCCTGAATGCCGGCACGATCTCGCGTATCTGGACAGGCCGGTAGGGTTTATGCAACCTTCGTGGCCTAATGTTCCAAGTCGCTGATTCGAGGTTGTAATGCCCTTCCCCGAGTTTCTCAAACGCAGCACGTCGAACCAGTCTCGTGCTGCAACCGTGGCGGCGCCCGGGCCCGCAGTGGGAGGGGCAGCGGTCTCTTTATCGAAAACGTTAGCTTTTCTCGGGCAGAGCCAAGAGCAATCGAATTGGTGCTGGGCTGCCGTCGCGACCGGCGTCTCACACTTCTACGGAAGGAGCCACTGGAGCCAATGTGGTGTGGCCAACGCTACTCTGGGCCGCTTCGATTGCTGCGGGACGGGAGCAGCGGACCAACAGAAATGCAATCGGCCTTACTATCTCGAGGGCGCCTTGCAGACGACGGGTCATCTCTTCGACACGGAGGCACGCCCTCTGACCTTTGTTGAAGTCGAGGCGGAGATCGACAACGGGCGTCCTGTCGGCTGCCGAGTAGGATGGCGAGACGGCACGGGGCATTTCCTCGTATTGGTGGGCTATTACACGGGACCATCTGGTCAGGTCTATATTGAAATCGACGATCCCATCTTCTCGACCTCGAGAAGCGCGTTTGACGAGTTCGCATCGCTGTATCAGGGTGGCGGGGACTGGACACACTCCTATCTGACTGAACCTGCACAGCCGGCTATCTTGCTGGCATCATTGGGTGGGCGGGCGCCGTTGCGCCACCCGGACGCGATCGGGGGATAAGCATGGCGATCAAACCAGCATCTCGCTCTTCCGAGCCGGGCCTTCAGATCGTCGAACGAGCGATAAAGGATTTGGAGCCACAAACCGAGAGCCTCGGCGGGGGTTTCGCCGACATTTCGTATCCACTCGCAATCTACAGGCTAGGCCTCGATGATGTCGTCGAACCCGATCGTCTCGATCATGCGCGCTTCGTCGGCTGGCGTTATCTGATCGAGGGCGGCGGCCAGAAAACAGGAACCGCGGACGTCGGCCAGACCGACGCGGGCGATTTACGTTTCGCCAATCTTGCGCGCAACGCGCAGGCAGACCTGTTTCTCGAAGCAACACATCTGGCTCAAGCGATCGCTTCTTCGGAGAAAGAGGATTGCGAAGCCCGTCTCCTGATCGTGCCATCCCTTTATGTCACGGCAATCTGGCTGACCACTTCGCCGCCGGTTTTCATCCCAGTCCTCGACGCTTCGCGCCCGATCCGGGAGGTCGCCGACCTGGACGTGAGAGACGATTTTCTGAACGATTTATTTAAACGGGCTCAGGTCGCCAAGGAGCACCGGATGCCCTCCGATAGCCATGATGACGTTCCGAATGGGATGTCTCCCTGAGTTTGATCGTCAAACGCTGGCCCACCGGCCAACGTCCCCGTGCCTCGCCATCGTGTCATCCCGGCTTCAACACCTCGCGCAGCACCTCGATCACCCCGCCGAGCGTGATCTGAACGCCGATGCAGAGCAGCAGGAAGGCCGAGAGCCGGGTGAGCACACGCGCTCGCGCCCGGCCGAGCCAGTCGACGATCCGGTCCGCGAACGTATAGGCGATCCACACCATGGCGGCGATCGCGAGGGCCGCCGCCGACGACCCGAGGATGAAAGGGAGCATACGGGGCGAGCCCACCGGGAGGTTCGACCCGAGCGCGATCGCGACCGAGATCGTGCCCGGTCCCGTGGTGAACGGCATGGTGAGAGGGAAGAACGCGACGTCCGGGATGCCGGTCGCCTGGGTGGCCTGCTTGTGCTTGCGCGTCTCGTTGGCCTCCACGGCCGACAGCATGTCCCAGGCCCGCACCGCGACAACGAGGCCGCCCGCGATGCGCAGCGCCGCCAAAGTCACGCCGAAGAAGGCCAGCACATAGGCGCCGCCCCAGAGCGACACCAGCATGACGATTGCCGAATAGAACCCGACCTTGCGCGCCAGATCGAGCCGTTCGGCATGGGTACGGTCGGCCGTGACCTGGCTGAAGATGAGAGCGGCCGCGATCGGGTTGACGATCGAGAACAGGGCCGACAGGGCCAGGAGGAAATTCTGTAGCCCGCTGCCGATGTCGTTCATCCGCGGCTCCGGTCACGGCGGCTCAGGGGTGCCGCGCTGCACCATACGTCATTCGACGTATGGGCGAGCGCCGCGATCCACAGGAGATTGCGCCGCACCGGATCGCGGCTGCGGCCGTTTGCAAGCGAGGGAACATCATGGATCGTTTTTCGATGAACCGCCGACAGGCGCTGCTCGGCGCCGGCTCCGCGGTGGGCGCGCTCGCGGTCTCGGGCGCCCTTGGCGGCGTGTCACGCGCCTTCGCGGCCGACGAGACCGTCAAGGTCGGCATCCTGCATTCGCTGTCGGGCACCATGGCGATCAGCGAGACGACGCTGAAGGACGTCATGCTGATGCTCATCGACGAGCAGAACAAGAAGGGCGGCGTCTTGGGCAAGAAGCTCGAAGCCGTCGTGGTCGATCCCGCTTCGAACTGGCCGCTCTTCGCCGAAAAGGCGCGCGAACTCATCTCGAAAGACGGCGCCGTCGCGACCTTCGGCTGCTGGACCTCGGTGTCGCGCAAATCGGTGCTTCCCGTGTTCCAGGAACTCGACTCGATCCTGTTCTACCCCGTCCAGTACGAGGGCGAGGAGTGCCAGCGCAACGTGTTCTACACCGGTGCTGCCCCGAACCAGCAGGCGATCCCCGCCGTCGATTACCTGATGAGCGACGACGGCGGTTCGGTGAAGCGTTGGGTTCTGGCCGGTACCGACTACGTCTACCCCCGCACCACGAACAAGATCCTCGAAGCCTACCTGAAGCTCAAGGGCGTGGCGCCCGACGACATCATGATCAACTACACGCCCTTCGGACATTCCGATTGGCAGACGATCGTCTCGGACATCAAGAAGTTCGGCTCGACCGGCAAGAAGACTGCGGTGGTCTCGACGATCAACGGCGATGCCAACGTCCCCTTCTACAAGGAACTCGGCAACCAGGGCGTCAAGGCGACCGACATCCCGGTCGTAGCCTTCTCGGTGGGCGAGGAAGAGCTCGCCGGCATGGATACGAAGCCGCTCGTCGGCCACCTCACGGCCTGGAACTACTTCGAGTCGATCGACACGCCCGAAAACAAGGCCTTCATCGACCGTTGGAAGGCCTTCACCAAGAACGCGAAGCGCACCACCAACGACCCGATGGAAGCCCATTACATCGGCTTCAATGCCTGGGTGAAAGGCGTCGAGAAGGCCGGCACCTTCAAGGCCGACACGGTCATCGACGCGCTGATCGGTGTCTCGGTGCCGAACCTCTCGGGCGGTTTCTCCACCATCATGCCGAACCACCACATCACGAAGCCGGTCTATATCGGCGAAATCCAGGCCGACGGTCAGATGAACACGGTGTGGCAGACGCCGGGGCTCGTCGTGGCGCAGGAATGGTCGCCTTACCTCGAAGGCTCGAAGGATCTGATCGGCGACTGGCGCAAGCCCATGAGCTGCGGGAACTTCAACGTCAAGAGCGGCAAATGCGGCGGCGCTGCTTGATTCTTGCATAAGCGAACCCGGTCCCGCGAGAGCCGATCGTCGCGATCGCGGGATCGGCCCTCATCCGGCCCGGCCGCAGAGCGGCCGTGCCGAAGCAGGCGGGCGACGGCTGGGGTGTCGGACTTTCGTGCTCGGGACCGTCGCTTCGCGACTGGCTTGCTCGCGATGAGGGCCCGATCCTTCCGGTCGCAGTCCGACTATCGTCTCGGGAGCCAAGCCATGAACCGCAAACCCCGCGCCGGCCTGATTTACACGGCATCGCTGCTTCTGGCCTTGGTCCTGTCGATGGGTGCATTCCCGGCCCGGGCCGAGCCGATCGACGATGCCCTGGCGCATTTCGCGGCGGACAAGTTTCCCGAGACCGATAAAGGCATCGACGACCTGATCGCCAGCGGCGCACCGACGACGCCTGCGATCCTCGATGCCTTGAGCAACGGGCGTCTCTTCTTCGACCCCGGCTCGCACAAGATCTACTACCTCGATGCCTCCGGCGCGCTCGACGATGCCGCGACCGGCGTCAAGGCGGACGGCGTGATGGAGGGCGGTCTCAAGAAGGTTCGCCTCAACAACGGCATCCGATCGAAGATCGGGGCCGCGGTTGGCGCGCTCGATCTTCTGTCGCCCGACCGAACGAAGCGCCTTGCCGCGGCCGAGACGGCGTTCCGCGCCCATGACGCCAAGGCTCAAGGCCCGGTCGACACGGCCCTCGCCAAGGAAAACGATCCGGCCATCAAGAGCGCCCTCCTTCAGGCGCGTGCTGCGATCCTGGCCGTCTCGGGCAGTGGAAGCGAACCCGACAGGCTTTCCGCCATAGCGACCCTCAAGGCGAGGGGCGATGCCGATGCGATGGGCCTCATCAACCAGATGGCCGCGGCACCGGACGCCTCTCCGGCCGCGAAAGCCGCGGCGGCGTCCGCCGCATCCTCGATCCAGTTCACGCTCAACGTCTGGCAGGCGCTGCAGAACTGCTGGTACGGCGTTTCGCTGGGCTCGGTGCTGCTGCTCGCCGCGATCGGGCTGGCGATCACCTTCGGCGTCATGGGCATCATCAACATGGCGCATGGCGAAATGGTGATGATCGGCGCCTATACGACCTTCGTGGTGCAACAGACCATCCACGCCGCAGCCCCGAGCCTCACCGACGCATCGGTGCTGGTCGCCGTCCCGCTCGCTTTCCTGGTGTCGGGCGCGGTCGGCATCGCGATCGAGCGGCTCGTCATCCGTCACCTCTACGGCCGGCCACTCGAAACGCTGCTGGCCACCTGGGGGGTGTCGCTGATCTTGCAGCAATTGGTGCGCACCATCTTCGGGGCCGACAACCAGTCGGTCTCGGCGCCCGCCTTCATGGCCGGTTCGTTCCGTCTCGGTGGCCTCGAGATCACGAGTGGCCGCATGTGGATCGTCGTGTTCACGATCCTGGTGTTCGTCGCCCTGCAGTTGGTGCTGCGCGCCACGCCGTTCGGGCTTCGCATGCGGGCCGTCACCCAAAACCGCCGCATGGCCTCGGCCATGGGCATCTCGACGGGACGCATCGACGCTTTGGCCTTCGGGCTCGGCTCCGGCATCGCCGGCATCGCCGGGGTCGCGCTGTCACAGATCGACAACGTGTCCCCCAATCTCGGCCAGAGCTACATCATCGACAGTTTCATGGTGGTGGTGTTCGGCGGGGTCGGGAACCTCTGGGGCACGCTGGTGGCCGCCATGACGCTCGGCATCGCCAACAAGTTCCTGGAGCCGCTCGCCGGGGCCGTGCTGGCCAAGATCGCCATTCTGATCTTCATCATCCTGTTCATTCAGAAGCGCCCGCGCGGCCTGTTCGCGCTGAAGGGCCGGTCGGTGGAGGCGTAACATGCTCAGCCAAGCCCGTTTCGACCGCCGCGGCGTCATTTTCCTGGCCGTGCTGATCGCCGCCGCCGTCCTGGTGCCGGTCCTGTCGCTGGCCACGCCGGTCGGCTCGCCGTTCCACCTGTCGACCTATGCGGTCACGCTGGTCGGCAAGTATCTCTGCTACGCGCTCCTGGCTTTGGCGCTGGATCTCGTCTGGGGCTATTGCGGGATCCTGTCGCTCGGCCACGGCGCCTTCTTCGCGCTCGGCGGCTATGCCATGGGCATGTACCTCATGCGGCAGATCGGGGCGCGCGGGACCTATGCCAACCCGGACCTGCCGGACTTCATGGTGTTCCTCAACTGGCATTCGCTGCCCTTCACGTGGTGGGGCTTCTCGAGCTTCGCCTATGCCATGGCGATGGTGCTGCTGGTGCCGGGGCTGCTGGCGCTGGTGTTCGGCTATTTCGCGTTCCGGTCGCGGGTCACGGGCGTCTACCTGTCGATCATCACCCAGGCCATGACCTATGCGCTGCTTCTCGCCTTCTTCCGCAACGACATGGGGTTCGGCGGCAACAACGGACTCACCGATTTCAAGGACATCGTCGGCTTCGACGTCCAGTCGGACGGAACGCGCGCCGCGCTCTTCTCGGCCACCTGCGTGGCGCTTGCCCTCGGCTACGTCATCGCGGCCGCCGTGGTCGGGTCGAAGTTCGGCCAGGTGACGGTGGCAATCCGCGATGCCGAGAGCCGCACGCGCTTCCTCGGCTACCGGGTCGAGAACTACAAGACGGTCATCTTCGTCCTCTCGGCCATGATGGCGGGGGTCGCGGGGGCGCTCTATGTCCCGCAGGTCGGCATCATCAACCCCGGCGAGTTCGCCCCCGCCAATTCGATCGAGGCCGTCATCTGGGTCGCGGTCGGGGGGCGCGGCACGCTGGTGGGTGCCGCCCTCGGCGCGGTGCTGGTCAATTGGGGCAAGACCTTCTTCACCGGCGCGCTGCCCGAATATTGGCTCTTCTGCCTCGGCGCCCTCTTCGTGATCGTGACGCTGTTCCTGCCGCAGGGCATCCTCGGTCTCATCGACCGTCTGACGGCACGCCGCAAGCCCGGGCCACCGGCCGAGCATCCGGTGGTGCCGGAAGAGCAGCAGCTCCCGGCGCCCGTGGCGGAGTAACCCCGATGTCGAACCCCGTCCTGACCTCGTCCCTGCTCTATCTCGACGACGTTCGCGTCTCGTTCGACGGCTACAAGGCGCTGCGTGGCCTTTCCATGGTGCTGGCGCCGAACGAGATGCGGGCCATCATCGGTCCCAACGGAGCCGGCAAGACCACCATGATGGACGTCATCACGGGCAAGACACGGCCCGACGAGGGCCAGGTCTATTTTGCCGGCACGGTCGACCTCACGAAACGCGACGAGGCGGAGATCGCGGAACTCGGGATCGGGCGCAAGTTCCAGAAACCTACGGTCTTCGAGAACCACGATGTCGAGACCAACATCCTCCTGGCCCTCAAGGCGCCGCGGGGTGCCTTTGCGACGTTGTTCGGCAAGGCTGCTAACGACCAGCGGGAGAAGATCTCCGGCATTCTGCGCCGCATCCGCCTGTGGGACGTGAGAGCCAAACGCGCCGGCGACCTTTCGCACGGACAGAAGCAGTGGCTGGAGATCGGCATGCTGCTGGCCCAGGACCCGAAGCTCCTGTTGGTCGACGAGCCGGTCGCCGGCATGACGGACAGCGAGACCGCGACCACCGCAGAACTCCTGCGCGAGATCGCCAAGGACCACGCGGTCGTCGTGGTCGAGCATGACATGACCTTCGTGCGCGACCTCGGCGTCAAGGTCACGGTGCTGCACGAAGGCGCGGTGCTGGCCGAGGGAGCGCTCGACCAGGTCAGTGCCGACCCGCGCGTGGTCGAGGTCTATCTCGGACGGTGAGGCGCAATTCATGCTGAACGTGCAATCCATCGACCTCTTCTACGGGGCCGCACAGGCGCTCCGAAAGGTGTCGCTGACGGCCGAACTGGGGCGGGTCACCTGCGTGCTGGGCCGGAACGGGGTCGGCAAGTCTTCGCTGCTGCGGGCCATCGTGGGCCAGCAGCCGATCCGAGGCGGCAGCATCAGCCTCGCGGGGCAGGATGTGTCGCGCCTGCCGACACACCAGCGCGCCCGCCGCGGGATCGGCTACGTGCCCCAGGGCCGCGAGATCTTCCCGCTGCTGACCGTGCGGGAGAACCTTTACACGGGCTTCGCCCCGGTGAGCCGGGCCCTCCACACCATCCCGGACGAGATCTTCGAACTCTTCCCGGTGCTGAAGAGCATGATGCACCGGCGCGGCGGCGACCTCTCGGGCGGCCAGCAGCAGCAGCTCGCCATCGGCCGGGCGCTCGTGACGCGGCCGAAACTTCTGGTCCTCGACGAACCGACCGAAGGCATCCAGCCCTCCATCATCAAGGACATCGGCCGGGCGATCGAGTATCTGCGCGGTCGGGGCGACATGGCGATCGTGCTGGTCGAACAATATTTCGAGTTCGCCCGCGACCTCGCCGACAGTTTTGCCGTCATGGACCGCGGCTCGGTCGTCATGGCGGGCGCCAAGGCCGATCTCGTCGAGCACGAGGTGAGGGCGCATCTGAGCGTCTAAGCAGACTTGTGAGAGTCTGCTTAGGTGCGTTCCAGCATCGATCGGATGGCGGCCGCCGGAACGGGTCGGCTGAACAGATAGCCCTGCATCTCGTCGCATTCGCTCGCCCGGAGGAACTCGAGCTGTTCCTCGGTCTCCACCCCTTCGGCCAGGACCTTGAGGCCGAGGATCTTTCCCAGCGAGATGCAGGCAGAGGCGATGGCGCGGTCGCTGTCCTCGACCAGCATGTCGTTGACGAGGGACCGGTCGATCTTGAGCCGCGACAGCGGGAAGCGCTTCAGCGCGCCGAGATTGGAATAGCCTGTTCCGAAATCGTCGATCGCGATGCTGATCCCCTGCGCCTTCAACAGGTTCATGGACGCAATCGCGTTGTCGACATCGACCATGAGGCAGCTTTCCGTGATCTCGATCTCGAGATGATGGCCGTCGAGCCCGGTCTGCTCGAGCATCCTCAAGACGCTATCGACCCATTTGGGTTCTCCGAACTGGCGAGGCGAGACATTGACGCAGACGGTCACGGGTTTCAGCGTCAGATCCTGCCAGGCCTTGCACTGCAGGCAGGCCTGCTTCAGCACCCAATGGCCGATCGGGACGATGGCGCCCGTTTCTTCGGCCAGGGGAATGAAGGCGACCGGTGAGACATACCCCAGGGCCGGATGACTCCATCGCAGCAGGGCCTCCACCGCAAAGATGTCGCCAGTCTCGATCTTGACCTGCGGTTGGTAGAGGATCTCGAATTCGTTCCGTTCTAGAGCTCCTTCGAGGTCTCTGATCAGGGTCAGGCGCTCCTCGGCTGCCTTCCCGTACTCGGGCTTGTAGTGTTTAATGCGATTGCCACCGAGATCCTTGGCCCGGTGCATGGCGGTTCCGGCGTTCATCATGATGGCGCTGGCTGTGCTGCCATCGCTCGGGTAAGCGGCGACGCCGACGCTCGCCGTGGCGCGGACCGAATGGGGGCCGATCTGCATCGGTTCGGCTAGGGCGGACCAGATCGCCTTCAAGGAAGCAGCATCGTGCGGTCTTGGCCGCGACTCGACCCGGACGATCACGAATTCGTCGCCGCCGACACGAAACACCCTGTCGTCGGGTCCCTTCAAGGCGAGGAGACGCTGTCCCAAAACCTTCAAGACTTCGTCGCCGATGCTGTAGCTCAAGGTATCGTTGATCAGCTTGAACTCGTCGAGCTCGATCACCGCCACCTCGAGCGTGGTGGCGGACGCCGCTGCCTCTCCGATGGCCTCGACAAGCTTCTCGGTCAGGCAGGCTCGGTTGAACAGGCCCGTCAGGCTATCGTTGTAGGCCAGATAACGAATGCGACTCTGGGTTTTCTGACGATCGACCGCCATCCTGGCGATCCTGCTGATCACCTCGAGGATGCCACGCTCGTGTGTCGAAGGAAGCCGCGCTTCGGTCGACTTAAACGTCATCGTCCCCATGAGCTGGTGCGCATCGTTGAGGATCGGTGCGCACCAGTGCCGCTTCGGTCTACTGTCCGCGGTCTCGGCTCCGTAGACGCCAAGGTCCGCCGGGTCGGCGCTCAGACGACATCCCTCGACGTCACTCTCGATCGCGTAGGTTCCGTCAAGGCCCGGGAGATGGGTCGCCGCCAAGCCGATCAGGTTGGCCAAGACCTGATCGAGAGAAGCATCGCGTGCAATCATCTCGATGACACGCGCTTGTTCGACCAGCAGGAGTTCGGCCTGCTTTTGGACCGTGATGTCCCGCCCGACACCGATGAGGCCGATGACCTCGCCGGTTCCGTTCTGATCGCGGATCGGGATCTTGGTGGAGGAATACCACCTCGCTCCGATCCATTCGCAATGGTCGATGATCGCAATCCCGGTGCGGATAAGATCCTGCTCGCGGTTGAAGAACTCTTCGGCCTGTTCTGAGGGGTGGATGTCGTGGTCGGTC
This sequence comes from uncultured Lichenihabitans sp., assembly GCA_964245215.1. Taxonomy (GTDB): domain Bacteria; phylum Pseudomonadota; class Alphaproteobacteria; order Rhizobiales; family Beijerinckiaceae; genus Lichenihabitans. The sequence goes on from CAXTME010000041.1 coordinate 18,556, forward strand.
TTGCCGACGAGTTCGGACGCTCGGTTCAAGCCATGATGGCGCGCGATGGTTTCATTGGCGAACACGAAGCAGCTGTTTCGGTCCTTGATGTAGACTGCCTCCGGAAAGTCGCTGATCAGGAGATCGATCAGCAACTGCAGGTAGACTCCGGCGTTCTCGTCGCCGGCGATCAGTTCGAGAGGCGTGCCACCCGTCGTGTCGGTCCCGATGACGAACGGGCTGGTTGAGAGCTGTGATTGGACCAGCTCGACCGCCGCGAGATTTCGAACCGTACCCATCACGATCCTACGTGGCTGTCCCGCTTGGTCGGCGACCAGGTGTAGATCGCGTTGTAGGCGAATCTCCTTAACACAAGATAAGCCAGCTAAACTCGCGGTAGTGAATTCTTTGGCGCTGACGCGCGCCGCCGCCATTCGATGACGGCCGGGAGTGCCGAGCTCCGAAACGGTTGGCACCCGCTATCGGCCTCTCGGTCGACGCCCGAAGGCGAACCCGCTTAGGCTATTTGACCGTTTACACTTTTCATGTTCACTGCCGCGACTCAGGATGAGTGGGTCCCACCAGACGGCAGATGATGTTGACCGACCGCTACAACGCCGGCGTTGCCGAAGCCCATTGGCAGACGGTGTGGGAGGAACGCCAGACCTTCCAAGCCTCGAACCAGGACCCTCGCCCGAAATATTACGTCCTCGAGATGTTCCCCTATCCCTCCGGGCGCATCCACATGGGTCATGTGCGCAACTACGCCATGGGCGATGTCGTGGCGCGCTATCGCAGGGCCAAAGGGTTCAACGTCATCCATCCGATGGGATGGGACGCCTTCGGCCTGCCGGCCGAAAACGCCGCCATGCAGAACAAGCGCCACCCGGCCGAATGGACCTACGATAATATCGCGACCATGCGGGCGCAGCTGAAGCGCATGGGCCTGTCGATCGACTGGAGCCGCGAGATCGCGACATGCGATCCGAGCTATTACAAGCAACAGCAACGCATCTTTCTCGATTTTCTCGACGCCGGCCTCGTCGATCGAAAACGGTCCAAGGTCAATTGGGACCCCATCGACAACACCGTTCTGGCCAACGAGCAGGTGATCGACGGACGCGGCTGGCGCTCGGGTGCCGTCGTCGAGCAACGCGACCTGACCCAGTGGTTCCTCAAGATCACCGATTACGCGCAAGAGCTGCTCGACGGGCTCGATACGCTCGACCAATGGCCCGAGAAGGTGCGCCTGATGCAGCGCAACTGGATCGGACGATCCGAAGGCCTGACGATCCGCTGGCAGCTCGATCCCGCGACCGTGCCGGGCCAGGAAACGACGCTCGACGCCTACACGACCCGGCCTGACACGCTGTTCGGTGCGAGCTTCCTCGCGGTGGCGCCGGACCATCCGCTCGCACAAGCCGTCGCCGTCCAGGATCCCGCTCTGGCAGGCTTCATCGATGAGTGCCGGCGGCTCGGCACGGCCGTGGCGGCCTTGGAGACGGCCGAGAAGAAGGGTTACGATACCGGCATCCGCGCTCGGCATCCCTTCGACCCCAACTGGGAATTGCCGGTCTACGTCGCCAACTTCATCCTCATGGACTACGGTACGGGGGCAATCTTCGGCTGTCCGGCCCACGATCAGCGCGACCTCGACTTCGCGCGCGGCAAGGGCCTTCCGGTCGTGCCGGTCGTCTGTCCGGCCGGGGTGGACGCCGCAAGCTTCACGGTCGGCGATATCGCATTCGCCGAAGACGGGCGGATGATCAACTCGCGCTTCCTCGATGGTCTGACGGTTCCCGAGGCCAAGGACGAGGTGGCGCGCCGGCTCGAATCCGTGTCGCTCGGCGGTGCTCCTCAGGCCAAGCGGCAGGTCAACTTCAAGCTCCGCGACTGGGGGATCTCGCGTCAACGCTACTGGGGTTGCCCCATACCGGTCATCCATTGTGCCGCCTGCGGCACGGTGCCGGTTCCGGTCGAGGACCTGCCGGTTCGGCTGCCCGATGATGTGGATTTCGAGGCGCCGGGCAATCTGCTCGAGCGTCACCCGACCTGGAGCCGGGTCCCGTGCCCGCGCTGCGGCGCCGATGCACGGCGCGAGACCGACACGATGGACACCTTCGTCGACTCCTCGTGGTATTTCGCGCGGTTCACCGATCCCTGGAACCAGGAGAGCCCCACCACGCCGCCGGTTGCGAACAGGCTCATGCCCGTCGACCAGTATATCGGCGGCATCGAACACGCGATCCTGCACCTGCTCTACTCGCGCTTCTTCACCCGTGCGATGCGGGTCGTCGGGCTGGTCGATATGGACGAGCCGTTCCACGGCCTGTTCACGCAGGGCATGGTGGTGCACGAGACCTATCGCGGACCCGACGGTGCCTGGGTGTCGCCGGACGAGATCCGGCTGGAAGGCTCCGGGTCCGACCGCAAGGCCGTGCTGCTCGCGACCGGAGGGCCGATCGAGATCGGCGGCATCGAGAAGATGTCGAAGTCGAAGCGCAACATCGTCGACCCGGACGATATCATCGAGACCTATGGGGCCGACACGGCGCGCTGGTTCATGCTGTCGGACAGCCCGCCCGACCGGGACGTGATCTGGACCGAAGAAGGCGTCCAGGGATCGGCCAAGTTCGTGCAACGTCTCTGGCGGCTCGTCGGCGAATTGGAGCGGGCCTCGGCGGGCGAGTCCGGTGCCACCGGCGACGACGAGGCGCGCGCGTCCGGGGTCCGCAAGTCGGCGCACCGCGCGCTGATCCGGGTCGAGGAGGATATCGAGCGGCTGCGCTTCAACCGGTGCGTCGCCCACATCTACGACCTGTCGAACCAGCTCTCGTCGGCCATCGCCACGACCGAGGAACCGGTGGCGCAGGGCAGCGCCTTGGCCCGCGCTTTCGGCGAGGCGGCCGATATCCTGGTGCAGATCGCGGCGCCCTTCATGCCGCATCTGTGCGAGGCCTCATGGGCGGTCCTCGGACACCGAACGATCGTCGCCGCGACGGCGTGGCCCAGGGCCGACCGTGCGCTCGTGATCGAGGAGACCGTCGTGCTTCCGGTGCAGATCAACGGTCGCAAGCGTGCCGAACTCACGGTGCCTCGCGATGCCGATACCGAAGCCGTAACGGCCGCGGCGCTGGCGCTCGAGCCTGTATGGCAGGCGCTTCTCGGCCGGGAACCCAAAAAAGTGATCGTCGTGCCCGGAAGGATCGTCAATGTCGTGGTCTGACCGCCCACCGCTCCCGCGGTCATCCCGTGCCGTCGCGGCGCTCCTGGTCCTTGTTTCGGTCGGGCTCTCGGGTTGCTTCGCCCCCATGTACCTGGGGGCGGGCGGGAACCTCGGTGCCCAGCTCAGGGCCATCTCGGTCGATCCGGTTCCCGACAACCTCGGCCACTACCTGCACGACCAGCTGATCACGAACCTGAACGGCACGGGCGACAGTGCCGCGCCCAAATATCGCCTGCAGCTCACGAGTGCGGAGCGCGTGCAGACGGCGCTCATCGACATCGTGACCCAGCGCGCGCAGGACGCCACGGTGGTCACCGACATCACCTACAAACTTGTCCCCATCCAGGGCGGTGCGCCGCTCGTCTCGGGCACCGTCACGAGCGCTGCCGTCTACGACCGGTCGGCCCAGCGGTTTGCCAATATCCGCGCGGCACGCGACGCCGAAATCCGTGACGCCAAGACGGTGGCGGATCAGATCACCACGCAGATTGCGGCCCGACTCGGCGCGGCGCCTCCGGCGCCCTGACGAAGGTTTCGTCGAGCAGGTCGGCGGCCCAGGCATCGATCAAGCCGGCAGGCGCGCCTCATCGGCGGACGCGAGGGCGAACGCGACTTCCACCAAGGTCCCCTCGCGCGGGCGGCTGCGGATCGCCATGCTGGCGCCGTTGGCTCCGACCAGGGCCCGTGTCAGGGGAAGACCGAGCCCGTTGCCGGTCGAAGGCTTCTGCGCCGAGACGGGCTGGAAAGGCTCCAGCGCGGCCGCGATCTCGGCATCGGTCATGCCGATCCCCGTATCGCGCACCCTCAGCACCACCGTGCCCCCGTCGCTCAACGCCGTCGAGACGATGACCTGTCCCCCGGGTTCGTTGAACTTCACCGCATTGGAGAGCAGGTTCTGCACGATTTGACGGACCGAGCGCTCGTCGGCCAGAACCGCGGGGGTACGGGCGCCCAGCGACATGCGCATGATGACGCGCTCCCGATGCGCCTCCGGCTGCATCTGGGCCACCGTCTCGGACACGATCTTGTTGACGTCAAGGGCGCCGACCTCGAGTTCGAGCCGCCCGGCTTCGATGCGCGACAGATCGAGGAGATCGCTGACGAGGCTGACGACCTGCGTGCCGGAGGCATGGATGTCCCGAAGATAATCCTTGTAGCGCGCATTGCCGAGCGGCCCGAAGCGTTCCTCGATCATCACCTCCGCAAAGCCCAGAATGGCATTGAGAGGGGTACGGATCTCGTGGCTGACTTTGGCCAGGAATTCCGGAAGCCGGCCGGAATCGCGCTCGTGGTCGTGTTGCGCACGCGCCTGGTCCCGCTCCGCGCGCTTGAGCGATGTCACGTCGCGCAGCGTCATGTAGAAACCGGAAGCACCGAGCCTGCCCAGGGTGAGCAGGACCGGCATCGTCGCGAGATCGACCGTTCGGGCCACCACCTCGCGCTGCAGCGGTGCCGCGCCCGTTCCCTCCTTCTGTCCCTTGACGTCGCCCAGGAGTGTGAGCCCTGCCGCACGGCTGTCGGGCGCCAGCAGCTGGGTAAAGGCAGCCCCGACGGCGCTCTCGTGGCCGGACCGCGTGAACCAGGTCTCCCCGCGACGATTGAGCCGGCGAATGCGCCCCTCGACGTCGAGCAGTGCCACGGCATCGTCGACGCGGTCCAGCAACTCGCCGGAGCCTTGGTCACCTGGGTCGGGCTGTTCGCCCGGCTCACTACCCGCCGTGCCGGTCGGTGAGGTGCCCGAAGCGCCACGCTCGCTCGTGGGCGGGCCGCCGATGGTCCAAAGCACTGCGGCGCCGCCATCCCACTCGATGTCACGGCGCTCGGCCGGGATCGCGACGGCCCGATCATCGGCGTCGCGCAGCACCAGGGTCCCTGTGTCGGCCGTTGAAAGTTCGGACACCACGAGGTGTTTTCCCTTCCCGATCAGATCGCCGACGCCCGCGTAACCCAAGCGACCGGCAGCAGCCGGATTGGCGAACAGCGGCAGGCCCGCGCCGATCACCAGGACGCCCACGGGAAGGTGGTCGATGAGATCGATCCTCGGCGGGGCCTCTGGCGTCACCGGCTGCGGTGGGAGATCGATCGCCGCAGGCTCTTCGGTTTCGCCGATGAGAGCCGGATCGGCGGTCTCCAACGAGGCTTGCGGCGGATCGGAGGACTGCGAGCGGTCTTGGTCGCTTGAAGCTCCGTGGACCTCCGCCCGGTGATGCGGGCCCTCGTCGGAAGCCGTCGCAGTGTCGGGCGGGATCTGCGCCAGCAGGGCGTCACGCAAGGCCCGAAAAGCCTCGTCTTCATCGTCCTCCGTCTGTTCCGACGGCACCGGCGACGGAAGCCCTTCTACCGTCACTTCAGCAAGGGTGGTCTCGTGGCTCGTCGTTTCCTTCGGCGGCAATGCGCCGAACCGGCCGGCTCCGGTCTGGAAGGGACGAAGATGGACGACGTTCGCCGAAGACAGCGCTCTGTCGGGTTCCGGCGCGGAGGACGTGGTTCCGAGCAGGTCTGGATGAGGCGGCATGTCCGCGGGTAGGACGGCTGCCGACTCGTCGCTCCGATTGCCGGGATGCTCTTCGAGGGAAGCCGGACCTGCTCCCGGCTCCACCCCGGTTTCTTCACCGCCGCCTGCGGTTTCAGGCATGTCGGGTTTCTCGGCGCCCTGCAGCTCATCGATGGGGCGATGCCCGCCGCGCGCCGCGCGTTCGCGAGCCGGAGCCAGTTCGAGCTGCGTGAGATCGATCGTGCCGAAACCGCGGAACCCTGAGAAGCTTCGCCCCGGCGCGAAGATCGGCGATGCGCTGAGCGCCATCGGCACCGAGGCGACCGCATCGGCTACGGGCAGCCGGACCGTAATACCGGACCAGGTCGCCCGGGTCGCGAGGGCGGCGGCCAGTCGGGCACCGGCGTCGGCATCCCAGACGCCGACCGCTCTCGCCAGGGCCACATGGTCGAACGCAACGGGAGTACCCAGCCGCGCGAATGTTTCCGCGTCGATTTGAGTCACCACATCGTCGGCGTCCGTCCGCCAAAGCAGCCGTAGAGAACTGGCGCCATCGGCGGCCGCATGAAGCCGATCCCTGAGAACGGCGATCTGGCTGCGCCGCGCGAGGCTGAGCCCGTCGCTCTCGGGATCGCCCGCCGCGGCGGGGGCCGGGTCTTGCGTCCCGGCGGCATCCGGGCGCGCCGCCACGATGCGAGATGCCGGAGCAACGGTTTCCCCGCCGATGCGGCCCGGTTCGTCCGGCCCGCGGCGCCACGCATCGGTCGGGCCTTCCTGTCCCGCGGCCGTCTCCGGGAGTGCGAGCCCCATGAGCAATTCGCCGTCGGCGCCGGTTCCTGTCCGAAACAGCATGACGTGGCTGCGGAGCCTCAGGGCATGGGCGAGGCGCAAACGCCCGAGGCGCGGCGATGCCCAGAGTGTGGTGCCGCGGACGAGACCCTCGAGCCCGCTGCCCGGGCCAGCTTGGGTGGCGAGATTTCGTCCGAGCGCGCCGAGATCGCGCGTGCCCCAGAAGGTCGCCGCGGAATCGTTGACCCACAACACGTTTCCGTCGGATACCCGCACCAGGGCAAAGGCCGCATCATGCGTCTTCAACGACGCGAATGCGGGATGGTCGAACATTTCGTCGACAACGGTCGCCAGCTTGTCGATTGGCTCAGCACTATGACTCATCGACACCGCCTGATCCTATGCCGCCGACCTTTCCCGTCGGATCGCGAATTACCGTCTCGTCGACGCCACCTTCGCCGAGGCTAGCACGTTTTAATAGAAACTTAGTCATATGCCCCGCGAAGACGCAGTGCATGAGCTAAGAATTGTTGCAATGCACAATTATGTTGCGACGCAGCACAACTTCGGCTAGGCAGCGTGTCGCGGTCGGCACTCAGGTCCTGGCCTCCCCCCGCTGCAAGTTGCGGGTTCGATCGAACCAGAAAACAGGAGAGAGTGTGATGACCACCCCGTCTTATGAAGTCCCGTCCGACATGCGCGACCTTGCCGAAAAGAGCGTCGATCAAGCCCGCCGTGCTTTCGACGGTTTCATGACCGCCGCCCAGAAAGCAGCCGGTCAAGCCGACACGAGCGCCGCTTCGATGACAACCAACGCCAAGAGCCTCGGCAGCAAGGCCATGGGCTTTGCGGAGAGCAACGTCCGCAGCGCTTTCGATCTCGCTCAGAAGCTCGTCCGCGCCAAGGATCTGCAGGAAGTTCTGACGCTTCAGTCGGATTACGCCAAGTCCCAGATGACCACCATCCAGGAGCAGGCGAAGGAGCTAGGCTCCTTGATGCAAGGCGCTGTGCAGACAGCGGCCTCGACCATGAAATCGGCGACCGACCAAGCCACGCAAGGCGAGTGAGACTGGCGGCGTCACGGCTGGACCGGTGACGCCGCACGTCGGAAGGATGCCGGGGCAGCAGACGCCCGCCTCGAGCTGCTCAACCCACCCATGATACCGCTGAGGGTAATGCATGATGGCGCAGAAGCCGCGACGAGACCGCCGCCGAATCTCTCAAGTCGCTGCATCTGACCTCGATGTCGGTTCGGAGCCGTTCGAGTCGAAGCTTCCGGTCGGGTCCGGCATGGACACGGCGGCCATCGGCGAGGTCACGCCGGCGATGATGGACGAGGCTGCCCACAAGGCTGCCGAAGCCGTCGATGCGGCAGCGCATCACGTCGTGATCCAGGAGGAGCATGGCGACGGAGAACACGGGGACGAGCCCGTGCCGCAGCCGATGACGGAAGCGGCGACCGTCACGCCGATCCGATCGGAGTCTGATGTTTCCGCTGCGGAACCCGGCCCGTCGGAGTCCCTCGCGGCTGCGGTCCCGCCAGTCGAGATCGCGAGCACGGGGGTTCGACGCCATGGCGAGTCGGTTGAGGAGGCACCCGCCCTGACGCTGCCGCCGCTCGAAGCGATCGAGCCCTCGGCTCCTGTCGACGAGACTGCGGGCTTGGTCACCGTCGAGGCCAACGCCGCCGGAGAAGCTCTCGCGGGTGTTGCGGACGAGATGGCGCCGCCCGCCGACCTGCCCGCGTCTCCGACCGAAACATTGGAGCGTACCGGCGAGACGCTGCGGCGAAGTCTCCCGTTACCCGGCGAAACCATCGGCGCCTATGGCGCGCAAGTGGTCGGAATGCTGGCCGCCAACATGGCCGCGAACGGTCAGTTCCTCACCGCCTTGATGGGTGCCACCTCGGTCACGGAAGTGGTTGCGGTCAACACTCACCACTTTCGTCGTCAGATGGAGCTTCTGACGACGCAGGGCCGGCAATTGACGACGCTGGCGCGAACCATCACCCTCGATGCAATGAAGCCTTTCAGCCCATCGTCGACGGACCACTAGGACCATCTGCCGCCGTTGCTGAATGGCCGGGCGCCTCGGGTTCCCTCGAAACCCGGCAGGTTTTTAGAAAGCTTGCGGTCGCCGTTCGCGCCGCACCGCTTGATTTTCGAGCCTGTTGCTTTTATCGGTCTGGCCTCACGCTGCATATGCCGCCATAGCTCAGTTGGTTAGAGCGCTAGATTGTGGATCTAGAGGTCCCCCGTTCGAGCCGGGGTGGTGGTACCAGCGCTCCCCGACATCATGTATCAACAGTCGTGGACCGGCGGTCAGTTCTTCTCAACCCTGTCGCGATTCGCTTCCGCGCTGCGCTGCCGGATATGGGTTTGGAGGATGCAGACCTCCTCCTGATCCTTTACAGGAGACACAGGGGGAACGAGTCCCGTGCCCCCGGGGAGAGTCCCGTGTTGCACCGGTCATGCAGCCCATGCTGCGAATGTGGTAGTGGCACGATGACGATCCACAGCGCGACCGGACCGGTCCGACGGCCGAGCTCTTCCGCGGGTCGCCGAAAGCCTGTCGCCACTTCGATGGGGAACGATTCCCGCGGTGGTTCACGATGAACCGATGCCTGCCGCGCGCCCCGGAAGACTCTGCGGGCGCTACGGCACCTCTGCCGACGATCGGCAATCCGAAATGGGACCTCACCCCGCTCGGGCCGCCGGATCGATGGTCCGAGCCTATGCGGGCGGCGGTCGATCTGCTGCGGCTCTCGCCGGCACCGATGGTCTCGTTCTGGGGCCCCACCGCGACCGCGATCTTCAACCCGGCCTTCGCTGGACTGGTGCCAGATTCTCTCGGGTCCTCGGCTCGTGACGGCTGGGCTGCCTTCGCGGATCTCGTCGAGGCGGGATTTTCGGGTCGCAGCCTGTCGGTCGTCGAGCGCCGCCTCGTGGCCGACCCTGCGGCCGGCCTGATGCGTGACCGCTGGCTCGATCTCGACGGCAGCCCTGTCGTGGATCGGAGCGGCCTCGTGCTCGGGGTGCTCGTGTTGGCTCGGGATGCCACCGGGAGGGTCAAGGACAACCGCCGCTCGCTGGCCCGCGGCAGTCGCGATGCGGCGCGTTACGAAGCTGGTTGGGTCGCCGATCCAAGCGGCTCGATCACGGACCTCAGTCCGCGTTGGCAGGCGCTCGCCGGCCTCAGGACGGGCGAGGGTCTCGGCAGCGATTGGATCCGCTCGTTCCATCCCGAAGACCGGGCCCGCACCCTGCAGACCTGGGCCGCAGCCGTCGGATCCGGGCGGCCCTACGATATCGAACATCGCATGCGCACCGGCGACGGGTCCTATCGCTGGATGCGTTCCCGCGCCATGGCCCGTCGCGGCCCGACGGGCCTTGTCCTGTCCTGGCAAGGTACGACCGAAACCTTGGAACACCGCAAGGTGGTCGAGAACCGGCAAGCGCTGCTCCTGGCCCTCGCCGACCGCTTCCGCTCCGCGACCGAGCGGCACGACATCACGACCACCGCAACGGCCGCCTTGGGCCGGGAGATGGGAGCGACCCGGGTCCTCTTCGCCGAGATCGATCTGGCCCGTCACGAAGCTGCCGTCGAAGCCGAATGGACCGATGGGAGCGTCGACGCGTCGAGAGCCGTCATGCCTCTCGCGGTCTTGGCCCTCGGCCGCGCATCGGATTTCGAATCCGGCATGACGATCGTCGGCACGGAGGCCGAGTCGGAATTCGGGGGGACGGGACTGGCTGTCCCGCTGATCCGCGACGGCCGGCTGAGAGCGCTGCTCCACATCGTCTCCGAAGTCCCTCGCAGCTGGCTGCCTGAAGAGGTGGCGCTGGTGGAGGATGTGGCGACCCGCACCTGGGACGCGCTGGAACGCGTGCAGGCGACGGCGATCCTGAGGCGCAACCAGGCGCGGCAGAGCTTCCTGCTGGTGCTGGGCGACCGCCTGCGCGACTCTGTCGATACGACCGAGATCATGGAGACGACATCGGAAGCCCTGGGCCGGCAGTTGCACGCGCACCGGGCCGGCTACGGCGAGGTCGGGCCGGACGGAAGCCTCCTCTACCCCGTCTCCTGGACCAATGGGACCGTCGCGCCCTTCGCGCCAACGATGCCGCTGGCGAGCCTCGGCGCCCGCCAGGTCGAGGAACTGGGGCGCGGCCTGACGACCGTCTTCGAGGCGGGCCAATCGGCCGCTTCGAAGCCGTCAGCGATCATGCGGGGTCTCGGCACCGTCGTGGCGGTTCCGTTGAACCGCGACGGCCGGCTGCGGGGGATCGTGACACTCGGCCGGACGGATGCGCACCGCTGGTCGGCCGACGAGATCGCGCTGATCGGCGAAGTCGCGGCCCGCATGTGGGAAGCGCTGGAGCGTGCCCGCGCCGAAGCCGCCCTGATCGACCTCAATGCGACACTCGAGCTCCGGGTCGGCCAGCGAACCGCGGAACTGGCGTCCAGCATGGCGCGGTTCCGGACGCTGTTCGAGAATGCGCCGGCCGCGATCTTCCTGGTACGGGTCGGTCCGGGAGAGCGCGCCGTCTTCGAGGCCGTCAATGCGGCGACCGAGCAGTTCACCGGCCGGTCCGCAACCCAACTGATCGGCGGGAACGTCTCCGAGGCGACACGGCCCGATGATCCGCTGCTGGCGCGCTGCCTCGAATGTGCCGCGAGCGGTAGACCGGTCCGCTACGAGATGAACGTCGAGGTGGGGGGCGAGTCGCGCACCGCCGAAACCGTCTTGGCGCCGCTATCGATCGAGAGCGGCGACGTCCAGCGGCTCATCGGCATCTCGCACGAGATTACGGCCCAGCGCCGCGCCGAGGACCAGTTGCGCCAGGCCCAGAAGATGGAGGCCATCGGACAGCTGACCGGCGGCATCGCGCATGACTTCAACAATCTTCTCACCGGCATCATCGGGTCGCTGGCCCTGATGCAGAAGCGGCTGGCGGCCGGCAGAACAGACACGATCGAACGATACGCGGGCCTCGCCATGACGTCGGCCAACCGCGCCGCCGCCCTGACGCATCGGCTGCTCGCGTTCTCGCGCCGCCAACCGCTCGATGCCAAGCCCGTCGACCTCAACAAGCTCGTCGCCTCGATGGACGAACTCCTGCGACGCACCATCGGCGAAAGCACCGTGCTGCGGACCGTCGAGACGGACGCCTTGTGGCTGACGCTCTGCGATCCCCATCAGCTCGAAAACGCACTCCTGAACCTCGCGATCAACGGACGCGACGCGATGCCGGATGGTGGGCGGCTGACGATCGAAACCGCCAATGCGATCCTCGACGAAGCCTATGTGGCGCACGAGCCCGGCCTCGAGGCTGGTCACTACGTGGTCATGTCCGTGACCGATACGGGGCTCGGAATGCCGCCGGACGTCGTTGCCCGCGCCTTCGACCCGTTCTTCACGACCAAACCCCTGGGCCAGGGCACAGGCCTCGGGCTCAGCATGATCTACGGCTTCGTCCGGCAATCGGGCGGGCATATCAAAATCTATTCCGAACCGGGCCAGGGGACGAGCGTCAAGATCTTCCTGCCGCGGTTTAGGGGCGAGGACACGGAAACGGTCGTCGAGCAGCCGGGCGTGACGCCCAGAGCCGAGGACGGCGAGACGGTCCTGGTGGTCGAGGACGATGCCACGGTGCGCGATCTCGTGCTCGAAGTGCTGCGCGACCTCGGCTACACGGCGCTCGAAGAGCCCGACGGCTTGGCCGGCCTCGTGGTTCTCCAGTCGCCCCGGCGCATCGACCTGCTCGTCACTGATGTCGGGCTCCCCGGCATGAACGGACGCCAGCTTGCCGAACAGGCCCGCCTGCTCCGCCCCGAGCTCAAGGTGCTGTTCATCACGGGCTATGCCGAGAATGCGGCGTTCGGCAACGGCCATCTCGATCCGGGCATGCAGATGATGACCAAGCCCTTCGCGGTCGACGTCCTGGGCAAGCGCATCCGGACCATGATCGGCTCGATCTGAACGCCTGCCGCCGCCATCGCCAACGGTCCCTTAAGACAATTGCGACACATTGAACTTCGCTGCGGGCGAGGGTTCGCGATGCTTGGCACGAGCGACGACACGACGATGACGGCACACGAGATCGGCAATCTCCGGTTCCTCATCGAGCATCAGCTGGACATCATTGCGACTTTGGAGCGCCAGGGACTCGACTCCCACGCCGCATGCGACCTGCTCTCCAAACTCATGCGGCGGGACGAGGAACTCCGGCATCGCATGAGTGGCCGTCACTGCAGGGCGTCACTCGCCGGATCGGGTTCGTGTCCGTTGCAGCCTTGCGAGATGCGCTTCGTCCCGGACGGAGCTTCCCCGAGCCGCTGCAAGCCCGTTAGACCCGCGGTGTGAAAATCGCCGCGGATCCATATATGGAGGGCGATCGCTCCAATCAGGTTGCCCCATGACCAAGCCGCTCGTCGTCTCCATTCCGCATCAGCTCGGCGCCGCAGAAGCTCAGCGCCGGCTGCAGGCCGGAATCGAGCAGTTGAAGGAGCAATATGCCGGCAAGTTCATGGTTCTGGAGAACCGTTGGACCGGCAACCATCTCGATTTTCGCGTCAGCGCCGTAGGGCAGACGATCTCGGGCCTGCTCGATGTCGGGGAGGAGAGCGTGACCCTGGCACTGCAACTGCCGTGGGTCCTGGCGATGATCGCGAAGAAGGCCCAGAGCATGATCGAAAGCAAGGGTCACCTGCTCCTCGACAAGAAGTAGACGACCTGTTGTCGGCACGCCGGACGCCTGTCCGGCTGGCATTCTAGTTGCGCCACGGCTCCTCGAAGCATTGCTTGAGGAGCCGACGCGCATGGATTGGCACACCGAATGGACCAGAACGCAACAGGAGCTGTCCGCCGCGTCCCGCAATGAATACTGGTGGAAGACGCTACCGGAGGAGCGTCGTTCCATCCTGGGACGTCCCGAGTACCGCAAGCAATGCCGACTGGCACGTCAGAGGCTCAAACTGGCGGACGAACGCTGTCGCGCGCTGATCCGGGTCCGGCGCGTTGCCGAGGCTTCTTCGGAGACCCACGCACCGCCTTGAGGCGGCACGGGCGCGCCGTCAGGCGGTGGCGGCGGCCACGAGGCCGAGCTTCAGCTCCATCGCCTCCCGCATCAGGTATTTCTGCATCTTGCCCGTGACCGTCATGGGAAAGCTGTCCACGAACTCGACATAGCGCGGCACCTTCTGGTGGGCGATCTGCCCGGAGCAGAAAGCCCGCACCGCGTCGGCCGTGAGCCGGCTGCCCTCCCGCAGCTTGATCCAGGCGCAGACTTCCTCGCCATAGCGATCATCGGGTACGCCGAACACCTGCACGTCCTGGACCTCGGGGTGGCGGTAGAGGTAGTCCTCGACCTCGCGCGGCGACACGTTCTCGCCGCCCCGGATGATGAGATCCTTGATCCGCCCGACGATATTGCCGAAACCCTGCGAGTCTACGGTACCGAGGTCACCGGTGTGCATCCAGCCGTCGTGGTCGAGCACTTCGGCGGTCTTCTGCGGCTCGTCCCAATAACCCAGCATGACGGCATAGCCGCGCGTGCAGATCTCGCCGGCCTCGCCGCGTCGAACCGTGCGGCCCTCGGCGTCCACAATCTTGATCTCGAGATGCGGATGGACCCGGCCGACGGTCGAGACGCGCCGCTCCAGCGGGTCGTCGACGGCACTCTGAAACGAGACCGGGCTCGTTTCCGTCATGCCGTAGCAGATGGTGAGTTCGGCCAGATGCATGCGATCGACCACCCGCCGCATGATGGCGATGGGACAGGGCGACCCCGCCATGATGCCGGTGCGAAGACTCGACAAGTCGAAGCCTGCGAAATCAGGATGGTCGAGCTCGGCGATGAACATCGTCGGTACTCCATAAAGGGCCGTGCAGCGTTCCTCGACGACGGCCTTCATCGTTGCCATGGGGTCGAAGCCGCGGCCCGGATAGACCATGGCGGCGCCGAGCGTGAGGCTCGCGAGATTGCCCATCACCATGCCGAAGCAATGGTAGAGCGGCACCGGGATGCAGATCCGGTCGTCGGCCGAAAGCCGCATCGCCCGCCCGACGAAATAGCCGTTGTTGAGGATGTTGCGGTGGGTCAGCGTCACGCCCTTAGGAGAGCCCGTGGTGCCGCTGGTGAACTGGATATTGGCCGGGTCGTCGGGCGCGATCGAAGCCTTGAGGTCCGCCACGCGCGCTGCCTCGGCCGACCCGGCGAGGCCGGCCACGGTATCGAACGCGATGGTCCCGGCCGCCCTGGCGGAGCCGAACAGGATCGTGCTGCGCAGCGCCGGGAGCCGAGCTGCCGCGAGCCGCCCGGGTTCGGCCTCCGCCAGTTCGGGTGCCAGGACCTGCAGAAGGCCGAGGTAGTCGGTACCCTTGAACGGCGGCCCGAGCACCAGGGCAGCGCAACCGACCTTGTTCAACGCGAATTCGAGTTCGACGAGGCGATAGGCCGGGTTGACCGTGACGAGGATCAGCCCCGCCTTGGCGGCAGCGAACTGCGTCAAGGCCCATTCGGCGGTATTCAGCGACCAGATGCCGATCCGGTCGCCGGGAACGAGCCCCAAGGCGAGCAG
>CAXTME010000041.1:33726-36657 GCA_964245215.1 uncultured Lichenihabitans sp.
GCGTGTGACCTCGCCGTCGACATCGACCGCCATGGCGCCGTCGGTCACCATCACCACGGCATAGTTCATGGCGTGTTCGTGCCAGCCCGTCGTGGCGCCCGGCGCGAAATCCCATCGCGTGATCCGCACGCGGTCGTCGTCGGCCAGGACGGTCGGAACCGCCGGGACCGTGCAGGTGAACGCCATGCCTTGCCTCCTCGTGCAGCCTTGTGCCAGCCGCTTAGCCCGAACGATGCGCCTTCGCGAGGTCATCGACCCGCCGCAGCGCCGGGAAGAGCCGCGACCATACCAGGGCCACCACGATCGTGCCGACGCCGCCCAGCACCACGGCCGGGACCGTGCCGAAAAGCGAGGCCGTCAGTCCCGATTCGAACTCGCCCAACTGGTTCGACGTGCCGATGAACATGGAATTGACCGCAGAGACGCGACCCCGCATCGCGTCGGGCGTCTCGAGCTGAACCAGCGAGCCGCGCACCACGACGCTGACGACGTCGCTCGCGCCGAGCACCATCAGAGCCGCGAGCGAGATTGGAAACGAGGTCGAGAGGCCGAAGATCGTCGTGGCCACGCCGAACAGCATCACGGCGCCGAACATCTTCAAGCCCGCACGGCTGGTCAGGGGTCGATAGGAGAGGAGCATCGAGGTGACGAGCGCACCGACGGCCGGCGCGGCCCTGAGGAGGCCGAGACCCACCGGCGAGACGTGCAGGATGTCGCGCGCATAAACGGGCAGGAGGGCCGTGGCGCCCCCGAGCAGCACGGCGAAGAGGTCGAGCGAGATGGCGCCGAGCACGACCGAATGATGGCGGATATAGACGAAGCCCGAGAGCAGCGAGGTGAGGGTCGGCGGCTCGCGCGGTGGCGGGACGCGCTCCAGGGCTATGCCGGCGACGAGCAGGCTCGCGAGCAGGAACATGGCCGCCACGACCGCATAGGCGAGGCTCGGCCCGACGATATAGAGGGCGCCACCCAGCGCCGGACCCACGATGATGGCGGTCTGCATGGCTGAGGCCGAGAGCGCGAGGGCACGCGGCAGATCGGCTGCCGTCACGACGCCTGGCAGCAATGCCGAGACCGTCGGGCTTTCGAACGTCCGGGCTGCGCCCAGGACCATGACGGCCGCGAAGACCGCAGGGGTCGAGAGCCAGCCTTCATGACTGCCGATCGCCAGGAGCGCGGCGGCCGTCGCTTCGATGGTCTGGCACACTCGGACGATGGTCCGGCGGTCATATTGGTCCGCCACATGGCCGGCCGGGATCGTCAGAACCAGCATGGGCAGGAACTGCATCAGGCCGATGAGGCCGAGCTCGAGGGTGCTGCCGGTCAAGGCATAGATCTGCCAGCCCACCACGACGGCCGTGATCTGGAATCCCGCCGTCGAAAGCGTCCGGGCCAACATGAAACGGATGAAGGCCGGCTGCCGGAGCAACTGCGGCTCGGCGGGTGCCGCGGCGGCATCGAGCAAGAAACGGATCCTCCGAAGCGGTCGTAGAGGGCGTTATGCACGCCGCGACGGCCGCGACGCGAGCCCTAAATCGACGCGGGGCCGGCGCTCTCGGGCGTCCGAAAGGCTCGGCTGAGAAAGCGGGACCCGGCGAACCCGAAACGCCAGGGGACCTCGGCTGCACGCGTCAGGCCGATCCGCGGGCCGGCCACGATCTGCGGCACCTCCGACCGCGCCGACAGCGCGAAGGGCGACTGGTCGAGCGCCAACCCGTTCTGCAAGACCGTGAGACCGAGGGCCTGGCAGAGACGCCCCGGGCCGCTGCACAGGAATCTCGTGACGTCGACACCGCGGCGCGCCCGCATGAGGTCGATCCCGTGGCGCGGCTCGACCGCCCGGATCAGCACGGCGCACCCCGGCCCGATCCCGCAGACGATGTTGAAGCACCAGTGGATGCCGTAGGACCTGTAGATATAGGCGTGGCCCGACGGACCGAACATCGCGGCATTGCGGGGCGTCGGCCCTCTGAAACTGTGGGACGCCGGATCGTCCCGGGCATAGGCTTCGGTTTCGACGATGATCCCGCCGATTCCCGCGACGAGGAGCGTCGTGCCGATCAGTGCGCGCGCGACATCGACGACCGGCTGCTCGAAGAAGGCGCTCGGAAGCCCGCCGCTGATGCCGCCGCTCATGCCGCGATGCCCGGCAACGCACGACATCGAGGACCCGTTCTAAACCGAACCGCCCCTCCCCCGTGTCGCCTGCGAGCGGGTGAAGGCCGCCGCCTGCGCGAAAGCCTCGCGAGCCGCGGCGAGGCGTAGCGTCATCTGCATGAAGCCATGATGGACACCGGTGTGGACCGCGAGTTCATGCGGTACTTCGGCCCTGGCGAGCCGGTCGCGGAACGCCAGCGTGTCGGAGAGCAGCGGGTCGAGCCCCGCGGCATTGAGGAACACCGGCGGCAGGGCGCGCAACGCCTCGTCCGGGGCGTCGAGCGGCGACACCAGGGGATCGCGTCGCCGATCGGGTTCCGCCGTCGGCACGTACCAGTCCCAGAACCGGCCCATCGTGGCCCGGGTCAGGCCGAAACCTTCGGCGAAGCGGCGATAGGATGCGCTCTCGGTGCCGGCCCTGAAGGCGCCGTAGAACGACAGAATCAGGTCCGGCCCGCGGATTCCCGTCGCCACGGCATCGAGCGCCAATGCAACGGCCAGGTTGGCTCCGGCGCTGTCTCCCGCAACCGCGAGGAAACAATCGAGATCGGGAGAGCTCTTGGCCTGCCCGAGCAGCCAGCGCCACGCTGCCCGGCAGTCGTCGAGGGGGGCCGGATAGGGATGTTCGGGCGCAAGCCTGTAGTCGACCGCCAGGACCCGCGAGCCCGTTGTCTCGGCCAGGAGCCGGGCGAAACGGGCGTGGCTCTTGAGGTTGCCGAAAGCCCACCCGCCGCCGTGAAGGAACAGGATGCAGCCGGGTTCCGCGAAGTGCGG
>CAXTME010000042.1:0-19894 GCA_964245215.1 uncultured Lichenihabitans sp.
TTTTCAAAGCAAAATCAATGCTGCTGTGAATTCCCAGTGTAAGCAGACTTGTGAAAGTCTGCTTAGTGCACCGTCTCGAACGGAAGGTACACCTTCCGTTTCGAGACGAAGCGTTGCGCCGCCTCTAAGCCGACTGGTCCAAACAGATAAATCATCCGTTTGGGTCGGACCACTAGCGCAGTCTTGCTGCGGCCTACCGTCCGCCGCCTCGCAATCACGTCAGGCGCTCTAGCGACTTTCGTTCCGGTGTTCGAGATGCTCACTTGCCGGCGCAGATTTTTCGATTAATCTCAAGCGCCAACGAGACCGTCCAAAGCCGCCGGCATTTGCCGAGGCTCTGGCGCGCAATCGAGAGAACGTCCGCTCGGCCGAGGTGACGCAATTGTCTCCGACGGCGGCCGGAATGGCTCAAGGGTCGGGGGGAGACATTTTGGACACCACCTATGACCTCGCCATCATCGGCGGCGGTGTCAACGGCTGCGGCATCGCGCGGGATGCGGCGGGTCGCGGCCTGAGCGTCTTCCTGTGCGAGCAGAACGACCTCGCGAGCGGCACGTCGTCCGCCGCCACCAAGCTGATCCACGGCGGCCTGCGCTATCTCGAGCACCGGGAGTTCCGTCTGGTGCGGGAGGCGCTGATGGAACGCGAGGTGCTGTGGGGCATCGCGCCCCATATCGTCTGGCCACTCCGCTTCGTTCTCCCGTACCACAAGGGCCTGCGCCCGGCGTGGCTCTTGCGCTTGGGCCTGTTCATCTACGACCATCTCGGCGGTCGGAAGCGGTTGCCGGCGACACGGACGCTCGATCTCACGCGCGACGTCGCCGGCCAGCCCCTGAAGCCCGGGCACTACACCAGGGGTTTCGAATATTCGGACTGCTGGGTCGAAGATGCCCGCATGGTGGTGCTCAATGCCCGCGATGCGGCCGACCGCGGCGCCACCGTGGTGACGCGCACGCGGGCCGTTTCGGCCGAGCGGCGGGCCGACCATTGGGCGATCGACGTTCAGGACCGCGACGGCGGCGAGCCGAGGCGCATTCGGGCCAAGGTGGTGGTCAACGCGGCCGGCCCCTGGGTCGGGCAGGTCCTCAACGGGGCGCTGCGGATCAACGCCGAAGCCAAGGTCCGGCTGGTGCAGGGCTCGCATATCGTGGTCAAGCGGCTCTACGACCACGACCGCTGCTACATCTTCCAGAATGCCGACGGCCGCATCATCTTCGCGATCCCCTACGAGAGCGATTTTACCCTGATCGGCACCACGGACCGCGATTACGACGGGGACCCCGGAAAGGTCGAAGCGTCGGCCGAGGAGATCGACTATCTCTGCGAGGCCGCCAGCGACTACTTCGCCAAGCCCGTCACCCGGGCCGACATCGTCTGGGTCTATTCGGGTGTTCGGCCACTCTACGACGAAGGGCAAAAGGAAGGGCAGGCTCAGGCCGCCACGCGCGACTACGTCCTGTCGCTCGACGCCGAAGCCGGTGCTCCGCTGCTCTCGGTCTTCGGCGGCAAACTCACCACCTATCGCCGGCTCGCCGAGCATGCGCTCGAACTGCTGGCACCGCACCTGCCCCGATCCGAACGCAACAAGGGCTGGACCGGCCGCACGCCACTGCCGGGCGGCGATTTCCCGGTCGACGGCTTCGAGGCGCTCGTCTCGGAGATCCAAGCGTCGGCGCCCTTCCTGCCGAAGACCCATGCGCGACGCCTCGTCCGCGCCTATGGCACGCGGGCGAGGTCGATCGTGTCGGGTGCGACCTCCGAGGCCTCCCTCGGACAGGCGTTCGGCGCCACCCTGACGGCTGCGGAGGTCGATCACCTCGTCGCCACCGAATGGGCCATGACGACGGACGACATCCTGTGGCGTCGCTCGAAACTCGGGCTGCGGGTCGACGCCGCGCAGGTCGCCGACCTCGAGGCCTATCTGGCCCGCACGAGCGGCCCCTCAGCCGACGCGCCGCCGCAGGCCATCGCCGGAGACGCGCCCGTCCTGGCGGCGCGCGCAGTGTAATACCAGAGACCAAATAGACTGGTGACCTCTTTGTCATTGGCCCGCATCGACTCGCTTTCGTCTCGAGGTCGAGTCGTCGTCGCGAACGACGGCGTGGGTGGCGCTTCTGGAGCATCCCTCGAAACGACCGCTACCGCGGTCGGCTCGGGATGAGGTCCGTAGATGTGGGTCGACGTTCCACCTCGGCCCGCAGGGCCGTGTCGAAGCACTCACAGGGTCCGATCGGATCGGCGGCTCTGCATCCGCCCCCGCTCAGCCGTGCGGGGGCAGTTTGTTCAGCTCGATCAGGGTCTTCTTCAGCCCGGGCGTGACCGATTTCGAGGCCGAGACCGCCACGAAATCATCGTCTCCATAGGGACGGTCCGGCGAATAACGAGCGCCCGAGAAGACCCGCATGCCAGCCTTGGTCATGACGGCATCGCCGGTTCGCAGCGTCGGATCCTCGTAGATCGATACCGGCCCGGTCTTGCCGGGCACGTTCGCGTGGGCCAGGGAGGCACGTGCCGCGCGCTTCTTGCGAAAGGGCCGAACCGTCAGCGGACGCTCCGGTTCGGCCGACGGGGGAGCCTCCGCGGGCGCCGGGGCCGCGCCTCCGCCAAGCGACGACAAGAACCCGAAGAAGCCGCCGTCGGCAGCCCGCGCGGGCGCCGCTGCCACGAGCATTGCGGTCAGAACCGCCGCAGCGCTCCAACGCCCGATCCGAGATCGTCGCATAAGGCTTCGCATATCGTCCTCGCCTGATCCGAAACGATGTCGCTCTCGCGGACCGATGGATCGCGCCGGCCTGGGCGATGCTCGGGTCGGTGAGCACTTGCACCGATTCGGAACCGAATCTTTCGCAGCCCGATTGGTGCGACGCAAGGGCCGGGCTTCAACAATGCTGGCAGGAGGTCGACCGAGTGGAACCCTGTGGCGTCGCGATCACGGTGCGCTGCACCAGCCCCTCAGCCGACGCGGCGCGATCACGCATGAGCCCGCCCGACGCGGATCCCGGGGAACAGTCCCGTGGTTCGTGGAACAGCCGACCAAGGACGCCTCATCCATGCGCCAAGCCCTCCACCGATTCACTCAAGCCACCAGCCGGAAGGGCCTCGTCGACATCACGTCGCCCGTGGCCGCCTGGGTCGCGGGCCAGGCCATCGAGACGGGACTCCTGACGGTCTTCTGCCGACATACGTCGGCGTCGCTGCTGATCCAGGAGAATGCGGACCCCACGGTCAGGACCGACATGGAGCGCTACTTCGAACGGATCGCACCCGAGAGCGGGACCTACGTGCATGATCTCGAAGGACCGGACGACATGCCGGCTCATCTACGCACCGCGCTCACGCAGACGAGCATCGCGATCCCGGTCGGCGGCGGCAGCATGCTGCTCGGAACGTGGCAGGGCCTCTACCTCTTCGAGCACCGCTCGCGCCCGCACCGCAGGGAGGTGGTTCTGCACCTCATCGGCGAGCCGTGAACCCGGGCCGAGAAACGCGCCCGGCTGACAGGGGCGCGGTCAGTAGCGATTGGGTTCGTTTGAAGCCCTCATGACCGGGCTTGTCCCACGAGCCCGGCCATGACGGCCGGTGAACCTGCAGGTTCAATGCTTGTGAGGCCTGGAGGCCGGCACGGACCGGATTGACAGGACGCGGGACTTGGCTTCGTTATGTATAGGCAAATAGTGCGGGACTACATCCTGCGGCCTCCGGACGGCTTGGAGACGACGATGACGAAACGGGTGTTCCTGAAGGCGTTCTTGGGGCTCGCCCTGGCATTCGGCATGACCGGCGCCGCGCATGCCGAAGACGCCTTGGCGCGGGTCAAGGCGGCCGGATCGCTCAAGGTCGGCACGGAAACGGCTTTCGCGCCCTTCGACTTCATCGATGCCGGCCAGCATGTCGGACTCAACGTCGACCTGTTCCAGGAGATCGGACAGGAGATGGGCGTCAAGATCGATTGGGTGGCGCTGCCCTGGGAAGGCGTCTTGCCAGGTCTCGAAGCCGGCAAATTCGATCTGGTGGCCGGGCCCGCCACCATCACCAAGGCGCGGATGGAACGCTACCGTTTCCTCCCGCCGATCGGCGAAGCCACCGACGCGCTGATGAAGCGCAAGGGCGACACATCGGTCATGAAGCCGGCCGATATCGCGGGCAAGACGGTCGGGGCCGGCAAGGCGTCGTCGCAGCTGGCGCAACTCCAGGACTACGCGAAGACGATGCCCACCAAGGTGACGGTCCGCGAATACGTCGGCAACAACGAGGCTTATGCGGATCTCGCGGCCGGCCGCCTCGCCGCCGTCGCCAACAGCCTGACCAATATCGCCTTCGTGGCCAAGCAGCGCTCCGACACGTTCGAGGTCGTCGACCCGCCGTTCGGACCGAAGTCCTATTTCGGCTACATCATCCCGAAGGACCCCGACCATGCGGCTCTGGCCGATGCCGTGCAGGCCGCGATGCTCAAGATCAAGGCCGACGGCCGCCTCGCGGCGCTACAGAAGAAGTGGTTCGGCGCGGCCTTCGACACGCCTGACGCCGTGACCGAGCCGGCGCTCTGAACCGTCCTGCCTGAGCCGGCTCCGCGACGCGGATACCGCGGGCCGTGTCTCCGACACTGTTCTGGCTCCTCGTCCAGGCCTCCGGGTTCACCGTCCTGATCAGCGCCGTGTCGATCTCGATCGGTCTCGCGCTCGCCATGGTGGTTTCGGCCGGCATGCTGTCGCGGCGCCGGAGCCTTGCGGTGCCGGCCAGGGTCTTCGTGAGCTTCTTTCGCGGTGTTCCGCTGCTGGTGCAGCTCCTCCTGATCTACAACCTCCTGCCTGCCTTCGGGCTCAACGTGCCGGGTGTCGTCGCGGCCGTGATCGGCCTTTCGCTCTGCACGGCGGCCTACCAGGCCGAGAGCTTGCGCGGCGGCTTCGCCGGCGTACCGCCGGGTCTGGTCGAGGCCGCCGACATGGTGGGTCTCGGCCCGGCGCAGCAGTTCTGGCGGATCCGCGCGCCGATCGCGTTCCGGCTGACGCTGCCGGCGCTCGTCAGCGAGGCCATCATGATCCTCAAGGCGTCGTCGCTGGTCTCTGTTGTCGGCGTGGTCGAACTGACCCGCATGGCGCAGGACCTCGCGTCGAGCACCTACAGACCGCTGCCCATGTTCGCGACCGCCGGCCTTCTCTACCTCGTCATCAATCTCGGTATCGCGGGGCTCGGGGCCATGCTGGAGCGCCGGACCCGGTGGGGCAGGGCATGACGCTCGACTTCGCTCTGATCGGGCAGAACCTTCCCGACGTGATCGATGCCGCCGGCGTCACGGCCCTGGTCTGGACCGCGAGTGCCGCGGGAGGGCTCGTGCTGGGATTCGTCGTGGCGCTCGGGCGTCGCTACGGACCGCGATGGCTGGGACTAGCGCTTGTCTTCGCCGTCGAGGTGCTGCGGGGCACGCCCTTCCTGATCCAACTCTTCCTGCTCTATTTCGGCGGCCCCTTCATCGGCCTGTCGCTGGACCCCGTGCCGGCTGGTCTCCTCGGCCTCACCGTCTATGGAGCCGCCTATTACAGCGAGATCTTCCGGGCGGGCTTCGAGGCCGTACCCGTGGGTCATCTCGAGGCGGCCGATTGCGTCGGGTTGACCCGCGGCCAGACGGTCCGCCGCATCATCATCCCGGAGATGATCGTGCTGGTACTGCCGGCCCTCGTCAACATGACGGTGGTCCTGCTCAAGGAGACCGCCGTGCTGTCGATCATCACGGTGCCGGAACTCACGATGGTGATCAGCGCGATCGGATCGCAATTCTACGCTTTCGTCGAATCGCTGTTCCTCCTGGCCCTGTTCTATTGGGGGCTCGTCGAGGCCTGCGGTTGGCTCGGCCGCACCGCCGAGGTGCGGCTGGCCCGCCGCATCCCGGCGCACGCATGAGCCACGCAGCGCTCTCCGTGACGGGCCTCGTCAAGCGGTTCGGCGAGGCCGAAGTCCTGCGGGGCGTCGATCTCGAGATCCCGGCCGGCAAGGTGTCGTGCCTGATCGGGCCTTCGGGGTCGGGCAAGAGCACGCTCCTGCGCTGCATGGCGTTCCTCGAAGAGGCGAGCGCCGGCACGATCCTGGTCAACGGAGACCCGCTCGGCTTCGCGGCCGGGGCGGACGGGCGGCCCGTGCGGCTTCCCGCGGCTCGCATCCGGGCCGTCCGCTCGCGCATCGGCATGGTGTTCCAGCAGTTCAACCTATGGCCCCATATGACGGCGCTCGGCAATGTCGCCGAGGCCCTGCGAACGGTGCGCCGCCTCGGCCGGCGGGAGGCCGAGGAGCGGGCCATGGCGCAGCTCAGCAAGGTCGGGCTGGAGGCGCGGGCCGGGCACTACCCCTCGCAGCTCTCGGGCGGCCAACAGCAGCGCGTCGCCATCGCGCGTGCCCTGGCGCTGGAACCGAAGATCATGCTGTTCGACGAGCCGACGTCGTCGCTCGATCCCGAACTCACCGGCGAGGTGCTGAATGTCATGCGGGCGCTTGCGGCCGACGGCATGACCATGGTGGTGGTGTCGCACGAGATCGGCTTCGCGGCCTCGGTGGGCGAGCAGATCGCCTTCCTGGACCACGGGAGGATCCTGCTCCGGGGCACCCCGCAGGCCGTGTTCGGCAGACCGCGCCACCCGCGGCTCGACCAGTTCCTCGACACCTACCTCGATCGGGGCGCCGCGATGCTGGTCTAGAGAGGCAGCGTGGTACTCGAGATAGGATGGCCGTAGGGAGCGGGGTTAAGGTCGGATGGGAGCGGTCGAGGTTTCGAGCGGACGGGCGGCAGCAGCCGGCAGAGCCGGGGTCGTTTCGCTCCATCAGCGCATCCTGTCGGACATCGAGGCGCGCATCCTCTCGGGCGAATGGCCGCCAGGGCATCGCATCCCCTTCGAACACGAGCTGACGAGCCAGTACGATTGTTCGCGGATGACCGTGAACAAGGTCATGACGCAACTCGCCAAGGCCGGCCTGATCGAGCGCCGTCGGCGGGCCGGCAGCTTCGTGACGCGCCCGCATTCCCAATCCGCGGTCCTGGCCATCCAGACCCCCAAGGCCGACGTGCAGGCGCTGGGCCTGCCGTACCGCCACGAGGTCGTGCGGCGCACCAGACGCAAGAGCACGCCGGCGGATCGCCAGAGGCTCGGGCTCGCGTCGCCCGGCCCGGTACTGGCGCTCGTGTGCCGTCACTTCGCCGGCCCGCGACCTTTCTGCTACGAGGAGCGGATCATCAATCTCGCGGCCGTGCCCGAAGCCGACAGTGTCGATTTCGCCGTTGTGGCTCCGGGAACGTGGCTCGTCGAACGCGTGCCCTGGTCGGCCGCCGAAAACAGGATCAAGGCGATCGGGGCCGATGCGGCCGAGGCCGAAGCGCTCCAGGTCGCCACGGGAACGCCGTGTCTCGTGGTCGAGCGGCAGACCTGGAGCTTGGAAAGGCCCGTGACCGTTGTGCGTCTGATCTATCCCGGCAGCGATTACGAACTCGTGGCGCGCTTCGCTCCGCAGGGATAGTGCGAGCGGCTTTACAACTCTTCACTGCAAGGAGTGTAGCGACGAAGCAACCGCGCTTGCGATCCAGGATAGAGCTGGGTTCCGCCACGCTGCGCTCGCGGTGCGCTCGCAACGACGGCTGGCGCATTCAGGCCGCCGCCGTCAGAACGGCGCGGAACTGGTCCACGGCCCAGTCGACCTCCTCGCGCGTGATGACGAGCGGCGGCGCGATGCGGATCGTGTGGCCGTGCGTGTCCTTGGCCAGCAGTCCGCGTTGCCGCAAGGCTTCACAGAAGCGACGCGCCCCGCCGGCCTCGGGTACGAGCTCCAGCGCCATCATCAAGCCGCGGCCGCGGACCTCGCGCACGAGGTTCGACCGGATGCCCGCCAAGCCGCGGCGAAAATATTCGCCCTGCCGGGCCGCGTTCTCGATCATGCCTTCTTCGACCAGGACCCGCAGCGCGGTCCGGGCCACGGCGCAGGCGAGCGGGTTGCCGCCGAAGGTCGACCCATGCTGGCCGGGTTTCAGCACGCCCAGGACTTCCGTCGTCGAGAGCACGGCCGATATGGGGTAGAAGCCGCCCGACAGCGCTTTGCCGACCAGCGTGACATCGGCCTCGATGGCCTCGTGGCGCTCGGCCAGGAATTCGCCCGTGCGGCCGAGCCCGGTCTGGATCTCGTCGAGCACCAGGGTGACGTTGTGGTCGGTGCACAGGCGCCGCACTTCGGTGAAATAGCCCGGAGGCGGGATCACCACGCCGGCCTCGCCCTGGATGGGCTCGACCAGGAACGCCACCGTCCGCGGGGTGATGGCAGCCTCGAGCGCCGCGGCATCGCCGAACGGGATCACGCGAAAGCCCGGCGCGAAGGGGCCGAAGTTCCCATGCGCCTCGGGATCGGTGCTGAACCCTACGATACCGATGGTGCGGCCGTGAAAATTCTCGGCGCAGACGATGATCTCGGCCTGCCCCTCCGGCACGCCCTTGACCTCGTAGCCCCATTTGCGCACCGCCTTGATGACGGTCTCGACCGCCTCGGCCCCGCTGTTCATCGGCAGGATCTTGTGGGCGCCGGTCAGCCGTGCCAGGTCTTCGTAGAACCCGGCCAACTGGTCGTTGTGGAAGGCACGCGACGTGAGCGTGAGACGCCCCGCCTGTTCCACCAGGGTCCCCAGGATCTTCGGGTGGCAATGGCCCTGGTTGACGGCCGAATAGGCCGACAGGCAATCGAGATAGCGGTTGCCGTCGACGTCCCACAGATAAACTCCCGACCCGCGCGCGATGACGACGTCGAGCGGCTTGTAGTTCTGGGCACCGAATTCGGTTTCGATGCGGATCAACTCGGCCGCGGTCTGCATGGTGGGGTCTGTCCGGAGTTCGTCGAGGCGTTGATTCCAATGTCGCCCCGAACGCGTCCCGCTTCAAGCGCTGTCGACCGAGACCGGTATCGGTCCACTTAGCTCCGCTCGTAGGTCCCGATCAGCAATCCCGTCGCCATCACATGTCCCGTCATGGCCTCGACGACGGCGCCGCGGCCCGGCTCGGAGGCGAGCGACAGCGGCGTATCGAGCGCGAAGACCTGGAGCGCATAGCGATGCGGACCATGACCGCTCGGCGGATCGGGCGGCAGATACTCGGCCTTCAGAAAGGAATTGCGGCCGAGTTCGTGCGCTTGGCCGGCGCTACCGGCGCTCTTGAGCTCACCCTCGGCCAATCGGCCGTCCCGGCCAGGCAGGCCGAGCAGGATCAGGTGGACCAGCGGCTCGGGCGTCGGACTGTCGGCATCCTCGATCACGATCACGGTCGCGGCCGCACCGGACGGCACGCCCCGCCACGCGAGGGGCGGCGAGACCTTCCGCCCGTCCTCGGTCGCATCGACGGGAAGCGGCGCGTCGGGCGGGAAGGCGGAGCTCTCGACCTTGATGGTCTGCGGCACGTCGGCGAAGTGCAGGTTCAAGGTCAGCTTTTCGAGGCCGGGTCGCACGCCCTTCAGGGCCGCGCCGACCGCGGTCGGCAAGTGTTCGAGCATGACATTCCTCCGTTGGCATCAGGCAGCCCTGTAACGTGGCGCGACTGTGCAGAGATGCGCGGCACACCGCCGGCCCGAAGCTGCGGCTCGCAGCTTCGATCGCCGATTTCGTTTCCCTGCCAAGGCTGGTAGGGTCCCGCGCCCGAGCGGCTGGTCAGGACGGAGACGACGATGAGATGGGAAGACGCGCGACGGTCCGACAATATCGAGGACCGGCGCGGCGACGATAGCGGCTCCGCCGGAGGCGGCGGTGGCGGCGGCTTCAGCATCCCCATGGGGGGCGGTGGCCTCGGCATCGGCGCGATCATCATCCTGAGCCTCATCGGCTACTTCACAGGCATCGACCCCCGCATTCTGATCGGCGGCGCCGAGGTGCTGACCGGACAGCACGGGGCGTCGCAGTATAATTCCGATCCCTACAACAACGCACCGCGGCCGCAGCCCGTGCCTCAGCAGCAGGCCCAGCAGTCGCAAAGCCAGCAATCGCAAGGCCAGCAATCGCAAGGCCAGCAGCCGGCCAACGGCGCCGCTCGTGGCAGCGGAGGGCCCACCGACCAGATGGGAGATTTCGTGGCGGCCGTTCTCGGCGAGATCGAGGACGTATGGACCCAGCAACTGCCGGCCCAGACCGGAGTCGATTACGTGAAACCGCGTCTCGTGCTCTACAGCGGCGTGACCCGCTCTGGCTGCGGCCAGGCGCAGTCCGCCATGGGTCCGTTCTATTGTCCGGTCGACCAGAAGGTCTATCTCGACATGGCCTTCTTCAACGAGATGAAGCAGAAGCTCGGGGGCGGGGGCGATTTCGCCTACGCCTATGTCATCGCTCACGAAGTCGGCCACCATATCCAGAACCTGCTCGGTATCCTGCCCAAGATCCATCAGGAGCAGGAGGACGGCGACCAGCAGCACGCCAATTCCCTGTCGGTGCAGCTCGAACTCCAGGCCGATTGCCTGGCCGGCGTCTGGGCCGCCAACGCGAACGACAAATGGCACATCCTCGATCCGGGCGATGCCCAGAAGGCCGAAACGACGGCGGCTGCGATCGGCGACGATACGCTGCAGAAGGCGTCGCGCGGCTATGCCGTGCCGGACAGCTTCACCCATGGCACATCGCAGCAGCGGGAGAAGTGGCTAATGGCCGGCCTCAACAGCGGCAAGGTCAAGAGCTGCAACACCTTCGCGGCCCAGTGAAAAACGTCGGGACATCATGAGCAGGATCGACCTCGACCGCAGCTTCATTCCCCTAGGGATCGCTGTGCTCACGGTCTCGGACAGCCGGGATCTCGCGCAGGACCGGTCGGGCGATACGCTGGCTGAACGCCTCGCGGCGGCCGGCCACCGGCTCGCCGGACGCAACCTCGTCAAGGACGATGTCGAGGCGATCCAAAGCGCCGTTCGGGGCTTCGTCGCGGACGATGCGGTCGATGTCGTGATCACTACGGGCGGTACGGGCTTCACCGGCCGCGACGTCACGCCCGAGGCGCTGGAGCCGCTGTTCACCAAGCGGATGGACGGCTTCTCGACCATCTTCCACCAGATCTCTCACGATAAGATCGGCGTTTCCACCATCCAGTCGCGGGCGACCGCCGGTCTCGTCGACACCACCTTCGTGTTCGTCCTGCCGGGCTCGCCGGGGGCCTGCCGGGATGCCTGGGATGGGATCCTGTCCCACCAGCTCGACTATCGCGCGCTTCCCTGCAACTTCGTCGAGATCATGCCGCGCCTCGACGAGCACCTGCGGCGGCAGGCTTCGTAGATCACGACCGTTCAGCTCGAATATATTGCGGCTCTGCTCACTCCTCATCAACTCACCTGCGTGTCGATTTCGAGCTAAGCCGTTGGATGGTGAACGACGACCGGGGGAGGTGCCCTGGAGCGCCCGTTCGACAAGCTCAGGACAGGCTCTTCGACACGACCGCGTGCCGCGGTCGTGTCAGGACGGGGGACACTGGTGTTCCCAAGAATCCTCAAGCCGGCGGAGAGCGGCCCGAAGCGCCGGTTCGAAGCACGCTCGAGGTTCTTTGATCCTAGACGGGCGGGACGGTGTCGCCGATCACTTGGCCGATCAGGCTTGCTTCAACGCCGACGTCGGCAGCGTTCGAGCCGGGCGGGCCTGCCGAACGAGTTCGGCGAAGCTCGTGCAGCGTGTCTCGGCCAGGCGGTCGCGCGTGAGGATGATGCCGACCACGGGGGCCAGCGACGGAAACCAGCGGGCCCAGCCCAGCGGCGACTCGCGCAGCAACAGGACGCCATCCTGGCTCGAGGCCTCGTCGAGAGCCCGAGCCGCTTCCTCGCCGAAGATCCGCGACGGGACGGCGCCGGCCTTGACCACGAAGATCCAGGGTGAACGCGCCGATGCCACGCCGCGCGCCAAAGCGGCCGGAAAATCTTTCTCTTCCACGAACCGGCAGCCGGCCTCGTCCGCGATGGTCGACACGCCGCCGTCGACCCCGATCTGCAGGAGCGTGACATCCCGCACGACGCCTTCGATCGTCGCCGGAACAAGGGCCGCCAAGGTGCGGAGCAAAGGCCCAGACGGCCGCACTCCGTTGGCAGGGGCCGGCGGCGAGAAGACGATGGTGGACAGCATGGTCGCCATCTAGCACGCCTTGGCAACGCTGCAAAATGCATCACGCTGTTCACGCTGCAATGAATAGCGGCAGATCCTCGCGTGCCGGCCCGTCGATGAGATGGGCACGACGGCGCAAGGGCGATCGCATTTGAAAGAAAACGGGATGTCCAGCGCTATGGTCTTTCCCCAAAACGGGGAAGGCGCGAAGCGGCGACGAATGGCGCACCCCCCCGCCGACCCCACCCGTCACCCGAAGAGTGACACCCTCCGTTGCGGGAAAGGGAAATCTCGCTCGAAAGTCAAATGCGATCACCCCGGCGACGGCGCGATGCGCCGTTGACGGCTTCCGTTTCGTTCCTTATTTGTTCTCTTTGCCGCTCATCGCCAAGCGGATCCGCTCGGGATCGAACAGGAAGGGACGCCGATGCTGACCGTCGCCGATGCCGAGGGATTGCAGGGATCGCGGCCGACGCGGGCTCGCCGCAGCGCAAGGCCGGCCGCGAGAGGGGCCCTGTCGCTCGACGAGGTGCTGGCTGGCCGTCGACACGGTCGCGGTGCCGTCAGCAATCGGTCGGGACGCTACGAACCCGAGACCCGTGAGACCGAAATCGGGGATGAGGAATCGCTGCCCGACGCGCGAAGCTTCGTTACGCAGGTCACGATCGAGAAGCCCAAGACCATCATCACCCGCAACGATTCGCCCGATATTTCCTTCGATCGCTCCATCAATCCCTACCGCGGCTGCGAACACGGCTGCGTCTATTGCTTCGCCCGGCCGACCCACGCCTTCGTGGGATTGTCGTCGGGGCTCGATTTCGAGACCAAGCTCTTCGTCAAGGAGGGCGCTGCGGGCAAGCTCGAGCGGGAACTGGCGGTCGCGAGCTACAAGCCCCGCACGATCGCGATCGGCACCAATACCGATCCCTATCAGCCGATCGAGCGCGAGCGTCGCGTGATGCGCTCGATCCTCGAAGTCCTGGCCCGGGCCAACCATCCCGTCGGCATCGTGACGAAGTCGGCCCTGGTCACGCGCGACATCGACATCCTGGCCCCCATGGCGGCAAAAGGGCTGGTGAAGGTGGCGCTGTCCGTCACGACGCTCGACCCGAAGCTCGCCCGGACCATGGAGCCCCGTGCCGCAACGCCGGAGAAGCGGATCGACGCGATCCGGCGCCTTTCCGAAGCGGGCATCCCGGTCACGGTCATGGCGGCGCCGCTCATCCCGGCGATCAACGACACGGAGATCGAGACGATCCTCGCGCGAGCCCGGGCCGCGGGCGCCATCGAGGCCGGCTACGTCGTGCTGCGCCTGCCGCTCGAAGTCCGCGATCTCTTCCAGGAGTGGCTGATGGTCCACTTCCCCGACAAGCTGCGCCACGTCATGGGCCTCGTCCAGTCGATGCGTGAGGGAAAGGATTACGACGCGAGTTGGGGCAAGCGCATGACCGGGACGGGCCCCTATGCCTGGATGCTGGGGCGGCGCTTCGAAATGGCCGCCGCGAAGCTCGGATTTGCGAAGACGCGCGCCAAGCTCCGGACCGATCTGTTCCAGGCTCCGACCCCGCACGGGCAGCAACTCAGCCTTTTCTGAGGCGCGATCCAGCAGGGTCGCGTGCAGAAAGGTTCACTTCGCGGTCGTCGGCGGAAGTGGTGCCCCGTTGCGCAGCAGCCAGAACAGGATCAGCAGGACGCCGAGCGCGATGCAGAGCCCGACGATGGAACGGGCGCTCAACTGGAAGCTTGCTTTCGGCTGTACCGGCTCCGATCGCCGGATCCCTGCTCCGTAGGACGGCGCCGCCGATGGCGCTTCGCCGTTCTGCACGTCGGGGCCGCGTCCCGCCAGTACCGCTTCGGCGAGATGGCGGTAGGTCGCAAGTCGCCGCGGCGTGCTCTCGCCGAAGAGGTAGGATTGCGCTTCGGCCTCGTCGGGCATACGGCCCTGGAGGCGGCTGAAGGCGTGCAGCCAATCATATTTGTTCTGTTTGTAGATCGAATAGGCGACAAGGCCGACGATGTCCTTGTCGCTCGTGACGAGGCTGGTAAAGACGATGTTGTGTTCGGCCGGATCGATGATGGCGGGGTCCGGCGTGAGAGCACCGCCGGCGCCCGTCATGGTCATCGTTCGGTCGGTCCTGGTCGTGACTGCCGTATCGTCCATCGTCCAAGCTCCGGTTGCCTGCGTCTGTCGTCGGATCCTGCGGTGCAAGGCCGACGCGCTCAAGGCTTTTCGTCGTTAACGCCAGGGTTGCAGACGGGATCCGCCGAAGAAACGTGGCACGGTGCCGAATGAGAAGGAGTCTTCGTGCCGCCGCACGATGAATTCGAACGGTTCCTGGTCGGGCAAGGCTTCCATCACGTGGCCGGCGTCGACGAGGCCGGCCGTGGTCCGCTCGCGGGCCCGGTCTCGGCCGCTGCCGTGATCCTGGATCTCGACAACCTGCCGGGCGGCATCGACGATTCGAAAGCCCTGTCGCCCGAGCAACGGGAGACCGCCTGTTCGGCGATCCTCGGTCAGGCCGTGGCGGTGGGGATCGGCTTTGCGAGCGCCGCCGAAATCGACCGGATCAACATCCGGCAAGCCACCTTCGTGGCGATGCGGCGCGCCGTTGCCGCACTCTCGGCCGCGCCCCATCACCTGCTGATCGACGGCAAGGACGGGCCGCCCGCTTGTCCTTGTCCGATCCGCATGGTGATCGGCGGAGATGCGCTGTCGCTGTCGATCGCGGCAGCCTCGATCGTCGCCAAGGTCATGCGGGACAGGCTGATGGTCCGGTTGCATGGGGTCCATCCCGATTACGGCTTTGCGACCCACAAGGGGTATGCCACGGCGGCTCACCGGGCCGCGTTGCGACGCCACGGCCCGTCGCCTTTTCACCGATTGAGCTTCTCGTCGGCTTCGTTTCGCATCGTCAACGACGATGCCGCGGAATGAGGCTTCTAGCCATTCTTCCATTAAACAATTGATTTAATTCGAAATATTGAACTATGTCGATTTCGTCGACCCGTTCCGACACTACCAAAGCGTAACGAAACAGGACAGCTTTCGCGAGGCTTACGCAACGCGTGCTTTACCTTAACGCCCGCATAGTCCCGGTCGTGAGTTGCGTATCTCCGGTGTGTGTCACATGACTTTTTCACAGGCCGGAACGGCCGCTTCGAAGCTCCAGTCAAAGGTATCGCGTCCTGGAGCTTCGACGGCGCGCCTCCGCCCGGTCGGTCCCGCATTGGGCGACCGGATCATCGTCTCGGACTGCCTCGACGCCTTGGCGTCGTTGCCCGCCGAGAGCGTCGACCTCGTCTTCGCCGACCCCCCGTACAACCTGCAGCTCTCCAATCCGCTGACCCGTCCCGATCAGAGCCTGGTCGACGCAGTCGACGACGATTGGGACCGTTTCGCGAGCTTCGGCGACTACGACCGCTTCACCAAGGCGTGGCTGCAGGGCGTGCGGCGCGTCATGAAGCCGAACGCGACGCTGTTCGTCATCGGCTCCTACCACAACATCTTCCGGGTCGGCTCGACGTTGCAGGACCTCGGCTTCTGGATCCTCAACGACATCGTCTGGCTCAAGGCCAACCCGATGCCGAACTTCCGCGGACGCCGCTTCACCAACGCCCACGAGACGATGATCTGGGCCTCGCGGGACGAGGGCGCCAAGCAATACACCTTCAACTACGAAGCCATGAAGGGCGCCAACGACGACACGCAGATGCGGTCGGACTGGTTTATGCCGATCTGTTCGGGCGGCGAACGGCTCAAGGACCGCAACGGCGACAAGCTGCACCCGACCCAGAAGCCCGAGGCGTTGCTGACCCGCATCCTGCTCAGCGCCTCGAAGCCCGGCGACGTGGTGCTCGACCCCTTCTTCGGCTCGGGGACCACGGGCGCCGTGGCGCGCCGCTTCGGCCGCACCTGCGTCGGCATCGAGCGCGACCCCGGCTACGCGGCTGCGGCGACGGCCCGGATCGCGGCCGTCGTGCCGGCCGGCCCCGATACGCTCGACGTTCTGGCCACCAAACGCAGCGAGCCGCGCCTGCCTTTCGCGATTCTGCTCGAAACCCGGGCCGTCGTTCCGGGCCAGATTCTCTACGACGCCAAGCGCCGCATCAAGGCGGCGGTGCGGGCCGATGGCCTGATCAGCATCGGCTCCATCGCGGGCTCGATCCACAAGGTCGGCGCCCTGGCGCAGGGCCTGCCGGCCTGCAACGGCTGGACCTACTGGCACTACGAGGAAGCCGGGACCCTGAAGCCGATCGACGTGTTGCGTGACCGCGCTCGCGCCGGGATGAGGAAGGGGTCGGAGTAGAGTAGGGGCCGATCTGAAGCAAAGAGGATGATCAACCGACATTGCGAGCGCAGCGAAGCAACCCAGTAGATACATGAAGCTGGCTTTCCCTCTGCTTTTCCTGCAATAAGCGTAGAGATCGATTCTTCGGATATTTCGACAGTCTTTATATGATATCATCTGTTCAAAGTGCACTCCGAACCTTGGGGGAGTACGCTAAGATTCGGCAAGAAGTCAGGCTGGACTCTGCTCTTTCGAGCGCCTGCGGTCGAGGTCGTCCGAGATATTTCGCCCGAGATCTCCGATTGAGTTCTCAAGAGACGGCTCTTGCACCTCGGCCTTCTTTCCACGCGACGGCTCTTGCGCTGTTCATGGGAGAGCTGTCGCAAGAACGCGGGGCGCCTTCCGAGGTGAACGTTGCCTAGCGAGAGTCCTCATACCAGCCCGGCTGAGATGAGGGTGTTTGCGATCGAAATTCCAGCTCGTGATTTTGGCGGCGCAGAACGCGAAAGGCCCAAGACGATCGCATCACCTGGATGGCGTAAGCCATAAGCGGGTCCACCCGTGTCAATCCTCCGGCTTGAGGTCATACACAACCAGCCATCATTGGCATGTAGGCCGATCGCCACTAAAGACGAGATGCTCGCCCATGGTGTTATCGATGAGCAAAAGCTCGCCCGATCTCCCCTGCTGAACGTGGCGCTGTCTTACTCCACCGCAAACCCTGCCGCCCCCGCGAGCTCTTCGCTGGCGGCGCGATATTCCACGAAGTCGTGCGGGCATTCCGTTTTGGCGCCCATCAACAACGCCCTCGCGGCCTCGTCTTCGTGACGCATGACGTGCCACTCGCCGAGATAGAGATCGGCCTCGCAGCGGCGCGTCTCAAAAAGCCGGGGATCGCCGCTTTCGACCGAGCGGTCGAGGCCCGCCGCGTCCGCCTCGCCGAGGTAGAACCGCAGCAGCGGCGACGGCCAGTTTTCCGACGTCAGCGCTTCGGTGAGCGCCTGCGTCGAGGACGCCAAGCCCGTGCGCTCCCGAACGATCGTCAGCCACAGCGCCGCGTAGGCATCGCCGGGCTCCATGGCGACGGCACGCGCCAAGTCGTCCGCCGCGCCTCGAGGGTTCTTGCGGAAGAATTGCGCGATGCCGCGCTGGCGCGTCACCAGAGCCCGCTCCGGCGGGTCTCCCGGGGTGGCTGCGGCGAGCGCGGCATCGTATTGCGCGATGGCGCGCTCGAGGTCGCCGGTTTCGAAGAACCGGCTCGCGGTTTCGGCGTGGGCCCGAAATGCGAAGCCCGGAAAGGCCGCGGGTGGCAGACGGCGCGAGGCCGCGATGGCGCGATCGGCCTCCTCGGTCGCGGCTCGGCCGTCGCCGGCCAGGGCCTCGGCCTGCGACCGGAACAGCAGCGCACGGGGGTCGTCGGGGTAGCGTTCGGCGAGGGCCGGCCCGCGGGCGAGCCAGTCCTCCCGTGTTCGCGGAGCCTCTCCGGCTGGCACGAGCAACGGCTTCTCCGGCGGTATCGCCACGCCTGCGAAGGGGATCGACGCCAAGGCGGCCAGGGTTACGGCGCCGGCCGCCGCTGCCGCCACGATCCCGCGCGATGGAGCCGGACGGTTCTGCCGCCAGCACGCCAGGATGATTCCGCCCGTCACGATCCCGGCCAGGGCACCCCCGACATGATCGGCGTGGTCGACCGCGATGGTGCCGGCTAGCGGCAAACTCGGCACCAAAGCCGGGAACGCGGTCGCGATCGGCCAGGCCCGCAGCCAGTCGCGGCGGCCGCCGGGCGGAACCCGCAGGGTCAAGACCAGCAGGGCGGCGCTCAGCGCCAGGGTCGCTCCCGAGGCTCCGGCCGCGATCTGATCGGCGCCGTTGATGGCGACCGAAGCCGCCGAGGCGCCAAGGCTGCCCAGTCCGAACACCGCCAGCAGCCATAACGGCCCGACGAGGCTTTCCAGCATCCAGCCGGACACGAGCAACACCAGGAGGTTCAAGGCGACATGGGTGATGCTGCCGTGGACGAAGACCGCGGTGATCAGCCGATAGACCTGCCCGGAACGCATCACGAGGTCGCGGTCCATGGCACCGTAGGCCAGAAGCGTCCTGGTGCCGACGCCCTGCAGGTTGCCGGGTCCGGCCGGAGCCAGGACTTCGGCCGCGAACACGGCCACCATGATGGCCGCGAGCGCGAGAGTCATCCAGGGCAGCGGCCATCGCCGTGACGACGGCTCGGCCAGTCGGGTGGCACGCGCCGGGACCTCGTCGGCGGATGCAATGGCCGATCGGGGGACGACAGCCGTTCCGACCGCTTCGTCGTAGAAGGCGTCGCGACGACCCAGGACGGCCATCACCGCAGCAAGCTGAGAGGCCGGAATCAGGATGCTTCCGGCGGCCCAGCTCAAGGACATGAGCAGAGGCGGTGCGCTCCCCATTTCGAACGCCCACGTGGCCGTCGCGCCGACGAGTGCGATGCCGGGCCAATAGGGCCAGGCGAACGCCGCCATGCGCCGCGAGATCGCGGTCCGCGCCGGCACGCCGTCCGGCATGGCGACGGCGATCCGGCCGAGCTTTCGTCCGACGCTGCCCCCGAAGGACCGATCGCCGACCCATCGGATCAGGATGAAGAGTGGAAAGAACAGGACGTCGAGGTCGAGCACCCGTCGGACTGACGTCCCGTCCGGGAGGGTGGGGGTGGCGTAGAGCTCGGTCCCGTCGCCGGAGGTGCGTCTGAGCTCGGCTTCGAAGATGACGCGGGTCGGAGCACCGAAAAAGCGCGCCGTGCAGAGTCTCGGGTTCGAGGGCAGGGCTCCCGGTGGCAGGTCGGTGCCCTCCGGGAGGTCGGCGACCGGGCGACAGGCCGTGGAGAGGCCGTAGGTCGTCATGACGGCGCCGTGGGTCGCGGCAAAGAGCAGAACCACCAGAAGCTGCAGGGCGACCTGGGCCACCACCATATCGACCACGGCCGCCAGGGCGCGGCGCCACAACCCGGCCCTTTCGATCATGCTCCGTCCCTGTCCATCGCCGCAGGAGCGGGTTGCGCCGCGATCGCCTGACGTTGAGACCGGAACGATATCAAGCTGCGCTGACTGACCTCTGCTTGGGAGATCCAGATAGTTTGTCGGACAGAACTTCTCGAACGTTGGGCAGTGCTTCAATCCATAGCACCGAAAGATCGCGCGCCGCGTAGGCATCGCGCTCTTGTCCCTCGTTCGCTCCGACATGAATCAAACCGGAGATGTCGGAGAGGCAGGCGTCCAGCATCAGTTGATCACTCCCGAAGCAGATCGAAGATAGACACCAAGCACATGACTACGCCAAGAGCCATAGCCCAGGAGTAAGAGGCTGGGGGCAGAACGATGCTGGCCGGTACAACAGAAGCCGAATGGCAGGCCCGGGCAAGTGCCTTTCTCGAAGCCAAGATGAAGGAAGCTGGCGTTCCTACGCGAAATGCTGGAGCGATTGAAGGATCACGGGTAAGGAGGCCGAAGCTTCAGTGACGGTGAAGCTCAAGCTAGGAACATATGCTGTAGTT
>CAXTME010000042.1:19994-36015 GCA_964245215.1 uncultured Lichenihabitans sp.
CTGCAGGAAAGTTCGCCTAGACGGGCGGCTCCAGGGCTTCTGTGACCTTAGCCAGAAAGTCGTCGGGATTAAGCTTCTTGTCCGCCGTAGCGGCAGCAGCATCGAGTTCTTCGGCCATTGCTCTCAGCGCCTCGCACGTCCGTGCATCGGTCGTGACGCTGACCAACCGCCAGCACTGTTGCGCCTTGGCGCGTAATGATTCGACAGTCTCCATTGCGTGTATCCGTTGGATCCGGCCGGGAGCACATGCCTCTCTCAGTCCTTGTGTACGATAGTGTACGTTTATCGTAGATCAATGGCTGAACCCAAAGTGTCACGCCGCGATCTCAGGTGGAGGGCAAGGCGACGGTCTGGCGGATGCGGAGCAACCCATCGAAGCCGCACGGAATGCCCGGAAGCCCTCTGAATCTCGAGGCAGCCTTCCTGTCGCAAACGAAGACGCGCCTCCCCGGCGTCTCCGGTGAACGTCGACGCCGCCCTCAGCGACGGCGGCGCGCCAATCCGTGCTCGGTCTTGTTCCACGCGTAGGGACGCCGCCAGACCTCGAACAAGGCGCGCCACGAGGCCGCCGAGGTCAGCAGGAGGTAGACCGGCAGGGTGAGGATCCAGACCGCAAGGTCGAGGCGGCCGAGACGCTTGAGCCCGAGCCAGCACGGCACGACGGCGGCCAGGAGGCCACCGACGAGGATCGCGGCACTCGCGGCCACGAATAGCCACCAGAAGGGGGTCTCGGGCCTGAACAGCGTGCCTTCGACGCCCTCCGCGATCGTCCAGAGCAGCAACGGCGGGCCCAGCAACCCGCTCGCGACCGTGCCCAGCAGCGATACGGCGACGGACGCCCCGTTGCGCCAGCCGAGGTCACGAAACGACCGGCGGGGCGCGCGGCCGAGCACCATCAGGGTCACCATCCAGCCCTTGAGCCAGCGGCTACGCTGCGGCATCCAACGGGCCAGGGTGAGCGGCGCCTCCTCGAAGGTCGAGGAGTCGAGGGACAGGACCTTGAGCCCGAACCGGGCCAGCCGATACCCGAGGTCGATATCCTCGGTGACGTTCCAGGCATCCCAGCCGCCGACCCGGCGCAAGGCCGCGGCGCGAAAATGGTTGGACGTGCCGCCGAGCGGGATCGGCAGCGCCAGGGCCGCGAGTCCGGGCTTCACCACGTGGAACAGCCCCGCATATTCGATCGCGAACATGCGGGTCAGCCAGGTCTCGTCTGCATGGTCGATGGACAAACGCGCCTGGAGACAGGCCACCTCGCCCGGATGCGCGTCGAAGCGCCGGACTGCGGCACGCAACTGGCCGGGATCGGGACGGTCCTCCGCGTCGTAGACGACGACAAAGGCCCCGCGGGCGAAGTCGAGGCCCATGTTCAGGGCGCGAGGCTTGGTCCTGGGATATCCCTCGGGCACGAGGATCACCTCGTAGCGCGCCGGCAGATCGAGCCGGGACACCGCCCTGATCATGTCGAGGTCACAGGCTTCCAGCATGATCTTGATGTCGAGTTTGCTCGCCGGGTAATCGAGCGCGTCGAGATTGCGCACGAGCTGAGCCAAGATGCGGGTCTCGCGGAACAGCGGCACGATCACGGTGTAGACCGGCAGAGTCTCGTCCGGCTGCCGCGGCGGATCTCGGACCTCGGACGATGGGAAACCGCTCGCCGCGACGACGACGAGACGCTGCAGCACGAAGGCGGCGAAGACGATGAAAAGCAGGATCGCGATGCACAGCAGTGCGGGTGCCCTTGCGCATTCGAGCGCGCACGCCATCGCGATCGTTCCGGCCAGGCCCACCCGGCGCTGCAGCGGCGTTTGCCCGCTTTTGGCCGAGAGCCCGGCATCCCAATTGGCGAGGCCTGCGCTGGCCCGCTCCAGAAGCCCGGCCTCGTCGCGGCGTCTGAACAGGGCATCGAGCCGATGCGGCGTGGTGATCGCGAACCCTGATGGGCCGATCTCCTGCGGATAATCGTCGCGCAGCAAGGCCCGCAGGGACTCCCCCCGTGGCGCGAACACGTGGTGCAGGTTCTGGAGGTTGGGCGCCAGCCGCGCCGCACCCGTCACGAGGGCTTGCAGACGGTCCCGGCCATCGGTTGCTAACGGAAGGGCACGGTCGAGGAAGGGAGCCCCGAGATGACGAGCCAACAGCCGGTAGTAGACCTCCTCCGGGACGCCGAGCGTCAGCAACGCCGCTTCCCCGCAGACGCCGGCCCGCTCGGCTGCGCGAGCCGCCCCTGCCAGAAGGCCCGGTGCGATGCCCTGGGCGGCCAGGAATGCAAGTTCCGGCGGCAGGCTCGGATCGACGTGAGCCGCGTCCCCGTAAAGCAGCCGCCGCAGACCGGCCGGCAGGAACGCCCCGACGGCACCGTCCCGACGCTCGGCGTCGCCCCGATGCAGCGCGTCGACACGGTCTTCGTGGCGAGATTGGCGAGTTCTAACCAGCATGCTAAGGCCACTCGGACTGACTGCGAACGAAGCCTACCCCGTTCTATCATCGGTTGAACAGTGAGAAACTTCATCGGACTCGCTGCGATCGCGGCGGTTTTCCTGCTGCAGACGAGCGCGGCCCGCGCCGAGGGTGGCACGCCGGGCGAGCCAGAAGCGACGAACGACGTCTTCGTGCCGAGCCTTTGGGATCCCGCGCAGGCCCCGACGAAACCCGATCTCTCGGCTCTGACGCCGCTGCGGATCATCACGGGGCAGGACGACCCACCCTTCGACATCGAGACCTCGAGCCCCGCTCACGATCCATCCCGGTCGGACGGCGGCGCGACCGCGATCAACGGCGGCCCTTCAGGCTTCAACGTCGATCTGGCGCGCGCCATCTGCAACGAACTGAAGGCGGCCTGTACGGTTCAGGTGCGGCGGTGGGACACGATCGTGCCGGCCCTTCAGGCGGGCGCCGGAGACGTGGCGGTGGCGTCGCAATCGATCACGCCGGCCGCGATGCGGGAGGTTGATTTCACATCCCCCTATTATCGAACGCCGGCGCGTTTCGTGTCGCGCCTCGGCTCCAAACCCGCGGAGGTGCGGCCCGACACGATCGCGGGCCAGAAGGTCGGGGTCGTGTCGGGCACCGCGCATGCCGCCTATCTTCAGGGCTTCTTCCCCCACACCACCCTGGTGCCTTACGGGTCCGCCGCGGAGGTGCGGACGGCGCTGCAGGACGGCGCCATCGATCTCGCCTTCGGCGATGGTATCGCCTGGTCGCAATGGCTCGACGGTCCCGTCGGAAGTGCCTGCTGCGCCTTCGTGGGAGGTCCTTTCACCGAGACCTATTTCTTCGGCGAAGGGGCCGGGATCGCGGTCAGACGGGGTCGCGACGATCTCCGCCGCGCCATCGACTATGCGCTGTGGCGGCTCGCGACCGATGGCACCTACGCCGACCTCTGGCTCAAGTATTTTCCGATCGATCCCTACTGAGGCCAGCCTGTCCGCCGCCGAGGCAGTCCTTCGTCACAAGTATTTCGACAAGGTTGCTGCGGCTTCGACCGGCTTGTCGAGGTCGGGATTGAAGGACTCGACGAAAGCGCCTTTTTTATTCATTAGATAGACGACGCCCGTGTGGTCGACGGTGTATTCGCCGGCGCCGGTCGGCACTTTCTTGGCGTAGACGCGATATTCGTGAGCCACGTCATCGATCGCGGCTTGCGAGCCGGTCAGGCCGACGATCCGAGGATCGAAGCTCGACAGATAGTCTTTCATTACGGCCGGTGTGTCTCGCGCGGGATCGAGCGTGATGAACAGGGCCGCGG
Source organism: uncultured Lichenihabitans sp. (assembly GCA_964245215.1). Taxonomy (GTDB): domain Bacteria; phylum Pseudomonadota; class Alphaproteobacteria; order Rhizobiales; family Beijerinckiaceae; genus Lichenihabitans. The sequence goes on from CAXTME010000042.1 coordinate 23,743, forward strand.
CCTTCCGGTCCGGACCGAGCGCCTTCAGCGTCTGCGACAGGCTGTCGAGCGTGGTCGGGCAGATATCCGGACAGTGCGTATAGCCGAAGAAAACCAGTGTCGGCTCGCCCTTGTAATCCGCCGCCGTGACGGTTGTGCCGTTTTGATCGACGAGGGTGAAAGGTCCGCCGATCCCCGAAGCGGAGGGCGATGCCGTCGACACGCGCTGGGCCACGAACCCGCCCAAGACGAGAAGAACACCGAGCGCGATGCCGAGCATCGGCAGAAGCGTGCGGCGGCGCGCGGTCGGCATGGAAGTGTGGTCCCCAGGTCGCCGGCGCCATGCACCGGCAGGAACGCCGTCATCGCATGGGCATCGGGCAAATGCGAGGCAGGCACAATGCGCGTTCCCACGATCGAGGTCGCCTCGCGCCGAAACGGCCCCAACGGGGGCAGGAGAGAACGACGGCGGGCCATGCTGGCCACGCCGCCGCCTTGCCCGAGGCAGCCTCGACGCTGGTCACCATCGACATTTACCCCATCTTTGCTTCAGGCAGTCTTGTCAGAAGGAAGCGGCGACCAAAATTAGGTGCAGCGGGCGTCGATCCGCGGAGGAGGAAATCATGCCAGTTGCAGGGAACGACCAATCGCAAGGTGCTTCCGTTGTTGATCAACAGATCGAATCCTACCGAACCAGAGTATCGGCATTGCGGGGGAGCACCGCATCTGCGAACAAGCTGAGACCAGAGGACAGCAGTGCGTTGACGGAAGCGCTAGAGATAGCTGAAGCCTTGCTGAAGATGCTCGATAACCGATCGAACCAAGCGCAGATCACGGCGCGAGGCATCGGAACGTCGACTGGTCCGGTAGGCTTATGATGGCGTTGCTGTTCCGCTAGAGTGTGTCAGACAGCTTTTTGCACCAAACAGGATCATCGGTCATCGCGAGCGCAGCGACCCAGCTTCATCCTGGGTTGGTTAGCGCCTCGCCATGATGATCCGTAAAGCTCAAGCTTCAACGATGATCCGGCACCATCAAGCCAGGGTCGGTACGGACTTCGCATCAGTCTAGATGGCAGAAGCCGACATCCCGCCTTCGATCAGTGCGGCATAGTGCGACTCGGCCGAGCCATAGGCTTCCCCCGCCAGGGCTTCGAGCCCGGTCCGATCGAGGATCGTGATCCGGCGACGTTTCGCCCTGATGAGACCTTCGCCTTCGAGGATCTGCGTCGCAACGGAAACGCCCGGGCGTCGCACCCCCAGCATCTGGGCCAGCAGGTCATGGGTGAGGATCATCTCGTTCCTCTCGACGCGATCATGGCACATCAAAAGCCAGCGCGCCAAACGCACCTCGATCGTATAGACCGCGTTGGCGAATGCCGTCTCTGCTGTTTGTACGAGCAGAGCTTGAATGCTTCTCAACAGAAGAGAACGCAGCACGGGACTTCGATCGACGGCTGCGAGCAGGTCCTTTCTCGAAATACGCAGACCCGCTCCCGGCATCTGCACGAAGTGCAGGTATGGACTGCGATCCGAGTCCAGCATCACCGGTGCCGCAGCCACCAATCCTTCCCGTCCGATCATGCCGAGCTCGACCTTGGCGTTCGACATATCGGTCGTGATCGACGTCATGCCGTCTTCCATGAAATAGAGATACTCGATCGGGACGCTCGGTTCGACCAGCACCAGCCTTGCGGGCAGCGGCACGCGCTGCAGCGGTAGAAGCGCAAAGTCTTCGGGTGGTAACAATCTGAGCAAGCGGTTACGCAGAGACGATTGCTGAACTTCGACCATCACACGCCCTGGTCGGGGCAACAACGTCGAGTACTCTCAGCATGCTGCGCCCAAATTCCTACTTCGAACTAAGCAGTTTGCAAGTGACGTCTTCATTTGCAAGTGTTTGTACCATTTCGTACCTTGGTACCGAAGAAAAGCCCGGGTCTTTGGCGCAATCTGCTCGATGACTGTTCGGCAAGGGTGCCGCGGCGCCCGAGCACGGAGGCGGTGGCACCAACCCCGTGCGGGGCTTCACGGCGGAAGTCGACTCAAGGGTTGTAGCGACCCTGAACCACCTGCGAGATCACCTGGGCCGTGTAGTCCACCATGGGGACCACACGGGCGTAGTTCAGCCTCGTCGGCCCGATGATGCCGAGGACGCCGACGATCCGCTGCTGGTTGTCGCGGAAGGGTGCCGCCACCATGGACGACCCCGAAAGGGAGAACAGCTTGTTCTCGGAACCGATGAAGATGCGGACGCCCTCGCCGGTCTCGGCCCGGTTGAGGAGATCGATGACGTCCGTCTTGGTTTCGAGATCGGCGAACAGCAGCCGAATGCGCTCCAGATCGTCGAGGGCCGTCAGATCGTCGAGGAGATTGGCTTGACCGCGTACGATGAGTTGCCGCGTCTCGCTCTGCAGTCCCGCCCATCCTGCGAGACCCGCGTCGACCAGGCGTCGGGTGAGAACATCGAGTTCGCTCTCGGCGACCGACCGCTCGCTCTGGATCTCGGAACGCGCTTCGGCCAACGTCCGGCCACGAATGCGGGCGTTGAGGTAGTTGCCGGCCTCGACCAGCGCCGAAGCCGGCAGGCCGGCCGGCGTGTGGACCACCCGGTTCTCCACGGATCCGTCTTCCCCGACCAGGATCGCCAGGGCGCGCTCGGGCTCCAGCCTGAGAAATTCGATGTGTTTCAGCCGCGCATCGCCCTTGCTGGTCACCACGACGCCTGCACCGCGGGTAAGGCCGGAGAGGAGGCTCGTCGCTTCCACGAGCGCGCTTTCGAGCGTGCGGCTCTGCGACGCGGCGCGAAGATCCGCTTCGATCCGCCGCCGCTCGCTGTCGCTGAGGTCGCCGATCTCGAGAAGTGCGTCGACAAAGAACCGCAAGCCGAGTTGCGTCGGCAGGCGGCCGGCACTCGTATGGGGGGCGAAGACGAGACCCAGTTCCTCCAGGTCCTGCATGACGTTGCGCACCGAAGCGGGTGACAGGGTCATCGGCAGGAGGCGCGACAGGTGCCGCGACCCGACCGGTTCGCCGGTCGCCAGATAGGTGTCGACGATGCGCCGGAAGATCTCGCGGGACCGTTCGTTCAGCGCCGCGAGAACGCTTGACGTCGCAGGATCGTTGGTCGGGATCATCTCGTCAGGATGCAGCCCGCGGAAGGCCCTGGCAAGGCCGCGGCCTTGCGCTTGGCTGCTGGCCTCGCGTCCTGGCCAACACGACGATACTTGTGGGATTTATTCCCACGAGTTACTCATGATTGAGCGACGTCCGCGTCGGCATCGCCGCCAGCCTCATGAGACCCATGTCATCATCCCCGATCTCTCCCGGCGAGCCACGATGGCAGGGGGTCGCCAGTGCCGGACGATCGTCCGCACTGCGGGGATTCTTCGAAGACATCGCGGTGCTGTTCGCCATCATGACAGGGCGCGACATGGTGCAGCGTTCCCCGACGATCCTGCCGGACGGTTCCGGCAGCATCGATGCCGCAGCCAGGCCCCACTGAGCGGGACCAACCTCGTCGTCATCGCGGCTCTCGATTTTTTGCATGGTGCAGCGGACGACATCGCGGCACTCTGAGCCGCGCCACGCCGGCGTCGGACCCGGTGCCGATGAGCGCAAGCAGGAGGCCAAGATGCTGGATGCATTCCAGTCCCATCTCGACGACATACTGGCCGGCATCGAGGCCGATGGTCTCACCAAGCGCGAGCGGCTGATCGCCGGTCCCCAAGGCGGCCGCATCTTGGTCGAGGCGGAGGGGCGCAGACGCGAGGTCGTCAACCTGTGTTCCAACAACTATCTCGGGCTTGCCGATCATCCCGAGGTGATCGCGGCGGCCCGTCGGGCGCTCGACGAGTTCGGCTTCGGCATGGCCTCGGTGCGCTTCATCTGCGGGGCGCAGACGCTGCATCGCGAGTTGGAAGGCAGCATCGCGGCCCATCTCGGCATGGATGACGCCATCCTGTTCGCGGCCTGCTTCGATGCCAACGGCGGGCTCTTCGAACCGTTACTCGGGGCCGAGGATGCCATCATTTCGGATGCGCTCAACCATGCCTCCATCATCGACGGCGTGAGGCTCAGCAAGGCGGCGCGCTACCGCTATGCCAACGGCGACATGGACGACCTCGAGGCTCAGCTCAAAGCCGCCGATGCGGCGGGCGCGCGGTTCAAGATCATCGCGACCGACGGCGTCTTCTCCATGGACGGCCATGTGGCCAACCTGCCGACGATCTGCGGATTGGCCGAGCGCTTCGGCGCCCGCGTCATGGTCGACGATTGTCATGCCACCGGTCATATCGGGCCGCAGGGCCGTGGCACCCCGGCCCTGACCGGGGTCGAGGCCCGGGTTCAGATCGTGACCGGTACGTTCGGGAAGACGCTCGGCGGCGCGATGGGCGGGTTCATCGCGGCCGAGCAGCGGATCATCGATCTCCTGCGCCAGCGTGCCCGGCCCTATCTGTTCTCGAACAGCCTGGCGCCAGCCGTCGCGGCAGGATCGCTCAAGGCCATCGCGATCGCCCGTGAAGCCGACGACCGCCGCGCGCATCTCGGCAAACTGACGCGCCGCTTTCGCGAGGGACTGGAGGGGGCCGGTTTCGAGACGCTGCGGGGCGAAACGCCGATCATTCCGATCATGCTGCACGATGCCACCCGCGCTCAGGACCTTGCCGCGGCCCTCGATCGCCGCGGCGTCTTCGTGGCGGGTTTCTTCTTTCCCGTCGTGCCGAAAGGCAAGGCACGGATCCGGACGCAGATGTCGGCGGCACTCACCGAGGCCGATGTCGAATTCGCCCTCGGCGCCTTCTCTGAGGCGGGCCGAGAACTCGGAATGCTGTGATGCGGGTTTGAGCAGGCCCGTCTGCCGTTCGCTCAACCCCGCGGCGTGGGGGGCATTCCGGAGGACCTAGCCTTCTTAAGGCGTAGGCGAAGCTTCGCTCGTCAGAGCCGCATCGTCGATTCGGGACGACAAACGTTGCAGATCCTTTCTGAGTGCGATGAGTTCGTCGTCCGTCATCCGGATCTTGCCGGCCAAGATCTTTCGAACCTCGATAACGGGCTGCCGAAGGTTCAATCCCTTTTCGGTGATGTGAACCCAAACTCGGCGTTCGTCCTCGACGTCGCGAACGCGACGCACGAATCCGGAGACCTCCAGGCGTTGCAGAAGAGGACTGATGGTACTGAACGTCGATCCGAGCGCTTGCCCGATCTCTTTCACGTTCCGTGGCGATTTCTCCCAAAGTACGAGGAGGCTCAATAACTGAGAGAACGTGATCCCTAAGGGCTCAAGAGCTTCCATGTAGAGTCGCGAAACCCGGTTCATGGCGGCATAGAGGGCAAAACAAAGCTGATGCTCCAAGCGGAGGTCGACTGAAATGCCGTCCTGCGGAGTGGGTGCGACATCCGATGGGGGAAGCGGTGGGCCTGCCATGCAATAACGGTCCTGAAGACTCTTACTTTGAACAGCCGAAGCACTACGCCGTGGAGTTGAACATTACACAACCTGAGGCTTTTTGCCCCTAATCCAGGTCATACCGCATTGTTCGCGGATCTGAGTGCCTACAATATCCTCAGAGAGTGCGGATGTCCAAGTCGAACGGGACAGCCCGCCGCTTCTTTCGAGCTGAGGTCGCTCTCGTTCGGGTGGCGAAGTCCGATTGGCATCCGTTTCTTTGTAGTCACCCAATGAACAGGCCGACAGTGGCATGTTCGACCTGCTGGAGGGAGTCTAGCCTGTCGGCCGCTTGAGTCCCATCGAAAACCCTCGAAATTACACTTCACCTTATAGCTGCATGCCAACTAAATCGCTAACGACGGATTTGTTCGACGTTGGTAAGATCTGGTCGGAGTTCAGATCAGAGTAAGCCAGCGAACGACATCACCCTGCTCCGGTCCGATACCCTGTCCGGGTCGGATGCAGGCGCGCCGCATGGGATCTCGGCCGATCCGTCGCCGAAACCCGCCCGATGCGGGCGGCGAACGCCTCGTGCTCAGACCCGAGTGGGACGGGGGCGATCGGCCCGACGCGCCTTCGTGCTCGCCGTCTCTTCTGATTTTTCGCCGATCACCCCCGAAAACCCGGCTTGTCCCGGTCATCGATCCGGTGTCCACACGAGGCAAAGGTCCGACCCCGCGCGCGAGGTCCGGATCATTCGAATGAGGTCCCGCGATGAAAGCCCTGGTCAAGACGAAGCCCGAGCCCGGACTGTGGCTCGGCGACGAACCCCTCCCGGTGGTCGGCCCCGACGACGTCCTGGTCCGGGTCAACAAGACCGGGATCTGCGGCACCGACATCCACATCTATTCGTGGGACGAGTGGGCCAGCCGTACCGTCCCGGTCCCCATGGTGGTGGGGCATGAATACGCGGGCGAGATCGTCGAGATCGGCGCCGCCGTGCGTGGCCTCAAGGTCGGCCAGCGGGTGTCGGGCGAGGGCCACGTCATCGGCATGAAGAGCCGCGCGGCGCGTGGCGGCCGTTTCCATCTCGATCCCGAGACCCGCGGTATCGGGGTCAATATTCCGGGCGCCTTCGCCGAATACGTCAAGGTGCCGGGCTTCAACATCGTGCCGTTGCCCGATGACGTCGACGACGAGCTCGGCGCCATCCTGGATCCGCTCGGCAATGCGGTGCATACCGCCCTCTCGTTCGACCTTGTCGGCGAAGACGTGCTGATCACCGGGGCCGGGCCGATCGGCATCATGGCGGCCGCCGTGGCGCGGCACGTCGGCGCGCGGCACGTCGTCATCACCGACATCAACCCGACCCGGCTCGCGCTCGCCGCGGAAGTCGCCGACGTGGTGCCGGTCGACGTGGCCAAGGAAGAACTGCCGGCCGTCATGGCACGGCTCGGGCTACGCGAAGGCTTCGACGTCGGGCTCGAGATGAGCGGCGTGCCTTCGGCCTTCCTGCAGATGGTCGACAGTCTCGTCATGGGGGGCAAGATGGCCATGCTGGGCATCCCGTCGAAACCTTTCCCGGTCGATTGGACCCGGGTCGTGTTCCGCATGCTGACCATCAAGGGAATCTATGGACGCGAGATGTTCGAGACCTGGTACAAGATGCTGGCCATGCTGCAATCGGGCCTCGACGTCCGCAAGGTGATCACCCACAGGTTCGGCGTCGACGATTTCGCGCAAGGCTTCGAGGCCATGCGCAAGGGTGAATGCGGCAAGGTGGTGCTCGACTGGCGCTCCGCCTAGAGCCGGGCTCAGTCCTCCCCGAACCACTCCGTCGCGTAATAGAGCAGCGCCAAGATCGGCAGCGCCATGCCGAGCCACGAGGTCAGCCCCCAACCGTCGCGCGCGTAAGCCCAGCCCCCGATCGCGGAGCCGAAGGCGCCTCCTCCGAAGAAAAACGCCATGTAAAGCCCGTTGAGCCGGCTGCGATACTCGGCCCCGAGCCCGTAGATGGCGCGCTGGCCCAGCACCAGATTGGCCGTGACGCCGAAGTCGAGCAGGATCGCCGACGCGACCAGCAGCCCCAACGCCAGGGGCGAACCCGGTTGCGCCGCGTGGGTCAGCAGGAAGCTCGCCGCCACGATCAGCATCGCGAGACCCGAGGCCGGACGGCTCCATCCCCTGTCCGCGACCCGGCCGGCGATCGGTGCCGAGACGGCTCCGGCCACGCCGGCCAGCGCGAAGAGCGCGATCCCGGCCTGCGACAGGTGATAGAGCGGGCCGGCGAGCAGCAGCGGCGTCACGGTCCAGAACAGGCTGAACGCGCCGAACAGACAGGCTTGGTAGAGGGCCCGCCGCCGGAGGATCGGTGTCGTGCGGGCCAGATGGCCCATCGAGGCCAGCAATTGACCATAGCCGAGTCGGGACGTCGGGACCCGGGGCGGCAGCGTCCTGTAGAGCACGCCTGCCAGAACCGCCGTGACGCCGGCCGACGCGAAGAAGACGACATGCCAGGACGAAAGCTCGGTGACGAAGCTCGCGACCGGCCGCGACAACATGATGCCGAGCATCAGCCCGCTCATCACGTTGCCGACCACCTGGCCTCGCTTGGCATCGGGAGCGAGATGGGACGCGTAGGGTACCAGGATCTGAACCGCCACCGATCCGAGGCCGATGAACAGCGCCGCGGCCAGGAACATGGACGGTGTCGTGGACAGGCCCGCCGCGAGCAACGCCACGATCCCGAGCGCGATCACGCCGAGGATCAGGGAACGGTTCTCGAACAGATCACCCAGCGGCACGATCAACAGCAGTCCCGCGCCATACCCGACCTGCGTCATCGTGACGATGAGCCCGGCGCCGGACGCCGGCAGGCCCAGCGCCGCACTGATCGGACCCGCCAGGGGTTGCGCGTAGTAGAGATTGGCCACGATGAGGCCGCAGGAGGCCGCGAGCAGCAAGGTCATCCAGCGCGGCACGTCGGGCGATACTGCGAGCGGGTCGGCGGAGGTCGTGGTCAGGGTGGACAAGGATCGGCCCTCCGGGCAGCAGGCCTGAGCGGTGGACGCCTCGTCGAGGCTCGTCAACCCCCGGCCCCGGATTGCAGCCATGCGGCTCGTCGTCGGCCGGTCAGCCGAGCGAGCGTTATCCGGCGACAAGCCGGCGCACATTCACGGCCCGTAGCACACGCCGTTGACGAAGGTGCCGATGACTTGCGAGGTCACCAGTGCTGGATAGACGTATGTCTTCGGATACCGCAACGCCCCGCAGATCCGGGTGACCGTCGCCAAGCAATTGTCTCCGCAATTGATCGGACCGGGCAGCGCAAACGTCGTCGGATAGACGATCAAACCCCGCTGGTTCTGCAGGATCAACTGATTGAGGGCATCGAGTTCCTTGCCCATGATCGCGATTTGAGCATCGGTGTTGGGGGGGGCAGGCGTTTGATCGCTGCTCGGTGGCTTGATGTCCGGCTGGGCCTGCGCCAGGACCATGCTGGTCTGACCGAGCAACAGCATCGCAGCGAGGAACAGCCTCATCGAATCCCCTCCTTTGGCCGCCCAGCATGCCAGCAATCCCAGACGCCGCAAATCGCTTGAGCGGCCAGAGAGTATGCGATGAGACCCGATCGGCCGCCTGTCACGCTGCTCGGTCCATCCTGCGTTTCGGCGCGGGCTCGCCTGCGACGGCAAGCATCTTGCGCTTTCGAACGAGAGGAATAGCGTCGCAGGGCTTATCTTGAAGGAGACTGCAAACATGCGCTCGAAGATCATTGGCTTTGTCGTCGGTTGCGGGCTCGCTGCCGCGACCATTGTCCCTGCTTTGGCCTGTTCGTACCACACGCAAGCCTCGTCCGATCAGAACAAACCCGAGCAGACCGCTCAGGCGCAAGGTTCGACCAACACCAGCACGCAGTGATCGAGCGCGATCCCGCCCATCATCGAAGGTGAGCGGGATCAGACTGCAAGCGCTTCAACCGTTCAGAACTCGGTCCAGCCGTCGGCTTGTGGCGTGAGTTTCGGAGCGATCGCCGCACCCCTGCGTCCGACCCGTTGCAATGGGACAACCACCGGCCGATTTGGCGTTCGCGTGGCCGTCGGAGAGCGTCGGAGTGGCAGAGTTGCAACGGTGCTGCCGACGTTGAACTGGCTGATCAACTGGCTCATCTCGCCCGCTTCCTCTGCCAGGGCCTTGCTGGCTTCGGTGGATTGCGCCACCAAAGCGGCATTCTGCTGGGTGACCTCGTCCATCTGATTGATCGCCGTGTTGATCTGATCGAGGCCGACCGACTGTTCCTGAGCGGAGGCCGAGATCTCGCCCACGATGCCATTGATCTGGTTGACCTGGGTCACGATCCCGTTCAGCACCTTGCCGGTCTGCGCTACGAATTCGACGCCTTGCTCGACATGGACGCGCGATGTCGAAATCAGTTCCTTGATCTGTTTGGCCGCGTCGGCCGACCGCTGCGCTAGCGCTCTGACTTCCGAAGCGACGACCGCGAAGCCTCTCCCCGCATCGCCAGCTCGTGCCGCCTCGACACCCGCGTTGAGCGCCAGCAGGTTCGTCTGAAACGCGATCTCGTCGATCACGCCCGTGATCTGCGTGATTTCCCGCGATGATCGTTCGATGCCGCTCATAGCCTCGACCGCCTGCTGCATCACGTGGCCCGATTGCTCGGCATTGGCTTTGGCCAGGGCCGTCACTTGCTGGGCATGGCTGGCGCTCCCGCTCGTCTGGCGGACCGTGGCGGTGATCTCGTCGAGGGCCGCCACAGTCTCCTCGAGACCAGCCGCCTGCTGCTCCGTCCGCTTGGATAGATCGGTCGCGCCGTCCGTGATCGCCGCGATGCCCGAGTGGATGGCCGAGGCATTGGCCGCCACGACCGTCATCGTCTCGCACAATTGCACAATCGCGTCGTTGAAATCATCGCGCAGCTTGGCGTACTCGCCGGGCAGATCCTGAGCGATCCGATGAGTCAGATCGCCTTTCTTGAGGAACGCGATCGCGGTGCCGATCGAGTTGACCACCGTTGTGCGTTCTTGAGCACGGGCCTCGTCACCGATGAGACCCGCGCGATTTTGAGCCTGCTTCTCTGAACCGCGTGCCTCTTCGGCCAGTGCGGTCGACGCCCGCGCATCAAGGACGGCCTCATGGGCCAGCGCGAGCGATCGGGCCGCGACGGCGAACATGTTGGACAGGTTGGCCGTGACCCAGATCAGGGTGCCGGCCTCGACCGTCAGGATCGCGGCATGAAGCCCGACCCGTCCGAGGCTCGCGGCACCTGAGAATACCGCCGATGGAACGACGTAACCCAGGACCACGTGATGCATCGCAACGGTCGCGGCAGCCGCCAGGATCACGACCCAGTCACAATAGATGATGAGGAGCGCCAGACCTGCGAAATACGCCATGTGCAGATCGATCTGCCAGGCGCCCCCGCTCGCAACCAGGATGGAAAGTTGGGCCATCAGGATCACGCCTGGAAGCGAACGCCCCAGCGTGGTTTCGCCGATCATCTTCCAGATTGCCGTCGCGGCCACCGCGCACAACACTCCCGACACGCCGGCGTCGACGACGTCGGCGTCCTGAAACCAGCTAAACCCTACGATGATCGGCACCATCAGCCAGATCAACGTCGTCACGACTGGTCCAGCTACTTTGCGTTGCGACTCGATACTGTCGAAAGCGAAGGTCATTTCTTGGATCCCGCGTTGAATGTACGACAGCCGCCAGATTCATCTGCACTCAAAGTTGCCAGTGCGCCGGCAGCCTTCAGGCGAGCCGCCAGCGCGCCCCGGTCGCTGCGAACAACGATCATGGACGGGACCCTCCCGACGTCCACGATCTCGCCGGCGCTGGCAGCAGCCTGGAAGACCTTCGAGGCAGACCACCAGGGGGGGAAGACTGCAGCCATCGTGGTGGCTGTCGACGAGCCGACCGCCACGGTCATGACGGCCGTCACGCTGATGGCGCTTACAGTGGCGAGGATCGACGCAATGACGCGAACGCCCGCCACGATCGCGGTCTCAGTCCGTATCATCGAAGGATTATGATAGGTCATGCCGGCCCTGGCGCGACCGGATCTCGAGCCCGGCGCTCCGTCACGCAACGATGATCCTGGATCGTAAACATCGCCTTAATCTTGTACGCGATGACGACGGTGAGTTGAACGGTCTCGTGCCCGGAAGGCTGCATCGACGAAGCCGGCAGGTTCCATTCTGGCGTGACACCGACCACGCAGAACCGTGGTTTTCTGCCGGGAACGCCGGATGTACTCGGCTCCATTGACGTTCCCCAACCGTGGAACGCGACCCCGTGGACGAGGTCGCCGAGCGTCTACGACGTCCGGGGAGCCCCGGGCTGCCAGCACGCGCGACCGAACGACCGTTCTCGGTGCCGTGCTCGCTCCGAATCGGACTGCGTCCAGCGGTCAGACGCACTCAAGCCCAACGATTACTCGATGGCAGAGTCCGACGATCGATCCACCTCGTCGTCCTCGGGGGAGCGGCCCGCTACCCATAGACCGGCGGCTGTGGCGGCTAGCCCAATGAAGGTAAGAGATGCGCTCAAGTCCAGTGTCATGGACGAAAGCGTGCTGCTGTCTTCCGCCGAGCTGGCGCACACGGCACACCAGGTCAGTGCGGACCACAGAAGGAACGAGGCCACGACTCCACAAGCCAGCACGCGCATGGCCTACTCCACTGCGCAGCCGTTTCGGATGTGGCTGCGTGACAGCAACCGATCGCAAAATGGTTAATCTAGAGTATACGATGGGTGCCGTAACGTTCGTCAGCCGTTTCCCGAAGGTTCATCCCGGGCTCTAAAGCGACGAAAGCTCCGTCAAGGCAGAGCTGTCAAAGTTGTCCTGTTGGATAGCAGAACTTGGTGGAGCCAGACGGA
>CAXTME010000043.1:0-35891 GCA_964245215.1 uncultured Lichenihabitans sp.
GCCGAGCAGCAGGCCGCCCAACATTTCGCTGCCTGTCACGAGCGCGTCGCGCCAGAGCAGCCCCGCCTGCTCGACGAGTGTGACGGCGACACGCGATGGCGTCGGCAGGATATAGGCGGGCGTGCCCAGGAGCCGGACCGTGATTTCCCAGAAGGCGAGGAAACCGAAGCCGGTGAGGATCGCGGTCCAGGGCCACGGCGGGCGGGAGCGACGCGCCGGCAGCGCCGTATCGCGGATCGATCGCAATGAGCCGGTCGAGCCCGCGTGGGCCATGGACTCGTTCCCTCCGCCGGCATGATCCGGTTCAGGTTCTACGGGTTGACCTCGACTACGAGGAATCTCAGCCCGGCTTCAACCAGGCACCCCGACGATGGTGGAGCGCCGATCTAGGATGGATCGGAAGAGCCATGCAAGACAAATCCGAGATGGCGGCCAACGGTGTCTGATACCAACGGCGGAAAGTACTGACCTATGTTCTTTTCGCTTCATCCTGAGCCGGCCGCGGGACGCGGTCGTGTCGATGGATGCTCCAGGGCCCCCGCTAACGCCCCTGCGTGCTTCGACACGGCCCTGCGGGCCGGCTCAGCAAGAGGATGGGTGAGGACTTTCTGCCGTTGGTTTATGCAGCAGGATCACCGATCCGAGAGGCTCGCCAGCCGTTCGGATATCCCTTCGATCTGCCGCTCGTCGACATTGGCGAAGGCGAACCGCAGGTGATCCTCCTGACCGGGGCCGAAGAAGGACCCGGGGAGCGTGACCACGCCGGCCCGGCTCGCTAGGCGCTCCGCCGCCACGGCGGACGAGACGGCGAGCGGGTGCCGCACATAGGCGAAATAGGCGCCGATCGCCGAGATCGACCATCCGGGCGAGGCCTCGACCGCCTCCGCGAACGACGCGGCGCGCTGGTTGATCGTCTTGCGCACGTCGCTTCGCCAGGCGCGCGTGCCCTCGACCGCCCAGGCGATCGCCGGCTGCGCCGCGCGCGGCGGGCAGATGGTCATGCAGTCGAGCACCTTGGCGATCTCGGCCAGCACGGGCGCATCTGCCATGACGGCACCGAGCCGGTGGCCGGGAACCGCGTAGCTCTTGGAGAACGAGTAGAGGTGCAGCGTCGTGCCGCGCCACCGGGCATCGGCGAAGAGATGGTGAGGGCGGTCGAGACCCTCGGGCAGGAAGTCGCGGTAGGTTTCGTCGATCACCAGCGCGATGCCCGTCTCGCGCGCGAGATCCTGAAAGGCCTCGATCACGGCGGCAGGGTAGGTCGCTCCGGTCGGGTTGTTGGGCGACACGAGAACGATGGCGCGCGTGGCCGGCCCGATCAGCTGGCGTGCCTCCTCCACCGAAGGAACGAACCGGTGCTCGGCCGAACAGGTCAGCGGAGTAGCCACGATGCCCAGCATGTCGAGCGTCATCTTGTGATTGAAGTACCAGGGCGTCGGCAGGATCACGGAGTCGCCGGCCCTGGCGAGCGCCAGCATCGTGACGAAGAAGGCCTGGTTGCAGCCGGACGTGATCGCGAGATCGGACGGCATGACCGCGGCCCCGTAGACGGCGTTGATGTCGCCCGCCAGTGCCGCCCGCAGCCCCGGATCGCCGACGATCGGGCCATAGGTCGTTGCCTCGGCCGTGCCCGCGGTCGCGGCGAGGCGCTCGAGCAGGGCCTGCGGCGGCGGCGACCCCGGGACGGCTTGCGCGAGATCGATCAGGGGGCCGAGACGGCCATCATAGGCCGCCTTCCAGGCCTGCGCGGCCGGAATGGGCGGAGCATCGGTGGCGGCGAGCAGCGGGTTGGTGTTCGGCACGCGGGTCTCCCGAGATACGTCGAGGCCGGAACGGAGCGGGGCCGCGGCTCCGCCTAATCGTCATCATCGGACCATGGCTGGCCGTCTTACGATTGCTTGAACCGGAAGACGATCCAGTCGGCACCGACGATCGGTTGTCTCGTCGCTGTCCGGAACCTCGGAAATGATTGTCGGACTATAACAAAACATGATTGGTCGGGGTTGGTGACCGTCTAGTCAGAAGCATTCGATGCTGCTCATCTGGACGCCAAGCTGCTTATTGTTGCGCCAAGCGAGCTCGCATTCAGAAAAGCTTATAGTGGGGCAAGGTTTTTCCCGCTAGCCTAGCGGCCTTCCACAGGGCGATGTCTGCGACGTCGAGCCCTAGGCTCTCCTCCAGTATCGGCAGTTCCGCCATGACATTCTCGCTCACACGCCGGCATCTGATCGGCTCGCTTGCGGCGGTCGGCATCACCGAGACGCTGGCCCGGACCGTCGCATCGGCCGCAGCCGCCGGCCCTACGCTCACAGCGATCGAATGGGGCGGCGATGTCGTCGAGGCGATGAAGCAGATCGCAGCTGCCCAGAACGAGGTTGCGTTCCGCTGGGTTCTGCATCAGGGCGGCGCCGCCGCCATCCTGCCCAAGATCAAGGCCGCTTGGCCGACGGTCGATTACGACTATGTCGCCGGGTGGGAGGGCTCCTTCAACACGATGGTGAAGGAGGATTGGCTGGAGACGATCTCGCCGGCCGACGTCCCCAACCTCGCCGATATTCCGGAAAAGATCATCATCCGCGACGCCAAGGGGGCCATCAAGGCGGTGCCGCGCGCCGTTGGTGGCATCTATTTCGGCTATCGGACCGATACGGCGCCCGTGAAGCTGACCACGATCGACGACCTGTTCGACCCCAAGCTCAAGGGAGCGGTCTGCTGGCCCGGGCCCACGCAAAGCATGATGCTGCAGATCGTGGCCCTGGCGCTGCACGCCGGGGGCAGCGAATCCAATATGGAGCCGGGCTGGAAGCTGATGAAGGACCTCGCGAAAAGCGGCAATATCGGCCGGATCGCGGTGACCGACATCGACTTCACCAACTCGCTTACGGCCGGCGAGACCTCGGTCGGTTTCTTCGCGGAGCCCGGTTGGGCGGCCGTGGCCAAAAGCTTTCCGGTGACCCGCCTGACCAAACAGGAGGGCTTCAAGACCTTCCTCTACCAGAGCGGCTTCGGCGTGATGAAGAACAGGCCCAACCTGAAGGCCACCCTCGACTTCGTGAACTTCGCCATCAGCCCCGCGATGGACTCGCTCTACAGCAAGGTCGCGGGCGAGGCGCCGCTCAATACGAAGGCGACCACGACCGACACTCTCAAGCATTTGTCCTTCACGCCCGACGAGTTCCAGAAGTTCGTCTATGTGCCCGATTACAACGTCGTCCTGTCGAACCAGGACGCCTGGGCCAAGCGCTGGGAGCAGGATATCGCACCGTTGCTTTGAGACGCGGCGGCGCGCGTCATGTCAGTCTCGCCGTTGCCGCCACTGCTGGCCCGCACCGCATCCGCCGCGGGAGCACGAGGCCGGGGCAGGGCGTTGCTGCTCGCGCCGGCCTCCCTGGTGCTCCTGTGCGGCTTCGTGCTGCCGCTCGTGGAATTGGCGACCCAGAGTATCCGTCAGTTCACGCCGGGTCGCGTCGGCATCGTCCCCGATGCGCCGTTCACGACCGCGAACTACGCTGAACTCTTCAGCGGAGCCTTCGCGGACGTGCTGCTGACGACGTTCTGGATCGGGACGGTTGCGGCCGTGATCGGCTTGATCGTCGCCTATCCCCTGGCCTTCTGCATCGTGCGCCGTTTTTCCCCGCTCTGGAGGACCGTCAGCCTCGGCGTCATGATCATGCTCGTGCTGTCGAGCATCCTGGTCAAAACCTACGCGATCGAACTGACGTTCGGCTCGGTCGGCATCACGCGTCCGCTGATGATCTGGCTCGGGATCGCTCCCAACGCGCGAGGCACGATCGAGGCCGTGGTGATCGCGGGCCTCGTGCACGCCATCGTGCCGGTCGCGGTGCTCACGCTGATCGGCGCCGTGCAATCGATCGACCCCCGCCTGATCGATGCCGCCCAGTCGCTGGGTGCGCCCGCCTGGAAGGCCCATCTCACGATCACGCTGCCGTTGAGCCGGCAGGCGCTGGTGTCGAGCTTCCTCGTGTCCCTGACCTTCGCGATCAGCGCCTTCGTGATCCCCATGGTGCTCGGGCGGGGCCGGGTGCTGTTCATGTCCAACATCATCTACACGCGCTTCAGCGACATCGCGAACTATCCCAGCGGAGCCGCCGTATCGTTGGCCATGCTGACGATCGCGATGGTCGTGATCGCCGGGGTCACGGTCGTGCAGACCCGCAAGGCCGGCGTATGAGCCGCTACGCCGAACTCCGGACGGGCGACGCCGTCGGGCGCGGTGCCGTCGAGCGGCGCGGCGGCGTCGGACGCGTCGGCGACCGGATCGGGGTCGCGGCGAGCGGCGCCGTCATCGCGGTCGGCCTGGCGTTCCTCGTCATGCCGCTGCTCGTCACCACGCTGATGGCGTTCGATGCCCGCCGCTACCTCGGCCCCCTGCCGCCTCCGGCCCTGTCGTTGCATTGGTTCGTCAAGCTCTTCGGCCAGGACGACGTGGTCTCGAGCCTGGAGACGAGCCTCATCCTGGCCAGCGTCACCACCGCGGTCACGGCGGTGATCGGCGCGGGCGCCGCGCTGGCTTTGGCCAAGGGTCGCTTCCCCGGCCGAGACGCCCTGCAGGCCGCGTTCCTGTCGCCCCTGGTGGTCCCGCCCGTCGTGATCGGTTTCGGCCTGCTGCTGTTCCTCGCCCGTCTCGGTATCGTCAACGGGATGACGCGTTTGCTGGTGGGACATCTCATCATCACGTTGCCCTATGCGATCCGCGCCAGCCTCGCGAGCCTCACGGGCTACGACACGTCGCTCACCGAAGCCGCATTGGTGCTCGGTGCGACGGACCGCCAGGCGTTCTGGAGCGTGACGCTGCCGCTGATCCGCACCGGCATCATCACCGGCGCGATCTTCACCTTTGCGATCTCGATGGACGACGTCTCGGTGAGCCTGTTCCTGAGCGATCCTTCGGCCACGACCCTGCCGGTGACGCTGATCAGCAACATGAGGGCTGCCTTCGATCTCTCCATCGCGGCGGCCGCGGTCCTGCTGATGGGCCTGACGGTGATCCTGATCATCCTCCTCGACCGGCTCGTCGGCTTCGACCGGGTCCTCGGCCAAGGCCTGTTCCGCTCCTAAAAGAAAGTCCGATGACCGCAACCGTCGAGTTCAGACATGTGACCAAGCGGTTCGGTGCCGTGACGGCCATTGCGGATATCTCCTTCACGGTGGCGGCCGGCGAGACGATCGCGCTGCTCGGGCCAAGCGGCTGCGGCAAGACCACGATCCTGCGCATGATCGCAGGCTTCGAGGAACCCGATGAAGGCCAAGTGCTGATCGGGGGCCGCAGCATGGCCGGCCTCAGACCCTACGAACGCAATGTCGGACTGCTGTTCCAGCACTATGCCCTGTTTCCCCACATGACGGTCGCCGAGAACGTCGCCTACGGCTTGCGCCACCGCGGCATGCCGAAGCAGCGGATCCCCGGCCGCGTCTCCGAGATGCTCGGCCTCGTGCGTCTCGACGATTTCGGCAGCCGGCGGCCGGACCAATTGAGCGGCGGCCAGCAACAGCGGGTCGCCCTGGCGCGCGCCCTGGCGACACATCCGGAACTCGTCCTGCTCGACGAGCCGCTCTCGGCGCTCGACGCCAAGCTGCGCCACGAGCTTCGTGCGGAACTGAAGCAGGTGCTTGCCGCGGTCGGCTCGACCGCTATCGTCGTGACCCACGACCAGGAAGAAGCGATGAGCCTCGGCGAACGGGTCTTCGTGATGAGCCGGGGCGAGCTCATGCAGATCGGCTCGCCCAACGACGTCTACTGGAAGCCGAAATCCCGCTTCGTCGCCGACTTCATGGGACGCGCCAACTGGATCGCCGGGCATCTGCGCAAGGATGCCGGTACCGCGACTTTCTATGCTCAGTCCGGATGGACCCTGCCGGTCGCCGACACGAGCTTCTGCGCCGGCAAGGCGCAGCTGTGCGTCCGCCCCGAAAGCATCGAGGTGATGCGGCCCGAAGCCGAGAGACCCAAGGCCGGCACGACGCTCGGGCGCATCGTCGAGGTCACGCCGCTCGGTCCGATACGCCAGATCCTGATCGAACTCGGCAGCGGCGACCGTCTCCTGGCCGCGCAACCGAATCGCGCCGATCAGTCTCCTGCACCGGGCGAGCCGGTCGCCATCGCGGTCGCACCTGCAGCCTGCACCGTGTTTCCCGCCTCGATCTGAGGCGGGCCCCATCACCTCTGGAGAAACCCCCACATGATACCGGCCTCGACCAAGATGGCCCTCATCGGCCTTGCTACCTCCGTGATCCTGATTTCAGGTGACCCTGCCGCGCGCGCCGACGGCCTCGCCGACATCCAGAAGGCCGGCACCCTCAAGGTGGGCGTCTTCGAGGATTTTCCGCCGTTCTCCTCAGTCAGCAGCGACATGAGCCTGAAAGGCTACGACATCGACGTGGCACACCTCTTGGCCGACGCGCTGAAGGTGAAGCTCGTCCTCGTGGGGATAACGGGGCAGAACCGGATCCCGTACCTGACCGGACATCGGGCCGACGTGCTGATGAGCGTCGGCAAGAGCGCCGAGCGCGAGAAGGTGATCGCCTTCACCCAAGCCTACGCGCCCTATTACATCGCCGTGATCGGCCCAAAGGCCATGAGCGTGTCGGGGGCGGCAGACCTCGCCGACAAGAGCATCTCGGTCAATCGCGGAACGCTCGAGGACACGTCGCTGGCGGCGGCGGCGCCCAAGAGCGCCGACATCCGGCGTTTCGATAACTACAGCGCCGTGATCCAAGCCTTCCTGTCCGGCCAGACGCAGCTCATGGCGGTCGGCAACGATGTCGGGGCGCAGGTCCTGGCCAAGCACACCGACATCGCGCCCGAGCAGAAGTTCCAGCTGCTCTCCTCACCGGACCACCTCGCGGTCAACCTCGGCGAGCCCGCGCTCGTCAAGACCCTCGATGACACGATCGAGGCCATGAAGAAGGATGGTTCGCTCGACAAGATCTCGATCAAATGGCTGGGCAAGCCGCTCGACCCCAAGGATCTCGTCGATCCGTGAACGGCATGCTCGACTTCGACTGGTTGCCCGACGCCCTGGGAACCCTGTGCCACGGAGCCGCGACCACGGTGACGCTCATCGTGGTGGTGGCGACCTTCGGTACTGTTCTCAGCATCGCGGGGGCGGCGGCCCGGCGCAGCCGGCATCGATTGCTGCGCCGGGCGATCGCGGCCTACGTCGAGCTGATCCGCAACACGCCGTTCCTGGTCCAACTGTTCTTCATCTTCTTCGGCCTGCCGAGCCTCGGTCTACGGCTCGGCAACGTGGCGGCGGCCGTGCTCGCCATGACGCTCAACATGGCGGCTTACGGGATCGAGGTGGTGCGGGCCGGGCTCGATGCCGTTCCCAAAGGGCAGTGGGAGGGCGCCACCGCGCTCGGGCTCAGCCGCACCCGCGTCTTCGTCTCGGTGATCCTGCCGCAGGCGCTGCGCGTGATCTTCCCGGCCCTGTCGAGCCAGATCATCATCATCATGCTCGAATCCGCCGTCATCTCGCAGATCGCCGTTCAGGACCTGACCTACGAGGCCGACGTGCTCCAGGCCCGCACCTTCCGGGCCTTCGAGACCTATCTCGTCGTGACGATCGTCTATCTCGGGCTCGCCACGCTGATGCGTCGGACCATGCAGTTCGGAGCGACCCGCTGGGTCTTCGGAGCGCGGCCCTGATGGATGATTTCTCGCTCGCCGACATCGTCGTCGATCTCCTGCTCGCGGCGCGCTGGACTCTCGTCCTCACGCTCGTGGCCTTCGTCGGAGGAGGTGCCGCGGGTCTCGCGGTTCTCGCCGCCCGCATCGACGGGCGACCGTGGCTGAACCGGACCGCCAAGGGCTACATCGCGCTCTTCCAGGGAACGCCGCTGCTGCTGCAACTCTTCGTCGTTTTCTTCGGCCTGCCGCTGCTGGGCCTCGACATCGAGCCATGGGTGGCGGCGAGCCTGGGGCTGACCGCCTACGCGAGCGCCTATCTGGCCGAGATCTGGCGAGGCGGCGTCGAGGCGGTGCCCAAGGGACAATGGGAGGCGGCGGCGGCACTCGGCCTGCACAGCGTCGCCCGGCTACGCCTCGTCGTCCTGCCTCAGGCCCTGCGCATGACCCTGCCGCCCGCCGTAGGCTTCCTGGTGCAGCTCGTGAAGGCCACCGCCGTCACCTCCATCATCGGCTTTGCCGAGATGATGAAGACCGCCAACGCCATCAACAATGCGACGTTCGAGCCCTTCACGGTCTATGGCGTCGTGGCGGTCATCTACTTCGCCATCTGCTTCCCGCTGACCACCTACGCCAGGCGGCTCGAAGCAGCGCCCTCGCGATGAAGCGGGACCCGTCTCGTCCTGCCGGGGAAGCGCAGCCGCCATGGCCGATCTAGATCCCTACCTGCTGCGCGCCTTCCTCACCGTCGCCGAGGTCGGCACCGTCAATGGAGCCGCGGGGACGCTGAACCGGACGCAGGCCGCCGTCAGCATGCAGATCCGCAAGCTCGAGGGGCTGGTCGGCGTCACGCTCTTCGAGCGCTCGACGAAGGGGCTGGACCTGACCGCGGAAGGCCAGGTGCTGATCCCCTATGCGCGCGAGATCATCACGCTCAACGACGAGATCGGGCGGCGCCTCAACGGGAAGGTGGTGGAGGGCCGGGTCCGCTTCGGCGTCGTGGAAGACTTTGCCGCGACACGGCTGATCGACATCCTGCGCGCCTTTCGGGACCAGAACCCGAAGGTCGACATCGACATCATCGTCGAGCCGAACCGAAGGCTCGCCACCCTGTTCGAGGACAACCAGCTCGACCTCGTCGTGTGCGACAGCGCCTGTCTCGACCGCAAGCCCCTCCTGGTCTGGACCGAGCATCTGCTGTGGTCGGTACGGGCCGATCTGACGATCGAGCATGGCGCGCCGCTGCCGATCGTCATGTTCGACGAAAGCTGTCCATGGCGCGTGCAGGCCATCGGAGCCCTCTCGCATCGGGACATAAGGTGGAAAACCGTCTGCGTGGCATCGACCCTCGTCGCCATGGCGACGGCCGTCCGGGTCGGCATCGGCATCGGGCCGATGATCGCCGACACGATCCCCGAGGGATGCCGCGCTCTCGACCGCTCGTCGGACCTGCCGGGACCGATCCGGATCGACATCGGTTTTTACGCGCGCTCCGGCGTGACGGAGGAAAAGCGCTACCTCGCGGATTTCATCTCCCGGCAATCGGTCCTCGGCCGGCCCTGAACGGATCAGCGGCGCTGATACCCTACAGCGCCGAAAAGGGGTTCCTCGCGATGTGAGCTGCCCGCAGTCTTGATGCTCGTGGTCACCACGAGAACCAGACCGGGGAGCATTCGAACATCATGGCCATCACGAGGCTCGGGCCAAGGGGGTGCATGTTCCGGGCCCATATGCATGCCCCTTTCGTCCATGTGGCAGGCCAGGTCGCCCGAGCGACGGCGGGAGGGTCGGTGACGGCCCAGACCCGCGAGATCCTGGAGCGCATCGAACGTCTCCTCTTCGAGGCGGGCACCGACAAGTCGAGGCTGCTGTCGGCCAATGTCCGGCTGAGCGACATGAACACTTTTGCCGAGATGAACGCCGTCTGGGACGCCTGGGTCGACGAAGGGCAGACGCCGGGCCGGACGACGGTCGAGTCGCAGCGCAAGAGCCTCGCGCACACCGTCGAGATCGCGGTCGTGGCCTCGCGCTGAACCGAGCGCGGGCCTCGACAGGGTCGATCCGTATCGGGTACGGAACGATCATGAGCGAGAAACCAAAGATCGGTGTGGGCCTGATCGGCTCGGGGTTCATGGGCAGGACGCATGCGCTGGGCTTCGCCACGGCGGCGCGGGTCTTCGATCTGCCATTCGAGGTCGACCTCGCCGTGCTGGCGGACGTCGATCCGGCTCTCGCGGCCAAGGCCGGGCGGCAGCTAGGGTTCCGCCGTTCGACCGGCAACTGGCGCGACCTTCTCGGTGATCCCGAGATCGGGATCGTCGACATCACGACCCCGAACACGCTCCATCGCGAGATGGCTCTCGCGGCCATCGCGGCCGGCAAGATCGTCTATTGCGAGAAGCCGCTCGCGCCGTCCGCTGCCGAATGCCTGGAGATGGCCGAAGCCGCAGAGACTGCCGGGATCGTCACGCAGGTCGGCTTCAATTATCTCAAGAACCCGATGATGGCCCTTGCCCGGGAGATCGTGGCGAGCGGCGAGATCGGCGCGGTGCGCAGCTTCCGCGGCGTCCATGCCGAAGACTACATGGCCGATGCTCAGGCGCCCTGGACCTGGCGGCTCGACCCCGCCGGAGGCGGAGGCGCACTCGCGGATATCGGCAGCCATATCCTGGCGACCGCGCGTTACCTCGTCGGGCCGATCGTCGAAGTGATGGCGGACGTGAGGACGCCCGTGGCGGTACGCCCCGTGAGCGTCGGGGCGACCGAGACCCGGCCCGTGGCGGTCGACGACCTGGCGCGCCTCTTCGTCCGCTTCGCGAACGGCGCCACGGGCAGCATCGAAGCCAACTGGATCGCATCCGGCCGCAAGATGCAGCACGATTTCGAGATCTACGGCGAGAAGGGCGGCATCGTTTTCACGCAGGAGCGCTTCAACGAACTCCAGGTCTATTCCGCCGACGACCCCAAAGGCCGCCGCGGCTATCGCACGATCCTCGCGGGTCCCGAACACGAGCCCTATGGCGCTTTCTGCGTGGCGGCCGGCCACCAGATCGGCTTCAACGATCTCAAGGCCATCGAAGTGCGCGATTTCCTGGTGGCGGTCGCTGGCGGCCCGATCAGGGGGCCGGACTTCCGCGAAGGCTACGAGGTGCAAAAGCTCGTGGAACTCGCCTACCGGTCCGCCAGGGAGAGGCGATGGCTCGACGTCTGAGCGCCCGGTACGGCCGAACGCTCAGCGATCTCCATCCTTCGCCCTCTGCGAGGGCTCCGCCGCGATGCCGAGGCTGACGGCGGCTCCGGTTGCGGCGCAGATCGCGCCGACGCCAAAGGCCGACGCGGGGCCGAACGAAGCCGCGAGGCTCCCCAGCACCGGCCCCGTGGAGCCGATCGCCAGATCCTGAAACGCCGAGAAGGCGCCGAGCGCGATGCCGCGATTGGCTGCGGGGACGCGTCGCAGCGCTTCGACGCCGAGCGACGGGAACACCAGCGAACAACCGGCACCGGTCAGCCCCGCGCCGAGAAGCGCCGCGATCGGGCCGGAGGCGGACCAGAGGCAGCATTGGCCCAAAGCCTCGATGCCCATGGAGAGGGCCGCGACCCTGCGTCCCCCGAGCCGATCGGGCAGGCCCGACGCGAACAGCCGGACCGCAACGAAGCATGAGCCGAAGGCCAGGAGCGCGTTGCCGGCTCCGCTCCAACCATTGATCGCGAAAGTGAGGGACGCGAAGGTCGTGACCGCCGCGAACCCGATGCCGGCGAGTGTCAGGGCCATGCCGGGCATCCAGATGAACCCGACGACGCTGCGCAGCGGCAGTCGGCGGCCGCCGACGACGGGCGGGGCGGCGAGCGGCACCACCACCATGATGGCGAGTGCGGGAAGCAGTGTCGCGCTCCACGCCACCGCTCCGAAGCCGTAAGCCTGATCGAGTGCGAAGCCGAGCGGCGCTCCGACGGCGAGGGCCGAATATTGGGCCATGCCGTTCCAGGCCATGGCGAGACCGGAGCGTCCCGTGCCGGCGCGGATGATGGCCCAGCTGAGAACCCCCGTGATCAACAGGCTTTCGCCGACTCCGAGCACGAGGCGACCCGCCAGGAGCACCATCAAGGCCGTCGAGGGCAGCGCGGGCAAAAGGGACAGGAGATAGGCGGCGCCCGCGCCTGCCGAGATCGCGAGGCCGCGAACGAGGGTCGCCTTGGCGCCGTCCCGATCGACCATGCGGCCCGCAACCGGTCGCGTCAGGATGGTGGCGAAGGACTGGATGCCGATCGCGAGACCGGCCATCGCGGTCCCGAAACCAAGCGTACCGTGAACGTGAAGCGGCAGCACCGGAAGCGGGACGCCGATGGTGAGAAAGCCGCAGAACATGGCGGCGAGAAGCGGCCCCAGCCGGCGGAGCAGGCCGTCGGTCGCGAGGCTTTCTTCGAGGGCCGGCGCGGGTTCGTCAGACATCGACGAGGACGCGGACCGCGACACTCGCCGCAGTCCCTTTGGTGATCCCCATGGGCAGCCCAGGTTTCAGAGCGGCGCGTCGGGGTGCGGCGTCGACCCATAGGCGCCCCAGACCGCCTGGTCGAAGTTGATCGTCGCCCCGGTCATCATGCCGGATTCGTCCGTCGCCAGAAACGCCACGGCGCGCGCCACTTCGACCGGGTCGAGCAGGCGGCCGGTCGGCTGCCGGGCCGCCGCTTTCTCCAGCCAATCCGATGGTGCGCCGTCGGCCTCCTGCTGCGTACGGTCTTCGCCTTCCGTCGCCATCCAGCCGATGTTCAAACCGTTGACGCGGATCCGGTTGCGCAGCAGCGCGTAGGCCGTATTGCGGGTCAGCGTGTCGAGCGCACCCTTGCTGGCCGAATAGGCCGACAGGAACGGTTGGCCCGCCAGGGACGACATGGACGAGATGTTCACGATCGACCCTTGAGTGGCTTCGCGGCGCATCACCTTGACGACGTCCTGCATCAGGAAGAACGGGCCGCGGACATTGACGGCGAAGAGCGCGTCGAAGGTCTCGGGGGTGGTGTCGAGGATCGTGCCGCGGTCGGTCCGGCCCGCCACATTGACCAGGATATCGATGCGCCCGAAGCGCCGGTCGGCCTCGGCCACGACGCGCCGCGCATCCTCGACATGGCCGAGGTCGGCCGGCACGAAATGGATCGGCACTTCCGTCGCAGCCGCGATGGCAGCGGCCTGCGCTTTGCCGTTGGCCTCGTTGCGCCCGCAGATGACGATCCCGGCGGCCTGGCGTTCGCCGAACAAGCGTGCGACTGCCGCGCCGAGCCCCTGCGTCCCGCCCGTGACGACCGCGATCTTGCCGTTCAGACTGGTCAAGACGTCCCCCCAAGGTGTTCAAGCGGTCGGTCGAAGGGCACGAGTCCATCGACACCTACGCCGACGTCGGCAAACGGGCCGGCGAGGTGTCCATCGAGAGACATGGGGCGAGGCCCGATCGAGTGCCGCGGCGCCTTGCTGTGCAACAGCTCAGGAGCCGGCCAACGAAATGGCGCGAGCCGTCTTGAACGAAACGAGCCGGCGGCTGCCCTCGTCCCACAAGACCAGAGGCACGCAGCGCAGGCTTTCGAGGAGCGTGACCCGTCCGATGCTCTTGAGTTCCGGATGGTCGCGCATGACCTCGGGAAGCCGGTAGAACGGAATGCGGCTGCTGAGGTGATGGACGTGATGGAGCCCGATGTTGGCCGTCAACCAACGGAGTGCGCCGGGCAGATCGTAGTGCGAACTCCCGTGCAGGGCAGCTTCGGCATGGCTCCAGTCCGGACCGGCCGACCAACTCGTCTCCTCGAACTGGTGTTGGACGTAGAACAACCACACGCCGACCGATGACGAGACCAGCACGATCGGCAGGTGGATCATCAGGAACGGCACCAGGCCGATCAACCAGATGACGGCCGCCACGACGAGGGCCGTGCCGGCGTTCGTCCCCATGGTGCTGAGCCACGGCCGCCATCCCGCCCTCATCAGGCCGATCGGCAACCTGTATTGCAGAACGAACAGATAGACCGGTCCGGCTCCGAACATCACGACGGGATTGCGATAGAGCCGGTACATTAGCCTCGCGACTGGGGAAGATGCGTTGTACTCGGCGATCGTCAATGTGCTGACGTCGCCGATGCCGCGCTGATCGAGGTTGCCGACCGATGCGTGGTGGATGGCATGCGTCCGACGCCAGTAATCGTGCGGCGTCAGGGTGAAGATGCCGATGATGCGGCCCACCCAGGCGTTCGTCAGGCGATTCCGGAAATAGGCGTCGTGACTGCAATCATGCTGGATCAGGAAGAGCCGGACCATGAACAAAGCTGCCGGCACGGCCACGGCCAGGCAGAGCCAGTAGCTCACCTGAAGGCAGAGCCACATGGCGAACCAGAGGGCGATCAGCGGCCCGGCCGTCGTGACGATCTCGACCAAACTGCGCCGAAGGCTTGGATCGCGATAGCGGCCCAGGATCCTGGCCCAACTCGGGGCCTCTGCGGGCGTCGCATCGGATAATGGGCTTTGACTGGCGCAGCTCATGGGCGTTCCGGTCGCTTCGGGTTTCGAGGGTCGTCTCCTTGTGATGTACCATTGCGTCTTCATCGTGCCGAGGTCGGCGAGATCTCTGCGGCATCGAAGCCACGGACGGATCGCGACGCCGACGACCGAGTCGCGTCGCAGGGGTATCGCACGTACCGCGGCTGCGATCAGTGCTGGCCGCCTTCCGTCTCCAACTCCCACAGGATGCCGGCCTTGGGCATCGAAGCGGGCGTCTCGTGCGTGCCGGCCGTGTGGTGGGACGAGCAATGAGCCTGCATCTTCTCGAAGCGCTTCGCCTGCTGGATCTCGTCTGCCGTCGGGGTCGATGTCGCCCGGTTGACAGGACGCGGAGCGGCAAGAGTCTGAGCCTGTGTCATGAGAAGGTCTCCTCGGTTGCAGACCGATGACATCATGACCCAGGTGTATCGATGCTGAACGGATGAAGAGAAGAGATCGGATGAGCTCTTTAAAGCGTCTCGTTCGGCCACGACCCGGGGAATGATGGTCGAGCAACCTCGGCGAAGCCCCGGCATGCTCTAGCCGATGTACCCTCGGCTTTCGGCACGCTAAGACATTGGCTGAGCGTGTCAGCCGCGGCAGGCGCAAGCGAGGATCAATGACCAGAGCGCCGAAGACCGTCGAAGCTTCGCTCAAAGTCGGCTCTGCCGATACGACCCTGTCGATCGACATCGGCGGGACCGGATTGAAATGCGCCGTTCTCGATCCGAAGGGCAAGATGCTGCACGACAAGGTTTGGCGCCCCACGCCGACCGAGGCCTCGCCGGACGAGCTGGTGAAGGACCTCGCAGACATGGCTCAAGGTCTCCCGGCTTTCGATCGGGTTTCGGCCGGGTTCCCGGGCGCGGTTCGGGACGGCCGGATCATCACGGCACCGCATTTTCCCCACGGCGACTGGGCTGGGTTCGACCTCGCCGGGGCATTGGCCGTGGCCCTGGGAAAGCCGACGCGCGTCCTGAACGATGCCGAAGTGCAGGGTTTCGGCGTGATCTCCGGCAGGGGGCTCGAGATGGTTCTCACCCTGGGCACCGGAGCCGGGACGGCGTTATTCCAGGATGGGCGGCTCGCACCGCATCTCGAGTTTGCCCACCATCCGGTTCGCGGCAAGAAGACCTACAATCAGTACGTCGGCCGAGACGCGTTGAAGAACGTTGGCGCGAAACGCTGGAACAAGCGGGTCAGAAGGATCATCGAGATCCTCCACGCCCTCGTTCACTACGACGTGCTCTATATCGGCGGCGGCAACAGCAGGCGGATCGAGGAGCCCATGGCCGAGAACGTGAAGATCGTGTCCAACGACGCCGGGATCACGGGCGGCATCGCGCTGTGGAGGGCAGGGCCGAATTAGCAAGATGGTGCTCATACCCGTCCGGCTGTGCCGGTCTACGATCGCGGAGGTCTGACATGTTATGAGCCTCTCGGCAGAACTGCCCCAAGAGCACGTTCGACGTCTCGCCTTCGTCAGAGAAGAAATGCGCTTCGAAATCGGCATCCTGCACGACCGCATCAACGCCCTCATCAGCGCCGAAGCCTTTTTACTGATCTCCTTCACCATGTCGTTGGTCTACGCGACCGCGCACTGGCGAGACAAGTTCTTCTTCGTGCCTCCGCTGCTGTCGGTACTTGGTTTCATGTTGGCCGTTCTGGCCTGGCCGGGCGTGAACACGAGCTACAAGATCATCGTCGAGTGGAACATCATCTTGGTCAGGGTGCTCAACGAGGCTCATGCCGCGTCCAACTTCATGTGGCCGACCTCCCTGTTCGTGAGCGGCGAGCGACGTACGCAGGCCGATCATCGCAACAGCATGCTCTTCGCCCGATCCGTGCCGATCGTGTTCGCTGTCGCTTGGGCGGTGCTGGCCGTCCTCGTCCTGACCGGCCCGTGGCGGTAGCCTGGCCGACCGGATGCTATCGAAAAGCCCATGCCGACGTTTGGCATTGAGTTCCAGCCGATCTCGAGACATCGGGTCGTGAAAGGAGGACCTATGCGTGTGCTGTCACGGGCAAACCGATTTGCACTGCGCCTCGCGGCAGCGGCCGGCTTGCTGGCCAGTCAGGCGTTTGGCGCGACGGAGGCCCGGCAACCCTTTGCGGCTCTGGCCGGGACCTGGTCGGGGCGTGGCACGATCAGCGTCCTATCGGGGGTCGAGCATGCGACCTGTGATGCCGTGTATCAGGTCGGAGGCAACGCCGCGAAACTCAGTCTGAGATGCGCCACCGAGAGCTTCAGGCTCAACCTGGCGAGTTCCGTAGTCGATGCTGACGGAACCCTCTCGGGCACGTGGTCGGAATATGGGTTCGGAACTTCGGGCAGCGTCTCCGGGCGCGTCGACGGGGACCGGATCGGGCTTGCCGCCAATGTCGTCGGTGCTCGGGTGCTCATCGTCATTGCGACGCAGCGCGGGCGGCAGACCGTCTCCCTCAGGACGTCCAGCCCCTTCGTGACGGGCGGCGATCTGGTTCTCGTCCGTCAGGGATAGGCATGAACCCAGGTGCCCGCTACAGGGTCGGCGAGGCCGGAGCGATCACCACGATGGCGCCGCAAGGCCCCTGCGATGTGATGACGGCGCTCGTCACGCCGTAAAGCACGGGATGGCCTGAGCCGCCCGTGACGACGGGCCCGCCGGAATCGCCTTTGCATACCGTCGACCCCCGGGTCGCCGCGACGATCAGGCCGGTCGAAGTCCTGAGCAGTGGGTCGAGATGGGTGGTCTTCAGGAAGCCGACACCTTGGGACGACAAACCCGCGCCTGCCAGCAACAAGCCGGAGGGTAGCTGAGCGTTGTGGCTGATCTCGAGCGGGCGGTGCCCGCGCACCGGGCTGGCGAGGCGTAGCACGGCAGTGTCGAGAGACAATTGAAGCAGCCCCGCATATTCCGAAGGAAGGTCCTCGACCGGAACGTCATAGCGCGCCACGGAGGCGACCCGAATGGCGGGGGCCGCGGGCTTGGAACCGTCATACAATACGACGACCGACGCGAGTGGATTGCCCTCGACGCAATGCGCGGCCGTCAAAACTAGCTCGGGCGAGATGAGGACGCCCGAGCAACGGCTCAAACCGACCTCGCCGGAGCTGTCGATGAGCGTGCCGATCCCGACCGTCGCCTGGCTGAGCCGGCTGCGACCCGCGGGTGACCCACCGTCGATAGCGAAAGAGGTGCCAGTGGCGGACATGAGCGCAAGGACGACGCAGGCGGCTCGCCCAAGGTGGTGATGACGGACGCCGACCATGAACGCACCTCTTTGCCGCGACGCAGCAGAGGTGGGGAGCCAAGTCACACTCCGGTAGTCGCGATGTCGGTCCTAAGGGACGCAGACCTGCAAAACGGCCTTCTCCGCCGACGCTGCGGGTACGCGAGGCAAGAGGGATGTTCTGGATGCGCCGCTACCGGCCTTCCAGGACCCGCACTGGCCGTTCGGTTTCGATGTGCCTTGGTTGCTTCTGACGGAAGACAGCAACCCATGGGTCCGTCAATTCCGGCTTGGGCTCCTTGCGGATCCGGTACAATTCCCATGCTGCGATGAGAACAGGCGTGAAAACGATGACGAAGAAAATCCAATCAAAACCCATTGGGTAATCGTCGGCCACGGCGCTACCTCGGCTTAGTTGCAGACGCTATCAACAACCCGTCCTTCGCCAAAGTTGCAGGTCGGCCCGCATTCCCTTGAAGGCCTGTCTTCCGAGTATCTTGAGACGGACGCCCAATCGGGCTGCGCCGTGGCCCGACCATGACGGCGCCGCACCAGTCCGTGGAAGGAAGAGGCGGCCGAACGAGAGGGAACCAAGCTTCCCGCCATGCGCCGAGACGGGTGCGGTAGCCCGGGTGGGGCCCAGACTTAGACCAGCTAAGATCGGCAGGCCAATCTCGGCCGCGATTGGTTCGATCGCGCAAGGTCGATTAGCGAGAGCGAATCCCCAGATCTAAACAGTCGCGGCGCTCAAAGGCGCCCCTTCAGCGCCGCGACCAGGTGTGGCCACATGGTCAGGGCCAGCCCGCTTAACGCCGGTCGATCGGAGACGGTTCGTGACAGTCTGACTACATCTTCGGTCAGGGCTTCGGGGGAACACAACGGATCGGCTTACCACGCTGAGCCGGGGCCCGATGGACAGCCGCTTGGTGGAGCGGCCGACCCGTTCACCGAGCAACTGCGGAACTCGATCCCGCCAGCTCCATTTCCTGCGCCCGAACCGGCGCCTGTGCGGTCGGACGCTGCGAAGGGGGCAGATGTCCGTGAGCTTCATAATCATCTCAGGGATGGGCAGAAGCCACGCATGGTCGCGGTGAACAGGAGCAACCTGAACATGAAGCTGGCGTCTGGAGACGATGGTGCCGACTTGAAGCTGACCGAGACGCCGCTACCCCGACCTTGTGGCGTTCACTGGCCACGGCCACGGCCGGCGCCGGACACGGGGCGTTTGCGGCGGTCGGGGGAGACTGCTGCGAGGCTGGTGCGGGCGGGTGAGGGGTGAGGGCGAAAGCCTGTCGTCTCGCCCTTCATCCCCCAACTCAATTTCGCCCCGCTGGCCCGAACGGGTGGCGGAGATTTAAGGTGTTCGCTGCAGGCTCGACCAGTAGGCATCCGCTCGGGCACAGATGATCTGGCAGCCGGCAGGCGCTTGGTTCACGCGCTCCGATTCCGCGTCGTAGGCGCTGTAACGGCCAGCAAAGCGGTTCTGATCGATCATCTGTAGTAGTTGTGATGGAACATGACGTTCGCCGACTTGATCCGAGCTCGAAACAGGAAAGCGATCCACCTGGCCACTGGCGACTCCTGGCACGGACATGATTGAGTCAGCGAAGAGCTGGCCAGTGACAGTGCTCGCGGCGAATGTCAGCGAAGCATCGGGTGCTATGATGGAGCCTGGAATATTCCAGGTGGTTCCATCACCGCCGCGAGCGCCACCGGACTCGGAAATTTCCAGATCGGAAGCTTCTGGGAAGAAAAAGACGATGCGCGACGGGTCCAAGCCGCCCTCAACGGAAAATCCGACATGTCGAAGGTGGACGGACCGCCCATGCACCCTTACCAGAAGCAGCCCGCTCCGATCGCCGGATAGAACCAGTTTGGTCTCGCCATTTCCGGCAGCGGCGAGCCTGTCTCCGTTGAGGTCCACCACTTCGACGTCGCGCTTGACGGACGCCTTGAACTCCTGATTGCCGGTGGCGGCAGTGCCTACCTCAAATCGGGATGTCTGAGGGAGGGCCGAGAGTCTGGCACCTAACAAGTCCAGCTTTACCGAGGCGAGTTCGATGGCGTCTTGCCTCACGGCGCCGCTGCCGCTCGAAAAGACGTTAATGGCGCGGGTGTCAGGTGAGGTCATGAACCCCTGCACTTGGCCTTTTTGGAATGAGATGTGTTTTCCCGAAGTAAGGTCGCCATCAATTGCGAAGTCGCTCAAGTCGACATCTCCGCCAGCAGCGGTCGGTCCCTCATAATCACTTCGTGAAGCGTGAATAGAATGCTTCGCGAACACCTGAAGTTTCAGCAGATCAAGTTCCGGCGGACGAGCCGCGAGAGAGCCGCCTATTGCCGATGGGAGTGTGATCGTCGCCGCGATGAGAAGCACTGCCGCGACAGGCAAATGCCGCATGCCCCTCGCTACACCCGAACCAGCGCCTTGCTCCCTCGTGCCACTCTCGGCATCGTTATTAATTCTTTTCATTTTCAGACGTCCAAATGCAGTAGCCGCTTCGAGACGACATTCGCTTGTCGGAGCAAGTGCAAATTTAATGTTAACTATTGGTTAACCGCTTCAGACTGGATCGTGTTCATCGAGATCGTGGCTGAGTGTCAAAGGAGACTTCGAATGTATTTGTCGTTAGTTCGAGGCTAAAGGCGCGCGAGCGCTACGCGAGTGGCAGGTTGAAGCCAACGGCTCGGGCCCAGCGCCGAAAGCCGACAAGCGCACGGTCGAGCCGGCGGTGCGGGCCGCGATCAGCAGCTTCCTAAGGGACGTAGGAGCGGGGTAGTGCGGTCCGGCGCTGACGGCGCCGAACGAGTTCGTGTGAGGGAGTGGGGAACGTGCCATCCGAAAAGAGTTGGGCGTGGCTCGTCCAAGGTTTAGACGGGCATAAGACCATTTTCAAAATTCGGTGGCGACTTCTCTGGGTTCCACCACATAAATGCGGCCTCTCGTGCAGCCGTGATCCTGTCGGCCGCTGGCGTGCCCCTCGGGAGGGCGCCTGTGACAGTGCCGCGCGACATCCGAAAGACCATCGCCGAGCGCAATCGCCTGCTTCCGAGTTGCTTCCGATCTCGGATTTCCCGGCAGCAGGCTTCTCGAAAAGAAGTGCCAAATGCCTGAAGCGATTGGCGCGCTCGGAGAGATTCGAACTCCCGACCCCCAGATTCGTAGTCTGGTGCTCTATCCAGCTGAGCTACGAGCGCGTATGCGGCGGGCCTCGCGGCGGGCCGGCAGAGATGGCGTCGAAACCGCCAGTGGCGCGTCATTAAAGCCTTCGACACGGCTTGGCAACAGGCATCCGCGACAAGTCGCGTGTGTTCTCGCACGTGCGAGGCCTCGACTGTTTCACCGGGGCCACAGGTTCACCTTAACGCGCCGCATGCCGGGACTCCAGGGTGGAAATGTGAAACAAAGCCCCGATTCTTCCATTAAGTGTCCCATCGTCCCGCACTGCGGCAAAACAGGAACGTCGCGCACGATCGATATGGAGAACGACCGCTTTATGCAATCCGCCGCCCAACTTGTTGAACCTGTCGTCCGCTCCGTTAAACCCGATGCGATCGGCCTGAATGCCGCAATTTCGAAGGCTACGACGGCGCTTCTCGAGGAGCAGCGAGCCGATGGCCATTTCGCGTTCGATCTCGAGGCGGATGCCGCGATCCCCTCAGAATATATCATGGTGAAGCATTTTCTCGGGCAGCCGGATCCCGAGATGGAGCGGCGGACCGGCAATTATCTCCGGCGGCTTCAGGAGTCGCATGGGGGCTGGCCCATGTTGGCCAAGGGCGAGCTCAACATCTCGGCCAGCGTGAAAGCCTATTTCGCTCTCAAAGTCGCGGGCGACTCGGTCGACGCCCCGCACATGGTCAAGGCCCGGGAGGCGATCCTGGCGCATGGCGGTGCGGCCGGGATCAACATCTTCACGCGCACCACGCTGGCGTTCTTCGGCATCGTGCCGTGGAGCGCCGTACCGGTGATGCCGGTCGAACTGATGCACGCCCCGGGCTGGTTCCCGATCAATATCTGGCGCTTCTCTTACTGGGCGCGCGACACGCTGGTGCCGCTGCTCGTGCTCATGGCCAAGAAGCCCCGGGCCGCCAACCCGCGCAACATCAGCATCGACGAACTGTTCCTCGTTCCGCCGCATCAGATGAAGCGCTGGCCGCAAACCGTGAACCAGGTCGGGCTCTGGGGCTTCTTCTTCATCTACCTCGACCGTCTGTTGCGCGTCGTGGAGCCGATGTTTCCGAAGGCCTCGCGGCAGTCGGCGATCGACAAGGCGGTCGACTTCGTGCGCACGCGGCTCAACGGCGAGGATGGTCTCGGGGCCATCTATCCCTCCATCGCCAACACCGTGATGATGTTCCACGTGCTCGGAATGCCGGAGGATCATCCCGACATGATCACGGCCAAGACCGCCCTCGAGAAACTCGTCGCTCACAACGGCGAAGAGGCCTTCTGTCAGCCCTGTGTTTCGCCTGTTTGGGACACCGTCCTGTCGGCGCATGCCCTGCTCGAATCGACACCCGACGACATCGCGCGCGCCGAGCAGGCCCTCGATTGGCTGGTGCCGCTGCAGGTGCTCGACGTGAAGGGCGACTGGGCCTACCGGCGTCCCGACCTGCGGCCGGGCGGCTGGGCCTTTCAATACAGGAACGACTATTACGTCGATCTCGACGATACGGCAGTCGTCGTTCTGGCGATGGACCGCGCGCGCAACAAGACCGGGACGCGGCGCTTCGACCACGCCATCGATCGTGCCCGCGAATGGGTCGAGGGTATGCAGAGCACCAATGGCGGTTGGGGTGCTTTCGATGTCGACAACACGTCCTACTACCTGAACCACATCCCGTTCGCCGACCATGGTGCGCTGCTCGACCCGCCGACCGCGGACGTGACGGCACGGTGCATTTCCATGCTCGGCCAGCTCGGCGAAACGGCCGAGACCAGTGAGTCCGTCAGGCGCGGGCTCGACTACCTTTTCCGTGACCAGCATTCCGAAGGGAGCTGGTTCGGGCGTTGGGGTGTCAATTACATCTACGGCACGTGGTCCGTGCTGTGCTGCTTCAACGCCGTCGGTCTCGATCCCCATCATCCGTCCCTGAGGCGCGGTGTGGAGTGGCTGATCAAGATCCAGAACCAGGACGGGGGCTGGGGTGAAGACGATTCCGGCTACGGACTCGACTACCAATCCTACAAGCCCTCGGCCAGCACGCCTTCGCAGACGTCATGGGCCGTCATCGGCCTCATGGCGGCCGGTGAGGTCGATCACCCGAGTGTTAAACGGGGTATCGCCTATCTCGAAAGTCTCCAGGCCGCCGACGGGTTGTGGGAAGAGGAACGCTACACGGGCACCGGTTTTCCGCGCGTCTTCTACCTGCGTTACCTCGGCTATGCGAAGTTCTTCCCGCTGTGGGCGTTGGCGCGCTACCGCAACCTGAAAGCCGGTAACACAGCAACCGTCCTACACGGAATGTGATAGCTCCCATGCTTTGAACGCATACCGCCGCCGCGAAACCTTGTCGGTTCGTTGGCGTCGTCAATACAGTCTTGTTTTGGCCGCATTACGACTCGAGGAAAAAACGCGCTGGCCGTATCCGTATTCTTCGATTTTGGCGGCTCGCCCGGAAGGAATTATAGTGAAAGCCATTGATTGGGATCCTGCTCGTCACGGCGACGCCTATGCGTATTATGCCGAGCTCAGGCGGGAGATGCCGGTGGTCCGGGCTAAGGTCCCGACCCGCGGCACCGGATGGATCGTGACCCGGTACGACGACGTCATGAAGGTCCATAAGGACCCGCGTTTCTCGACTGACCCGCGCAATGCCGGAGACGTTCCGCTTTTCGGGTTCGGCGGCCCTTACGCGCCAAGGCTCATCAAGCTCGTCGGCGCCTCCATGGTGAGCGTCGACGACCCGGCCCACGCGCGCCTGCGCCGGCTCGTGTCAAAGGTCTTCACGCCGCGCTCCATCGACGACATGACTTCCTGGGTCGAGACGCTGGTCGGCTCCATGCTGGACGAAGCGGCGCAACGCGGCACGATCGACCTGATGGCCGACTTCGCTCTGCCGCTGCCGTTGAGCGTCATCTCCGAGATGCTCGGGATCCCGGAAGAGTGGCGCCTTTCGTTCCATCATCAGGTGGTGCGACTGATCGAAGTCAACGACAAGCCGGTCCGTCGCGCCATCCGGTGGCTGCCCGCGATGCCGAAGCTCCTGCGCTTCTTCGAAGACCTGCTCGAGCTGAAGCGCCGCGAACCGGACGATAAACTCATCACGCGGCTGATCGCGGTCGAGGAAGCCGGCGATCACCTCAGCCGTGACGAGCTGATCGGAATGATATTCCTTCTGCTGTTCGCGGGCCACGAGACTTCCGTGAACCTGATCGGCAATGGCCTGATGGCCTTGCTCGATCACCCCGACCAGATGGCCAGGCTTCGCGCCGATCCGAGCCTGATCGATGCGACAGTCGAAGAGTTTTTCCGGTACACGAACCCGGTCGAGCACGGTACACCGCGCTTCGCGCTCGAAGACGTCGAGATCGCCGGGACGACGATCCGAAAAGGCGAGATGGTCATTGCCTTGCTGGCAGCGGCCAATCGCGACGAGACGGTGTTTCCCGACCCCGATCGCTTCGACATCGGCCGGACCGGCAACAATCGGCATATGGCACTCGGATTAGGGCTGCATTACTGCCTCGGAGCCTCGTTGGCGCGCCTCGAGACCAAGATCGCGGTCAACACGATCGTGCGGCGGTTCCCGGACCTCTCCCTCGCGGTGCCCCGCGACGCGATCCGCTGGCGGCAATCGAGCGGACTTCGCGGCCTCGTGGCGCTTCCGGTGGTGCTTGGCCGCGAGGCGATTGCGGCACGGAGGGGTGCGATCAAACGAATGCCTCCAACAGATGCGACGCGAGATCCAGACGCTCGCGCGATGTGTCCGATGCACGGGCATAGACCAGCCGATCACCTTTCAGGCTCAGCCAAGACCGCTGCTTGAGAGACGCCCGGCCCATGAGGTCGGCTGCTTGCACGTGATGCCGAAGACTGAACGCGATCGCCTTGGGTCCGGCGTCCACCCGCGCGACCCCGATGGTGCGACAGAGCGCCCGTAGCTTGGCAAGGCTCAAGAGATCCTCCACCTCGGGCGGGGGCGGCCCGAACCGGTCGCCGAGTTCCTCGCCCAAGGCCACGACCTGCTGTAGGTCCGAGATGCGGGCGAGCCTGACATAGAGGTTGAGCCGCATTTCAGCCTCCGGAATATAGGCGACCGGCAGTGAACCGGGCCGGTCGATGCTGATTTCGGGCGCCCAATCCTCCACGGCTTCCCCTTGCGCCTCACGGATCGCCAAGCCGAGCAGATGCTGGTAGAGCCCGAGTCCGATAAGGCGCAGGTGTCCGGCCTGTTCCTCGCCCACGAGGTCACCGGCGCCGCGCAGGTCGAGGTCCCGGGCCGCGATCGCCATACCGGCCCCGAGCCGATCGAGCGCCGCGATCCCTTGAAGCCGTTGCGCCGCCGCCTCGCTTAATGTCTCGCCGGCTCCGGTCATCAGATAGCAGATGCCCTGCAGGCGACCCCGCCCGACCCGACCGCGCAACTGGTGGAGTTGTGCCATGCCGAAGAGTTCGGCGTCGCAGACGACCATCGTGTTGGCGCGAGGAACGTCGAGCCCGCTCTCGACGATGCTGGTGGCGACCAGCACGTCGCCTTGGCCTTCGGCAAAGGACACGAGGGCGTCGTCGACCTCCTCGGGGGCCATTCGGCCATGGGCCGATAGGATCGTCAGTTCCGGGAGTGCCTCGGCGAGGGCGGCTGCCAGGGGTTCGAGGGCCGCGATCCGCGGCACGACGACGAAGCTCTGGCCATTGCGCGCTTTCTCGCGCAGCAGGGCGGTGCGGAGGGTCGCGACATCATAGGGCGCCACTAGGGTTCGGATCGGGCGTCGGCGGGCCGGGGGTGTCGCCATGATGCTGAGGTCCTGCAAGCCGACAAGCGCCGCCTCCAACGTGCGCGGGATGGGCGTTGCCGTGAGGGTCAGGACGTGGATCCCTTTGCCGAGACCACGCAACTTCGCTTTCTCGGCCGTGCCGAACCTCTGCTCCTCGTCGACGATCACCAGTCCGAGATCCGCGAACCTGACGCTCTCGGCCGCCACCGAATGGGTGCCGACCACGATGCGCAGGCTGCCATCGGCGAGACCGGCCCTGACGCGATCGGCCTCGGCAGGCGGGGTCAAGCGGGACAGGTGGCCGACCTCGACGCCGAGTTCGGCGAAGCGCCGCGTGAAGGTCTGCACGTGCTGGCGCGCCAATACGGTCGTGGGGGCCACGAGAGCCACTTGCCGTCCGGCCAGGACCGCCACCGCGGCGGCCCTCAGCGCCACTTCGGTCTTGCCGAATCCGACGTCGCCGACCACCAGCCGATCCATCGGCCGCCCCGCCGCGAGATCATCGATCACCGCCGCGATCGCCTGCGCCTGATCCGGCGTCGGCGAGAAGCGAAAGCCGGTCGAGAAGGTCTTGTAAGGCCCGGGTGGGGCTTTGAGCGAAGGCGCCGCGGTTTCGGCCCGGGCGCGGGCCAAGGCGACCAGACCTCTCGCGGTCTCGGCGATCTCGCCTGCGATCCGCTGGCGTCGCTTCGACCAGGCGTCGCTGTCGAGCCGGTCGAGCCGGATGGCATCGCCCGCGGAGCCATACCGCCATAGGCGGTCGAGCGCCTCGATGGGTGCCAGGAGATCGGCCTCCTTGGCATAATCGAGCCGCACCGTGTCGCGGGACCCCGCCCCGTCGGAGTGCAGGGTTTCGAGAGACCGCAACACGCCCACGCCATGTTCGATGTGGATCACCGTGTCGCCGAGCGCGAACTCCCCATCCCCGCAATGCCATGGCACCGCGACGGCGTGATGGTGATGGTGAGCGGCACGCTCGGCGCCACCTCCCAGGAGGTCGGCCGCCGCGACCAAGACGATCCCGGCGTCGGCGTCGATGAAGCCGTGTTCCGCCGAGAGCGCCAATCTTGCCACGGTGCCGGGAGCTGCGGCCTCGACCTCCGCCCAGCAGGCCGCGTCGACGGGCGGCATCGCGACCACGGCGTCGATCGCCTTCGCCAGCGCGGCGCGGTCACGGGCCGAGACTCCCGCCAGCACGACCCGTTGGCCCGCTGCGATCTTCGCCGTGACGAAATCCGCGAGGCGACGACGCGGCTGCCGGTCGGTGTAGAAGCGAGGCATGACCTCCGTCGGCTCGTCCACCGCCAGCGGAATGCGGCGCGCTTCATCTTCGGCACGCCACTCCTCCGGTGTGAGGTAGAGCGCCTCCGGAGGCAGGGGTTTCCGGGCGCCGGGGCTGCGCGCCGCGGCACTCGCCGAACTGTCGCGGTAGTTGTTGGCGGCCAGGGCCAGCGCCTCGTCGAGCCTCGCCTCCGCGCCCGGCTCGATCATCAGGGCGGCGCCGGGCAGGAGGTCGAAGATGGTCCGGAGCCCCGGGAGATAGTCGGGAAGCCAATGCTCCATTCCCGGATATCGCACGACCGGCTCTGCGTCGGGCAGAGCGATGACCGGGGACACCGGGTCGATCACCAGCCGCTCGATGACGGCCGTGGTCCGCTGGGACGTGGGGTCGTAGGCGTGGATAGCTGCAACTCGCCCGTTCTCGATCGTCAGGCGATACGGCGTGGATCCGGCCGGGAAGATGTCGATCACCTCGCCTCGGATCGCCACCTCGCCGTGATCGTCGACCCGACCGTGGGGCCGGAAACCAAAGCCGTCGAGCCGCGCTTTGAAGACGTCGGGGCGGATGTCGTCACCAGGTTCGAGGATCAAGACCTCGGAGGCAGCCGCGGCCGGGGGAAGGCGTTGCACCGCCGCTTCGAGAGTCGTAACCAGGAAAGCCTCGACCGAGGCATCCCCGGCTTGCGCCTCGTCGAGCAGGCGGCACGCCGCTAATTGCTGGCCCAGAATGTCGGGCGCGGGGGATGCGCGATCGTAGGGTAGACAATCCCAAGCCGGCAGGAATACGGAGGTCGCTTCGGGCGACAACTCCCGCAGCAGGTGGGCGATGCTTTCTGCCCGTTGCTCGCTCGACGCCACATAGATGACGCCTCGCCCTTTTGCAGAATAAGGGAGGAGGCGGGTGACCACCAAAGCGACGGGGAGCTTCGACATCGTGACCCTTACGCTGACGCAAACCTCCCGGAACGCTCATGTTCCGGAAGACTCGCAAACGCCAGGATCACAAGACGGTTCGATGCCTGGAACCGTCAGGACGGCGTGTCGCAGCCAAGGCGGTGCAGCGCCGCGTGCTGCTTCGGATCAGTGCAGACTGACGGTCTGCAACTGATTTTCCGAGGCGTTGGCCAGCGCCGCGTCCTTGCTGTCGGTCAGCAGGATCGGGACACCGTCCGCGCCGAGCAGCATGAACAGATCGAGCCCCGGCTGAATCGCGGGCGCCTGCGGAAACAGCGCCGGAACCTCCTCCGAGCGGATCGTCTTCACGTAGGCGATGGCACCCTGTCCCAGGTGAGCAAATTCGTCGGACGACAGCTTCATCTCGTCGCTAGACTCTGACATGACAATGATCCTCACGCATTGCGGTCCCTGAGGCACCGCCCCGGGGCCGCGGACTCAACTGTCCCGCACCCCGATCTCTATGGTCCGGCACTCCCGATCCTGGCCCCGTTCCCGGAGATCGATCGACAGCAACCCATTCAACAGTGTTGCGCGCTCGACGCCGAGATGTTCGGCTAAAAGGAAGACACGCCGAAAGCGGCGGGACGCAATGCCACGATGCAGATACCGTTGCGGATCCACATCGCCGCCCTGCTCGCCACTGATGGAAAGTTGGTCGCCCGCGACGCTGATTTCAAGCTGTGCGGGGGCGAAACCCGCGACCGCGAAGATCAGGCGCAGGCTGCCGCCGCGACCCTCGATGCCCTGGATCCGTTCGAGATCATAGGGCGGGTAATGGTCGGCGGAAGCTGCTCCGGCCGGCCCATCGAGAGTGCGTTGCAGCCCGTCGATCCCGAGGATGAACGTCGCCCTGAAGCTCTGCGCGCGCATCAGGCCGGACCTGCCGCGGCGACACGCGCCCGGTGCCGCGGGCTGCGGCAGTGCAGGTCGCGTCGTCGCATGCCGTAGGGCAGTGCCTCGGCGACAGGCCGATTCCGAAGGGAGCGAAACTTCATCGCGGAGAATCCTCGCACGCGAAAGTAACGGCTTTCTTAGGGCTGAGAGAACCTATCGGGACGCCTCCCGTCACAGCATGGAGGGCAGGACGCGGTCCGGCGGACGATGACCGTCAACGAAAGCACGGATGTTGACCACCACCCTCTCGCCCATCTCGATCCGCCCTTCCTCGGTGGCCGACCCCATATGGGGCAGAAGGGTCACCTTGCCGGCCTTGGCGAGGCGGATGAGCTTCGTCGGGATGGCAGGTTCGTGCTCGAAGACGTCAAGGCCGGCCCCCGCGATCTCGTCGGCTTCGAGCATCCGGGTCAGCGCACTTTCGTCGATGATCTCGCCTCGCGCCGTGTTGACCAGGATCGCCTGCGCACGCAGCAACTTCAGGCGGCGCGCCGAAAGCAGGTGATAGGTCGCGGGCGTGTGGGGGCAGTTGACCGAGACGATGTCCATGCGGGCGATCATCTGGTCGAGCGAATCCCAATAGGTGGCTTCGAGCCCTTCTTCGACGTCGATCGGCAGCCGTCGCCGGTTGTGATAGTGGATCGAGAGGCCGAAGGCCTTCGCGCGGCGCGCCAAAGCCTGGCCGATCCGCCCCATGCCCAAGATGCCGAGCCGCTTGCCGGTGATGCGGCTTCCCAACATGAAGGTGGGGGACCAGCCCGTCCACTCGCCGGCCGGGATCACGCCGGCACCCGCCACGACGCGGCGCGCCACGGCGAGGATCAGCGCCATGGTCATGTCGGCCGTGTCTTCCGTCAGGACTCCCGGGGTGTTGGTCACCATGATGCCGCGCCGGTGCGCGGCGTCGACGTCGATGTTGTCGACACCCGTGCCGAAGTTGGCGATCAGCTTCAGTTGCGGCCCGGCCGCGTCGATGAGGGTGGCATCGATTCGGTCCGTGACGGTGGGCACCAGGATTGCGGCCTCGCGCAGCGCTTCGGCGAGGGATGCGGGGCTCATGGCGGCGTCGTCGATGTTGAGACGTGCCTCGAACAACTCCCGCATCCGCGTCTCGATGCGGTCGGGCAGCTTGCGGGTCACGACAACGAAGGGCTTCTTGGCCATGAACTCGTTCCGCTCTCTTTACGGGTCGGGCCACACGTGTGATCCGCCGCGGTCCGTTCGCCGCCACAGTACATGATGCCGGAAAGTCGACACGGCTGACGGGGTAACATCATGCGTTGTCTCGTTGACCTCGTAGCCCCGACCTCGTTGACCGACCGCCGGATCGGCGGTTCACCCCGCTTTAACCCTGTCGGCGGCAGATGCTAACGTATCTCGTGACGGTTCACGACGGAGAAAATCGCCCGCGGTTGCGGCCCCGAGGCGTCGCGCCGCGCGGGATACGATGGTCCGGGTGAGAAGAGGAAGAGTCATGCCGCTGTCCGAACCGTCTCTCGCGCTCCCTCCTGTCGCGGCCCTTCCGCGCCGTCGCGCCGCCTCCGGGTCGGCTCGCGGCTTCGCGGCACTCGCGATCCTCTTCGGCGGGCTTTCGACGGCGGGTGCCGAAATCGTCGACCAGAAAGGCCCCATGACGGGGCTGTCGGTACCGCGCTACGTCAGCCTCAAATCCGACCGCGTCAACCTGCGCGAAGGGCCGTCGAAGGACCATCGCACGTCCTGGGTGTTCGAGCGCGCGGGCCTGCCGGTCGAGATCACGGCGGAATTCGACACCTGGCGCAAGATCCGCGATTCGGAGGGCTCGGAGGGCTGGGTGCTGCACTCCCTGCTTTCGGGCCGCCGCACGGCTCTCGTGGCGCCTTGGAAAAAGGACCAGAGCATGCCGCTCTACGACCAGCCGCGCCCCGATTCGTCGGTGGTGGCGAACCTCCAGTCCGGCGTGATCGGCAACGTGAAGAAGTGCGACGGCCAATGGTGCCGCATCTACGGCGACGGCTTCGAGGGTTACGAGCCGCAGAACAATCTCTGGGGCGTCTACCCGGGTGAGCACGTGGAGTGATGCCGATCTCGCCGATCCCTCACCGGTCCTCGTCCTGGAGCAGGGCCGTACGTGTTGAAGCCGTGCGTGCTTCGACAGGCCTTCGGGCCGCTCAGCAAGAGGGGTTGAGGGCAACGCGCTCCGTCTTGAGTCCGGCGTATGTCAACGCGCCTCGTTCTAAGCGGAGCCGGCTTGGGGCTCCAGCGCGCGGGGCGCGTTGGAGAAGCCGGCTGAGAGCGGCCCGGAGGGCCGTGACGAAGATTGCTCCAGGGGGCACCTCTCCACCGATGCCTTGTCACTCCAGTGGACGTTGGGGCGGCGCCACGGGATCGGCGTCGAGGAGGGCGAAGAGGACGTGGTCCTGCCAGCGGCCGTTGATCCGGAGATAGGCGCGGGCGTAGCCTTCCTTGCGGAACCCGACGCTTTCGAGGAGGTGCATCGATGCTTCGTTGTGAGGCAGGCAGGCGGCTTCCAGACGATGCAGGCGCAACGTCCCGAACACGAAGCCCGCCGCGGCCCTGACGGCCCGGCTCATGTAGCCGCGCCCCGCATAGGGCTGGCCCATCCAGTAGCCGAGCGTTGCGGTCTGCGCGACGCCGCGCCGGATCTGGCCGATGGTCAGACCCCCGACGATCGTGTCGTCGGCCCGGAACACCAGGAACGGAAAGGCTTCGTCGCGGCCCATCTCCTCCGCATGGAGGCGAATCCGGCGGCGGAACGCCGTGCGGGTGAGGTCGTCGGCCGGCCAGATCGGCTCCCAGTCGGTCAGGAACTGCCGGCTGCGATCACGCAGGCTGGCCCACTCGTCGAAGTCGCGCGCTTCGGCCGGCCGGAGATAGATCCCGTCTCCCCGAACCAGGGTCGTGGTGTCGAAACTCGGGCCGAGCCGGAACAGCGCCATGGCTAATGACTCCGCTGGCCCGCCGCGGGCGCGAGGCCCAGCATCGCCGCGACCGCATCGGGTCCCGGCACCTTGCCGACGGGTCCGATGGCCGCGACCGTGGGTGCCGAGCGCAGCATTGTGACGCCCGCGGCCCGCGCCTGATCCACCGTGATGGCGTCGATGCGCTCCAGGATCTCGACGCTGTCGAGGATCCGCCCATAGGCCATGTG
Source organism: uncultured Lichenihabitans sp. (assembly GCA_964245215.1). GTDB lineage: Bacteria > Pseudomonadota > Alphaproteobacteria > Rhizobiales > Beijerinckiaceae > Lichenihabitans. The sequence continues at coordinate 31,607 of CAXTME010000043.1, forward strand.
CTGCCGCGCGATCTGCTCGGCGCGGGCGCTCGACGATTCGAGCGCCACGAGCAGCGAAACCTTGAGTTGGGCCTTGGCCCGATCGAGTTCTTCGAGCGTCAGGGTCGCGGTCGTTTCGGCCATGCACTCGAGCGCCACCGGCACGAGTTCGGCCACGTTGCTGGCCGAGGTGGCGGCATAGAAGCCGAAGAGGCCCGTGTCCGCATAGGCCCAGTCGAAGCTGTTGATCGTGTAGGCCAGACCGCGCTCTTCCCGCACGGTCTGGAACAGTCTCGACGACATCCCTCCGCCGACCGCATGCGAGAAGATATGAGCCGCATAGTTCGACGGATCGTGGAACGAGACGCCTTCGAAGCCGATCACGATGTGGGCCTGCTCGAGCCGCCGCTTCAGCCGAATGTCGCCGCCCCGGTAATGCGCGGCCGGCAGTTCGGGGCCGGGCGTCGAGCTCAAGGCACCGAACCGCATTGCGGCTTCGGCCACGAAACGGTCGTGGTCGACCGCTCCGGCGGCCGCGATCACAGTGGCATCGGCCCGGTAGCGGCGGTCGAGAAAGCCTTTCACGGCGGCCCGGTCGAAAGCCTTGACACCCTTCGGCGTCCCGAGGATCGGGCGACCGATCGCCTGGTCCGGATAGGCATGTTCGGTGAAGAGTTCAAAGACGTAGTCGTCCGGCATGTCTTCGACCGCGCCGATCTCCTGGAGCACCACGTCCTTCTCGCGCTCGACCTCCTGAGGATCGAAGACGCTGTCGGTCAGGATATCGGAGAGGATATCGAGCGCCAGGGGCGCGTCGCCCGGAAGGACGCGGGCGTAGTAGGCGGTCTGCTCTGTCGAGGTCGCGGCGTTGATGTCGCCCCCCGCGCCTTCGATCTCCTCGGCGATCCTCCGGGCCGAGCGGCGCCGTGTTCCCTTGAAGGCCATGTGTTCCAGGAAATGCGATAGCCCGTGTTCGGCCTCCGTTTCATGACGCGACCCGATCCCCACCCAGATCCCGAGCGAGGTGGTCTGCAGATGCGGGATCGCATCGGTGATGATGCGGAGCCCCGAAGGCAGCGTGGTGATCCTGGTGTTCAACGCGCGGCCTCGTGCATCATGCCTGCCATCGTCGATGCGCCCGCGCGATCCCGCAGGAAACGCTCCACGGCCGTCACGTCGTTGGGCAGGACGGTGAAGCGTTCCTTCCGCTCCAGAAGATCGGCCAAATGGGCCGGCAGGGGAGGGCGGCACCCGGTCGCACGCTCGACCGCATCCGGAAACTTGGCCGGATGGGCCGTACCCAACACCACGACCGGAACCGAGGGATCCCGTTGCAGCGTTTCGCGTCCCGCCGCGACGCCGATCGCCGTATGCGGGTCGAGCACGACGCCCGCCTCGCGGAACACGCGGGTCATCTCGGCCTCGGTGCCCGGCTCGTCGACCCGAACGGCATCGAACTCCGTCCGGATGCGCTCCAGGACATCGCCCCGCACTTCGAACTGCCCGGATTGCGCCAAGCCCGCCATCAGGGCGCGGACCGCTCCGGCGTCTCGCCCATAGGCCTCGAAGAGCAGCCGCTCGAAGTTCGACGAGACCTGAATGTCCATGGACGGCGATTGGGTGGGTCGCACGCCCTGCACCTCGTAGTGGCCCGAGACGAGACAGCGGGTGAGGATGTCGTTCTCGTTGGTCGCGACCACCAGGCGGTCCACCGGCAGGCCCATGCGCTTGGCGATCCAACCCGCCAGGATATCGCCGAAATTCCCGGTCGGCACCGCGAACGAAACGGCGCGGGCCGGCCCCCCGAGCGCCACGGCGGCGGTGAAGAAATAGACCAGCTGGGCCATGACGCGCGCCCAGTTGATGGAATTCACCCCCGACAGGTTCATCTCGTCGCGGAACGCATGATGGTTGAACAGGGCTTTGACGATGGCCTGGCAGTCGTCGAAGGTCCCTTCGAGCGCGATCGCATGGACGTTCTCGGCAGCGACGCCCGTCATCTGCCGTCGCTGCACATCCGATACGCGGCCGTGCGGATAGAGGATGAAGACATCGACCGACGGCAAACCTTTGAAGGCTTCGATCGCGGCCGCCCCCGTGTCGCCCGATGTGGCGCCCACGATCGTGGTGCGCTGCCCGCGGCGCCCCAGCACCTCCTCCATCATGCGGCCGAGGAGCTGCATGGCCACGTCCTTGAATGCCAGCGTGGGACCGTGGAAGATCTCGAGGAGGAACAGGTTGGTGTCGAGCTGGCTCAGCGGCACGACGGCCGGATGGCGGAAGCCGGCATAGGCCGCCTCGGTCATGCGGCGCAGGGTGCCGGGCGCGAAACAATCGCCCGTGAAGGGGGCGATCAGCCGTTCCGCGACGTCGGCATAGGGCTGGCCCGCGAGATCCGCGATGGCTGTGCGGTCGAAGGTCGGGATCGTCTCGGGCAGGTACAGCCCGCCGTCGCGCGCGAGACCGGCCAGGAGCACGCCGTCGAAGCCGAGCCGGGGGGCGGTTCCGCGTGTCGATATGTAGTTCACGTTCAGTCGTCCCGAGCTGGCGGTCTTCGGCCGGAACCTAACGTTTCAGCGACCCGAGTTCACCACATAGAATAGCGGCATCGTCAAGCACGAGCGAGATGCGACGGACCCGATCGAGCGATGTTGTCTGAACCGGAGCCCTCTCCAGCGCGGAGCGCGGTGTTGGGGGCGCGCCTCGGTTCAGCTCCGCCGCTGCGCCGTGAATCGGGCGGCTTCCGCAAGGTTCGCCGTACGAGAGGCGGGCCGGAACAGGGCCAGCGCCGCCTCGGCGTCCTCGGCCAGGTCATCGCGGCGGCGTTTGGCGGCGTCGAGCCCGAGGGCCGCCACCAGGGTCGCCTTGTTGCGGCCCGCATCCTTGCCGGCCGCCTTGCCGAGCGTCGCGGAGTCGCTCTCGGTGTCGAGGATATCGTCGGCGACCTGGAACGCCGCCCCGAGGGCGCGGCCGTAGCGGGCCAGGGCTTCGCGTTCGTCGGGCGAGGCCCGGCCCAGGATCGCGCCCGCCTCGACGGCGAAGAGCAGCAGGGCGCCGGTCTTCATGGATTGCATCTGCAGCACGAAAGGCGCGCCGTGCGGGGCCTCGGCCCGCTCGGCCTCGAGATCGAGCGCCTGACCTCCGGCCATGCCGCCGAGGCCCGAGGCACGGGCCAGACCGAGGACCAGCGCGGCCCGGACCGCCGGGTCGGGATGTGTCGCCTCGTCGGCCATGACGTCGAACGCGTAGGTCAGCAGGGCGTCGCCCGACAGGATGGCGGTCGCCTCGTCGAAGGCCTTGTGGGCCGTGGGCCGACCGCGGCGCAGGTCGTCGTCGTCCATGGCCGGCAGATCGTCGTGAACCAGCGAATAGCAGTGGATCATTTCCAGTGCGGCCCCGGCCCGCAACGGTCCCTCACCCACGACGCCGAAGAGCCGCGCCGTCTCGACCACGAGGAACGGCCGCAGCCGCTTGCCGCCGCCGAGCGTCGAGTAGCGCATGGCCTCGATGAGCCGCCCGGGCCGCGTCACCTCGCCGGCGAGGGGCCGGGACCCGAGCAGGGTATCGAGCGTGTGCTCGATCGCATCGGCGACCGACCTCAGGCGAGTGTCGAAGTCTTCCGACGGCGTTTCGGTCGGCATGAGCTGCTCCTGACGGTTCGGCGAGGCACCGGTCAAGCTCGGGCTTTTCGCCGCTCCGCCCCGGAGGGTCAAGCATCGCGCCACATCAAGGTTGAAGGCGCAGGAACAGGAGTTGCGTGTCGCCGCTGTCTCGGCGCTCCGCTGTCGCGAAGCCTGCGGGGATCGTCACCTCGGCCGAAGCCGCTTCTTCGAGGATCAGGACGGCACCGGCCGAAAGCCAGCGGCCGTCGCGCAGCGACACGAGAGCGGCCTCGCCGAGACCCTGGCCATAGGGCGGATCCAGGAAGGCGAGATCGAAAGGCGCCGCCTGCACGTCGCCGAGCTTCGTGGCGTCGCGACGGAAGATTCGGCAGAGGCCCGCGACGCCCAGCGTCTCGACGTTATCGCGGATCAGCGCCCGAGCTTCGGCGCCCTGCTCGACGAAGAGCGCATGAGCAGCGCCGCGCGACAGCGCTTCGAGGCCGAGCGCGCCCGTGCCGGCGAAGAGGTCGATCACCCGCCCGCCCGATGCCGGGTCGCCGTAGGCATGGGCCAGGACGTTGAACAGGGTCTCGCGCAGTCGGTCGGCCGTGGGACGCGTCGCCTGGGAGGTCGGGTTCCGCAGCGGCCGTCCCCTGAAGCGCCCCCCGACGATCCTCATGGGATCAGCCGCGCGGTGGTCTGCT
>CAXTME010000044.1:0-35243 GCA_964245215.1 uncultured Lichenihabitans sp.
CGAGGTCGGCGTCCGGCGCGATGCCGGCCTGGAGAACCACGTAGCCTTTGACGATGCTGCCGCGCTCGGCGTCCGCTGCGGCGACGACCCCGCATTCCGCCACCGCGGGATGGGTCAGCAGTGCCGCCTCGACTTCGGGTCCGGCGATGTTGTAGCCGGCCGAGACGATCATGTCGTCGGAGCGCGCCTGATACCAGAAGTAGCCCTCGTCATCGACGAGGAACGTGTCGCCGGGGAGGTTCCACCCCTTCTGCACGTAGCTCGATTGCCGCGGGTCGGCGAGGTAGCGGCAGCCGAGCGGACCGCGCACGGCCAGGCGACCGGGCGTGTTCGGCGGCAGCTCGCGGCCTTCCGCGTCCACGATCTTGGCCTCGTAGCCCAGCAACGGCCGGCCGGTGGAGCCGGGTCGGATGTCGGCGTCGGCTGCGCCGAGATAAGCGTGCAGCATCTCCGTGCCGCCGATGACGTTGATGAGCCGAAGCGCGGTCGCGGCATACCATCGGTCGTAGGTTGTTCGGTCGAGCGTCTCGCCCGACGAGATGCAGCGTCGCAGCGAGGACAGGTCGTAGTCGGGCAGCCGCGCCAGAATGGCCCGGTAGGCGGTCGGAGCCGTGAAACAGAGCGTGGCGCCGAACTGCGCGATCGCGAGCGCGAGATCATGCGGCCCGGTCCTGTCGGGCAGGATGGCCGCGGCCCCGACGCGGAGCGGAAACAGCAGCATCGCGAGCCCGAACGTGAAGCCGAACGGGGCCGACCCGATGAAACGGTCCTCCGGACGGGGCTTGACGATCTGCGCTGCGAACCCGTCGCAGATGATCAGCATGTCACGGTGGAAGTGCATCGTGCCCTTGGGCTCGCCGGTCGTACCCGAGGTGAAGGCGATGAGGCACACGTCGTCGGCCGCCGTATCGGCGGCCGCAAAGGCGGGACTTTCCTCGGCCGCCAGGGCCTCGAGCGACTGCGGGCCGCCGTCGCCCCAGTAGACGATGCGTTCGAGGTCCGGCGCGAGCGGCCGCGCACGCTCCATCTCGTCGGCCAGCGTTGCGTCGCACAGCGCCAGCGCGATGCGGGCCTTGGTCAGCGGATAGGCGATCTCCCGGGCACGCAGCAGCGGCATGGTGGCGACCACGATCCCGCCGGCCTTGAGAACCGCGAGATAGCAGGCCGCCATGGTCATGCTGTTGCCGGACCGGAGCAGGACCCGGTTGCCGGTCTTCAAGCCCAGCCTGTTGACCAGCACGTTGCAGATCCGGTTCACGCGGGCCTGCAACGCGGCATAGGTCAGCGTCTCGGCCGGGCTGATCAGACAGGGACGCTCGCCATCGCGGTTCTCGATCCAGCGGTCCAGGAGGTTCCCGACGCAGTTCAGCCGCGGCGGATAGCCGAACTCCGGCCGCGTGACGATGAGGTCCGGCCACTGCGCCTTCGGGGGCAGGTTGTCGGCCGCGAACCTGTCCTCGGGGCCGCTGGCCGCACCACTGTTCATGGTCGTCGCTCCTCGCCGCGGGTGTTACGCAGGATCTTGTGCAACGTCGCCATGAAGCCGCGGAATTCGGCCTCGTCGATTCCGTCGAAGAAGCGCGCGTAGAGCCCGTAGATGTCGGGCCAGATCCTGGCGAAGAGCGCAAGCCCCTGTTCGGTGATGAAGACTTCGCGGACCCGCATGTCGCCGGGCTTGGGGCGACGGCGGATCAACTCCTGCTCTTCGAGCGCATCGAGCGTTCGGCTCATGGTGGATTGTTCGGTCACGGCAAAGACCGCGAGTTCGTTGACCGTGATGCCGGACGCGACGGTGAGGACCGCGAGGGCCCGGAACTGGGTGGTGCTGAGATCGAGACTCTTCAGCAGGTCCTGCAACTCGCCGTTCCATCGCGCCGACAGCCGGTTCAGCAGATAGGGGGCGAAATGGTTGAGCCCGATCTCGCCGATCGTCGGGATCGCCTGATCGTCGCCGTCGGGCCAAGCCAACAAAGGCGCCGGGCGCTGCGCAGCCTTGATCCGACGCGGTCCTGGCTCGGGCTCGGCGGCGGCCGGGGGCGGCGCAGGCCTGATCACGCTCACGAGAGCGACTTCGCGAGCAGAAAACCGGAGCCGCCGCCGAGGCCCGGGCCAGGGTGGGTCGCGGCCCCGATATGAAAGAGGTTCGGCACCGGCGTGCGATGGTTGATGGTGCCCTTGAAGGGTCGCCACAGGAAGAACTGGTCCACCCCGCAATAGCCTCCGTAGGGGTCTCCGCCCACGAGGTTCACGTTCAAGGCTTCGAGATCGGCCGGCGAATAGGCGCGCCTTGCGAGGATACTGCCCGCAAATCCGTCGATGTGGCGGGCCAGGATTGCCTCGACCCGGTCCGCATAGGCGTCCCGGATCGCCTCGGTCCAGCGCCCATCGGCCGGCGGCGCAATCTCGCCCGCCGCATCTCCCTTGATGGTGCGGGGCGCCTCGGGCAGCTGCAACCACAGAACGGCCTGGCCGTCCGGCGCGCGCGACGGATCGAGGGCCGTCGGCTGCCCGACGCAGATCGTGGGTTCGGACGGCAGCACCCCACGTTCGGCCTCGTTGGCGGCCTTCGACACGCCATCGAGCCCGGGCGTGAGATGGAGCAGCGCGACCTTGCCGAGTTCTGGGCCGCCCCGCCAGCGCGGCGGATGCGCCAGCGCGTAGTGGATCTGCACGTTGCCCTTGCCGTAACGGTAACGGCCGAGGCCGTCGTCGATGTCGGGCGGCAGCGTCGTGCCGGCCAGCAGGCCTCGATAGAGGCGATCGGGCGACACCGAGCAGATGATGCCTCGCTGCGCCGTGTGGCGGCGCCCGTCGGCCAGCACGACGCCGGTCGCCTTGCCTTTCGCGTCCCGGCTGACCGTGACCACGTCGGCCCCGGTTTCGATGCTGCCGCCCTTGTCCCGGATCAGGCGCGCAAAGGCGTCGAGCGCCGTCTGCACGCCCCCCTTGACGATGGGAGCGCCCGCGGCTTCGAGCGCGAAGCCGATCACCTTGACCATCTCGCCCGAATAAGCGCTCTCCGGGCCGAGGCCCGTGTGCAGCACCCAGGGCGCGAAGAGCGCCCGCACGAGGTCCGACGTGTAGCGCCCCTCGAGATGCGCCCGGGCCGACACGAGGGCTTCGCCGAGGAAGGCCGCGAAGCCGCGTGGCCCGCGCCGCCAGAGCTCCCCTGCCAAGGTCTTCAGCATCGGCCTCGACCAGAGCTGCCCGCCGAGCACGGAAAAGACGAGGCCCGCATTGGCGCCGAAGAGGCCCATCTCGCGGTCGAAGGCCGCGCCGTCGCCCGTTCCGGCGGCCTCGAAGGCGGCGCGGTTGGTCTCCCTGGAGCGGGTCAGGACGAGGTGGCTGCCGTCGGGGCGGAGCACTCCAGTCGGAATGTCGGATTGCGCGAAGGCGAGGCCGCGCGATTCGAGCTCCGGGCCGAGCACCGCGTAGGCCGGCGAGGTGACGAACAACACGAAGGTCGTCGCCATGACATCGTGGACGAAACCCGGCGCCGTCACGGCTTCCGTGCGCAGACAGCCGCCGATACGGTCGTTGCGTTCGAGGAGCAGGACCTTGCGCCCCTTCAACCCCAGCATGGCGGCGCAGACGAGGCCGTTGATGCCGCTGCCCACCACGATGTAATCGCTGTCCGCCACGCCACATTCTCCGCTCGCCGCCCATGGTACGGCCGGTCTATGGGAACGCAAGGGTCGGAGGGAGGGGCGGAGCGCGTCCGGCTGTCCCGGATCGTCCGCCGGGAGGAACCGAACGATCGAGGATCTTCGGGCCCCGCGTCACCGGAAGGACACCGACCGTCGCCCGCAACCGCATGGACAAACTCTATGCAGGTGGAAATACTCGCGCCGGAGATGCGGAAGGAGCGACCCACCCATGGCTTATGACGCGATCGTCGTGGGGGCGGGCCACAATGGGCTCGCGGCCGCGGTCCACCTGGCAACCAAAGGGTGGAAGGTCGCCGTCTTCGAACAGGCCGAGCAGCCCGGCGGCGCGGTCAGGACCGCCGAAATCACGCTGCCCGGCTTTCGCCACGACGTCTACGCCATGAACATGAGCCTGTTCGCGGGCTCCCCCTTCTTCGCCGCCCACAGGGACCTGCTGCTGCAGCACGGCCTCGCCTTCGTGCCCGCGCCCGAGAGCTTCGCGACCGCCTTCCCAGACGGCACCTGGCTCGGCGTCAGCCAGGACCTCGAGACCACGGCCGGCCGCATCGCCGCCGTGTCGCCGCGTGACGCCGCCGCCTGGCGCAGCATGGTCGCAGGTTTCGCGGCCGACGCGCCGCACATCTTCGCGATGCTTGGGGCGCCCATGCCGTCCCGCAAGGCGACGCAAGCTGTCTGGGCCCTGTACCGGGCGAAGGGCATGGCCGGGGTCGGCGCGCTGGCGCGGCTGCTCTTGTCGTCGCCGCGCGATTTTCTCGACCGCCATTTCGAAAGCCCGAAACTCAAGGCCATGATGGGCGTCTGGGGCCTGCATCTCGACTTCCCGCCGGACGCGGCGGGTGGCGCGCTGTTCCCCTATCTCGAATCGATGGCCTGCCAGAGCTTCGGCATGGTGGTGGGCCGGGGCGGAGCCGACACGGTGATCAGGAGCCTCGTCGGCGCATTGCAGGCGCATGGTGGCGAGCTGCACCTCGGCACGCCCGTCGACGCCGTATCCTGCACGGGCAACAAGGCGCGCGCTGTCGCGCTCCGCAACGGCCGAACCTTCGAGGCGACGCGGGCCGTGATCGCCAACGTGCATCCGAAACGCGTGTTCGGGACCCTGATCAAAGGGGACGATCACGCCGCCTATCGCGAGAAACTCGACGGCTTCAAGCCCGGTCCCGGCACGATGATGGTGCATTATGCCTTGAGCCGCTTGCCGGATTGGACCGCGGGCGCGGCACTCCAGCGCTTTGCCTATGTGCACCTCGCCCCCGATTTCGCCACCATGGCCCGAGCCTACGACGATGCCCGCGCGGGATTGCTGCCCGCGGTGCCGGCGCTCGTGATCGGCCAGCCGACGGCTCTCGATCCCGACCGTGCGCCCGAGGGGCGTCACGTCCTCTGGGTCCAGGTCCGCGTGCTGCCGGCCGAGATCCGTGGCGATGCCGCGGGCGACATCGCGGCCGGCAGCTGGGACGACATCAAGGAGCGTTATGCCGACCGGATCGAAGCCCTGATCGAGGGCTATGCGCCAGGGTTCAAGGCCGCGGTCCTCGGTCGGGCCGTGCTGTCGCCGACGGATCTCGAACGCGACAACGTCAACCTCATCGGGGGCGACAGCCTGAGCGGCAGCCACCACCTCGACCAGAACTTCATGTTCCGCCCGGCCTTCGGCTGGTCGCGCTACAAGACGCCGGTCAAGAACCTGTACCTCGTCGGCGCTTCGACCTGGCCCGGTGCGGGCGTCGGGGCCGGATCGGGCTTCATGCTCGGAAAGATGCTCGCGGGCGCCTGATGCGCCTGTCGATCGACCAGGGTCGCGCCATGTCCGAAGCCTATATCGTCCATTACATCCGTACGCCGATCGGCCGTTTCGGGGGCGCCCTGGCGTCCGTTAGGGCCGACGATCTGGCAGCAACTGCCATAACGGCGCTGCTCGGCAAGATCCCGACGGTCGATCTCGCCGCCATCGACGAGGTCGTGTTCGGCTGCGCCAACCAGGCGGGGGAAGACAACCGCAACGTCGGCCGCATGGCGGCCCTCCTGGCCGGGCTCCCCGTCTCGGTCGCGGCCACGACGGTGAACCGGCTCTGCGGCTCCGGCATGGACGCGGTCGCCATCGCGGCGCGCCAGATCAAGACCGGGGAGGCCGATCTCGTGATCGCCGGCGGCGTCGAAAGCATGTCGCGCGCGCCCTTCGTCATGCCGAAGGCCGAGACGGCTTTTTCCCGTCATGCGGAGATCCACGACACGACCATCGGCTGGCGCTTCGTCAATCCGCGGATGCAGCAGCGCTACGGCACCGACTCGATGCCCGAGACCGCCGAGAACGTCGCGGAGCGCTATGGCGTGAGCCGGGCCGACCAGGATGCCTTCGCGGCCCGAAGCCAAGCCAAAGCCGTGGCGGCGCAAGCCTGCGGCCGGCTCGGCCGCGAGATCACGCCCGTCGCGATCCCGCAACGCAGGGGCGCGCCTCTCCTGGTCGACGCCGACGAACATCCCCGGGCCGGCACGACGCCCGAAAGCTTGGCGAAACTGCCGACATCGTTTCGCCGCGACGGCACGGTGACGGCTGGCAATGCATCGGGGATCAACGATGGCGCGGCCGCCCTCCTGATCGCGTCGGACGCGGCCGTCGAGCGCTTCGCCCTGCAGCCCATGGCGCGCGTGCTCGGCGCCGCGACGGCGGGGGTCGAGCCGCGCCTGATGGGGATCGGCCCGATACCGGCCTCCATGAAGCTCCTCGACCGCCTCGGCCACAGGCTCGCGGACTACGACGTGATCGAGTTGAACGAAGCCTTCGCGTCGCAGTCCTTGGCCGTGCTGCGCGGATGGGACCTTGCCGACGACGACCCGCGGGTCAACCCGCACGGGGGTGCCATCGCGCTCGGCCATCCGCTCGGGGCCTCCGGCGCCCGCATCACCGGGACCGCGGCGCTTGATCTTGCCGATGGCGGCCGTGGTCGAGCCCTCGCCACGATGTGCATCGGTGTCGGCCAGGGCATCGCGCTCGCGCTCGCGGCTGTGTAGGGCACGTCAGCCTGTAACGGAAACGCTCGCGCGAGAGTGTGTCAGATCGTCGTTGAAGTTTGAGCTTCATTGCGAGGCGCGCAGCAACGAAGCAACCCAGTCCGTGACCCCGGATGAGGCTGGGCCCGCCACGCTCCGCTCGCGTGCGCTCGCGATGACGGTCGATGATGCTCTTTGCTTCGGTAACCGGCAAAGGCGTGTTCCTGGCAAGGAGGCGCCCGCGATAAGGCGGGAACGGAGCGCCTATCCCGAGAACGCTACGATGCGGCTTATTCGGCGGTTGTGGGGTCTATAGTGGCTTTGATCTGCGCCACGCTGTTGGCCGGAAACCCTGCTTTTACGGCATGTTTGCGGATCAGGTCGGCATCCGGCGCACGATAGATACAGTAGATCTTCTCGTCCGTGACATAGCTGTGCATCCATTGGATGTCCGGACCAAGCTCGCGGATCACGTTACAGGATCCTTGCGACGCTTCCCTTAGTTCGTTGCTGCTGAGCTTGCCGACTCCCGGCATCTCCCGCTCGATTACAAATTGCGGCATTGCAATATTCCTTGTCTTGAAAGAAGTGAAGACTGCGCTTCCAGAATGGCTCCGTCAATCACCCGAATCTCAAGCGCTGACCCACGGTTTGGTGTCGTAAGCGCAACGGCGTGACTGTTCAGCGCTCGCTCACGTCAGCCGTGATGAAAGATCCATCCGAGCGCCCGACGGGTCGGAGCGGCACCCGGTCGCGATGCGGCGGCCGGAGGGTCTCGGGAGTGTTGACAGGTCTCGCCCCCGACGCCCACGGTGAACGCGATCCCGGTCGCCGAAGTTGGAACGATTGCCTTGAATGTACCCCTCCCGAGTCTGGACGCGATCCCGCTGTTCGGTGGCGGGTTCATCGCGGTCGCGCAGCTTGCCGGTCACCATGGCATCCTGGCGTCCCCGGCTCAGTTGAGCCACCAGTCGGGTCTCGGGGAGGTGCCGCCGACGGCCGAAGACCTCGCCCGCGCCGCAATCTCCATCGGTCTCAAGACCCGCGTCCTGCGCGATCCGACGGCGAAGCGATTGAAGTCGATTCCCGTACCGGCGATCATCAAGGTGAAGGATGGGACCTGGGCCGTGTTCGGTGCGGAGACCGAGCCCGGCGTGCACCGCATCATCGATCCGGTGACCCGGCGGCAGACCCAGGTGCCGCTCGACGAGGTGATGAGACGCCTCGATCGCGAGGTGATCCTGATCAGCAGGACCGCCGTCGTCACATCCGATCAGCGGAAATTTGGTCTCGCCTGGTTCTTCCCTGCGATCAAACGCTACCGGCGGCCGGTGATCGATATTCTTCTCACGTCCTTCCTGATCAATCTGCTCGGGCTCGCGACGCCCCTCGTGTTCCAACTCGTCGTCGACAAGGTTCTGGTGTCGAAGAGCTATTCGACACTCGTCGTGGTCATCTCGGCCATGGTGTTGATCTCCGTCTTCTCGGGCCTCCTGAAATACCTGCGGTCCTATGTCCTGACCCACACGTCGAGCCGCATCGACGCCGAACTCGGCGCCAAGCTCTTTTCGCATCTGATCCGCCTCACGGCGTCCTTCTTCGAGCGGCGCCCGACCGGCGTGATCGTTACACGGGCCCGCGAGCTCGATACGGTCAGGCGCTTCCTGACGAACCAGAGCCTGACCTCCGTGGTCGACCTCCTGTTCGTCTTCCTCTTCATCGGCGTGCTGATGCTCTATTCGAAGAGCCTGACGCTGATGATCGTGCTGCTGATGCCGGTCTATTTCGTCATCAGCGTCTTCATGAAACCGCTCTACCGCAAGTCGCTCAAGGATAAGTTCTTTCGCTGGTCGAAGGCCCAGCAGCATCTGGTCGAGACGGTGGTCGGCATCCAGACCATCAAGGCTTCCGCGGTGGAACCCAACTTCCAGAAGATGTGGGAGGACCGCCACGCGGCCTACGCCAAGGCGGGGTTCCGCAGCACGATGCTGGGAACCGTGACCCAGACCCTCATCCAGTTCGTCACCACCCTGCAGACCGCGCTGATCCTGTTCTTCGGAGCCCAGCAGGTCATCGCCGGTACCCTGACGGTCGGTGGGCTCATCGCGTTTTCGATGATCGGACAGCGCATGACGAAGACGATCCTCGGCAGCGCGCAGCTCTACCAGAGCTTCCAGGAAGTGCAGGTCTCCCTAGGACATCTGGCCGACATCCTCGACGAGCCGGTGGAACGGCAGCCGCACGCGCTCCAGGCGTCGCCGGATCCGAAAGGATCCATCCTGCTCCGCAACGTCTCGTTCCGCTATCGGCCCGAACTGCCCGAAGTGCTGCGCCGGATCGATCTCGACATCGCGCCCGGAGAGGTGATCGGCATTGTCGGCCCGAGCGGATCGGGCAAGTCGACCCTGACGAAGCTCGTGCAGCGCTTCCATGCCCCGAGCAGCGGCGAGATCCTGGTCGACGGCGTCGACATCGCGCAGGCCGACCCGACCTGGCTGCGGCGTCAACTCGGCGTGGTGCTGCAGGAGAATTTCCTCTTCAATCAGACCGTCCACGAGAACATTGCCCTGGCCAACCCCGGCCTGCCGCGGTCCGGGGTCATACGGGTGGCCAAGCTCGCCGGCGCCGACGAGTTCATCGCCAAGCTCCCGCAAGGCTACGACACCACCATCGAGGAGCGCGGAGCGAACCTGTCGGGGGGGCAGCGCCAGCGGATCGCCATCGCTCGCGCGCTCGCGACCGACCCGCGGATCCTGATCTTCGATGAAGCAACCAGCGCCCTCGATTACGAGAGCGAGCGCATCATACAACAGAACATGGCGCGCATCTCGCAGGGTCGGACCGTGATCATCATCGCGCATCGCCTCGCGGCCGTGCGCCATTGCGACCGGATCATCGGCCTGATCAAAGGTCAGATCGTCGAAGTGGGGACGCACGACGACCTCGTCCACCGCCGCAACGGGCTCTATGCGCGTCTGTGGGCGATGCAGGCCGAGTAGATGAGGGGCCGAGGTGTCATCTCGTGTCGGTCCGGTCGCACGGCGCCCGACCGCGCCGCCGTACAGGGGCACGTTCGTCCGTGTGCGAGCGAGCCGCGACCTTCCACGACGTCCCGACCTGCGCCATCATGCTTGGGGGCGGCACTTGCCGGGCGGATGGGTACCGCCCCCTGTCGGTCGTCGAGGGCGTGGGGGACGCACGGCGCCAACCGACATCGCAGTGTCGGGCGTCCCGAATGAACGAAAGCTGAAAAAAGCCTTTTGTGGGAAAAACTACCACGATGAAACGTGGTGCGCGCTGATGTTGCGCCTGGGTTCGCGCGGCAGCCTATCTTCTACGCACTGGCTGTCCAAGAATGATCCGCCATCTTGGCCACTCACCCTGGCCCCATCCAGGTTCGGGATGCAGCCATGTCGGTCTGGGCATACCGGTTCTGGCAAGCTTCTTGTATAGCCCTGTGTGCGGCTTTCGAGCCGCATGCCCATCTTGGGCGTTTCCTCCCTAGACTTGGGCCGCCCCTCGGGGTGGCCCTTTTTTCTGCGACACGGAGGTGCGCCTAGCGGGCGCCATCCTCAGTGGTCAAAGGTCTGGGCGGGACAGTGGGTCGTCGCAGCACCGAACCTGCGAGGCGTTTCGCAGCCGACACCATCTAGGCCGAAATGGGACGAGGGCGAGCACAGACCGGCAATCGTGGCGGTACTGTTCGTGGCGTCTGCAAAGTTTGGCGCCGGTCGGAACCGTATGGCGCGCCAGCCTCGCAGTGCTCGATCGGCCGAACTGATCCGCGGGAATTGCGGCAGATCGCATGAATTCGGCTTAGGCGATGGCGACCCGGAGAGCCGGCGACGCTTCGAGCGATGGCCCTTCGCCGAACATTCGAAGGACGTTACTCTTCGGCTTAGCCCTGATCAGCGCCAGTAAGGCTTGCGCGGTATCATCCTTGAATCCCTCGGACACCGGCTCCACCGCAATGCGGGCCAGCATGAGCGCAAGCTGAAACATGCAATTCGACTGCGTCGCATCGTTGGCTGCCAGAGTATCGAGCGTCGCCTCGACATCGGCCAAAACCGCGGTGCTGCCGTTCGTTGTCATGGATCACCTTTGTACAAGCCACATTCCTCGTCTGCGGCAATAACGTTGCGTAAGGCGAAATGGCTTCCTGATGAATGGGCGTCCTGTCTCTTCTCGCACAGCTTAGTTAGTCGGAGGTGAAAATCGTGCCGGCGATTGTACGGGATCGCGGCAATTACGACAGACACATCGGCCGGCGCGGACGTGGGGTCACGAAGGCTCGCCCGGTGGCGGTGTCGAATGTCCCGCGGACCCGCCCGTCGAGAAGAAGTCGCGCTGTCCGGTGATGAAACGCGCCGCGGAGTCGATCGCCGTCGTCACCATGGCGAGAGCGTGATAGGCGGTGCCGAAAGGTCGAACTTCCGATTGGGCGTCGATCAGCCTTCTCCGGCAGGCTCCCATCGCGGCCAACACCTCCGCCGCGTGGGGGATGATATCGCCCCGGCCCCGTGATCGCTGCACCATGTGGGTCTCCCGGTTTATGTTCCTGTTTTGTTCCTCTCTGCCGTTTCGTCAAGTGGGCATCGTCGCTTCGGTCCTGCAGAAACATGTCCGAGCTTCCCTAACGGCTTTCGACCGACCACAGGTTAGCCCCGTGTTGCTGAAATAACAGTCCGACACAAACTCGCCTCAGCCCAGGTTTGCTTTCCGTCAAAAGCCGTTGGTGGCCGACAACGGAATGTGCTTTAGTAAATCAGCCAGGCTATTTGCCTGATTCGCAGCCTATCCGCGTCTTGAGGGCTAATGTTGGGCTGAAGATACTATCGAGGGCATTATTCTATGCCATTAAGTGACATCCCGCGTCCGTTCTGCACCCGCAGTGCAGGTATCCTCGACGAGACGTTGCGCCGAATGGAAAGCTCGTTGCCGGATCAGGACGCTGAGCCGGATCAGGTCAGGAGCGGGCTCAATGGTGGAGATCCGCGGCTTCATGCGACGACTCGGCCGGTGCGGTCGGCGAAGGTCTTGGGATGCGGACGCCGTTGGGTCGGTTGGGGCAGATCTCTTTTCGCGGTCACATCGGTAGATCATTCCGTCCTCGCGTGGGGCGAGGCCTCCTCCCTCGAGGTCGGCGTGGCGGAGCCGACATAGCGCGTTGTCGCCTTGTCTCCCGGTCTTGGTACAGGACGTCTCCGGGCTCCTTTAATGCCGTCGTCCGTCAGCCGCTTCGACCGGCGTATAGATGACGAGCTTCAATGCAGGGTCGTCATTGGCCTGGAACGTCGCATAGTCGAAGCACAACGGTCCCCTCTCGGGATGGTTCAGCCGTTTCCGGCCCGCCGCAACGGTTCGCACATCGTGCGTCTCCCACCACGTCGAAAACTCCGGGCAGCCCCGTCGCAGGCGGAGTAAAAGGTCGTCAAACGCCGGATCGCCGGCCCAAAGGTCGTGCGTCGCGCGGAACTGGGCCACCATCCGCCGCGCTTCTTCCGCCCACGTCGCCCCGAAAAGAGCCCGGGCGTTCCGGTCGGTCAACACGTAGAGGAGGATGTTGCGGTCTTCCTCGACCACACGGCCGAAATCGGTGAAGACGTCGATCGCGGCACCGTTCCAGACGAGGACATCCCATCGGAGGCCCGTGATATAGGCGGGCTGGTGCAGCCCCTCGACCAGACGCCGGATCGAAGCGGGAACGGTCTCGCGGGAAAAGGCGCGTCGGTCGATATTCCGGGCCAGCGCCTGCAAATGCACATGCTCGGCTTTGCCGAGCTGCAGGGCGCGCGCCAGGGCATCGATCGTGGTCGGCGACGGGCTGACGGTGCGTCCCTGTTCGAGCCGGACGTACCAGTCGACCCCGATTCCGGCGAGTTCCGCCACCTCTTCGCGTCTTAGTCCCGGCGTGCGGCGACGGCGTAGGCTCGAAAGGCCTGCGGCCTCCGGGCTCAGCTTTTCCCGACGGGATCGGAGGAAGCTGCCGAACTCGCTTTGCGGCGCAACCGCCATGGCTCGCTCCGTCGCCTGACAAGGGTTCGCTCGCATCGACGAGGCAGGTACTCGGCGATCCTAGGATCATACCAGTCTTGATGTCGCTGGGAAGCCTGCCAGACTGACGTTTTCCAGCCAAGGCGGTCGACCATGAAAGCTGCGATCCTGAAGGCCTTCGGTTCGCCATTGTCCGTCGAGGCGTGGCCCGACCCGATCCTCGGCACAGGCGAAGTCATCGTCGACGTAATGGCGGCTCCCATCCTCTCCTATGCCGGCGAGGTCTTCAGCGGCGCGAGGCGCTACCTGCTCGACCTGCCGGTCGTCCCCGGCTGCGGGGCGGTCGGCCGCGTGCGTGCCGTCGGACCGGATGCAACCCGCCTGACCGTCGGAGACTGGGTGATCTGCGACCCGACCGTTCGGTCGCGCGACGACGCCCTGATGCCCGACATCACG
Source organism: uncultured Lichenihabitans sp. (assembly GCA_964245215.1). GTDB lineage: Bacteria > Pseudomonadota > Alphaproteobacteria > Rhizobiales > Beijerinckiaceae > Lichenihabitans. The sequence continues at coordinate 13,110 of CAXTME010000044.1, forward strand.
CTCCAGGGCTGGAGCGCGCGCGGTCCGGGCGGCCAGCATCTGCAGAGGTACTTTCGCGACGGTCCCTGGGCCGAACGCATGAGGGTCCCGACCGAGAACGCGATCCCGATCGGCCCCATCGACGCGGCCGAGGCGGTATCGTGGTGCGCTTTGAACACGCTGCTGGTGCCCTATGGCGGCCTTCTCGCCGCGAAACTGCAAGCCGGAGAGACGCTGCTGGTCAGCGGCGCCACCGGCAACTTCGGCAGTGCGGCCGTTGCCGTGGCCCTGGCCATGGGGGCCGGCACGGTCGTGGCACCGGGCCGCAACGAAGCCGTCCTGGCCGATCTGACGCGTCGCTTCGGGCCGCGCCTGCGGCCCGTCATGCTCTCCGGCCACGAGAGCGAAGACCGCGAACGCATGCGGCAGGCGGCGCCGGGCCCGATCGACTGCGTGCTGGACCTGCTGCCGCCCTCGGTCAGTACGACACCCGTCCGGGCCGCCCTCATGACCGTCCGGCCTTACGGGAGGGTCGTGCTGATGGGGGGCGTCGGCATGCTGGGAGGCGACGACCTCGCGCTGCCTTATCCGTGGATCATGCGGAACGGCATCACGATCCTTGGTCAGTGGATGTATCCCCGCGAGGCCGTGGCCCGGCTGGCCGGGCTGGTCCGGTCGGGGCTCCTGGATCTGCGCCACTACGACGTCACGAGCTTCGAACTCGAGGCGGTGAACGAAGCGGTCGCGCATGCGGCCGCCCATGCCGGTCCCTTCAGGATGACCGTGGTCAGGCCGTGACGGTTCGCGTCGGCAGATGCGACCGACGCGCGATTTGGAAGGCGCGTCGCCTTGACACGCACCGGTGTTCCCGGGCTCCTTACGTCGACGGCGTGCCGCGGAAAGACGGCACCTGAGCCAACAAACCAGGGGAGGTCGGCGTGTCGCTGGCGATGCCGCAGAAATCGGTCATGGACGGTGCGGTCCGGCACCTCGTGACGAATTACAACCCGAAGGGCAACCGGGTCGGCTGGCTCATGCTGTCCTCGATCCTGGTCGAAGCCTGGGACCTGTATTCGATCGCCTTCGTCCTCGTCTTCATCAAGGACCAGTATCATCCCGACCCGTTGCTGCTCGGCCTCGCGGCGGCCGGCACGCAGGGCGGAGCCCTGGTCGGGGCGCTGCTCGGCGGGTGGCTGTCGGACAAGATCGGCCGCCGTGTCATGTTCCTGGCCACGATGGTGCTGTTCATCGCCCTGGCGCTGCTCCAGGCCTTCGTCACGAGCGTGGGCTGGCTCGTCGTCGTGCGGTTCCTGCTCGGCGTGCCGCTCGGCAGCGATATCTCCAACGGCTACACCTACATCATGGAATCGATGCCCAAGGGCCAGCGGGAGGTCATGGGCAACCGCTGGCAGTTCATGTTCGCGGTCGGCGAGGTGTTGACGCTGGCCGTCATCGCGGTGTTTCTGCTCGCCGATATCGACCACGAACTCGTGTGGCGCATCACGCTGGGCCTCGGCGCGCTGCCGGCCCTGGTGATCCTGCTCATGCGTCACGACCTGCCCGAAACCGCGGTCTGGCTGATCCGCCACGGGCGCTTCCGCGAGGCCAAGCAGGTCTCGTCGCAGATGTATGGCGATCCGCTCGATATGCTGCCCGATGCGGACGTCGCCGTGCCGAAACCGCGCCCGAGCGCCTTCCTCAGCGAGATCCGCAAGGACCCGATCCGTTGGCGCGCCACGCTTTATGGCTGGATCGCCTGCTTCGCCCAGGGCAGCGAATTTTCGACCTTCGCGTTCTACCTTCCAGTCCTGTTCGTCATGGTGGGCGTGTCGTCGATCCTCGGGATCGACCTCGTCACCATGCTGCTCTACGTCGTGGCGGCGATCGCCGGCTGGGTCGGGCCGCTGCTCACGCCCAAGATCGGGCAGCGCGGCATCTCGATCGCGGGCTTCGCCATCGTGCTGGTGTCGCTGCTGGTCGCGGCCTTCGCGCTCTACACCGGCAAGACTTTCATTCTGCCCTTCGCGGCCGCCACCATGCTGTGGGGCCATTACTGGGACGCGTCCAACTGCATGACCATCCCGACCGTGGTGGCCAAGCCCGAGTATCGGGGGACTGCCAGCGGCTTCGCCTATATGTTCGTAAAACTGCCGTCCTTCCTGGCGATCTTCCTGTTCCCCTCGCTTTTCGCCGCCGTCGGGCAGGCAACCGCGACCCTGATGGTGGCGATCTTCCCGCTCGTCGGCCTCCTGGCCGCGATCTTCATCCTGCCCGAGATCTACGGCTACGAGGGTGATTGACGGCCGGGATCCAGCCTCGCCTGCACTGCAGCGTAATTTTTTCACCGTTCGTCTTCGCGAGGAGTGGAGCGACTGATGCAACTCAGTGTGTGATCGAGGACAAGGCTGGGTCCCGCCATGCTCCGCTCGCGGTGCGCTCGCCATGACGGCCGATGATCATCCTCGCTTCGATAGCTGGCCGACACGCTCATCGGGTCGGAAAACGCCGTCGAACCTTGGATCAATCGCCGGCCGTCCTGTTGTCGAAGACCTGCCGGGTGAACCAGGAGGTCAATGCGCCGAGTTCCGGACCGAGCAGACGATCCTGGCCGACCGGAGGGCAGACGTCCCGAAGGGCCTCGACGAAGGGCCGCAGGGCTGGAGGGGAGGCTCGATCGGTGACGTGGAGCGCCTGGGACGCCAGCACCGCCAGCATCGCGAGGGCCGCGTCGAGGCAGCGCCCGGCGTTCGCTTCCTTGCTCCAGGCCAGGAAGGCCGTCGTGGCGACATCGTCCTGGCCGGACCCGGCCGATTCCGTACCCGGGATGAAAGTCCGCTGCGCCGCGAGCTTCGCCTGTTCGAGGTAGCCCGTGATGGCCATGGGAATGTAGCCGACGTTGCCGTGGCCATCGCTGTCGCTCGGATCCCGGTCGACCATCAGCAGGTCCGGCAGCCGCGACACCGGACCGTTCAGCAGTTTCGAGCCGTGCCGGTCGCAGATGAGGCAGAGATCGGCCCAGATGGCCGCGAGATCGTCGAGCGCCGGCGTCGCCATCGCATTGTGGTAGCCACCCGTGCTGAGACAGCGTCCCAGCGGAAAGTCCGCGTCGGGCGGAACGTAGACGGGGTTGTCGGAGGCGGAACGCAACGACACGGTCGCGGCCTTTTCTATGGCTGCGAGAGCCCGGTGGGCCTGCCCCAGAACGCGGGGAACGATGCGAAAGCTCACGGGCGCCTGGTAATTGCGCCGACCCTCGCCAGGACCCAGGTAGCGACGCAGGCCCCGTAGCGCCGCCGCCTCGTGGTCGTCGCCCCAGAGCTCATCGAGCGCGGCATCGTAATGGTCGAGCGGCGCCCGGAAGGCCTCGATCGACAACGCCAGGACCTGTTCGGCCAGCCGCACCCGCCGCCGCGCCGCCAGCGCCGCATCGGCCGCGAGAGCCGCGGCACAGGGCGAACCGTTGATGAGCGATCCCCGCTCCTTGACCTCGAGGTCGAAGCTTCGGGTCAGGTCGGCGAAGAGCGGGTACAGCGCCAGGATCTCGCCGGCGCCGCCCTGTCCGGAGCCCGGAACGTGCGGCATGGGACGGCCGTCGAGCATGGCCGCGACCGCCAGGGCGATGCGCGGCGAGGTTGCGGCATGACCGTCGAGGAAGTTCGCCAGTCGCGCCAGCACGATGCCTCTCACGACCCGTTCGGGCAGCGGGTCGCCGAAGGAAGTGGCGGCCGCAAAGGCCTTGATCCTCGCGTGGCGGTCACGCTCGTCGCGGTCGAGGCGCCGGCTGGCCAGCTCGCCCATGGCGGTTGTCACGCCGTAGATGACGAGGCCGGAGTCGCTTTCGATCAGGGCGAGAAACGACGCCCGGCACTCGGCGATGCGCCTTTGGGCTTCGTGGCTGATCGCGACGCCTTCACCCGCCCAGGCCACGCGCCGGAAGACTTCGAGGTCGATGTCGGCACGATGCGTCAGGGTCACGGTCATCGATCGGTCTCGCGTTGCGGCAGGGGTGATCGGCCAGTATGGCTTGGATCGCAATGCTCCAAAGTCCCGTTCCGCTCTGCCCGTCCCGGATGATCGTCGCGATCAGCGATTTTCGCGACGGTTGGCCGCCTGATCCCTGGCCCGAGCCTACGGTCGACGCCGCGCGGGACGCCTGGCTCGGCGGCCAGTGGGGCCCGGCGCCCGGCCCGGCGCCGGACGGTCCGCGAGACTTCGACGTGCTCGGCGGTTATCTCGAGCGATTGCCGCTCGCCTGCATCAAGGCGGGTCTCGTCGACCATGCCGAGATCTGGCACCATTGGCGCCCGGCCGATCCGGGTCCGTTCCGACGGGATGATCCGGCCCTGGTTCGGCGCGCGTTTCGCATCGGCAACGAGACACCGCCGTTCCGCTCGAACAGCATGCTGGGTTTCGTCGCGGCTTTCGGGGCGCCGCATATTCTTTGCGCCTGGGGCCTCGGCGTCGATGCGGCCCTGCTCGACGCCTGCGCAGACAGCTTCAGGATCTACAATTCCATCGACGCGCCGGCCCTGCGCCTGCCGCCCGATGTGAGCGGACGTTTCGATCTCGTTCTGACGGCCGCGGAGTGGCAATCGGACGAAGTGCGTGCACGGCATCCCGACATGTTGACCGCGGTGCTGCCGATCGGGCCGGAGTTCGCCGACCCGCTGACGTTCAGGCCGCTCGGCACCGAGAAGCCGTACGACGTGATCTACGTCGCGGCGGCACAGCCGTATAAGCGGCACGACGTGCTCTTCGATGCCCTGGCCCGGGCACCGCGCCGTCTGAAGGCGCTGTGCGTCGTCGGCTACGGCGAGCTCGCCGACGACCTCCGCCGGCGCGCCTGCGAGCAGGGCATCGACGTCGACTTCGTCGGTCCTCCCGGGGTAGGGTTCGACGCGGTCAACCGGTTGATGAACGCCGCCAAAATCGGTGTCGTTTGCGGGGTCGACGATGGCGCTCCGGCGATCCTGACCGAGTATATGCTGGCCGGGCTGCCGGTCCTCGCCAATGCCGGGTTGCGGTGCGGGCTGCAATACATCATCCCGGAAACGGGGCGAACGGCGGACCGGGAGGCGTTTCCGCAGGCCTTGTGCGACCTCATCGACGCCGCGCCCGCCCTGCGGCCGAGAGACGTGGTCCTGGCCCGTTGGGTGTGGGCACATTCCGTGCATCGGCTCAAATCCGTGCTGGCCGGGTCGGCGAAGGGGCAGGCGCTCGGCTTCCGCGGCTGAGCCAATCTGCCGCGATGCGTCCATGGGTCTGCTCGACTATCGCCCTATGGGTGCCGTAATTGATGCAAGTGCAAAAGTCAGGAGGCCGTGTTGAAGGTTTTGAATGTGCTGCCTCAGGGGCGACCGACCTTCGACGTTCTCGACGATTATCCGGCACCATTGATTTGTTTCTCCCATCTGCGGTGGGACTTCGTCTTCCAGCGCCCGCAGCACCTGATGAGCCGGTTCGCGCGGGAGCGGCGCGTCTACGTGTTCGAAGAGCCGATCGCCTGCGATCATCACCGGGCCTATCTGGAATATCACCCTTTCCCCGAGCAGGACGTCATCGCGCTCCGGCCGCGCGTCCCGCACTGGTGGGACGAACCGGCCCGGCAGGCCGCGCTCCGCGACATGCTGACGATGCTGATCGCGACCCAGGGTTCCGGCCGACCCATCCTGTGGTTCTACACCCCGATGATGTACGGTTTCGCCCGGCACGTCGACGCTGCGCTTGTCGTCTACGACTGCATGGACGAACTCGCCGCCTTCAGCTTCGCGCCGCCCGAACTGAAGCGTCTCGAAGCCGATCTGTTGCAGCGCGCCGACGTGGTCTTCACGGGAGGGCATAGCCTCTACGAGGCCAAGCGGGGTGCCCACGACAACATCCACCCGTTCCCGTCGAGCGTCGACGTCGCGCATTTCCGTCGTGCGCGCGAACCCGGCGTCGCGAGCCCGGCCGATCAGGCCGGTATCCCGCATCCGCGGCTCGGCTTTTACGGGGTGATCGACGAGCGCATGGATCTCGCCCTCCTCGACGCCGTGGCCGTGGCGCGTCCCGATTGGCAGATCGTGATGGTGGGTCCCGTCGCGAAGATCGATCCGGCGACGCTCCCGCGCCGACCCAACCTCCATTATCTCGGATCCAAGTCCTACGACGACCTCCCGGCCTACCTGGCGGGTTGGGATGTCGCTCTGATGCCCTTCGCGATCAACGAATCGACGCAGTTCATCAGCCCGACCAAGACGCCGGAGTACCTCGCGGCCGGCCGGCCTGTCGTGTCGACGCCGATCACGGATGTCGACCGCCACTACGGACATCTCGCAGGCGTGGCGATCGCCGGTACGAGCGAGGACTTCGTCGCGGCCTGCTCCACGGTGTTGCAGATGACCGGCACGCCTTCGTGCTGGCGGGCCGAAGCCGATCAACTCTTGGCTGGCCAATCCTGGGACGACACGTTCGGGCGGATGCGCGCCCTCGTCGCCGCCGCGATGACGCGGCAGTCCGAGGCGACACGCCCGATCGCCCTGTCGCCGCAGCGGGCGCCCTGCAAGCCGGCCGTTCGCCCGTCCGGACGACGCAAGCCTTACGATGTCGTCGTGGCGGGCGCGGGCTTTGCCGGAGCGGTGTTGGCCGAACGGCTCGCGGCCGGCTCCGGACGTCGGGTTCTGATCGTCGACCGGCGGCCGCACGTCGGCGGCAACGCTTACGACCATCTCGACCGGGCCGGGATCCTGGTCCATCGCTACGGTCCGCACATCTTCCACACCAACGCCCGTGAGGTGGTGGACTACCTGTCTCATTTCACGGAATGGCGTCCCTACGAGCATCGCGTTCTTGCCAGCGTGGGCGACGCGCTGGTGCCGATGCCCATCAATCGCACGACGCTGAATGGGATCTTCGGCCTCAATCTCAGGAGCGACGCCGAGGCGGCGGCCTTCCTGGCGGCCCGGGCCGAGCCTGTCGCGACCATCCGCACGGCCGAGGATGCCGTGGTGGCGCAAGTGGGCCGCGAACTCTACGAGATGTTCTTTCGCGGCTACACCCGTAAGCAATGGGGCCACGATCCGTCCGAACTCGACCGCTCCGTCACCCAGCGGGTCCCGACCCGGACGTCGACCGACGACCGCTACTTCGCCGACGCATTCCAGATGATGCCGGCCCGCGGCTATACGGCCATGTTCGATGCCATGCTGGACCATCCCAACATCACGGTCGAACTCGGTGTGGAATTTGCCGACGTCCGGCGCGATGTGTTGGCGGACCACACGGTGTTCACGGGCCCGATCGATGAATATTTCGGCCATTGTCACGGGCCGCTGCCCTATCGCAGCCTCGAGTTTCGGCATGAGACCCACGAACGCCGGCGTTTCCAAGCCGTCGGCGTGGTGAACTATCCGAGTGAATCCGTGCCCTACACGCGAATCACCGAATACAAGCATCTCACCGGGCAGGTGAGCGAACGGACCAGCATCACCTACGAGATCCCGAGCCAGGAGGGAGACCCGTATTATCCGATCCCCCGGCCCGAAAATCAGGCGCTCTACAAACGTTACGAGGCCCTGGCCCTGGCCCAATCTGACGTCAGCTTCGTGGGCCGGCTCGCCACCTACCGTTACTACAACATGGATCAGATCGTCGGGCAGGCGCTGGCGACCTACCGGCGCCTGGTCGAGCGTGGGGCCGTGCCGCGCGGTGGCGAGGAACCCCGCGAGGCGGGTTCGTCGCTCGACCGTGCCGTCTCGGCGCCCGACTCGACCGGCGCATCCGCGATGGCGTGACGGCCGCGGGTCATGTGATGCCCCGGTTATGCCTGGCGACCGACAGTCTCGAGCCGTCCGGCGTCGGCGAGCACATGCTTGCCTTGGCGGGAGAGTGGCACGGCCGTTACGACGTGACCCTGGCCTGTCCGATGAGCCCTGGCGGCCGGGCCTTGCTGCAGCGTGGCGCCCGTCTCGGCGCCGCGATCAAACGGCTCGACGACGATCCGGACGCCGTGACGCGATGGCTGCGGACCGGCGGCTTCGACCTGTTGCACATTCACGCCGGCATCGGCTGGGAGGGCCACGCGCTCGCGGTCCAGGGCCGCGCAGCCGGCGTCGCCCTGATCGTCCGCACCGAGCATCTTCCGAACGTCATCACCGAGCCTGGGCAGCGCCGCGATCATCAGGCTGGGATCGACCGCGTCGATCGGGTCATCTGCGTGTCCGATGCCGCAGCCTCGACGTTCCGGGCCGCCGGGATCGATCCGGGCAAACTCTCCGTCATCCGCAACGGCCTGCCGATGCAGGCGGTCGGGCGATCCCGCCATGAAACGCGGCAGTCAATGGGCCTCGACGATCGCTGTCCTGTTGTCGTCACCACGGCCCGGCTGACGCTGCAGAAGGACCACGCGACCCTCGTCGGCGCCCTGCCGGCCGTGCTGGCGCGACACCCCGCCTGCCGCGTCTGGCTCATCGGGAGCGGGCCGCAGGAAGACATGCTCAAGGAACAGGCGTCGGCGCTTGGTGTCGCCCATGCGATCAGCTTCATGGGTTATCGCGCCGACGTGCCGGATCTCCTGGCCGCCGCCGATCTCTTCGTCCTGCCTTCGCGCTTCGAGGGCTTGCCGCTGGCGATGCTGGAAGCTATGGCGCGGGGGCTGCCGGTCGTGGCAACCCGAGTCGGCGGCACCGACGAAGTCTTGATCGACGGGGTCACGGGCCGTTTCGTCGAGCCGGGGGACCCGGAACTCCTCGCGGTCGCGATCGGCGAAGTTCTCGCCGCTCCCGATCGAGCCCACGCGCTCGGGCTCGGCGGCCGGGCGCGTTTTCTCGACGCCTTCACGGCGTCCCGCATGGCGGGCGAGACGGCCCGGCTTTTCGAAGAGCTGGGCGTTTCTCCCGGACAACAACGGAGGATGGTGACAATGGATGGCGTAGAGACGGCGCGAACCCGCATCGGTTTCATCGGCGCGGGTGGGATCGCACAACGCCATCTCGGGATCCTCGAACAGTTCGGAGACGTCGAACTGGCGGCTTTCGCCGATCCGGTCGAGGAGCGGGCGCAAGGCGCGGCCGAACGCTTCGGTGCGCGTGCCTTTACCGACCTCGACATGATGCTCGCCGAGGTGCCGCTCGACGCGCTCTTCATCTGCGTGCCGCCCTTCGCCCACGGCGTTCCCGAACGGGCAGCGCTGAAGCGAGGGCTTCCGTTCTTCGTGGAAAAGCCGCTCGCCCTCGACCTCGCGACCGCCGAGGCGCTCGCCCGGGAGGTCGATGCCGCCGGCCTCGTCACCGGGGCCGGCTATCACTGGCGCTACCTCGACACGACCGACGAGGCGAAGGCGGTTCTGGCCGACAACCCGGCACAGTTCCTGTCGGGATATTGGCTCGATTCGACGCCGCCTCCGCCATGGTGGTGGAAACAGGACCAGTCGGGCGGACAGATCAACGAGCAGACGACGCACATCGTCGATCTCGCCCGCTACCTCGTCGGAGACGTCACCCGGGTGTTCGGTGCTGCGAGCCACAAGCCGCGCCCCGACTTTCCCGGGCTCGACGTGGCCACCGCCTCCAGCGCGACCCTGAAGTTCGCTTCCGGCGCCGTCGGCAACATCGGATCGACCTGTCTTCTCGGCTGGAACCATCGCGTCGGCCTGCATCTCTTCGGCGAGCGGCTCGCCATCGAGATGACCGACCACGACATCATGGTCGATGTCGGCCGCGGCCGGCCTTGCCGGCACGCCGAGGGCGATCCCGTCTGGCGGCAGGATCGCGACTTCATCGATGCCGTTCGCGGGGGAGAGAACCGCATCCGTTGCCCTTACGGCGAAGCGTTGAAGACGCTCCGCATCACCGACGCGATCCGCCGCTCGATCGAGACCGGCCGATCCGTCGATCTCGACTCGCAGAACGGTTGAACCTCATCATGTCCGATCACCGTCACATCCGTTCCCTCGGCGTCGAACGGCCGGGTGAAGCCTATTTCTTCGGCTACGATGAAGGGCCGCCCGGCGACGGGCAGGTCCGGCTCGAGACCCTCTATACCGGGCTCTCGGCCGGCACCGAGCTGACCTTCTTCAAAGGGACGAACCCCTACCTGCACTCGCGCTGGGACGGCGAGCGCGGCGTCTTCATCCCGAACGAAGCCGGCATGCACTATCCGGTGCCCTTCATGGGCTACATGGAGGTGGCGCGGATCGTCGAATCGCGCAGCCCGGCCTTTCGGACCGGGCAGGTCGTGGCCACCACCTATGCCCACAAGAGCGGGCATACGGCCAACCCCTTCCACGATCTCCTGATCCCGCTTCCTGAAGACATGGATCCGATCCTCGGAATCTATGTGGCCCAGATGGGCCCCATCGCGGCCAACGGCATCCTGCATGCCGATGCCGAGATCTTCGGCGCCAATGTCCCGGCTCTCGGCATCGGAGTCGCGGGCCGGCCCGTGCTCGTCATCGGCGGCGGCGTCGTGGGCCTGTTGACGGCGCTCTTCGCCCAGCAGAGCGGGGCCACCGAGGTCCTGGTGGCCGATCCGTCGGCGTTTCGACGGGAGCGCGCCGAAACGCTCGGCTTCGAAGCCGTGACCGAGGATCAGGCCTGGAGCCTGGCCAAGGAGCGCTGGCATCACGGCGGCAACGACCGCGGTGCCGATTTCGTGTTCCAGACCCGCGCCCACCCCGAAAGCCTGCAGGCGGCCCTTCGTGCCCTGCGGCCCCAAGGCACCGTCATCGACCTCGCGTTCTACCAGGGTGGAGCCGATGCGGTCCGGCTCGGCGAGGAGTTCCACCACAATGGTCTCGCGATCCGCTGCGCGCAGATCGGGCGGGTGCCGCGTGGACTCGGGTTCGCCTGGGACCGCCGTCGCCTGGCGCTCGAAACCGTGGCACTTCTCGAAGAGGTCGGCGACGACCTGGTCGAGAACGTGATCACCCATGTGGTTCCGTTCGACGAAGCCCCGGCGTTCCTGAAGACGCTGCACGAGACGCGGCCGGAGTTCCTGCAGGTCGTGTTCAAGGGTGCCGATTGATGTCGGACGTGGCTTCGGGCCCGGTCCGCATTCTCTGGGTTTTTGCTTGGCTGGTCGTGGGCGGCGAGGAGACCGAGGTCCGCCTGCTCGCCCAGACCCTCGATCCGCGCCGCTACCGTATCGACGTCGTGGCGTGCTTCAGGAAGGAGGGCATGCCGGAGCAGACCCACGAGCAGCTCAAGGGGCTCGGGGTCGACGTGGACCGCATCCCCTATGACCTGTCGTTCGAGGACACGATCGGTTATCTCGCCACCAAGCTGTCGGCCTACGACATCGTCATTGCATCGCAGAATGTCGCCGACATCTACCCGGCGCTCGAACGGCTGCATCTCAGGCCGCCGCTGATCGAGCACGGCGGCCTCGTCTCAGAAGCCCTGGCCGGACCGAAGAACCTGACGACGCGCTATGTCGGGGTCTGCGCCTCGATCCGCGACGCCGCCGCGGCCAGGATGCCGGGCCGTGCGCATCACGCGCTCGAGATCCCCTCGATGGTGGACCTGTCGGAGTTCCGCGCCACCGATCGGGCGAGGGCGCGCGCCCTGTTCGGCGTCGCCGCCGATGCGCCCGTCGTCGGATGGGTCGGCCGGCTCGATCGCAAGAAGCGGGTCGAGGACTTTATCCGGGCCGCAGCGGTCGTGGCCCTGGCCCGGCCGGCTGCTCGTTTCGTGGTGATCGGCGGGCCCGATGCCTTCATGCCCGACTATGCGCAGGAGCTTCGCCTCCTCGCCTCCTCGCTCGGTCTCGCCGGACGGCTCGTCTTCCTCGGCGACCGCGCCGACGTTCCGGTCCTCCTGGCGGGACTCGACCTCTTCGTCTGGTTGTCGCGCCACGAGGGCATGCCGCATGTCGTCGCCGAAGCCGGCGCCGCGAGCCTCGCCGTCGTAGCGACGCGCGACAACGGGACGTTGGAACAGATCGAAGACCGGGTGTCGGGTGTCTTCGTGCCCCATCAGGATCCGGAGGCCGTCGCGGCCACGATCCTGCGCCTGATCGACGATCCGGCCGAGCGACGCCGGCTCGGTGGCGCGCTCCGCGCCAAGGTCGAACGCGACTACGCGGCTGCGGCGGTGGTCCCGCAGTGGCAGGCGATGTTCGACGCGGTCCTCGCGGAACGTCGGCCCGCGCCGCCGCCGACGCTGTTCCGCAGCTTCTTCCAAGGAGGCATCGAATCCTCCACCCACCGGCGGCAGGACGGACGCCGCCTCGACATGATCGCCGCGATCGGCCACGACCGTCACACGGTTGCCGACTTTCGCACGCTCGCGGGCCATTCGATCCGCACGGTCCGGGACGGCTTGCGATGGCACCTGATCGAGACATCACCCGGACGCTACGATTGGTCGAGCTTCCTGCCCATGCTCCGGGCCGCCCGCGAGACAGGGACGCAGGTGCTTTGGGACCTGCTGCATTACGGCTGGCCCGACGACCTCGATATCTGGCGCCCCGCTTTCGTCGATCGCTTCGCCCGGTTCGCGGCCGAGGCCGCCCGCGTGGTCCGCGACGAGACCGACGAGGTGCCGTTCTACTGTCCGGTGAACGAGGTTTCGTTCTTCGCCTGGGGTGGGGGGGACGCGGCCTATCTCAACCCCTTCGCACGGGGGCGCGGCCACGAGCTGAAGGTACAGCTGGCCCGCACCGCCATTACGGCCATGGATGCGATCTGGGCCGTCGAGCCGCGCGCCCGCTTCGTCCATGCCGACCCCGTCATCAACGTGATCACGCATCCGGAACGGCCGCACGAACATCCGCACGCCGAGGGGCACCGGCAGGCGCAGTTCCAGGGTTGGGACATGCTCGCGGGCCACGCCTGGCCGCAGCTCGGCGGCACCCCGAGGCACCTCGACATCGTGGGGGTGAACTACTACTTCAACAACCAGTGGATCCACGGCGCGGGGCCGATCGACGTGGAGCATCCGCTGCACAGACCCTTCCGCTATCTCCTGGCCGACACCTACGCGCGTTATGGCCGGCCCATCTTCGTGGCCGAGACCGGTATCGAGGCCGAGCGTCGTCCGTCGTGGCTGGCCCACATCGGGGCCGAGGTTCGGGCCGCGCGGATTGCCGGCGTTCCGGTTGAGGGCCTGTGCCTCTACCCCGTGATCAACCATCCGGGTTGGGATAACGACCGGCATTGTCTGAACGGCCTCCTCGACCTGCAGCCGCGCTCCGGTGGCCGGCTGCCTTACCGCCCGCTCGCCGACGAACTCGCGCGGCAGAGGCTGTTATTCGGGCTCGGGACCCCCGCTGTTTGAGCTGGCCGTTGCGACACCGACGGGGCCGTATCTCGCCGACCCTGTCCGGTCTTTCGTGTCGAGACCCTCGTCTGCGCTGGTCTGGCGTAGGATTTGCGTTACGCTTCGGAAGCCCTTGCGGCGATGATGGTTCAGGAGGAGAAGCGCATGAGACCGCGTTGCATCAAGGCAGTGATGGGGGTGGCTCTTGCAGTCGGCGTTCAATTCGTCGTGGCCGGCGCCTCGCTGGCCCAGTCCTGCCCCAACGCCGAAACCGTTGCGCCGGGCGACCTGACGATCGCCTACAATGGCGACATGCCCGGGACCGGAAGCAAGGAGGGCAAGCTCGTCGGCATCGACGGCGAGATCATGTCGGGCGTCGCCGACAGCATCGGGCTGAAGCCTGATCCGAAGCTGATGGAGTGGGCGGCCGAGATCGAGTCTGTCAAGGCGCGGCGAGTCGACGCCATGCACGGCATGATGGGATGGAACAAGCCTCGCACCGAAGTCATCGCGATCTCGGATCCGATCTACTATGCGGGTGCGCTGATGACCCAGAAGAAGGGAGCCGGCATCACCAAGCTCAGCCAGATCAAGTCCCTCAAGGTTGCGACGATCCAGGGTTTCGGCTGGGTCAAGGAACTGCAATCACTGAACCCGGATCTGAAGCTCTACGACACCAGCGACGCGGCGATCCGCGATCTCGCGGCCGGTCGTATCGACGTGCTGTTCGCCGATCCGCCGCTGATCCAATACGTGGCGGGCCAGCAACCGGACCTCGCCATCGAGTCCATTCCCGTCTCTGAGCCTTATAACCCGAAGCTCCCGTCGCTCACCGGCAAGTACCAGGTGGTCTTCGGCCTTTCGAAACAGGCTCCGAACCTGATGAAATGCGTCAACACCGCCATTGCGCAGATGTGGAAGACCTGTGGAAACCTGAAGATCGCCGCAAAATACGGCTTCGGCGATAAATACTGGTTCTCGCCGCCGACCGAGAACCCGCGGGCCGGGGTCGATCGCCCGCAGGATTGGGCATACCCGGTCCTGGGGTCGTGCCCATAATCACGCAACTGTCCTCCCAGCGCATCGCATCCGGCGACCCGGGACCGGTCCTTGCCGGGCCGGAGGTGCGCCATGGCTGACCCGCTGCTGCAGGTCACCGGGCTTACGAAATCCTTCGGCAGCTTGTCGGTGCTGAACGGCGTCGACCTTGCGCTTCAGCCGAGCCGCAAGGTGGCGATCATCGGCCCGAGCGGGTCCGGCAAGACGACCTTCCTACGCTGCCTCAATTATCTCGAACACCCCGATCAAGGCCAGATCACGCTCGACGGCGTGCGGATCGGCGAGAAGAAGGCGGGTGAGCGCTACGTCCGCATGAGCGAGCGCGAGCTCGCGCCGCAGCGCCGTGACATCGGCTTCGTGTTCCAGAACTTCTATCTCTGGCCCCATCTCACGGTGCGGGAGAACGTGGCGCTCGGACCGTGGCGGGTGCAGGGCCTGCCGCGCGATACCGCCATGGCGTTGGCTTCGACCATGCTCGACAAGGTTCACATGGGCCACAAGCGGGACGAATACCCCGAGCGCCTGTCCGGCGGCCAGCAGCAGCGCGTCGGCATTGCTCGCGCGCTCGCACAGCAGCCGAAGCTCATCCTCTTCGACGAGCCGACCTCGGCGCTCGACCCGGAACTCGTCGGTGAGGTTCTGGGCGTCATCCAGGAACTGGCAAGCGAGGGTCGGACCATGATCCTCGTCACGCATGAGATCCGCTTCGCGCGGGACGTGGCCGACGAGGTCGTGTTCATGGATGAGGGACGTATCGTCGAGCAGGGTTCCCCGACCGCGGTGATCGACAACCCTCGAAACGATCGTACGAAGCGCTTCCTGGGGCAGCTCGGGGCCGCATGATTAACGTCGGGGCGTTCAGCAAGACCCTGGCTCACGTCCCCTATTTCCTGTCGGTCCTGCTGCAGGGCGCGCTGGTCACGGTGTCGATCACGCTGGGGTCGTTCCTCATCGCGATCGTGCTCGGCCTTCTGCTCGCGGTCCTCAGGACGTCCAGCAGCGCCACTTTGCGCCTTCTTGTCCGGTGCTATGTCGAGGTGTTCCGCGACATTCCACCGCTCACCCAGTTGTTCATCATCTATTTCGGTCTGACCTACGTTGGCCTGACCCTCAACCCGTTCGAGGCCGCCGTGATCGGCCTCGGGCTCAACGGCTCGGCCTATTGCACGGAGATCTTCCGCTCCGGCTTTTCCGCCCTGCATCATGGCCAGTTGGAGGCCGCGGCGGCGGTCGGACTCACGCCGCTGAAGCGCATGCGCTTCATCGTGATCCCGCAGGCCTTGCGCATCACGCTGCCGCCCTTGGGGAACTTCGCCATCGGTCTCATCAAAGACACCGCAGTGGCCTCGGCCGTCGCGGCACCGGAAATCCTGTTTCGTGCGCGCAATCTCACCAGCGAAACCTTCGAGACGCCGCTCATCTACGTGATCGTGGCGATGATCTACTTCAGCCTGACGTTTCCGGTGGCGCGGCTCGTGGATCGTCTCGAAGCGCGTCGGAGGTCCTGGGCATGATTGAGGCTCTGCAAAACCTCGGCGGCTTCTTTGCGGTCTATGCCGACAAGGGGCCGGAGTGGGCCGAGCTGATGGAGCGGGCCGTCAAGGTCACGCTGGAGATCACCGGGTTCGCATTCCTGCTCGGATTCGCGATCGGCGTCGTGGTGGCGATCGGCCGGCTGAGCCGGAATCCCATTCTGCGGCGGGTCGCGATCCTTTATGTCGAGATCACCCGCGGCGTCCCAGCCCTGGTGATCCTGTTCCTGATCTATTTCGGACTGGTGCCGCTCGGCATCGTGATGGACGCGATCCCGGCCGCAATCCTCGGTCTCGGGTTGAGTGCCGGCGGGTATATCGCGGAGATCATGCGGGCCGGGATCGAGGCCACGCACCGCGGGCAGCGCGAGGCGGCGCTGACGATCGGCATGGCGCCGCTCGCGATCTATCGCTTCATCTTGATCCCGCAGGCGTTGCGCATCGTTCTGCCGCCGCTGATCAACATGCTGATCGCAGTATTGAAGGACAGCTCGCTCGCCTCGCTGATCTCCGCGCCCGACATCATGCTGCGCGCCAAGGACATCAGTTCCTCGGATTTTCTCCCGCTCCACATCCTGGTTTGGGCCGGAGCCCTGTACTTCCTCCTGGCGCTGCCGTTGTCGCTGGGGGCCGGCTACGCGGAGCGACGCTTGCGGGGCGGCCTCGGCAAGCGGCTCTGAGGTCGGGCGGCAGTGTAACGTCGCCGGTGCTGGATCGGCGAAGCCTTCCCCCGAACCGATCGCGTCGGAGCGGACGAGAGCGCGGGGCGGCACGGGATAGCTTCACTTGCAGGTCGGTCCCCGAGACGGACCAGCGACGATGATCTCAGGGTGCTGGTGCGTCGCTGGATGCATTTTGGTTGCCGATCCATTCAGGCAAAAAAGTTTAGATCACGGTTCCGCGTTGGAATTCGTGATTTTATTGACGAGACGGAACTTCACGACAGATTGCATCGTTCCCTGGGTTCATGGATCCCTTGGGAGGACCATCCATGCTTTGGATATAGTTCGAAGCATGGGCGGAAGCAGTCTCTACGCCGTGATGCTGGGGATGTTCCGCGTCGGGAATATCGCCGGCCCACTCCGCTATGCGCCGGCGCGCCTATAACCGACAGAGCCACCATGAGCCTCAATGACAATACATCGGTGCATTCACGCACCCTGGCCGCTTTCTTCGACACGAAAGGCGCTGCCGAGACAGCGATTGCGGATATCGAAGCCCTCGGTATTCCCAAGCAGCACATCACCATGGTCGCCGGTGGATCGACCTCGGCCGTTGGCACAACGGCAGCGACTCCCCAGCATGAAGGTTTCCTGCAGTCTCTGAAGGATCTATTCATGCCCGAAGAGGATCAATATTCCTACGCTGAAGGTCTGCGTCGCGGCGGGTATCTCGTTTCGATCAAGAGCGACGAGGCCAATTACGACCGTGTGCTCGACATCCTCGATCGCGACGGTGCGGTCGATATGGACGAGCGGGAGACGACCTGGCGGTCGGAAGGTTGGAAGGGCTATCAGTCGGGCGCGGTGCCGATGGCGGCCGCCGGCATGGCCACGACCGACACGACCACCCGCACCGCTTCCTTGACGGCCCCCTCCCAGCCGATCCTCGCGAAGGGCACTGCTGCCCAGGGCTCCGACGAGATGATCCCCGTCTATGAGGAGAGCATCCAGGTCGGCAAGCGCGAGGTCAGTCATGGCCGTTTGCGCGTCCGCAGCTACGTCGTCGAGACGGCGGTCAACGAGCAGGTCTCGCTCCGCACCGAAAACGTTTCCGTCGACCGTCGCCCCGTCGATCGCGCCGTCAGCGCTACCGATGCGATGTTCCAGGACCGCGTCATCGAAGTGGAAGAATTCGCCGAAGAGGCAGTGGTGTCGAAGCAGGCGCGAGTCGTCGAGGAAATCTCACTGCACAAGGAGGCGCGCGACAGGACCGAGACGATCACCGACACGGTTCGTCACACGGAAGTCGAAATCGAAGACGGTCGCGGGACCGTAGTCGGGGGCTCCACGACCCGAAGCGGCATCGTCGAAGGTAGCAACGTCGGCACCGTGATGGCCCACATGGATGTGATAGCGTCCGACGGCACCAAGGTGGGGACGGTCGACCACATGGACGGCGCCGAAACCATCAAACTTGCGAAGAACACCTCACCCGACGGCGAGCATCACTACGTCCCGATGGCATGGGTCGATCATATCGACCAGCATGTGCACCTCAAGCGGACCACGGCCGAAGTCAAGGCCGCCTGGTAACAGCTTGAAGCGAGCGCCGTGGCAGGATTCTGCCGCGGCGCTCGTGTCAGCAGCGCAGCAGATGTTCCGGCAGAGTCTGCCGATTGGTGAGGGTGCGTTCGATGACGATCCATACCATCACGGCGTTCTTCGACGACCGTGCGCATGCCGATGAGGCTGTGGCCTTGTTGAGACAAGCTGGTCTCTCGGGTTCGAACGTGACGCTCTCACCCTCCGACGCTCGAGATGAGTTTGCGACCTTCGATCCGCTCAGCGCCGATGAGCCCAAACGCAAGGGCTTTTGGGGTATGCTGGAGGATATGTTCGGAGGATCCGACGATCACGACCTCTATGCGGAAGGCGTTCGCCGTGGCAGCACGTTGCTGACCGCCCATGTCGACGACGATCGGCTCGACGAGGCTGTCGAAATCCTGGACCGCCACGGATCCATCGACCTCGATGAGCGCGAGGTGTCCTGGCGTAACGACGGATGGCTCGGGGGTTCGGTCGGGATGCCTTCCGGCGCTTCGATCATGCCCGGTACGCCGGGCATGGACACTACGGCCACGCCCTCCCTCCAATCGCCCGTCGAGCCTGCTCCGGTCGTCACACCGGCGTCGTTCGCCGTGTCGTCCCCGGTCGAAGCTCCGGTCCTGGCGTCGGCATTGGACTCCGGACCTGTCGCGCTGACCTTGTCCATTCCCCCAATTGCAGCGGCCGATCGCGGTGACGCAGATGTTCTGCAGGTCCTTGAGGAGCGTCTCGTCATCGGCAAGCGTTCGGTCAGCCGTGGCAAGGTCCGTGTTCACAGCTATGTGGTCGAAAATCCGGTGACCGAAGAAGTCCGGCTGCGGGATGAGACGATCAGGGTCGACCGCCAGGCGATGGACCGCGTGGTCTCGGCGGATGATCTGAAGACCGCAGGGTTCCACGATCGTACCATCGAGATGGAGGAGGTCGACGAAGAGGCTGTCGTGAGCAAGACCGCACGCCTGGTCGAGGAAATCGGCCTGCGCAAGGACGTCAGCAATCGCATCGAGACGATCCACGACACACTGCGCAGTACCAAGGTCGACATCGACGACAGGCGGGACATGGCCGCTGAAGATGTCCGCGCAGCGGAGGTCCTCCCAGGCAAGGGCCCCGCCGGCAGCGTGCCGATCAAGCCGGTGTAAGGGTTTCACGTGGCCAAGGCGTCGCATGGTTCCATTCGGGTCGGCGTTGGCGGCTGGACGTTCGAGCCCTGGCGCGGAACCTTCTACCCGGACAAGCTGCCGCAGAAACGTGAGCTCGAATTCGCTTCGAGCCAGCTCACGTCGATCGAGATCAATGGCACATTCTACGGGTCGCAAAAGCCCGAAAGCTTCGTCAAGTGGCGCGACGAAACTCCCGATGGCTTCGTCTTCTCGGTCAAGGCGCCCCGCTTCGCCACCAATCGACGAATCTTGAGCGAGGCGGGGAGCTCCATCGATCGCTTTTTCGCAAGCGGCGTGATGCTGCTTGGAGACAAGCTTGGAGCGGTCAACTGGCAGTTCGCACCGACTAAAGCCTTCGATGCCGCGGACTTCGAGGGTTTCCTGAAACTCCTGCCGAAAGAGGTCGAGGGGCATACGATCCGCAACGTCGTCGAAGTTCGACACGACAGCTTCAATAACCCGGACTTCGTGGCCTTGACCCGGCTCTATGGCGTGGGAATCGTCCTCGCGGCCGACTCGAAGTATGTCCAGATCGCCGATCGCACCGCCCCGTTCGTCTATGCCCGCATCATGGGCGCCGTGGAGGCGGAACCGCTTGGCTACACTTCTGCGGCCTTGGACCTCTGGGCCGAGCACGCGCGACAGCTCGCAATGGGAAAGATGCCGGATGGGTTGAAGACGGTGGCGTCGCTCGAGAAGACGAAAGCCGCGACCGACGTCTATCTGTACTTCATCAGCGGCGACAAGGTGCGCAATCCCGCGGCCGCCATGGCATTGATCGGCCGTTTGCAAGTCTGATCGTTGGCCCACATTGATCCGGCGGAGATCAGCCGGCGTCGCTGGCGCCGATCTCACCGACCTCGGCAGGACCAGCGGCCTCTTTGCGAACAGGGCTCCGTCCCGTCGACAAAGCGTGCAGCGCCGCCACGACCAGCGGGTCGAGCTGCGCTGAACCCGTGTCGGCCCGGGCTAGAAGATCGCGCCGCATGGCGGGTGACCAGAACGAACGGATGTGCTCGTGGATCCCCGCCACGGCCTCCTCGTCCGGGTAGGACCGGAAGAAGGAGGCGATCTGGTTCGCCATATGGTCGAGCTTGGCTCCGGCCTCCATCATGCTATTCGGCCGCATCGAGCTGCGTCGCGATCCGCGTCAAGCTGAAGTCCTCGTCGTAGAATTTGGCCTGCCACTCCGAAGGCCGGTTCGTGCGGCGGACCTGCACGGCCGTCACCTTGTACTCGGGACAGTTCGTGGCCCAGTCCGAATAATCCGTGGTGATCACGTTGGCGCCGGTCTTGGCGTGGTGGAATGTGGTGTAGACCACGCCCGGCTGCATGCGCTCGCTGATCTCGGCCTTGATCGCGATGTCGCCCGACCGGCTTTCGAGCGACACGAGGTCGCCGTCCACGATGCCGCGCAGCTCGGCGTCGAAGGGGTGGATCTCGAGCACGTCTTCCTCGTGCCAGCGCGAGTTCTCGGTGCGCCGGGTCTGCGCCCCGACGTTATACTGCGACAGGATGCGGCCGGTGGTGAGCACCAGCGGGAACCGTGCCCCGGTCCGCTCCTCGGTCGGCACGAACTCGGTCAGCATGAACTTGCCGAGGCCGCGCACGAAGCGGTCGACGTGCATCATGGGCGTTCCGTTGGGCGCCGCTGCATTGCAGGGCCACTGGATGGAGCCGAGCCGGTCGAGCTTGTCGTAGGAGACGCCCGCGAAGGTGGGCGTCAGGGCCGCGACCTCGTCCATGATCTCGCTCGGATGCGCATAGGACATCGGATACCCGAGCGCCTCCGACAGCAGGCAGGTCACCTCCCAATCGCCGTAGCCGCCGAGCGGCGCCATGACCTTGCGGACCCGGCTGATGCGCCGCTCGGCATTGGTGAACGTGCCGTCCTTCTCGAGGAACGAAGCGCCCGGCAGGAACACGTGGGCGTATTTGGCGGTCTCGTTGAGGAACAGGTCCTGCACCACGACGCATTCCATGGCGCGGAGCCCGGAAGTGACGTGCTGCGTGTCGGGGTCCGATTGGGCCGGGTCCTCGCCCTGGATATAGATGCCCTTGAACCGCCCTTGGACCGCTTCGTCGAGCATGTTGGGGATGCGCAGCCCAGGCTCTTCCTCGAGCTTGACACCCCACATCGTCTCGAACATCTCGCGCGTCGCATCGTCCGACACGTGCCGGTAGCCCGGCAATTCGTGCGGGAACGAGCCCATGTCGCAGGAGCCCTGCACGTTGTTCTGGCCGCGCAGCGGGTTCACGCCGGCGCCCGCATGCCCGATGTTGCCGGTCGCCATGGCAAGGTTGGCCATGCCCATCACCATGGTCGAGCCCTGGCTGTGCTCGGTGACGCCGAGGCCGTAATAGATCGCGGCCTTGCCGCCGGTGGCGTAGAGGCGGGCCGCGGCCCGGACGTCCGCGGCCGGGACGCCGGTCAGGTCTTCGACGGCTTCCGGCGAGTGCCGCGTGTCGGCGACGAAGCGGGCCCAGACTTCGAAATCGCCGATGTCGCAGCGCGTGCGGACGTAAGTCTCGTCGATCAGCCCCTCGGTCACCACCACATGCGCCATGGCGTTGATGATCGCGACATTGGCGCCGGGCTTGAGCTGCAGGTGATAGTCGGCCTTCACGTGCGGCGACTTCACGATATCGGTGCGGCGCGGGTCGGCCACGATGAGCTTGGCGCCCTCGCGCAGCCGCCGCTTCATGCGCGACCCGAACACCGGGTGCCCATCGGTCGGGTTGGCCCCGATGACGAAGATGACGTCCGCCTCGTCCACGGAGGCGAAGTCCTGCGTGCCGGCCGAGGTGCCGACCGTCACCTTCAGGCCGTAGCCGGTCGGCGAATGGCAGACGCGGGCGCAGGTGTCGACGTTGTTGTTGCCGAAGGCCGCTCGGACGA
>CAXTME010000045.1:0-35199 GCA_964245215.1 uncultured Lichenihabitans sp.
CAGCCGAAGGGCGTGCTGCATACGACGGCCGGCTACCTCGTCTATGCCGCCATGACGCATGAGTACGTCTTCGACATCCACGACCGGGATATCTACTGGTGCACGGCCGACGTCGGCTGGGTGACGGGCCATTCCTATAGCGTGTACGGGCCGCTCGCCAACGGCGCCACGACGCTGATGTTCGAGGGCGTCCCCAATTATCCTTCCGTGTCGCGCATGTGGGAGGTGGTGGACAAGCACAAGGTCTCGATCCTCTATACGGCGCCGACCGCGATCCGGGCCCTGATGGGAGCCGGCGACGCACCGGTGAAGAGGACCAGCCGGGCCAGCCTGCGGCTGCTCGGTTCCGTGGGCGAGCCCATCAATCCGGAAGCCTGGGAATGGTACCACGGCGTCGTCGGGGAGCGCCGCTGCCCCATCGTCGACACCTGGTGGCAGACCGAGACGGGTGGCATCCTGATCACGCCGTTGCCCGGCGCCACGGCGCTGAAGCCCGGCTCCGCCACCCGTCCCTTCTTCGGCATCAAGCCCGAGATCATGGATGCCGACGGCAAGGTGGTCGAGGGCGCTTGTCAGGGCAACCTCGTCCTCGCCGACAGTTGGCCCGGCCAGATGCGAACGGTCTACGGCGACCACAAACGCTTCGAGGAGACCTATTTCTCGGCCTATCCCGGGAAGTACTTCACCGGCGACGGCTGCCGACGCGACCAGGATGGCTACTACTGGATCACGGGGCGAGTCGACGACGTGATCAATGTCTCGGGTCACCGCATGGGGACGGCCGAGGTGGAAAGCGCTCTCGTGGCCCATGACAGCGTCTCGGAGGCCGCGGTGGTCGGATTCCCCCACGACGTCAAGGGGCAGGGGATCTACGCCTACGTTACCCTGATGCAGGGTGTCGAAGCGACGGACGGGCTGCGAAAGGCCCTGGTGGCGCATGTCCGCCAGGAGATCGGTCCCATCGCGTCGCCCGACGTGATTCAATTCGCCCCAGGCCTGCCCAAGACCCGGTCGGGCAAGATCATGCGCCGTATCTTGCGCAAGATCGCGGAAAACGAACTCGGAAGCCTCGGCGACACGTCGACCCTGGCGGATCCGTCCGTTGTCGACGACCTCGTGGCCAACCGCGTCTGATGGCACGACCGTCGGACCGGCTTGCGGGAACGAGTTAATCGTTCACCTTGCCCGCAACCCGCCAAGCTTCGACGGCCCGCGGGTAACCGTGCATTCAGGTGCCCGGAGGCACTCTGCCGCTGTATCCGGCAGAGACCGGCAGGGAGCATGTCGCATGGATCCGTCGTACCGCGCCGGCTTTTCACCACGATCGAACGTCACGCCGAAATCCGTCGTGACCCACGCGGTCCTTGCCCTCTGTATCGCGGCCGCGATGGTGGCCGTGGTCTTCACGGCCGTGATCCCGGCCCGTGCTGCTGCCGTGGACATCGGGTCCTATCCGCCCGGCACGGTGGTGATCAGCCAGTCGGCCAAGCGTCTTTACCTGATCACGGACGATGGCCGGCCGATCAGCTACCCCGTGGCGGTCGGGAAGTCCGGCAAGCAGTGGCGCGGCACGGTGCAGATCGATGGCAAGTACCGCAATCCCGCCTGGGCTCCTCCGGCCGAGGTCAAGGCCGCGGAACCTTGGCTGCCGGACTATATTCCCGGAGGGTCGTCCCGCAACCCGATGGGCATGCGAGCCCTGACGCTGAGCGGCGACGAATACGCGATCCACGGTACGAACCGCCCGGAATCGATCGGCAAAGCCGCCTCTTACGGCTGCATCCGCATGCTCAACCGAGACATCGTCGACCTGTTCGAGCGCGTCGAGGTGGGCACGCCGGTCGTCATGATGCCGTGACGCTCGCTGGCCGGAACCAGCCTCCCGTCAGCTTCGTTGGTTCGCCGACATGAGCTGAGGGCGTTTCAATCGCGTCCTTGCGCTTCGGCTAGTGGAGGATGCGATGAGTGATCCGATGAAGACGTTTCCCGACGAGAGTTCGCCGGCGCCCAGCGAGCTGAATGCCCGCTTCCAGGATCTTCGCCGCGATGCCGCTCAATCGGTCGACGCCGCTTCGAAGAGCGTATCGCAGGGCGTCGATCAGGCCAAGGACAAGCTTGTCGGGGCGTCGTCCGATCCTGCGACCAAGGCCAAGGTCGATTCGACGATTTCGACCTTCAAGGATCAGGCCTCGCAAGCGGCGACCGAGGCCAAAGGCGCGGCTCTGTCGATGGCGGATCAGGCCCGCAATCGCCTGACCGAGATCGTCGATCAGCAAAAGTCCATGGGGGCCGACAAGATCTCCGGCGTCGCAAAGGCGGCCCAGAACGCGGCGTCCGATCTCGACACCAGCAATCCCCAGATGGCCAAGCTGGTGAGGACGGCCGCGGAGAACGTCGACCGCATCGCCGATGATCTGCGCTCCAGCGATATCGGCGACGTCATCTCGACCCTTGCGACGTTTGGACGTCAGCAGCCGGTAGCCTTCTTCGGCGGAGCGGTCCTGGCCGGTTTCCTCCTGGCGCGCTTCTTCAAGAGCGACGCGCCCGTCGTCGCCGACCCGGAATTCCATGGCGGCTTCGATCCGGCATCCTAGGTCGAGAAGGAAGATCCATGACCATCGAAACGCCAACCCGGCCCTCTACGCCATCGCTCTTCGCCGATGCTCTGGCCCAGATGACTCATCTGTTCGAGACGGAGATCCGTCTCGTCAAAACTGAGATTTCCGAGAAGATTTCCGCTGCCGTCAAGGCGATCGTCGTCATTCTGGTGGCGGCCGTGCTGCTTCTCGCTGCCCTGTTCATCATCCTCTTCGGCATCGTCCAACTGGTGATCTTCTTCGGGGTCGTCGCCTGGGGTGCTTATTTCATCGTGGGCGGTTGCATTGCTGTCATTGGCGTGATCGCACTGTATGTCGCCTTGAAACAACTCTCGGCCGACAATCTGACGCCGAAGCGCAGTTTGAACCAACTCGGTAAGGATGCCGACATCGTCAAGGAGCAGGTGAAATGAGTGCCGACCACGCTCAGACCTCAAGCGAGGTGGCGCATGAGGCTGAAGATACGCGCGCACATCTGGCGAGTACCTTGGAGCAACTCCGCACGAACCTGAAGCCGGAAAACGTGATGGAAGAGGTGGTCAGCAATGCGAAGTTCGGCGCATCCGCAGTGGCTGACAATCTTGCCGACGTCGCGAAGAGCTATCCGATCCCGGCGATCCTGATCGCTGCGGGCGCCGCGTTGATCATGGGGGTTGCGTCGAAGGGCATCGGTCGATCCGGGTCCAGGAGCAGTGTGACGTCGCGTCCTTCGATGTTGCGCAATTCCCGCTTCGATCCCTCCCCCTCAAGAACTCCGCGCCGCCTCACAGTGACGTCGGGCGGCACTGGCTTTGCCAGTTCGGTCTCGTCCTTGCGCGACGGCGTTAAAGACTATGTGTCCGACCAGACCTCGGCTGTCTCTGGTCAGGTCGGATCGCTGAAGCGACAGGCTTCGGATGTGTACTATTCTTCTTCCTCGAAAGCGCGTGATGCCATGCAGAATGCCTCCCGGTACATCCCCAACGATCGCAGCGAGGTGAAGTCCAAGCTGTCGAACCTTCTCGAAGAGCAGCCCTTGATCCTCGGAGCAATCGGCCTCGCGGTCGGTGCCGCCATCGGCGCCGCTCTCCCGATCACGCAGACGGAGGACAACTGGATGGGCAGCACGTCCCACTCGGTACGTCAGGCTGCTCAGGACGCGGCCCGGCAGGAAGTCGACACCTTGCGCACGGCGGCCGGCCAAGCCGTCGAAAACGTCAAGCAATCGGCCACGGACCATGGCCTATCAACGGAAAACCTAAACGACCTCGTTCGCGATGTCGGTACACATGCGAAGACCGCCGTCAATCAGGTCGGCGGAAGTCTGGACGGCAGCAAGGACAACGGCCCGGCCTAAGACGGTCGACTGTGATTACGGTTCCGGGGCATCGTCAGAAATCGCTGGCGATGCCTTTGTTTTCCCAGTCGCCGTAGCGTACGGGTTCTGGCCCTTGGCGACCGTTGACTTCCCTCTGCCGAGGCTCGCTGATGGCCTTGCCGGCAACGCGTCGCTCCGCCGCTTCCCTCAAAGCTCTTTGTGCAGCATCGGGGAGGTTCTTTCCACTTGCGACACTGGGGTCATCTGCGGGTGTCCCGCTATCGGCTACGTCTATCACGTTACAAACACCTTTTGATGTCATGGTAACAACGCTGGGCTTTTCAAGCCTTGCATTTCACGAGCTGAACACGGCCTCTGACAGGCTGGAGCACGTCGGCGGGGGCCATCATGCCAAACAGCCTGTCGACCCCTGAGGTCGTCTTCCAGCCAAGCACCCCAGCGGTGCTCATCTTCCGCACCCCGACCGATCATATGGGTTGCTAATCCGTGTCGTTCAAACCACCGAACCAGCGAAATGCGCGTACCAAGCCCGGCATGAAACCGGCCATTGTTCCGGCCGAACTGCCCTCCGGCTTGGCCCCACGGCTAGCCGCCGCTGCGGCACTCAGTGACATCGTTCTCAACGGCCGCGGCCTCGACGAGGCTCTCGTGGCTGCAGCGAATCATCCCCGTTTCACGACCTTCGACGATCGTGATCGTGCGCTCGTCAGGTCGATCGTCGTCGTGTCGCTCCGCCGTCTCGGAACGCTGCGACGTTTTCTGGGCCGTCTGCTCGAAAAGGGCTTGCCGAAGAAGAGCGGTCAACTGGAATGGATCCTGGTCGTGACGGCCGCTCAGATCCTCTTTCTCAATATTCCCGACCATGCGGCAGTGAACGCTTGCGTTCAGGCGGTGAGGCTCGATCCGTTAAGCCTGCCCTTCGCGGGTCTCGCCAACGCGGTCGCGCGAAATGTCGCCCGCGAGCGCGACGACCATGAAAGCGCAGATCCTTTCATCGATACGCCGAGCTGGCTCGCAGCACGGTGGCGCAGGATCTACGGTGAAGAAACGGCGTCCGCTATAGCGCTGGCCAATCGCGCCGAAGTCCCCCTCGATATCACGGTCAAGAGCGATCCGCAGGGATGGGCCGAGCGCCTCGACGGCGAAGTCCTAGACACGGGATCGATCAGGCTGCGTACCCAGACGCCGGTGCCGGATCTCCCGGGCTATCAGGACGGCCAGTGGTGGGTTCAGGATGCCGCTGCTGCGCTGCCGGCCCGGTTGCTCGCCACGGAAGCGGGAGAGCGGGTCGTTGACCTCTGCGCAGCACCGGGGGGCAAGACGGCCCAACTCTGCGCGACCGGGGCCAATGTGACGGCGGTCGATCGATCGGCCGAGCGGCTGAAGCGATTTACGACGAATCTCGAACGGCTCGGGTTCAGCGCCGAGACGGAGGTCGCCGACGCTACTGCTTATACGGCCCAGGCCTTCGATGCCGTCCTGCTTGATGCACCCTGTACGGCCACAGGGACCATGCGGCGGCACCCCGACGTCGGCTGGACGAAGCGTGCGTCCGATATCACGACCCTTTCCGCGATACAGTCCCGCATGCTCGACCGTGCTGCCGCCTTACTTCGCCCTGGCGGACGCCTCGTCTATTGCGTCTGCTCCTTGGAGCCCGAAGAAGGCGAAGCCCAGATCGCGGCGCTGCTGCGTCGCAATCCCGATCTCGTCCGTTCCCCGATTGCAGCCGACGAGATCGCTGGTCTGACCCAAAGCATCACGCCTTTGGGCGAACTCAGGACCCTGCCGAGCCATCCGGCCCGCCTCGATCCACCCCTGATCGGTCTCGATGGATTCTTTGCAGCAAGATTGGTGAGGCGCGAATAAGGGCGAGCACCGCTGCCCTAAGGGCAAAGGCCCGTGGATCAGTTGCCTCGAACCTTGCAGCCTTTGGCCAGTGTTTCAGTCCTGGTCCTCGTCGCGTTCCGCGACGAGTTCGGAAAACGGGACCGTCAAGACGTGGCCGCCGCGTTCGTCCGTCACCTCGAACGAGCAATCGTACCAGTTTCGGATACACTCAAGGCGGGCATTTCGTACCAGATCGCGGGCGGTTCGGAGCGCATGCTCGCGGATAAGATCAGCACTCGCGATCTCGTCGCCGTCCGGATCCGGTACCAAGCCGCTCGGGCCAGGGCGACGTCTCAGATTGAGATGATACCGGGGCATGTCATGGCCGCTCTAACAACTCGGCATAAACTGCCTCCGGCAAACCATAGCTTTCATCGGCGATCGCTTCGAGCCCCTTCCGATCCAGAATGGTTATACGGCCCCGCTCGGCTCTGATGAGGCGATTGCCTTCCAACATCTGCGTCGCAACCGAAACGCCAGGGCGCCGGACACCGAGCATTTGCGCAAGGAACTCGTGCGTGAGGATCATTTCGTCGCCTGCGGACCGGTCTCGGCACATCAGGAGCCAGCGCGCCAGTCGAATTTCTATCGTATAGATGGCATTCGAAAAAGCCGTCTGCGAAATTTGGATCGACAGCGCCTGTATGCTTCGCATCAGAAGCCGGCGAAGCGTCACACTGCGATCGACACACTGCAGTATGTTTTCTGTCGGAATACGATAGGCGCTTCCTGGCATTTGCACGAAATGCGTATAGGGGCTGCTATTGACGCCGAGCAAGACCGGCAGGGCAGCAACGAGTCCCTCTCTGCCAATCATCCCGACCTCAATCTCACCAGCTAACGTACTGGTCGTCACCGACGTCATTCCTCCTTCCATAAAATAGAGGAAATCGATTGGTAGATTGGGCTCGACTAAGACGAGCCTCACAGGCAAGTCGACAAATTCAAGGGAAAGAACCGCAAAGTCTTCGGCAGATAATAACTGGAGAAGGCGGTTATGGACAGATGCCTGTTGAGGCTGCTTCATTGCTCGGCCACCGTTGGGGCAAGAGCAAAATTAACCCTCAGTCACTCGCGCCCGAATGTCGTGCAAGCGATATCCGTATATGGGAGGTGCGAAGATGGCTCACAAGCCTTTGTACGCTTTCGGACCATGGCAGATCAGCACTAGCATTATTTTGAAAAGCACGGTTTTGCGTCAAAAACTTGCGAGACTAGAGTAGAACAGACGTCAGCGCTGATCAGGCGTCGGCTACAGCTTTCCTACCATAACGGAAAGATACGATTCGCGCTGCCCTGGACGCGCAAGGCGGCTCCTCCGCGTGGCGCACGTCATCGTGTCTATCCGGCTCGGGCTTCGTTGGGCACGCTCTGCTCAAGCCGCCTTGTTCTTGTTGTAGACGTCAAGGCAAACGGCGCCGAGCAGCACGAGGCCCTTGATGACCTGCTGATAATCGATGCCGATCCCGAGGATCGACATGCCGTTGTTCATCACGCCGATGATGAAAGCGCCGATCACGACGCCCGTCACCTTGCCGACGCCACCGGCCGCCGAGGCGCCGCCGATGAAGCAGGCCGCGATGACGTCGAGTTCGAAGCCGAGGCCGCCCTTCGGGGTCGCTGTGTTGAGCCGTGCCGCGAAGATCATGCCGGCGAGGCCCGCCAGCACGCCCATGTTGACGAAGGTCAGGAAGGTCAGCCGTTCGGTCTTGATGCCGGACAGCTTGGCGGCCTTGAAGTTTCCGCCCAGCGCGTAGATCCGACGGCCGATCGTCGTCTGGTTGGTGACGAACCGATACAGCATGATCAGCACGAACATGATGATGAGGACGTTGGGAAGTCCCCGGTATGAGCTCATCTGGTAGGCGAACCCGAGGAGTAGGAGCCCGATAGCACCGTTGCGGAGCGCGAAGGCGCCGATCGATTCGACCACCACTTTGTGATGCTGCTGCGTCATCCGCCGACGCAGGCTGGTGGCGAGGAGAATGCCCCAAAGAACCGCACCGATGATGACGGATGTCCAGTGACCCGCGAAATTCGGGATGAAGCCCTTGGCCAGCAGTTGGAAGATGTCGGGGAACGGGCCGACCGAGGCGCCGTTGAGAACCGCCAGCGTCAAGCCTCGGAACACCAGCATGCCGGCCAGCGTGACGATGAAACTCGGGATCTTGAAATAGGCGACCCAGTATCCCTGGGCGGCGCCCACGAGGCCGCCGACTATCAGACAGATGACGGTGGCCAAGCCGTAGTTCAACGGCGGAATGTCGAAGCCGACGGCGTCGAGGCCGATGACACCGAGGCCGAGATGCAGCCCCTGCACCATCAACACGGCCGCGAGTGCGCCGACGAAGCCGACCACCGAACCGATCGACAGGTCGATGTGTCCCGCCACGATGATGAGCAGCATGCCGAGCGCCATGACGACGACGTAGCTGTTCTGGAGAATGAGGTTGGTGAGGTTCAGCGGCTCGAACAGCACGCCGTTCGTCTTGACCTCGAAGAACAGCATGATGACCGCGAGCGCGATCAGGAGGCCGTAATCCCGGAAGTTACCCTTCTGGAGCATCCGGCGCAGACCGGAGCCCGGCGACGTTTCGGCCGTCGGCAGGGCTGGCTTGAGGTCGCCCGGCGCGTTGATTGAGCTCATCAGTGAAGGTCCTTCGATCGCATGATGGCCCGCATGATCTTTTCCTGGCTCGCCTCGGCACCCGTGAACTCACCCACGAACCGGCCTTCGTTCATCACGTAGATGCGGTCGCACATGCCGAGCAGTTCCGGCATTTCGGACGAGATCATCAGCACGCCTTTGCCTTCGTCGGCGAGCGCGTTGATGATCGCGTAGATCTCGTATTTGGCCCCGACATCGATGCCGCGTGTCGGCTCGTCGAGAATGAGGACCTCGGGCTTCGTGAACAGCCACTTGCTGAGCACGACCTTCTGCTGGTTGCCGCCGCTGAGGTTCACGGTCTGCTGTTCCACCCCGTAGGACCGGATGTTCAGCTTGCTTCGATAATCCGTGGCGACGGTGAACTCGCGGTCGCTGTCGATCACCATGGCCGAGGAGACGCCGGGCAGGTTGGCGAGCGTCGTGTTCTTGGTGATGTTCTCGTCGAGGACGAGGCCGAGCTGCTTGCGGTCCTCGGTCACATAGGCGATGCCGCTGTCGATCGCCCGGGTGATGGTCGATACGTCGGCCGGCTTGCCGTCGATCAGGACCTCGCCCGAAATGTTCTGCCCATAGGATCGGCCGAAGACGCTCATCGCGAGTTCCGTCCGGCCCGACCCCATGAGGCCCGCCACGCCGACGATCTCGCCGCGGTTGACCCGCAGATTGACGTTCTTGACGACGGCGCGGTCCGCATGGACGTTGTGATGAGCCGTCCAATTGCGGACCTCGAACAGGGGACCGCCGATCTTGGGAGTCCGGGGAGGGTAGCGGTGCTCCATGTCCCGGCCCACCATGCCCTTGATGATCCGGTCCTCGTTGATGTTGTCCTTGTGGCAATCGAGCGTCTCGACGGAGCTGCCGTCGCGGATGATGGTGATCTGATCGGCCACCGTCGAGATCTCGTTCAACTTGTGGGAGATCAGGATCGACGAGATGCCGCGCGCCTTGAAGCCGAGCAGCAGGTTGAGAAGTTTCTGGCTGTCGCTCTCGTTCAAGCTCGATGTGGGCTCGTCGAGGATCAGAAGCTTCACCTCCTTCGACAGGGCCTTGGCGATCTCGACCAGCTGTTGCTTGCCGACTCCGAGATTGGTGATCAGGGTCTCGGGGTTTTCGTCGAGTCCTACGATGGCGAGCAACTCGCGCGTGCGGGCGAAAGCGCGGTCCCAATCGATCACGCCGAAGCGAGACGTCTCGTTGCCGAGGAAAATGTTCTCGGCGATCGACAGGAGTGGCACGAGCGCCAGTTCCTGGTGAATGATGATGATTCCGAGGTGTTCGCTCTCTCGGATGTCGCGGAACTGGACGGGCTTGCCCTGATAGACGATATCGCCCGTGTAGCTGCCATGCGGGTAGACGCCGCTCAAAACCTTCATCAGCGTCGATTTGCCGGCACCGTTCTCGCCGCAGATCGCGTGGATCTCGCCGGGCTGAACCGCGAGGTTCACGTTGTCGAGCGCTTTGACGCCCGGAAAGGTCTTGGTGATCCCCCGCATTTCCAGGATCGGGCTCATGGCGTCCCTTGTCGCACCGACCGCTCGGCGCCTTCACATAAGATTAACTCAGGTCCAGCGCCGCACGCAATCTCACGTCGCACGCCTCCCATCTGTTGGTGGCCGGGGCGTCGCGTCGCCCCGGTACTTGGCTGCATCCGAAGAAGTCCTCGCTGCACGCAACGGGGGCTGCCGGATTACTGACCGAGTTTACTCATCGTGTAGTAGCCGCCGTCGACCAGGATCGGCTTCCAGTTGGCCTTGTTCACCAATACCGGGTTGAGCAGGTAGGACGGGACGACCTTCTTGCCGTTGTCATAGGTCTTGGTATCGTTGACCTCGGGCTTCGAGCCTGTCTCGAGCGCATCCACCATACCCACGACGACCTTGGCGAGTTCGCGCGTGTCCTTGTAGATCGAGGACGTCTGCTCGCCCGCGATGATCGACTTGACCGACTGGACTTCGCAGTCCTGGCCCGTGACGACCGGGTATTTCATGTCGCCCGAGCCGTAGCCGACGCCCTTCAGCGACGACAGGATGCCGATCGACAGGCCATCGTAGGGCGACAGGACCGCGTCTACCTTCTTGGTGGTGTAATAGGCGCTGAGCAGGTTATCCATGCGGGCCTGGGCGACCGCCGGGTCCCAACGCAGCGTCGACACGACCTTCATGCCGGTCTGTCCGCTCTGCACGACGAGCTTCTTCGAGTCGATATAGGGCTGCAGCACCGACATCGCGCCATCGTAGAAGAAGTAGGCGTTATTGTCGTCCGGCGAACCACCGAAGAGCTCGACGTTGAACGGACCCTTGCCGTCCTTCAAGCCGAGCTGGTCGATGATGCTCGTGCCCTGCAGCACCCCGACCTTGAAGTTGTCGAAGGTGGCGTAATAGTCGACGTTGGGCGACCCCTTGATGAGGCGGTCATAGGCGATGACCTTGACGCCGGCGTCATGCGCCTTCGCCAGAACGTCGGACAGCGTGGTGCCGTCGATCGAGGCGATCACCAGCACCTTGGCGCCCTTGGTGACCATGTTCTCGATCTGGGCGAGCTGGTTCGGGATGTCGTCGTCGGCATATTGCAGGTCGGCCTTGTAGCCCTTGGCTTCGAGCTGCTTGACCATGTTGTTGCCGTCGTCGATCCAGCGGGCCGAGGACTTGGTCGGCATGGCGACGCCGATGAGGTCGCCCTTCGCGGCAAAAGCTGGCGTCAGCGCCGTCGAGGCCAAAGCCATCGTGCCGAGCGCTACGGCGGCAAACGTCCGTCTATTGATCACGTTCCACTCCCTGAGAGATCCCCGGCGCCATCTCGATGGATACCGGCGAACAGAAAAGTATCAGCCGACGGCGTATGTCGCCGTTCGGACTGGCGGCATTAATCGTATCAATGGCACCGGTGTCAAACGGTGATTGGTGGTTTTTTGGAAACCTCGTTAAGGGCCGCCGATCCCGCCTCAGAACCTCTGGATGATGTCTCGGGCTTCGAGCGCCGCGATCACCTGATCGGCGAGGGTTTCTGGCACGCCGACACCGGCATCGAGCACGATCTCGGCCGCTTCGGGGCGCTCATAGGCCTGGTCGATGCCGGTGAAGTTGCGGATCTCGCCGGCCAGCGCCCGCTTATAGAGGCCCTTCGGGTCGCGCGCGATACAGGCCTCGATGGGTGCATCGACGAAGACCT
This sequence comes from uncultured Lichenihabitans sp., assembly GCA_964245215.1. Taxonomy (GTDB): domain Bacteria; phylum Pseudomonadota; class Alphaproteobacteria; order Rhizobiales; family Beijerinckiaceae; genus Lichenihabitans. The sequence continues at coordinate 11,642 of CAXTME010000045.1, forward strand.
CGAAGAACTCGTCCTTCCCGACGAGTTCCCGCACCATGCGCCGCTCCGCCTGGAAGGGCGAGATGAAGCTGCACAGCACCACGATGCCCGCTTCGACCATGAGCTTGGCGACTTCGCCGACGCGACGGATGTTCTCGACCCGGTCCCCATCCGTGAAGCCGAGGTCTTTGTTGAGGCCGTGGCGCACGTTGTCGCCGTCGAGCATCAAAGTATGGACCCCGCGACCGTGCAGCTTGGCTTCCACGATATTGGCGACCGTCGATTTGCCGGCGCCCGACAGGCCCGTGAACCAGAGGATCGCGGGCTTCTGGTGCTTCAGTGCGGCGCGCGCCTCCTTGCTGACGGTCAGGTCCTGATAGTGGATGTTGGTGGCCCGACGCAGTGCGAAATCGACGAGACCGGCCCCGGCCGTGGCGTTGGTGGCGCGGTCGATCAGGATGAAGGCGCCTGTGTCGCGATTCTCGCGGTAGGGATCGAAGGCGATCGCCGTCGAGACCGCGAGATTGCAGAAGCCGATCTCGTTCAGCCCGAGGGTCTTGGCCGCATGGTGCTCGAGGCTGTTGATGTCGATCCGATGTTTCAGCTCGGTGACCGTGACGGGCACGAGCTTCGTGGCGATCTTCATGAGGTAGGAGCGGCCCGGCAACAGCCGTTCCTCGCTCATCCAGATGATGTGGGCCGCGAACTGGTCCGCCACCGGGGGACGGTGCTTCGGATCGGCCAGGAGGTCGCCCCTTGCGATGTCGATCTCGTCCTTGAGCGTCAGCGTGACGGCGTCGCCGGCCCGCGCCACGTCGAGATCGCCGCCGGGGCCGATGACGCGGTCGACCGTGCTGGTGCGGCCAGAGCCGGAGACCACGACCTCCTGGCCCGGCACCACGGCGCCGCCGGCGATCGTGCCCGCGTAGCCGCGGAAGTCGAGGTCCGGCCGGTTGACCCATTGCACCGGCAACCGGAACGGCCCCGAGCCGCGGTCGTCCGAAACGTCGACGCCCTCGAGGAACCCCACGAGGGTCGGTCCGGTGTACCACGGCATGTGGGCGGAAGATTCCGAGAGGTTGTCGCCATAGCGCGCCGAGACCGGAATAGGCGTGACGCTCTTGAAATTCAGCCGGTCCGAAAACTCGGCGAAGGCCTGCACGATCGCCGAGAACACATGCTGGTCGTAGCCCACGAGGTCGATCTTGTTGACCGCGAGAACGACGGTCTTGATGCCGAGCAGCGACACGATATAGGCATGGCGCCGGGTCTGCGGCAGCAGCCCTTTGCGGGCGTCGACCAGCAGGATCGCGAGGTCGGCGTTCGAGGCCCCGGTCGCCATGTTGCGGGTGAACTGCTCGTGCCCCGGCGTGTCGGCCACCACGAAGGCGCGTTTCGGGGTCGAGAAATACCGGTATGCGACATCGATCGTGATGCCCTGCTCGCGCTCGGCTTCGAGCCCGTCGACCAGCAACGCGAAATCGATGTCGTCGCCGACCGTGCCATGCTTCTTCGAGTCGCGTTCGAGCGCCGAGAGCTGGTCGTCGAAGATCGAGTTCTGCTCGTAGAGCAGCCGACCGATCAGCGTCGACTTGCCGTCGTCGACCGAGCCGCAGGTGAGGAAGCGCAGCGTCGGGAGCGTGCTCGCAGGTTGCGCAGGAACCTTCAGGACGCTCGTGGCGGGTGCGCCGGCCATCAGAAATATCCCTCCCGCTTCTTCTTTTCCATCGATCCCGACTCGTCCGTGTCGATCAGGCGGCCCTGGCGCTCCGAGGTCCGCGACGAGCGCATCTCGGCCAGGATCTCGTCGAGCGATGTGGCGTCGGACGGCACGGCACCGGTTAGCGGATAGCATCCGAGCGTGCGAAACCGTACGCGGCGCATCGCCGGAGTCTCGCCCGGCTTCAAGGGCAGGCGTTCGTCGTCCACCATGATGAGCGACCCGTCACGTTCGACGACGGGGCGTTCGGCCGCGAAATAGAGCGGCACCACCGGGATGCTCTCGGCCTGGATGTAATCCCAGACGTCGAGTTCGGTCCAATTGGACAAGGGGAAGACCCGCATGGATTCGCCCTGCTGGATTCGCGTGTTGTAGAGATGCCAGAGCTCGGGGCGCTGGTTGCGCGGGTCCCAGGCATGGGCTGCGGAGCGGTGCGAGAAGATGCGTTCCTTGGCGCGGCTCTTCTCCTCGTCGCGGCGCGCCCCGCCGAAAGCCGCATCGTAGCCGCCGGCATCGAGCGCCTGGCGCAACCCCTCGGTCTTCATCACCTGGGTATGGACCGAGGAGCCGGACGCCACCGGCGAGATCCCGCGGGCGACGCCGTCCTGATTGATATGGACCAGAAGGTCCATGCCGGCGCGTTTGGCGGCTTCGTCCCGGAACGCGATCATCTCGCGGAATTTCCAGGTCGTGTCGACGTGAAGCAGCGGGAATGGCGGCTTCGACGGGTAAAAGGCTTTGAGCGCCACATGCAGCATGACGCTCGAATCCTTGCCGATCGAATAGAGCATCACGGGACGACGGAATTCGGCCACCACCTCGCGCATGATATGGATGGCCTCGGATTCGAGGCGTCGCAGGTGGGCGGACAACGGCATCGTCGACTTTCTTCGGCAGGGCAGGCGAACGGCCGCTGATATAGGGTCTCAGAATGAGCTTCAACAAGAGATGGTGCAGAGGACAGGGTCGCGGCGTGGACGATGGCGCGTCCGCGGGCGCCTCGCGCGTTATCGAGCCTGCCGCCGACCTCTGCGCGACGGCGGCCCCCACGGGATCCGCTCGAGGCGAGGGTACAGGATCGGTTCGGCACCCACGCCTCCGGCCGTCGGACGTGGTGATGTCGCCGGCACATCACGCATGCCTGGGTTGATGCCGGCGCCGGTCTCGTCTGCATCGCGGAACATCGGATGAGTGCCGTTCCGTTCTGGTCCGGCGCGATCCTCGCCGGATTTGGGTTGTTGTTCGTCGCCGTCACGGCCTTCGGGTGCATCCTGCTGGTCGGCCTGCTGCACCCGCTTCTCGTGCGCTACGCGATGGCACGGCCGAATGCCCGTTCGGCGCATCGGACGCCGACGCCGCAAGGGGGCGGCATCGCGGTGCTTGGCACCACGATCGTGGCCGTGGTGTTCGGGGCTTCGGCCCTCGGAGCGGAAGGACCGACGGCGCTCGGGTTCGGCCCCGGATCGAGCTTCGCCGTGGCGGATGCCGACTGGTGGCGTTTGTTGCTGGTTTCGGTGGCTTCCGTCCTCGTGGCGGCGGTCGGCTTCGTCGACGACATCTGGCCCCTGCCGCCACTGCCGAGACTTGCCCTGCAACTGGTCGCCATGGGGCTCGCGGTGTCGGCCCTGCCCGAAGGGGCACGCGTTCTGCCCTTCGTTCCGCTCATCCTGGAACGCGTCCTCCTGGTGGTGGGCGGAGCCTGGTTCATCAATCTCACCAACTTCATGGACGGCATGGATTGGCTGACCCTCGCCGAAATGACGCCCCTCACCGCGGCTCTGTCGCTCTTCTGGTTTTTGGGTTTCCTCTCGCCTCTCGCCGGCCTCGTGGCTGTGGCGATGCTCGGAGGCTTGCTGGGTTTCGCGCCGTTCAACAAACCCGTGGCGCGACTTTTCCTCGGCGACGTCGGCAGCCTGCCGATCGGCCTGCTCGTGGCGTTCTGCCTCTTCGATCTCGCGACGCATGGCGGGCTCGCCGCCGCCGTGCTGTTGCCGCTCTACTACATCGCCGACAGCGGCATCACGCTGGTCTGGCGCCTGCGGCGCGGCGAGCGCGTCTGGGACGCGCATCGGCACCATTTCTATCAAGTCGCGGTGGCGCGGGGATGGTCGGTTCGCGACGTGCTGGTGAAGGTGGTCGTGACCAATGTGGCGCTTGCGGGTTTCGCGACCGCGAGCCTCTATCAGAACGGCAGCCCTCTGGTCTGGATCGATGTCGCGCTGGGCGTCATCCTGGTCTGGCGACTGCTGAGGGATCTCGGGCGGGGCAGGCCGAAGCCGCCGGTCCCATCGGAGAAACGATCTTAGAGTGTGTCAGATCGGCAAGGAAGCTTGAGCTTTACCGCTCGTCATTGCGAGGAGAGGAACCACGAAGCAACCGTATGATCCGGGGAGATGGGTTGCTTCGCTGCGCTCGCAATGAAAGCTGATGACCTCGTGTTGGAACCCGGTTGCCTGCGGGTTTGTCTTCAGGCCGACCTAGGACCAGTATCGATCCATGCCACCATCCGCGCCAGCCCCGAGCCGCCCGACGCTCGCCCATGAGGCCGAGGCCGCTCTCGACGATGTGGTCCGCTACATCGAACGTGGCACGCGCGAGTTCACCCTCGCCAACATCGCGCTCTTCGCCGCCGGCTTTACGACCTTCGCGCTCATCTACTGCGTGCAGCCCATCATGCCGGTGTTCGGCCACGAGTTCGGCGTCGACGCCGCGACCGCGAGCCTGTCGCTCTCCGCCACCACGCAATGTCTTGCAGTGTCCATGCTGGTCGCGAGTTCCCTATCGGAAGTCTTCGGCCGCAAACCCGTCATGGTGGTGTCGCTCTTCGCCTCGTCCGTCCTGATGATCGGTTCGGCCTTCGCGCCGAGCTGGACTACGCTTTTGCTGGTCCGGGCCCTCGCGGGCGTCGCGTTCAGCGGGCTTCCGGCCACCGCCATGGCCTATGTGGGCGAGGAGATGCACAGCCGATCGACGGGTCTCGCCATGGGCCTCTACATCGGAGGGACCGGGCTCGGTGCGCTGGGCGGCCGGTTCATCGTGGGAGCTCTCACGGATCTCGGCTCCTGGCGCATCGGGCTCTTCACCATCGGCTGCCTCGCGCTGGCGACCAGCATCGTGTTTCTGCTCACGCTTCCGGCCTCACGGCATTTTCGGGCCAGGCCCCTGCACGCCAAGGCGCTCGGGCAATCATTCGCGCGGCATCTCGGGAACCCTGCCCAACTCATTCTTTACGCAGAAGGTTTCCTGCTGCTCGGTGTCTTCGTGGCGCTCTACAATTACCTCGGCTACAGGCTCATGGCGCAGCCTTACGGGTTCAGCCAAACCGCCGTCGGTCTGATCTTCGGAATCGCGCTCGTCGGGATCGTGAGCGCGGCCTGGGTCGGCGACCTCGCGGCCAGGGTCGGCCGGGTACGAGTCTTCCCGACGCTGGTGGCGCTCATCGCGGCAGGCGTACTGATGACCCTGTCGGCTCACCTCGTGCTGATCTTGAGCGGGATGGCGCTCGCCACCTTTGCCTTCTACGGCGCGCATTCGGTCGCTTCGAGCTGGGTCGGGATCGAGGCCCACAGTGCCAAAGCGCAGGCGGCGTCGCTCTATCTCTTCAGCTATTACACGGGATCGAGCCTGATCGGTTGGCTCGGCGGCATCGCTTGGCTGCGCGAGGGCTGGGGAGGTGTCGTGGCGCTGTGCATGGTGGCGCTCGTCTTGGCCCTGCTTCTAACCACGGCTCTGCGCCGCCCCGTGGGCCGCTGATCGTCAACCGCCGGAAAGTCCTGGAAGCGCGATATCGAAGGTTTGCAGGATCAGGATGACGTTCAGCGTCAGGATTGCACCTGCCGCCACGATCGCGGCGGTGTCGACGAGGCGGCTGCTGGAAAAATCGCCCATGACGTCCGTGCGACGCGACAGCAGCACGAGTGTCACCATGGGTAGTGGCAGCACAAAGCTCAGAACCACCTGGCTGATCACCAGAGCGTGCGTGCTGTCGACACCGAGTGCTACCACGATGAAGGCCGGCACCATGGTGATGAGCCGCCGGAGCCAGATGGGGATCGTGACATCCACGAACCCTTGCATGATCATCTGACCCGCCATGGTTCCGACGGCAGAACTCGACAGGCCCGACGCGATCAGGGATGTCAAAAACACGCCGGCCGCGGCTCCGCCAAGCAAGGGCGTCAAGGTGTGATAGGCGCTCCCGATCTCGGAGACATCGTCGTGGCCGAGATGGAAGGCGGCTGCGGCCATGATCACCATGGCCATGTTGACGAGACCCGCCACGCTCAGAGCCGCCACGACTTCTCGATTCGAAAAGCCGAGCAGGGCTTTTCGCTCGCCGTCGTTGCGCGCCGGCGCTCGGTGTTGCGTCAACCCTGAATGCAGGAACAGAGCATGGGGCATGACGGTCGCCCCGATGATCCCGACCGAGATCGTCAGGGCCTCGGCATTCGGCATGCGCGGTACGATGGTCCCCAGGGCTACGGCCCCCCAATCGACAGGCGCGACCAGCAGTTCGGTAAAATAGCACAAGGCGATGATGGCGACGAGCGCGCCGATCGCAAGTTCGAGCGCGCGATAGCCGCGTCGCTCGAACAGCAGAATGCCATAAGTGGCGACCGCCGTGACCGCCATGCCGGCCAGGAGTGGGATCTTGAACAGCAGGGCGAGACCGATGGCGCCCCCCAGGAACTCCGCGAGATCGGTCGCCATTGCGGCAACTTCGCTCGCAAGCCACATGGGAATGGTCACACTGCGGGGATAATGGATCCGGCAGAGCTCGGCGAGGTTATGGCCCGTCACGATGCCGAGCTTCGCGGAAAGCCCCTGAAACAGCATCGCTACGGCATTGGCTACGACGACGACCCAAAGAAGCGTGTAGCCGAACTTGGCACCCGCCTGGATGTTGGTCGCGAAATTGCCCGGATCCATGTAGGCGATCGAGGCCACGACGGCCGGTCCGACGAGCAGAAGCGAGCCGGTGGGTCCGCGGCGCCGACCGGCTAGAACGTCGCGTATCAAGGCGGTCGTGCGGTCGTCGTTCCGGTGCTCCCCCTTCGCCTCGGCCATGCTGCTTTGCCTCGAACGGGTCGCTTGCGCTGACGGCGGCAAGGCGCGACACCATCGCCACGAAGCCGCTTATGTAGCCTTGGCTACAACATCGTCAATCAGCTAGATTGACGCCGGGTGTCGGATCAGCCGACACCGTGTCATGAGAGACGCGGTCGAGGCGGCGGGAGCAGCGACGGATGAGCCATAAACCGGACGTGGCCATGATCGCAGCCCCTGCGAGCGATGCGGTTCCGGCAGAGCGTTTCGATAAGGCCCGCTCGGCCCGCTCCTCGGCCATGCTCGAAGACTACACCGAATTGATCGCCGACCTGCAGGCCGGGCAAGGCGAAGCCCGGATGACCGACATCGCCCGCGCGCTCGGCGTGACGCATCCGACGGCCAACAAGGCGATCGCGCGGCTGAAACGCGAGGGTCTGGCGACATCGAAACCCTATCGTGGAATCTTCCTGACCGAGGCCGGGCAGGCCATGGCGAAGCGCTGCCGCGCCCGGCACCGCACGGTGGTCGAGCTGCTTCTGGCGATCGGCGTGCCGCCGGAGGCCGCGGAGATGGATGCCGAAGGCATGGAGCACCACGTGTCGGACGCGACGCTCCGCGCTTTCGAGACCTTTCTCGGTACGAGCCGGGCAGCACCGTCGAACGATCGAGGGTCTCGCTAGTTCGTTGCAGTCGCTATGGTGGGGATCTACTCATCATAGAGAATAGGTCCCATGTCGCTTTTGCGCTGCGCCGCTGCTTTCTGTGCCTTGGCTCTGACGTCGAGCATGGCCCGTGCCGAGGACGTCACGGTGATGATCTCCGGCGGCTTTCTGTCGAGCTTCAAGGTTCTCGTCCCGGGGTTCGAGGCGGTGAGCCACGACCACGTCGTTACGGTGCCGGGGCCCTCCATGGGAGCGACATCGGACGCCATTCCGCAGCGCCTCGCGCGGGGTGAGGCCGACGACGTGCTGATCATGGTCGGCAGCGCGCTCGACGGGTTGATCAAGGCGGGAAAGGCCGTGGCGGCCAGCAAGGTCGACCTCGCGCTGTCGCCGATCGGCGTGGCCGTGCGGGCCGGCAGGCCGGTGCCCGACATTTCCACGGCCGCCAAGCTCCGAGAAGCGCTCCTCGCCGCGAGGTCGGTCGTCTATTCGGACAGCGCCAGCGGTGTGTACGTCAAGAACGAGCTGTTCAAACGCCTGGGGATCGAGGCGGAAATGGAATCCAAGGCCCATGTCATCCCGGCGACTCCGGTGGCCGAGATCGTGGCCAGGGGAGAGGCCGATCTCGGGCTGCAGCAGGTCGCGGAACTTCTGCCCGTGCAAGGCATCACCTTCGCGGGTCGCCTCCCGGCCGATGTGCAGAAGGTAACGGTCTATAGCGCCGCGATCGCGATCGACGCTCGGCACCCCGACGCGGGCCGCGCCCTGATCGACTACCTCGGCGGACCCGCCGCGGCGCCCGTCCTCGAGCAGATGGGGCTCGAGAAGGCGAAGCCCTGACACCCGACCGCGCGGCCGAGTCCCGGGCCGAGGTGGAGATCGATCATGAACGGGGTCGGGCGCGACATCGGGATAGAGATCCAGGCTTCCGCGCAGCTTGCTTTTCATGATCTTCACCCTTCTATTCGGGATCAGCCCGCAACAAGCGGGACCGCGCCGCCATCGAGGCGCGCTGCGCCAAGCTCAGGGATGGATATGTCGGTTCTCGCGTCCAGGAGTGCGGCATCGGCCTCGCCAGGCGAAGTCACCTCAGCTGTCGCCAAGGCTCGGGGGCGCCTCGTCCCTTTCCTGATCTTGATGTACACCCTGGCTTTCCTCGACCGGGCCAACATCGGCTTTGCCAAGCAGGCCTTTCAGGCCGACACCGGGGTCAGCGACGCGGCTTTCGCCTTCGGGGCCGGCCTTTTCTTCGTCGGCTATGCGCTGCTCGAAATTCCCTCGAACCTCATCATGCACCGCGTCGGGGCGCGCTGGTGGATGTGCCGGATCATGGTGACCTGGGGGCTCGTGGCGGCCGCCACGATGTTCGCGCACGGCGAACTCTCGTTCTACCTCCTGCGCTTCCTGCTCGGCGTGACCGAGGCCGGCTTCTTCCCGGGCGTGATCCTTTTCGTGACCTACTGGTTCCCCAGGCGCGAGCGGGGCCGCATCCTTGGCCTGTTCTACTTCGGCTATCCGCTCTCGCTGATGTTCGGCAGTCCACTGAGTGGCCTACTCCTCACCATCGACGGCGCGGGCGGGCTGCACGGCTGGCAATGGATGTATCTCATCGAGGGGCTCGCGGCGTCCTTGGTCGGCATCCTGGCCTATTTCGTCCTCACGGACCGCCCCGAGCAGGCAAAGTGGCTGGACGACGGCGAGCGCCGCGCCATCGCGCACGAGCTCGCCGGCGAAGAAGAGGCGAAAGCGACCGAGGGAACATCGTCGTTGAAGGCCGTCTTCACCGATCCGCGCATGCTGCATTTCATCGCGATATATTTCCTGATCCAGATCGGCAGCTACGGCGTCGCGTTCTACCTTCCGACGCAGGTGAGCGCGCTCCTCGGCGTCAAGGTCGGGCTGCTGGTCGGCATCGTTTCGGCCGTGCCTTGGGCCGTGGCACTGATCGTCATGGCGATCTGGCCCGACATGGCGGTGAAATCGGGGCGCGAGCGCCTCTACGGCGCCATTTCGGTCTTCGCCATCGCCGTGGGGCTGACGGTCGCGGCCTCGGCGCCGCCCGGCCTCGCCATCGCGGCGCTGTGCCTGACGACGGCCGGCATCGCTTCGGCCCAGCCGATCTTCTGGACGTTCCCGACCAACTACCTCGGTGGGGTCGCGGCCGCGGGTGGGATCGCGGCCATCAACTCGGTCGGCAACCTCGGCGGTTTTCTGGCGCCTAACCTCAGAGTCTGGGCCGAGAACATCTTCGGTGCGCCCTCGGCGAGCCTCTACGCCCTGGCGGTCTCTGCCGTTCTGGGTGCGGGGTTGATCCTGTTGCTGCCGGCGCGGAGGCGTGAAGTGCTCCGTTGACGGTGGTCTCGACCGGCTCGACGCCAGGGCCGTAACGGAGCGGAGGAGGCCGTCGAATACGAGTGAGACGACCTCGTCCACCATCCGGAGCACCAGCGATGCCGAGCACAGCGTTTGCCGTCGTGACCTGCCTCGTGTTCGGATGCGCTTTCGCTTCGACGGCTTCCGCCTCGGCGTTCTCCGCTCGCTTCACCTGGAAGGGCATCCCGGCCTGCTCGTCCGTCTCGCCGACCTTCTCCATCTCGGGCGCGCCGCCCGGGACCACGGCATTGGCCTTCGTCATGCACGACCGCGACGCGCCCGACTTCCAGCACGGCGGATCGACGGTGCCTTACACCGGCAAGGGCGTCGTTTCCCGCGGCGCCATCGCCTATGTCGGGCCTTGCCCTCCATCCGGCCTCACCCATCGCTATGTCTGGACCATCGAGGCCCTCGATGGCCAGGGAACGACCCTGGGGTCGACGCGTGCGGCGGGCAGCTTCGGCCGATAGCCAGTGTCGGCTCGAAGCAGCGGCTACTTTCCACCGGAACGGCACGGCGTCGACTTGGTGGCGCCACGTGCTAAAGCCTCACGCCGAAGTGACACCAGTGTTGGATAGTTCTCATCCGTCCTCTTGCTGAGCGGCCCGAAGGGCCTGTCGAAGCACGCACGAGTGGGCGTGAGGAGCTCTGGAGCATCCTTCGACACGACCGCGTTCCGCGGCCGGCTCAGGATGAGGCGCGTGTAGGAAGCAAGTCAGTACTTTCTGCCGTCGCTCAATACCTTTGCCATGACCAAGCAGTCGCGCGGCTCATCGCTCGTGTTGGGATGGATGATCCAGCGGCGCAGCACGCCTTCGCGGGAAAGCCCGGCCTTCTCCATCACGCGAGACGAGCCGACATTTTCGACGTCGCAGACGGTCCAAAGGCGCCAGATGCCCTTTTGGCTCAGCGCCCATCGTGTCACCTCGGTGAGGGCTTCCGTCATCAGGCCTCGTCCCCAGGAGGGGCGTTCCAGGACGTAGCCGACGTCGAACGCGTGGCCGTTGGTCCGCCGCACCGCAAAAGCGCCGATGACCCGCTCGCTCGCGCGTTCCACCAGGACGTAGGTTCGCGACGACGTGGCGGCCATGCAGTCCGCCACATAGGCTTCCGTTTGCGAAAGCGTCGTATGCGGACGCCACGTCAGAAAGCGCGTGACCTCCCGGTCTTGCGCGTAGCCGTGGAAAATGGGCCTCGCGTCCCGTGGCGCGATCGGACGCAGTTGCAGACGCGGAGTCAGCAGTCCGTCAGGGAACATGATGGACCCTCCCTCGTGAGCTGGTCGGGGCGTCTCTAGACAGTGTGTCAGATCATCGTTGAAACTTGAGCTTCACGGTTCGTCATTGCGGGCGCGATGCGCCGAAGCAACCCAGCCTGTGACCCAGGATGAAGCTGCGTCCCGCCACGCTCCGCTCACGGTCCGCTCGCGATGACGAATGATGGTGCTCTTCGCTTCTAAAGCTGGCTGACATGCTCTAATCGTTCGGAAAATGGCAGGCCGCGATCCGGCCGTCGCCGACGTCGCGGAGCAGCGGCTTCTCGCTCCTGCAGCGGTCCTGCATCTTGGGACAGCGGGTGTGAAACCGACACCCGGAGGGTGGGTTCAGGGGGCTTGGAACGTCGCCCCGCAGGATGATGCGCTCGCGGCGGCGCTCGCCCGCATGAGCCACCGGCACGGCCGAGATCAGGGCGTCCGTGTAGGGATGAGCCGGGCGGTGGAACAGGGTCTCGGTCGATCCGGTCTCGACCACCGACCCGAGATACATCACGGCGGTGCGGGTCGAGATCTGCCGCACCACGCTGAGGTCATGCGCGATGAACAGATAGGTGATGCCGAGCCTGTCCTGCAGGTCCATGAAGAGGTTGATGACCTGAGCCTGGACCGAGACGTCGAGAGCCGATACCGACTCGTCGGCCACGATGAGCGACGGCTCCAGCGCCAGCGCGCGGGCGATGCCGATCCGTTGCCGCTGCCCGCCCGAGAACTCGTGCGGAAAACGCTGCAGATGGTCGGTCGACAGGCCGACGAGGTCCATGAGTTCCTCGAGCCGGGTGCGGATCTCCGCCGAGCCCCTCTGCCGCCCGTCGGCCTTCGGGTGGACGCGCAGCGGTTCGGCGATGAGGTCGGCCACGCGACGGCGTGGATTCAGCGACGCGTAGGGATCCTGGAACACCATCTGCATGCGCGGCCGGAGGGGGCGCAGCGCTTTGAGACTCCTCCGCGTGATGTCCTGGCCTTCGAAACGGACCGTGCCGCCCGAGACGTCGTAGAGCCGCATGAGGCAGCGGCCGAGCGTGGACTTGCCGCAGCCCGATTCGCCCACGAGCCCGAGCGTTTCGCCGCGCTCGACGGTGAGCGACACGTCGTCGACGGCGCGCAGGACCTGGACGCCGTTCGGATGGAAGCGGCCGCCGATCTTGAAATATTTCGAGAGATTCTCGGCTTCGAGCAGGGGAGCGCCGGTCACGGCACGACGCCTTCCGGCACGAGGTAGCAGCTGATGTCCTGCACCCCGCGCGAGAACAAGGGTGGATCGACCCGGCAGGCCTCGTGGACGTGAGGGCATCGTGGGCCGAACGGGCAGCCCTGCGGCCGGTTGGCGATCGAGGGCGGCGCGCCGGGGATCGCCGGCAGGCGCCGGGGTTTCACGCCCGACATGGGCGGGATCGAGTCGAGCAGCCCCACCGTGTAGGGATGGCCCGGCGTGGCGAAGACGTCCCGCTTCGCGCCGCGCTCCACGAGCTTACCCGCGTACATCACCATGACGCGGTCGGCGATCTCGGCCACGACGCCCATGTCGTGGGTGATGAAGATGATGGACGAGCCGTGGTCGCGCCTGAGCTGTTCGATCAGGCGCAGGATCTGGGCCTGAACGGTCACGTCGAGGGCCGTGGTCGGCTCGTCGGCGATCAGCAGCGAAGGATTGCAGGAGAGCGCCATGGCGATCATGGCCCTTTGGCGCATTCCGCCCGACAACTGGTGCGGGTATCGGTCGACCTGCGTGGCGGGATTGGGCATGCCCATCTCGGCCAGCAGGTCCACGGCCCGGGCCCGGGCCTGGCGCCGCGTCAGTTTCGTATGGGCGCGGATCTGCTCCTCGATTTGCCAGCCGATCGTGTAGACGGGCGTCATGGCGCTCATCGGATCCTGGAAGATCATGGCGATCTCGTCGCCGCGCACATGCCTCAACGCCGCCCGCGACAGGCCGACGAGTTCCTGGCCCTTGTAGCGGATCGAGCCCGTCAGGATCGCGTTCGGGTCGTTGATCAGCCCCATGATGGCAAGCGAAGTCAGCGATTTGCCGGAGCCCGATTCGCCCACCACGGACAGGATCTCGCCCTTGGGGATGACGAAGGAGATGTTCTCGACTGCCCTGAGGATGCCGCTCTCGGTGCGGAACGAGACGCTGAGGTTGTCGACCTCGAGCAGCGTTTCCGAAGAGATCCGATCAAGCACGGGCGAGCCTTACGCGCGGGTCGAGCGCCGCATAGAGGAGGTCGACCACCGCATTGGCCGCCACGACGAAGAACGAGGCGTACATGACGGTCGCCATGATGACCGGAAGATCGAGGTTCTGCAGCGCGTTGAAGGTCAGGTAGCCGACGCCTTGAAGCCCGAAGACGACCTCGGTCAGGAGCGCGCCACCGCCGACCAGGATGCCAAAATCGAGACCGAACATCGACACGAAGGTGATGAGCGACGTGCGCAACGCGTGCCGAAAAAGGACCCGGGCCTCGGTGAGGCCTTTGGCTCTCGCGGTTCGGACGAAATCCTCCTGATAGGATTCGATGAGGCTCGCGCGTAGGACGCGCCCGTAGAGCCCGATATAGAGGATCGCGAGGGTGAACCAGGGGATGACCAGGCCCTTGAACCAGCCGAAAGGGTCCGTGGTCAACGCGATGTAGCCCAGGCCCGGCACCCAGGAAAAGGCCCAGGTGTCGTGATAGCGGCTCTGCGTGATGAGGTTCGCGACCTCGCCGACCCAAAAGACCGGCATGGAGATGCCGATCAGCCCGAGGATCATCAGCAGCCGGTCGACGATCGTTCCGCGCCAGACCCCGGCGATGACGCCGATCGCAATCGACACCACGACCCAGACGACGGCCGCCCCCAGGACGAGCGACAACGTCACCGGGACGGCCTGCAGGATCGACGGGATGACCCTCTGGCCGCGGTTGACGAAGGAGGTGAGGTCTCCCGTGACGAAGAGGCGCTTCATCAAGAGCAGGTATTGGACCCACAGCGGCTGATCGAACCCGAAGGCTTCGCGCACGGCCGCCAGCACCTCGGGTGACGCGTTGCGGCCCGCGATCCGCGCCGCGGGGTCGGTCCCTGGCGTCGCGAAGAAGATGAGGAACACCAGGATCGAGATCCCGGCCATGACGAAAGCCATCTGCCCGACGCGGCTCACCAGGACGCGAAGCATCAGGCCTTCCTGACGCGCAGCTTGGCGCGGGGATCGAGGGCATCGCGCACACCGTCTCCGAGGACGTTGAGGGCCAGCACCGTGAGCACGATGGCGACCCCGGGTGCGATCGCCACCATGGGTCGCGTGTAGATCAGACCCTGGCCGTCCTCGATGATGGTGCCCCAGGAGGCGGCCGGCGACTGGACGCCGATCGAGAGGAACGACAGGGCACTTTCCGTGATCATGTTGAGCGCCATCATCAGAGGCGCGAAGACGATCAGGGTCGTCATGACATTGGGCAGGATGTCGAGAACCAGGATGCGCCGGCGCGGCACGCCGAGACCCACGGCGGCCAGGACGAACTCACTGCTCTTCAATTGCAGCACCTGGCCGCGGATCGGCCGCGCCACGTAGGGCACGTAGACGATGCCGATGATGATGATCGGCAGGAGCAGGCTGTCGGACGCGATCGTGATCGGGCCGAGCACCAGGCCGTGGCCGATCGTGACGATAGAGAGTGAGATCGCCAGGAGGTAGACCGGAAAGGCCCAGAGGATGTCGAGGAGGCGCGACAGGACCGCGTCGACGATGCCGCCGAAGAAGCCGGCCACGATGCCGATCAATGCCGCGAACACGAGGGTGATGAGCGTGGCGGCGCCCGCGATCAGCAGCGAGTTCTGGCCGCCGTAGAGCATCCGGGCCATCACGTCTCGGCCTTGGCCGTCGGCGCCCAGCAGATAGTGACCCGTCCAGGTCGGACCGATCGGCGTCGTCCCGAGGCCGAGGCCGTTGGTATCGGCCTGGATCACGTCGACGCTCTGGCCGTCGACCGTGACGGAGCCGCTGAGGTTCGACGAGAAAGGGTCGGTCTGCGACACGTACTTCGCATAGAGGGGTGCCGCCAAAGTCAGCAGCACGATCAGCACCAGGGCCAGGAAGGCCGTGACCGCAGCACGATCCTGCAGCAGCTTCCGGAAGGCCGTGGCCCAAGGGCCACGACTCGTCCGGACGTTCGTTTGAGGGACCGCGGTGTCGAGCGAACCGGGTTCGGCCGTCGCGAGGGTCAAAGGACGGTTCTCACTTCACCCAGGCTTGCGAGAACATGAAGTGGATCTGGTCGGAGTAGAGGAAGTTGCCGACGGTGCTCGACACGAAATCGACGCGCTTCGGTTGGAACAGCGAAGCCGCCGGAGCCTGGTCTGTCACTTCCTTGTCGACCTGCGCCCACATCTTGTCGGCAGCCGTCCGATCCGTGACCGCGGTCGCATTGGCCTTCTTCATGTCGTCCTGGATCTTCTTGTCGCAGAAGCCCGAGATGTTGATCGACGAATCCGAACCTTCGTGGAACGTGTCGCAGCTGAACAGCACACCGAGGAAGTCCGACGGCGCCGGATAGTCCTGGTACCAGTCGGTGACCGAGATCTGGACCTTGTTGCTGGTGTTCTGAATGAACGTGAACTGGATGTTGTGCGACACCACTTTCAGGCTCGCGTCGTATCCGAGGTCACGCAAGAGGCTCTGCATATAAGTGGCGATCGATTTCGGAATGGCCTTGTCGTCACCGATCAGCGTCACCTGAGCACCCTTGGTGCCGGACTCCTCGACGAGTTGCTTGGCCTTGGCCATATCCGGGGCCGTCCATTTCGCTCCCGCACCGGCCGTGAAGGGGCAGTAATCCTCGTGGCCCGGCATGCCGACCGGCAATTGCTGGCACAGGGGATTGGCGAGGTTGGGTCCACCGAACAGGCCGACCAACGCTTTGCGGTCGACCGCATAGGCCACCGCCTGTCGGGCCTTCACGTTATTGAAGGGCGGGATGTTCACGTTCATCGGGACATAATAGTAGGCCAGCAACGTGTGGACGTGGACCTGCTTCGGGTATTTGCTGCCAAGTTCCCCGAGGCGGTCGGTCGGGGGGTCGTCGAAGGTCCAATCGGCCTGGCCGTTGGCCACGGCCGTGATGCCGGCCTGATCGTCGAGGCCGAAATTGTAGTCCATGGCGTCGACGTAGCCGTCGGGCTGCGCGTCGGCGCTGAACTCCTTGAAATGGGGGTTGCGGACGATCTTCATCCCGCGATCGGGATTGTAGCTCTGGATCATGTAGGGACCGGTGCCGACCGCCGGCGTGGTGCCGAGATCCTTGGCGGGCGTGTCGGCGGGCACGATCGACGCGTGGACCGCTGAAAGCTTGTAGAAGAAGTCCGCGTCCGGATCGGTCAGGTGGAACGTGACGGTCCCGGCCTTGTCGTCGCCGATCACCCCGTCTTTGAGGGAGCAGGTCGCAGCCTCCTTGAGGCACGCGTCGGCACCGACGATGCCGTTGTAGAAGGATCCCGCGGTCGGGCTCGATACCTTGAAGATCCGCTCGAAGGTTGCCACAACGTCGGCCGGCGTGACCTCCTTGCCGGTCGAGAACTGCACGCCCTTGCGCAGCTTGAACACGTAGGTCTTGCCGCCATCCTGCGGTTCCGGGATGGCTTCGGCGAGGTCGGGTACGACATCGTTCGAATCCTTGCCCTCGACCTTCTTGAAGGTCACGAGACCGTCGTTGGTGGTGTAGAGGAGTTGCCAGAACTCCGATTCGTAGTTGATCTGCGGATCGATCGTGCCGGCCGAGCCATGGGCGTTCAGCTTCAGCGTGCCGCCCCGATGCTGCTTCATCATCTCGGCTCGGTCCGCAGCCGCTTGCGCGCCCGATGTGGCCACGAGAGCCAGCGCGATCGCGCTGCTGGCCAGCATTGTCGTCAATCGCATGGTCATTCCTTCAAAGGGTCGCGGTGGACCGAGCTTCCCCGGCAATGTGCCTGCCCGTCAATCATGTTGCTCAAGGAAGCGACCAACGACGTCCATGCAAAGGGCCCGTTCTTCGACGTGCGGCATGTGCGACGAGTGCTCGAACACCGTCCAACGCACGTCGGGGATGAGGTCCGCGAAGGGTTGAACCGTGGCCTGGGTCGCTTCGTCATAGCGACCGGAGATCAGCAAGGTTGGTGCCACCACGCGTGGCAATCGGTCGACGATGCTCCAGGACCGCAACGTGCCGATCACGTGGAACTCGTTCGGGCCATTCATCGTGGCGTAGACGGTCGGGTCGCTGGCCATCGCCTCGAAGGTGCGCGTGACCTCTTCGGGCCAGGGTTCCAGCCTGCAGACGTGACGGGCGTAGAAGGCCCGGGTCGCGGTTTCGTATTCGGGATGGGCCGTGGACCCTGCGGCCTCGTGCCGCAAAAGCGCATCCTGGATGTCGGCCGGGAGTTCCAGGCGAAGCCGGTTCGCCTCCGCGACCCAGAGCGCCATGGAGGCGGGCGAGTCCGCGATCACGAGCGACTGAAGGCCGACGGGCCTGCGCACCGCATGTTCGGCGCCCAGCATCCCGCCCCAGGATTGCCCGATCAGGTGGTAGCGATCGGTGATCCCGAGATGGGACAGCAGGTTGTCGAGTTCCGCGAGAAAGAGGTCGACGGTCCAGAAGTCGGCGCCATGGTGGCGCAGGCGGGTCGAGCGACCATTGCCGAGTTGGTCGTAGTGCACGACCGCGCGGCCGTCCCGCGCCAGATCCTTGAAACTGTCGACGTAGTCGTGCGTGCAGCCGGGTCCGCCATGCACCACCACCACGGGCGCCGGAGACGCCGCGAGGTCGCCGGTCACGCGATACCAAGTCTCGAAGCCTCGGAACCCGGCCTTGCCCTCGACGATGTTCATGGCGTTTCCGGTGATGCCCTCAGCCTGTCCCGGGTCTTCAGTGCCTACGATCCAGGCGCGCTGAGCGGAACACAATTCAGTATAATGGTATCTCGAGGTCGCACGATGGAACGAGCGCGGAAGCCGGAGATGCGCTTGCCTCTGACAATACCCTGAAGTCGTCCATTATGGATGGCGTCCCAGTGCGCGCCGAAGGTGAATCACTGCCCGTAGGGGCCAGTCGACAGCCAGTCTATAGGTCGGAGACCGCTACGGGCTACGCTATCGCTACTCGAAGGAGCTGGTACAGCACACGGCAGCGCCGATGACGGCCCTGGTCAAAAACCCGACGGACCCGTGAAGCTGCGCGGGGCAGGGCTCAGCACCGTCGTGGCATCGTTGGCGATCTGGAGGACCGCGAGGCCACGTTCGTTGGCGCCGTCCTGACGGAACCGGAAGACACCGTCGGCTCCATTGAAACCCGAACTGTTGGTCAGCGTGTCGGCCGAGAAGCGCTGTCCGGGCTGGCCGTGGGCGAGAGCCGCCACCAGCGACACGGCATCGTAGGACAATGTAGCGATCCGGGCCGGGTCGCTGCCGAATTTCGCCCGGTATCGTGCCGCGAAGCTGGCATAGCCCGCGTTCTCGGGCGCCGCGAACCAAGCGCCCTGGAGCGGGGCGAGCTTCAGTACGCGCGGATCGTTCCAGATGCCGGTACCGAGGATCTGAACCTTATGGCTGTCGATCCCGCTGGCCGTCAGGGCCTGCGCAACGGCTCCCATGGCGTCGGCCTGTTCGGGGATGAACAGGGCGTCGATCCGGGGCAGGGCCGTCGCGATCCGGGCTGCGGCTTCCGCCGGCGCTCCGGGATTATAGCGTTCGATGGCTTCGACGTGGACGCCATGCCGGGAGGCGGCCTGCTGATACTCGGCCAACGCGACATTGCCGTAATCGTTGTTAGGGACCAGCGCGGCCAGGCTCTTCTTGCCCTGGCCGGCCGCGTAATCGACGATGCGATCGACGTAGGTCTCGATCAGGAAGGACAGCAGGTAGACGCCGCGCGAGGCTGAAGCGGTATCGGTCGAAAAGCCGATCACGGGTTTGTCGGCCGTTTTGGCGATGCCGGCCGCGACCCTTAGATCGGCCGCGAAAAGTGGACCGAGGATCAGATCGGCTCCGTCGCCGAGCGCCGCCTGGGTGGCGTCGCGGGCGCCGTCGGGCGTCGAATGGTCGTCCTTGACCATGATGGTCAGGTCCGCCGTGCCAGCATCCGCATAGGCGAGCTCGGCGGCGTTGCGGAGCGACTGTCCGATCGAGGAGGGCGCACCGCCCTGGCTCAAGGGGAGGATCAATCCGACCTTGACCGGACCGTTGCCGATGGTTCCGCCCGTTGCCGAACCGCCGAGCGGCCGGGACTGGACTGCCGTGGTGGGGGCCGACAGGGGAGCCTCAGCCGCCGCGACGTGAGGCCTGTCATATTGTCCGAGTTGGCCGCAACCGGCCAGAACCGAACCGAGAGCCAGGACCGATAGGGTGCTGCTGAACGATCGTGACGGCACGCAACCTTACTCCCGGCGTCCTGATGCAGGGTCCTCGCATACCAGCTTATCGCTGCCGAAGCCACGGGTGTCGTGGTCGGGACGGAGCGCATTCCAAACTGGGCTGAAACATGACACACCCGCACTGACGCCGGAGCGCGCCATCGCGGCCGCCTGGCCGAGGCGGGACACGACACGATGACCCTAGGCAGTGGCCACGAGGATCCGGACAGCGCGGCGGCGTCGCGGGAGCGCCGACGGGACCGCAGCTTCACGGCCCTTGGCGCGACCGTGGCGGCCCCTGTTGCGGCACCGGGCCTGCACGTGGTGGCGACGCCGATCGGCAACCTCGGCGACATCACGCTGCGGGCCCTGGGGGTCCTCGCGGGCGCCGACGCCGTGCTGGCCGAGGATACCCGCGTCTCGCGCGTGCTCCTCTCCCATTACGGCATCGACACGCCGCTCCTCCCCTACCACGAGCATAATGCGGCTGCGATGCGCCCGCAGATCCTGGCGCGTCTCGCTAGGGGCGAGGCCCTGGCCCTGATCTCGGACGCCGGCACGCCGCTGGTCTCGGACCCCGGCTACAAGCTCGTCGGCGATGTCGTGGCGGCCGGCCGTCCCGTGACTGCGTTGCCGGGAGCCTCGGCCGTCATGGCGGCGCTGGTCTTAGGCGGCCTGCCGACCGATCGGTTCTTCTTCGAAGGCTTCCTGCCGGATAAGAGTGGCGCGCGGCGAACCCGTCTTGCCGACCTCGCGGCCGTCCCCGCGACGCTGGTGTTCTTCGAGTCCGCACGACGCCTCTCCGACGCCTTGGCCGATATCGCGGCCGTCCTCGGGCCCCGGCAGACCGCCGTGGCACGCGAGCTCACGAAGAAGTTCGAGACCGTTCGACGCGGCAACGCGACCGACCTCGCGGAGGCCTTCGCCGAAGAGGGACCGCCGCGGGGCGAAGTGGTGATCCTGGTCGACCGTCCGGATGCCGCGGCTCCTGTCAGCGCCGATACGCTCGACATGAAGCTCACGACCGCGCTCGACCATCTCTCGGTCAAGGACGCGGCGGCCGTGGTGGCGGGCGAGACCGGCCTGCCGCGGCGCGAAGTCTACGGAAGGGCCGTGGCGCTCGCGGCGAGCCGCCGCGAGCGCGGTTGAGCGGACCCGTGGCACGCCCCCGGAGTGCGGTCGAGAGGCGGCGGGCTAACCGCGTAGGGCGCCGCGCCGAATGGATGGCGGCAGCGCTCCTGACCATCAAGGGCTACCGCGTTCTGGTCCGGGGCTTCACGATCGTCGGCGGCGAGATCGACCTCGTGGTCCGGCGAGGCTCCACGGTCGCGTTCGTCGAGGTCAAGGCCCGACCCGATCGGGATGAGGCGTTGCTCGCCGTGACCGAGACGAAACGCCGGCGGATTTCGCGCGCCGCGGCCGTCTGGCTCACCCGCAATCCCTGGGCGGCATCGCTCGTCCATCGCGGCGACGCCGTCCTGGTGGTCCCGGGGCACTGGCCCCGGCACGTGGCCGATGCCTTCCCGGTCACGATCGGCTGGTAGAGTCAGAAGGCTAGCTTCGCTCCGACCACCGCCAGGGTTCCGGCCAGCACCGGACGCAGGATCCGATCCGGGATCCGGGCCGCGACCTGGCTGCCGATCACGATGCCGGGCAAGGAGCCGATCAGCAGCGACGTGAGCAACGACCAGTCGACCGAACCGATGTACCAATGTCCGGCGCCAGCCAGCAGCGTCAGAGGCACGGCATGCGCGATATCCGAGCCGACGATGCGGACCGTCGGCAAGCGCGGGTAGAGGACGAGCAGAACCGTCACGCCGATCGCGCCGGCCCCGACCGAGGTCATGGTCACCATGACGCCGAGGAAGGCTCCGAGACCCACCGTCATCCATTCCGTCTGCCGGTCCGTGAGCTTGTCGGTCCGGGCGGCAAGGCGGTCGAGCAGCCAGCGGCGAGCCACCAGGGTCACGGCCGTCAACATCAGGGCGAGGCCCAGGACGGTGTTGATGGCCGAAGCGGCATTGGGGCTGTTCCGGCCGATGTAGGAAAGAGCCACAATCGTCAGGGCGGCACCGGGCAGGCTGCCCGACGCGAGCCGGCGCGTGATCTGCCAGTCGATCGTGCGGTTGAAGCCATGGATCAGGGTGCCGCCGCTCTTCGTCAGGCCGGCATAGAGAAGGTCGGTCCCGACCGCCGTTGCCGGATGGAAACCGAACAGGAGAACGAGAAGAGGCGTCATCAACGACCCGCCGCCGACACCCGTCATCCCGACCAGCATGCCGACCGCGAAACCCGAAGCCGAGTAAAGCCAATTGATCGTGTTGAGCCACGCCATGAATGCCTCCTGCGGTCGGTAGGCCTTATCGAGGACGTCCCGAGCTTACCGCCGTGAAGCGTCACCCAACAAGAAATCCTACACCGCGTCGGTTCCGTCACTCTGAACCGCTCTGCAATGTCGATCGTGTTAGTAGACATACCCTCTCTCCGGGACAAGCCCGCCCCAATTGGAAGCGGCGGAACTCGCGGCGGCGGGAGAAGATAGGTGTGTACCAGCGTCCACTCGGGAGATCAGTCGTGGCCGACGTGTCGCAACCTTCCGTCATCGTGTTCGACGTCAACGAGACGCTGCTCGACATCGAGACGCTGGAGCCGTTCTTCGTCCGCCTCTTCGGTGATCGGAGAACCATGCGGGACTGGTACGCGCAGCTCGTGCTCTACTCGGAAGCCCTGACCCTGGCTGGGTCGTACTCGACTTTTTCGGACCTTGGCGGCGCCGTCTTGCGCATGTCGGGAGATATTCGCGGGGTCCCGGTGCGGGACCATGACGTCGCCGAACTGCGAAGCCTCACGCTCGCCATGCCGGCCCATGCTGACGTGCTTGATGCTCTCCGGCGTCTCGCGGAGGCCGGGTTCCGGCTCGTCACGCTGACGAATTCCGCTCCGGACCCGCAGGCAAGCCCGCTTGAGCGGGCCGGCATCGCAGCCCTGCTCGAACGCCAGTTCAGCGTCGACGCGGTCCGCCGGTTCAAGCCGGCGCCGGAGACCTACCGTTCTGTCGCGGACGGGCTCGGGGTGCCTACGTCGGCCCTGTGCATGGTGGCGGCCCATAGCTGGGACACGCTCGGCGCCCAAGCGGTCGGCTGTTCGGCCGCTTTGGTCAGGCGGAGCGGCAATGCCGCCCTGCCTCTCCCCGGCCTGATCCAGCCCGACATCGTCGAAGACGATATGGGCCTGATCGCCGGGGCGATGATACGGCGCTGGAGGCGAGCCTGACGTCAGCTCCGGCGCTTGCCCGTGACCTCGATCTCGATCTTCATGCGCGGGTCGGCCAAGCCGGCCACCATCATGGTGGCGGCCGGCTGCACGGCCCCGAAGGCCTCGCGCAGCAGCGGCCAGCACGGCTCGAAGTCCTTCCGGTCGGGGAAGAGATAGTGGACCCGCACGGTGTCGCGGAGCGAGAAGCCGGCCTCATCCAGGGCGACCGTGATGTTGCGGAGGCACTGGCGGCACTGGTCCACGACGTCCTCCGCGATCGTGCCGACCGCATAGTCGAACCCCGTGGTGCCGGACACGAAGATCCACTCGCCGTCCACCACGGCGCGCGCGTAGCCGATGTCGCGCTCGAAGCTCGAACCCGAACTGATGAAGCGTCGCGCCATCGCTGCCGTCCTTTGCTTTCAGTAGCCCAGCGCCAAGCCGTCCTTGCGGTGGTCGGAGGCTCCCATCAGGGCGCCGCGCGCCTCGTCGATCATGATGGCCTGGCAGCCGCCGATCGGCATCGTCTGGATCTCGACCGCGTGCCCGCGCCGCTCGAGTTCGACGATGGCTTGCGGAGACACGGTCGCCTCGAGTTGCAGCACGCCGTCCGCCGCGAAGCTCCGGGGCGCGTCCGACGCCGCCTGGATGTCGAGCCCCCGGTCGAAGACGTTGGACAGGAAATTGACGTGGCCGGTCGCCTGGTAGTGGCCACCCATCACGCCGAACGGCATCACGGCCCTGCCGTTCTTCGTCACCATGCCAGGGATGATCGTGTGCATGGGCCGCTTTCCGGGCGCGATGCTGTTCGGATGGCCCGGCGAGAAGCGGAATGACAGGCCGCGGTTGTGCAGCAGCACGCCGCAACCCGGCACATAGAGGCCACTGC
>CAXTME010000046.1:0-26245 GCA_964245215.1 uncultured Lichenihabitans sp.
TCCTCGACCTCGATGATCCAGAGATCCGAGTCGAACTTGATCTCTCGGGCCAGGCGGGCTTCCGCCGCGGGACCGTCGAGGTGGTCGTCGCGATGAACCGGCACGAAGCGACGTTCGCCATCGACCCCTGCCTCGCCCTGCGGCGCCGGGCCGAGCAGTGTCGCGGTTCCGTCGAGCCTATCGATCTTGATCATGACGGCACCGGCTTCGGCCGCCCCGCGCCGGCGAAGCACCGCAACGACGCCTTCGACGCCGCAGCGCCGCAGATAAGCCGAAACCCAGAAATCGGTACGAAGCCGCTGAAAGCCGCTCATTGCGCCTTTTCGGTGCCGGCCGCGACCGCGGCCGCGATCTCACGCCTCAGCTTCGGCGTTATAGCAGCGTTTTCGGCTTGGATATGCTGCTTGCGTTCGAAAGACTCGATCGCCCCGCGCGTGGCTGTACTCATCCGCCCGTCGGGCTTGACCGGGTAGCCGAGCTTGACGAGCTGGCGCTGGGTCGCGAGCAAGACGGCATCGGGCTGCTTGGGGACGGACGGGTTGCCAACCGCCATCGGTCCCGTATCGGAGGCGAGCGGCTGACCGAGCAGCAACCGCGCGATGCCGTCGTCGTGACGCGGCTTGCTCGCGACCGTCTTGGTCGACAACGTCCTCACCGGCACGGATGCCGTCGACTCGACCGGAGCTTCTGCGACCGCGGCGGGGACGGCTTGTGCGCTCTCCGGCGCTGCCGGTTCGACCTCCGCAACCGGCTGCGGCCTCGGTAGCGGGAGCGGCGGCGACTCCGGCAAGCCGGGTTCGGAAATCGTCTGACCGGTCGCGAAAAGCGGCGCAGGGTGACGCCCCCTCTGAAACCAGACGGCATTGGCCACGATGCCGATCAACACCATCGAAAAGGCGGCACCACCAAGGGCCTTCAGGGAAACGAGTGGCGCTAGGCGATCCTTGAGACGGGAAAAGGCACTCGGTTCGTCGCGGATGTCACGCGACTGGCCGCGTCCGCCCGCTGGGCGTGGCCCTGCTCCGGCCCGGGTTCGGCCGCCGCCCAGGCGTTGGGCCGCGACGGCAGCGTTCGTGAGAGTGGGTCCCGGCGGGTTGGTGTTCCGACGCCCCGCGCCGGACCGTTGAGACTGGCGAGAAGTGTCTATGGCCGCGTCACGCAATTTTAGGCACCTTGCCGCTGCCCGGCATATCGCCGCGCCTCGCCGATGATGCATAACGTGAAATGGTTTCTATTTTACTCAACGTCCCTGGTGCGGGGATGGAGCGGCGGCAGTCGAGGGGCAATCGTACCATGACGCTGGTGCCCTGCCCCGGCGTACTCTCGATCGTTATGCTGCCGCCGTGCAGGCCCACGAGGCCCCTGACGACCGAGAGGCCGAGGCCTGTCCCGTCGACTGCCCGATCATAGGTGGATTGGGCTTGGAAGAAGGGATCGCCGAGCTTCGGCAAGTCGCGCGGCGATATGCCGATCCCGGTATCGTTCACCGAGATCAACATCGAGGTGCCGTCGGGGCGGACCGCGATCGTGACCCGTCCGTCGGCCGGGGTGAACTTCAGGGCATTCGATAGCAGGTTCAGCAGGACCTGCTTGCAGGCGCGTTTGTCCCCGACGATCTCGCCGACGCCAGGCGCGATGTCACGCACGAGCTCGACCCGGGATTGCTCGGCCTTGAGCCCGACCATGTCGCAGCACAGGTTGAGCAGTGCGCCGACATCGAACGGCTCGGGGAAGATGTCGAAACGTCCGGATTCGATCTTCGTCGCGTCGAGAATCGTGTTGACCACCGCCAGAAGATGATGCCCGGAGCTGTGGATGATGGCCGCGTACTCGCGTTGCTTCGCGGGATCGTTCGGAACGAGAGAAGAATTCGACAGAATCTCGGAGAAGCCGATGATGGCATTGAGCGGCGTGCGCAGTTCGTGGCTGATGTTGGCGAGAAAGAGATCCCGGCCGGCGTTGTTGCGGTCCGACGCCGAGCGGACCTCCTGGATCACCTGTTCCTGCTCGCACCGTGCCGTCGCGTCGCGAACGATGCCGATCACCCCGAGTTCCTGAGGGTCCGCGGCACTGGCGAGGCCCCCGTTCTCGCGCGCCGCGGGCATGCGGGCCGCGAGATCGATCCAGGCGAAGACGGGCTCGTTGAAGGGACCTCGTTCGCTCTGCACGAGCCGGCCCGTGCGGAGCCGCAGCGTCGCGGTCCGGGCCTCCCGAGACGCCGCCACGTCGGTCACGAGCTTCAGGAATTTCGGGCGGTCGGCCACGTGGAGCCGCTCGAACAGGCCCCGGCCCATCAGGTCGCGCGGATCGATGCCGAAGACCCGTCCGGATGCAGGGCTGGCCTCCCGAACCGAACCCGACAGGTCGAAGCGGACCACGACGTCATCGACGATGTCGGCGAAGGCCCGATAGGTTTCGTGATTGGTGCGGTCGAGCCGCTTGCGGGCCAGTGCAAGCCGGCCCGCAATCAGGGCCAGGACACCGCCGTAGCAGAGCCCACCGACGATGGCGGCGGATCCGTAGGGTCTCAGGACCAGGCCCGCGGTTTCGGCAAAGCCGAGATGCGAACGAAGCGCGAGCCCACAAGCCGTGACGATGGCGGTCGCCAAGGCCGTGACGACGATCGGTGAAGCCACGGCGGTCGAAGCTTCGACCGGAACCATGAGCAGAAGCGCGAGCCCGAGGCTCGACCCCGTGCCGATCGTGACGCTGATCGCGAGGCCGATCCAGGCCACGATGCTCAGAGCTTCGCCGACCAGCAACCGACCGCTGCGCGACACGCTGACGACGGCCACGAAGGGCAGGATGAGCCATGCGAGAACCCAAGCCTCCCAGGCCGTGGGGGATGCTTTGGCGACGAAGCAGAGCGGCGCCAGGGCCAAAGAGCCGAGGGAAAGGGCGAGCCGGGTCGCGATGAAAGCCTTGTGGCTCGAGAACTCGATCGGATGAGCCCGGGCATCGGGATGCACCAGCTTCCCGATCTGGTCGTTGAGGCTCGCCAAATGATGCACACGACGCTCCGCACGGGACGCAACCAGTCTCGTCCTGGCACACTGCAGCCTCGCAGCCTTGCCTTAAGCGAACCCTAAGTTTAGCCGCTTCGGTCGCAAAAATCAGCACGCTTGTCGTCAGAACTGAGTTCAAGACTTGGTTAAACAACTCTGACGATTCCGGATCGTCTCGAATTGCTGAATAATACCTGAATGTCGCGGCAAGTCTTTGAGGCATTGTTGTTGCGGAGATCAAACAGTTCTGCCGTAGCTTGACGAGTAGGCAGCTGCAGCAGTCGAGATCGGGAACTGGTCATGTTTTTTCTAATGCGATCGGTCGTCTGCATCGGCATCGTCGCTGTGCTGGCCACGGGCGGCGGCAAGACCGGCATTGGACGCGTGATCCCTAGCGGTGGCCGCGAGGCGGTGCAGAGCCTCGGCCGCGCTTGCGTCGCCTCGAACGAGTGCCTGCGTCTCGGAATGGGCCTCGTAACGACGGCGGCCAGGATCGATTCCGTCAGGACTGCGGTACCCTCCGAACGGTCGGCCGATACGCTCACGGGCTCGGATCTAGAACCGGCCTGGATCGGCGTTCGGCGGGCGGTCATGTCGTCGCACCTCCATCCGGGGACGCTCGCGCGGCTCTAAGTCTTCAAATCGCTTGCGGACATGCCCGGATACCTCACGTCGTCGTCACGCACGGTTGCGGATGATTCGATCGCGGCCGCGACGGCCGGGCCTCGGCACACCGGAGGTACGATAAGTCTGCGAGTACCCCGCCCGGGATCACGGCGCACCGACCAGCTTGGCGAAAGCCGATCGCTCCAAGCAGCGGGACACGAGCCGGTGAGAACGCGGTCGAGCCGAGTTTCAAAGGTCCGAACAGCCCGGACCGGCAACAAGACGGCTGGTAACCGGTTGAGAGGCTATCGATCACACGACGAGGTGTCGCCCATGTCCAGCCACATGCCCCCGGTTCCACCAGCGAACCGAAGCACCAAAGGCCCCGGAAGCGATCCAAAGTCGGAGCAGGACACGTCGATCCATCATCCGCACCCGAACAATGCGGCGGAGCAAGGCGAGACGGCCAATGTCAAACAGAACACGACCAACAAGGGCATGTTTTCTGGACGTCGCGTGAAATAAGGCCTCGACCTTATGATGCAGGTCTGGCTGCCTCGTTGGATTGGCAGTGCAGTCGACATCTCAACGGCTCCCGTGAGGCCAGCTGACTTGAACCGATACTGCTGAGGACCGGCAAAATGGAATATGTGAACCTGGGACGGACCGGCTTGAAGGTGTCGCGTCTATGCCTCGGCTGCATGACCTACGGCGAGCCCGACCGCGGCAACCACGCTTGGACCCTGCCGGAAGCCGAGAGTCGCCCCTTCATCAAGCGCGCCCTCGACCTCGGCATCACCTTCTTCGACACGGCTAACGTCTACTCCGACGGGTCGAGTGAGGAGATCGTCGGCCGAGCACTGAAGGAATACGCGAAACGAGACGGCATCGTGCTGGCCACCAAGGTTCATGGCCGCATGCAGCCGGACGCCAACGGCCAGGGACTGTCACGCAAGCACATCATGACGGAGATCGACGCCAGCCTGAGGCGGCTCGGCACCGACTACGTCGATCTCTATCAGATCCATCGCTACGATCCCGAGACGCCGATCGAGGAGACGCTGGAAGCGCTGCACGATGTCGTGAAAAGCGGCAAGGCGCGCTATATCGGCGCCTCCTCGATGTATGCTTGGCAGTTCTGCCGCGCTCTCTATCTCGCGGACCGGCACGGCTGGACCCGCTTCGTGTCGATGCAGAATCACTACAACCTGCTCTATCGCGAGGAAGAGCGCGAGATGGTGGCGCTGTGCCTCGCCGAGGGTGTCGGCATGATTCCGTGGAGCCCACTGGCGCGCGGGCGTCTCACCCGTCCACCGGATACCAACACCAACCGTGCCGAGACCGACGTCTTCGGCAAGACGCTATACCAGGGCTTCGACGTGGCGGATCGCAGCGTCATCGACCTCGTCGGAGAAGTCGCGAAGGACAGGGGCTTGCCGCGCGCCAGCGTTGCACTGGCTTGGCTGCTGTCGAAACCCGGCGTAACGGCTCCGATCATCGGTGCATCGAAGCCGCAGCATCTCGACGACGCCGTAGCGGCGCTGGAGGTGAAATTGTCAGCCGACGAGATCACTAAACTGGAAAGTCCTTACGTGCCGCATGCCGTGGCAGGCTTCAAGTAGACGGGTGCCGGCTTTTGTAGCTTTGCTGTTCAGGTAGAGTTTAGAAGCTACTTAGCGGTGCCCGAGCCGGTCTTTGCCGCAGCGCCCGTGCCGTCGACGACGCCCGTGCCAGTTCCGTTGACGAGCGGCGCCGTCGCTGCAGGCGCGGTTGGCGACACTTCGATGACGGGCGCCGCGTCCGGGGCAGTGGTCGTCGCGCCGACTGGCGCTTCCTTCGCTGCGTTGCTGCTGGTTGTTCCGTTCTGTGAATTGGCTGCGGTCGCCGCGTACGCCGCCGGTAGGGCAGCAGTGCTGACAGCCAGGGCCGCAGCGAAGACGATCGTCTTCGATGATGTGGACATATGTTCCTCCCTCATATTAACCGCCCGCCGATGTACGGCCGCGTTGCTGCGTTTCTAAGTATCCGCGAACTCGCGAGTTCCGTGCGGGACGAGCCGGTCGAAGATGCCGCGGACAGAGGCGGTCGACGCTCGCCGGACGCGGTCGGGACGCTTGCGTCGAATCCGTGGGCTTCCCTGCCGATGCATGACGAGAAGCCACTGGCGATCCGCTGTCAGGCGAGCGATATGCGGTGCACAAGGAGCGCCCTGACCACCATGCCCAATGTCGACGAGATCATCGCCAATTTCGAATTCCTGGACGAGACCGATGATCGTTACGGTTACCTCATCGAACTCGGACGGGCGCTCGACCCCCTTCCCGCACCTGCGCACGACGAAGCCAATCGGGTGCGGGGATGTGCCAGCCAAGTCTGGCTCGAGACCCGGGTGCAGCAGGCGGGCGACATCGACCCGATCCTCACGTTCCGCGGCGACAGCGATGCGCATATCGTCAAGGGATTGATCTACCTCGCGCTTGCGCTCTATGGCGGCAAACATGCCTCCGAAATCGTCGCCACGGATGCGAGCCGACTTTTCGAGCGCTTGGGGCTAGGCGGTCACCTGACGCGCCAGAGATCGAACGGGTTCAGTGCGATGGTCGAGCGGATCAGGTCCGATGCACGCGCCGCACTGACGGGGTCGTGATCGGTCATCGAAGATCGCGCCGGTCCGTGATGAACGCCGAGGACGCCTCGCCGAGATGTCTGCCCTACTGCCCGAAGCCCATCGCTGCTCCTGCTTCGCGGAAGCGACACCGGGCGGCCTTGCAGCGCGTGGAACCCGACCCGATAAAAGGCCTATCGAGCAACACCGGATTGCGCGGGCATGCCAACCGATTGCTCTTACGCTGAGACGAGGATGCTTTCATGTCGACCGACACCAAGACGAAAGTCACGAAATCGGAAGCCGAATGGCGCGCACAGCTGACGCCGGAGCAGTTCCGGGTGGCACGGGGCCACGGGACGGAGCGACCTTTCACCGGCCCCTATTGGGACACGAAGTCACCGGGGACCTACGCGTGCATCTGCTGCGGCGCTCCGCTCTTCGCGTCGACGACCAAGTTCGACTCGGGCACGGGCTGGCCGAGTTTCACCGCGCCGATCGAACCCGACGCCGTCGCGGAATATTCCGACCGGTCCTTGCTGATGAAGCGCACCGAAGTCCGCTGCGCCACCTGCGAGGCCCATCTTGGCCACGTGTTCCCGGATGGGCCGCGTCCGACGGGCCTTCGCTACTGCATGAACGGCGCTGCCCTCGACCTCAAGTCCGAGCAGCGTTGAGCCGATCGCATGACCCACGTCGCTTCGAAAGGGCCGCTGCGACTCAGTGCGCCCCCTGAGATCGCGGCTCGTCCGACGAGCCGCACCATCCATGGCACGGAAATCCTCGACGATTTCGCCTGGATCCGCGCCGACAACTGGCGCGAGGTGCTGCGCGATCCCACGACGCTGCCGGGCGAGATCCGCGACCTGCTCGAGCGCGAGAACGCCTATGCAGAGAGCGTCATGGCTCCGACGGCGGCGCTCCAGAAGCGTCTCGTGAAGGAGATGCGCGGCCGCATGGAAGACGAGGACGCCGATGTCCCCGTGCCTGACGGTCCGTTCGAATATTACACGCGCTTTCGGGAAGACGGTCAGCACGAGTTGTTCTGCCGGATTCCGCGCGGCGGCGGACCCGAGACCATCCTGCTTGACGGCGATGCGCTGGCCAAAGGGCACGAGTTCTTCGAACTCGGCGACTGCGAACCCTCCGTCCGGCACGATCTCCTCGCCTGGACGGCCGATGACAAGGGCTCGGAGCTCTACACGGTCAAGGTTCGCGATATAGCGACCGGGCGCGATCGGGCCGATACCGTGATCCGCTCGGACGGCAGCGTGGTCTGGACCGCCGACAGTGCCGCGTTCTTCTATGTCCGGGTCGACGACAACCATCGCGCCAGCAGCGTCTGGCTGCACCGGCTCGGCACCGACCACCACGAAGACCGAGCGGTCTACGACGAGGCCGACCCGACCTGGTTCGTCTCGGTCGGCCGCAGCCGGTCGGGGCGTTTCGCCATCATCTCGATCCACGGCCACGATGCTGCGGAAGCCCGCGTCATCCCGCTCGACGCGCCCGAGACCGAACCGCGCCTCATCGCGGCACGGTCACCGGGCTTGCGATACGAGCTCGATCATCGCGGCGATCAGTTCATCATCCTGACCAATGCCGACGGTGCGGTCGACTTCAAGATCGTCGAAACGCCGGTCGAAACCCCGGGCCGGGAGATGTGGCACGACCTCGTCCCGCATCGGCCGGGCCGGTTGATCGTCGGGTCGGCGGCTTTCGCGCGGCACCTCGTCCGGCTCGAGCAGGAGAACTGCCTGCCGCAGATCGTGATCCGCAACTTCGACACCGGCGTCGAGACCGCGGTCAGCTTCCCCGAAGAGGCTTATTCCCTCGGCCTCGAAGAGGTGGTCGAGCAAGACACCGACGTCATGCGGTTTTCCTATTCGTCGATGACGACTCCGGAGGAGGTCTACGACTACGACCTGCGGACGGGAGCCCGGATGCTGCGCAAGCGCCAGGAGGTGCCCTCCGGCCACGATCCCGCGTCCTACGTCACCCGCCGGATCCTCGCCAAGGCACCGGATGGTGCCGCAGTGCCGGTCTCGGTCCTGCATCGCCGCGACCTCGTGCTCGACGGATCGGCGCCGCTGCTTCTCTACGGATATGGAGCCTACGGCTACGCCATCCCGGCGGCCTTCGGCACGAAGCGCCTGTCCTTGGTCGACCGCGGATTCGTCTATGCGGTCGCCCATGTCCGCGGTGGCACGGACAAAGGCTGGGCCTGGTACACGGATGGAAAGCTCGCCAACAAGACCAACACGTTCGGCGATTTCATCGCGGCCGGCCGCGCCCTGGTCACGGCGGGGTTCACGGCCGAGGGGCGCATCGTCGCGCAGGGCGGCAGTGCCGGAGGGATGCTGATGGGTGCGGTCGCCAATGCGGCACCCGATCTCTTCGCCGGCATCATCGCCGATGTGCCCTTCGTCGACGTGCTGAACACGATGCTCGACGATCAACTGCCGCTCACGCCGCCGGAATGGCTCGAATGGGGCAACCCCATCCTGCATCGCGAGGCCTTCGACACGATCCGCGGCTACTCGCCCTACGACAACGTCGCCCGGCAGCGCTATCCCGCGATCCTGGCTTTGGGAGGTCTCACGGATCCGCGCGTCACCTACTGGGAGCCAGCGAAATGGGTGGCGCGATTGAGGACGATGGCCGAGTCCCCGTCGCTCATACTACTGAAGACCAATATGGAGGCCGGGCACGGCGGAGCGTCCGGCCGCTACGACCAGCTCGACGAGGTCGGCCTGCAGTTCGCCTTCGCGCTGGCCTGCACGGGCAGCCATGACGTGAAACCGAAGCGGCAGCGGACCTGAGCCATCGCCGCCATCCCGGGACCATTGCGGAGATCAGCTGGTCGCGGATGTTTGCTGCTGGTCGATATAGGCCTTCAGCTCCTCCATGGAGCCGAACCGGTGGAGACCGACTTCCGTCTCGACTTCGATCGTTCCGTCTGAAAACAGCACGTAGGATGCTCCGCCCGATTCATATCGGCCCACCACGGTCGGAGCTTCCGGAGCCGCCTCTCCGGTGACGGGAGGTTGCGGTGACGGAATGAGAGAGGGTACGCGGTCGTCGGTGTCGCCGCGGGTCGGTGATGCGGCGGCAGGACGGCCATAGGACCGGGGTGCGGCGACATCGAGCTGGCGCGAGTCGTACTGGCGTCTCGAGTCGCGATCCAGAGCGGCGGCCGAACCGGCAGTTCGGACGCCTGGCGAGCGGTCCGGCGATCGCGACGGCTCGACCGGGACCGATGCTTCGGCCCTCTCATGTCGTGACGCGACCACGGTGCTCGGCTTCGACCAGATACGCTCCGCGAGCGGCCGCGAGGCCGGCGACGGAGGGATGTCGCGTTCCAAGGCGGACGGAACGGGGACCTCGGGTTCGTGGCCCGCGTATTCGGACACATCGCTGACCTGATCCGTCGGGACCGCGAAGGTCGACATCGGATCCGCCGTCCGGATCGCGGTGTCAGACACGAAGCGTGCCTCGATACGGCGAAGCGCGCCCAAGACGGCCCCGAGCGCCACTGTCATGATCCCGGCCGATAATGCCGTGGTTCCGGCGAGGACTTCGGTCCACCCGAACTCCATTCGGATATAGGGCACCCCCGAAACGATCGAAGCCGCTCCACCCAGCGCCAACGCGACGCCGAGAGCGAAAATCAACCACCTCATAAGCCATCCTCACGGTTCGTCACCGGTCGCGACCACGCTCCTCGCGAGGCTTTCAGTTACACAGGAAGGGAGGAGGACGCAAAACGAGAGGCGAATTGCGCCCGGGGATGGGGTTTGCGGCGTTGTCGCCACGGGCTTAGGCCATTAGTTTGCCCAGCGGGGGTGAGCCGCCCCTTCAACAGCGGCTCAGCGCGAGTCGCGCACCAGCCCGGATTTCTCAAGGAGAGCTTCGACCATGACCTTCACGCTTCCCGAGCTGCCGTACAGCTACGATGCGCTGCAACCCTACATGTCAAAGGAGACGCTCGAGTTTCACCACGATAAACATCATCAAGCCTATGTGACCAACGGCAACAACCTGATGAAAGGCACCGAATACGAGAACATGTCGGTCGAAGAGGTGGTCAAGGCCTCCTTCGGCAAAAATCAGGGACTCTTCAACAACGCCGGCCAGCATTTCAATCATATCCATTTCTGGAAATGGATGAAGGCGAGCGGCGGTGGCAAACCGTCGGGCGCCGTCGAGAAAGGCCTGATGGAGAGCTTCGGATCCATGGAAGCCTTCACCAAGGCCTTCATCGAGGCCGGCACGACGCAATTCGGCTCCGGATGGGCGTGGCTGGCCGTCAAGGGCGGCAAGCTCGAGGTGATGAAAACACCCAATGGCGAGAACCCACTCGTTCACGGCGCATCGCCGATCCTCGGCGTCGATGTCTGGGAGCACTCCTACTACATCGATTACCGCAATCGCCGTCCCGACTATCTCAAGGCCTTCGTCGAAAACCTCGTCAATTGGGACCATGTCGACGAGCTCTATCAAGCCGCCATGAAATGAGTCGATCGGCGCTCCGCCGCGGGGCGCCGATATGGCCCGGCATGTCCGGCAGGCCTCGCTCCCGCGCCCATCCGGGTTTGCGACGTAGGCTGCGGCCCGGGCCCGGATCGGCTATGGGAGGGGCTGGCCTTCAGGTATCGGCCGCGTAAGGATTTCGGGCCCGGATGTACAGACACCTGATCTCCGTCGCCGGGCTGACGCTGCTGTCTCGCGTCACGGGCTTCTTCCGCGACGTGATGCAGGCGACGATCCTCGGCACCGGCCCGCTCGGCAATGCCTTTATCGTGGCATTCCGACTGCCGAACCAGTTCCGCGCCATCTTCGGCGAGGGTGCCTTCAACGCCGCCTACGTCCCCTCCTATTCGCGCGTACTGGCGCGGCGCGGCGACCAAGCGGCGGGCGACTTCGCCAGCCAGATCTTCACGATCCTGCTCCTGTCCCAGGCGCTGGTGCTCGCCCTCGCGGAGGTCTTCACGCCGTCGCTCGTTCGCGGGTTGGCGCCGGGCTTCGATGCGGACCCGGCCCAGTTCGCCCGGGCCGTTCTGATGACGCGGCTCACCTTCCCGTACCTTTTCTGCATGGTGCTGGTGACGCTTCAATCGGGCACGCTGAACGCCCATCGGAAGTTCGCCGCCGCGGCCTTCGCCCCCGTGCTCCTGAACGTCTGCATGATGGCGTTTCTCGCCGTGGCCTGGCTGTTTCCGGACGCCGGGATCGCGGCCAGCGTCGGCGTGACCGTGTCGGGACTGGCGCAGCTCGTGCTGATGTTCGGCGCTGCACGGCGCGCGGGCGTGCTGGAGCGGGTCGTGCCACCGCGGCTCGGCCCGGACGTGCGCCAGTTCTTCCGGGCACTCGGACCCGCCGTGATCGGCTCCGCCGGGCCGCAAATGGCGATCTTCGCCGACACGATCATCGGATCGCTCCTGCCTAACGGCAACACGACGCTCTATTATGCGGAACGCATCTACCAACTCCCGGTCGGGCTGATCGGCGTGGCGGCCGGCACGGTCCTGCTGCCCGAGATGAGCCGCTACTTCGCGGCCGGCGACCCCGACGGCGCCTTGCGGGCGCAGAACCGCACGGTCGGGCTGACGCTCGCCCTGGCGGCGCCTTTCTTTCTCGCTTTCGTACTGATCCCCGACGAGATCATGCGGGGCGTGTTCCTCCGCGGCAAGTTCACCGCCGAAGCGGCCTCGGCCTCGGCTTCCGTGCTGGCCGCCTACGGCTTCGGCCTGCTGCCCCTGCTGTTGATCTCGTCGGCTCGATCGGGTTTCCAGGCGCGGGGCAACACCACGGTGCCCATGGCGGCCTCGCTGCTTGCGGTCGCGTTCAACCTGTCTCTGAAAGTCCTGCTCTACAAGCCCTATGGCGCGGCCGGCCTCGCCACTGCGACCGCCGTCGGGTACTGGATCAACCTGCTGCTGCTGTGCAGCATCGGCTGGCTACAGAATGTGTTGCGCCCCGATGACACGCTGGTGCGCGTCGCGATCGCGGTCGATGCGGCGGCGCTGGCGCTCGGGATCTACGTTTTCGCGGCCAATGGACGGATCGCGGACGTCACGGCGAGCCTGCGCTTCGCTGACGTCATCCACCTCGGCCTCACCGGCGCGAGCGGAGCCGTGGTCTATGGAGCGGCTTTGGCGATCGCGCTCAGGATCGGCGGCGTGCGGCTGCCGTTGCGACGCGCGGCGCGCGCTTGAGCACCGCCGGAACACTCGTTTATTTGGCCAAGGCGTCGAGCACCCGTGCCCAACTGCGCGCACCCTTGTGGAAGGAGTTCAGCTCGTATTTCTCGTTCGGCGAGTGGATGCGGTCATCGTCGAGCGCAAACCCGATCATCAGGGTGTCCATCCGCAGATCCTTCTTGAACACGCCGACGATCGGGATCGAGCCACCCGCTCCCGACATCACGGCGTCCTTGCCCCACTCGGCATGTAGCGCCCGGCGGGCACGGGTCAGGGCTTCCGAGCTGAACGCCAGTTGCAGCGCCGGGCTCGCGCCATGCGACAGGAATTCGACCTTGCAGTCCCGCGGCAGTCTTTCCCGCACGAACGCTCGAAAGGCGTCGGCGACCTTGGCCGGATCCTGCCGGCCGACGAGCCGGAACGAGATCTTGGCGCTTGCCTGGGCCGGAAGCACCGTCTTCGAACCCGAACCGGTGTAGCCGCCCAAGATTCCGTTGACGTCACAGGTCGGCCGCGACCAGATCTTTTCGAGGACGCTGCGATCCGCTTCGCCGACCGG
The DNA here is from genome assembly GCA_964245215.1 of uncultured Lichenihabitans sp. Classification (GTDB taxonomy): domain Bacteria; phylum Pseudomonadota; class Alphaproteobacteria; order Rhizobiales; family Beijerinckiaceae; genus Lichenihabitans. The sequence goes on from CAXTME010000046.1 coordinate 12,979, forward strand.
GACCGAAAGGCCGACGTCGCGCAGGAAATCGTCGGCGTCGAACGGCAGCGCGCGCCACTGCTCGGCGACGTCCTCCGGGAGTTCGTCGACGCCGTCGTAGAACCCTGACAGGGCTACACGGCCCTCGGCATCGTGGAGATCGGCGATGATCCGCGACACGACGTGGATCGGATTGACCGCGGCTCCGCCGTAGCCCCCGGAATGCAGGTCGCGGTCAGCCCCCTTGATCACGATCTCTTCGAGCACGAGGCCGCGCAGCATCGTGGTGATGGATGGCGTCGCGGCATCCCACATGCCGGTGTCGCAGACGAGCGCGAGGTCGGCCTTCAGAACGTCGCCCTCCGCCGCGATGAAGGCCGGGAGCGAAGGCGAGCCCGTTTCCTCTTCCCCTTCGAACAGGACCGTGACGTCGCACGGGAGTCCGCCGGACTCCTTGAAGGCCCTGCAGGCTTCGACGAAGGTCATCAGCTGGCCCTTGTCGTCGGAAGCGCCGCGCCCGACGATTCGGGGTCCGTTGGGACCTTCCTGGAGCTCGGGCTTGAACGGGTCGCTGTTCCACAGCGACAGGGGATCGACGGGCTGCACGTCGTAGTGTCCGTAGAAGAGCACATGCGGGGCATCGCGGCGCGCCGCCTTGGTGTGGCCCACCACCATGGGCCGTCCCGCGGTCGGGCGGACCGACGCCGTGAAACCGAGACCGTTCAGTTCCGCCGCCAGCCAGTCGGCAGCGCGCTCGCATTGGGGCGCATAGGCGGGGTCGGTCGAGATCGAGGGAATGGCCAGGAGTTCGAAGAGCCGTTCCTGCGCGCCGGGCTGGTTGGCGTCGATGCGGGCGAGAACGGCGTCGATCGAAGCCATGGCGTGTCTCACAGGAAAGCGCGACGAGGGACGTCGGCGCGGCGGCAGCTCGCTCAGGAATAGCAGCCTGGGCGGCCATCGAACAGGCGCTAAAAAGCCCGGCTCCTTTCGGCCGGGCTCCTGTCTCGAGCGAAGGCGGCAGGCAGTCAGAAAATGTGGGCGAAAATGAAATAGAGCGTGCCCGATAGAAGGATAGCGCAAGGCAGCGTGAGCACCCACGCCATGATGACGTTGCGGATCGTCTCCATCTGTACGCCCGAGCCGTTCGCCGCCATGGTGCCGGCGACGCCCGACGAGAGGACGTGAGTGGTCGAAACCGGCAAGCCGAATTGGTCGGCCGCCGCAATCGTCGCCATGGCGACGATCTCCGCCGCCGCTCCCTGGCCATAGGTCAGGTGGGTCTTGCCGATCTTCTCGCCGACCGTCACGACGATCCGCTTCCAGCCGATCATCGTGCCGAGACCCAGCGCCAAGGCCACGCAGATCTTGACCCAGATCGGGATGAACTTGGTCGAGTGGTCGAGCAGTCCCTTATACTTGGCGAGGGTCTTTTGCTCGTCGGGGCTCAGTTCGTTGTCCTGGATCTTGGGAAGGTTCCGCATGGCTTCGGAGACAAGGTACATGTCGTTGCGCGTATTGCCGACCTGTTCGGGAGGAATGTTGGCGAGCGACCCGTAGTTTTCTACTTCGTTCGAGATGGCCTTGATCAGCACGGCGAGCGACGGATAGGTGCCTTCGCTGATCTGCTTGTCGCGCACGAGAGCCGTGACGGCGGGACGAGGGTCCCCCGTGATGTTGTAGCCGGCGGCCTTGGCGTCGATGATCTTCGACACGGCAGCCGACGTCTGCTCGAAAGCCGGGACCTCGCTGTCGGGCACGGCGCGGTTCAGCGCATAGGCGGTCGGCACCGTGCCGATCAGGACCAGCATGATGAGGCCCATGCCCTTCTGTCCGTCGTTCGACCCGTGGAAGAACGACACGCCGGTGCAGGTCAGGATCAGCAGTCCGCGGATCCACATCGGCGGCGGTTCGTTGGCCTTGGGTTCCGTGTAGAGCTCCGGTTTGCGCACCATGGCCTTCATGACCAGCAGGAGAAGGGCCGAAAAAACGAAGCCGACGATGGGCGAGATGAGCAGCACCTCGCCGACGTTCGTCGCCTGCGCCCAATCCACGCCCGACGTGCCGCTGCGGCCATGCATCAAGGCGTTGGTGATGCCGACCCCGATGATCGAACCCACGAGCGTATGCGAACTCGATGCCGGCAGCCCCAGCCACCACGTGCCGAGGTTCCATAGGATCGCCGCGATCAGGAGCGCGAAGACCATGGCGAAGCCGGCGTCGGAGCCGACCTGCAGGATCAGTTCGACCGGCAGCAGCGACACGATGCCGAATGCCACGAGCCCGGTCGAGGTCGCGACACCCAGGAAATTGAAGAATCCCGACCAGACGACCGCGTAGTTCGGGATCAATGAATGGGTGTAGATGACGGTCGCGACCGCGTTGGCGGTGTCGTGGAAACCATTCACGAACTCGAAACCGAGCGCGATCACGAGCGCCACGGCCAGCAGCAGGTACACGCCAACGGAATGGTTGGTGGTTCCGGCCGCCTCGACGTCGCTGTAAACGCTGTAAGCCGCGAACAGGAGACCCGCCGCCATGACACCGAGCACCCCGATGATGGTGCCGGGACTGGTCGGGTCGTCGACCTTGGGCCGATCGACGGCTGGCTTCGTGTCAGGGACGGCCGATAAACTCGACATGCCGGTTCTCCGATGAATTCGCTCTGTTTACGAGCGTTCCATAACGGCTATGTGAATTTGGAGATGCTTGGGATCGTCGGCACGAGCAGCGCCGTATCGCTCGATCGGCCGGCCGTGCGTTAGGCGCGGTGATCGGCGTCGGACCGGCTCAATGGAAGTTGCGCCCCTTCGGCATCGCACGCCGGACGTCGCCGACCGCGAGCGGCAAAGTCTCGGGCTCGTCCTTCTTACAACGGGTATCGGCCTTGAGCGGGAAGCCGATCCGGGCTCCGAGTTCCTTGCCGCGGCCGGGCGCCGGGAGGACCGGCGGCCGCTTGATCTCGTCGGCACGGGCGAGGTCCGACAGGGTTTCCCCCGCGTCGCTCAAGGCGCTCAATTCGGTTGTCAAATCGTCGAGCCGCTCCGCCACGACATGGATCACCCCGTTCTCGTTCTGCAGCCGTCCCGTGATGCAGAGGAGGCGCGACGCGATGACGGCGGCCCGGTTGGCTTCGAAGACCTTCGGCCAGATGATGACATTGGCCGTGCCGGTCTCGTCCTCGACCGTGAGGAAGATGACGCCATGGGCCGATCCGGGCCTCTGGCGCACCAGCACCAGCCCCGCGACCGAGACGCGCCGGCCGGTTGGCGTCGTGGTAAGGTCCTGGCTGCGCAGGATGCGCCGCTTCCCAAGGGTCTGCCGGATGAAGCTTACCGGATGGGCCTTCAGCGACAGCGTCAAGCTGCGGTAATCCTCGACCACATGCTCCCCGAGCCGCATGGGCGGCAGGGCCGCCTCGGGTTCGTGATGGCGGCTCGTGGTTCGTGAACCCGTGAACAGCGGCAGGTCGTCCTTGTCGCCGGACCGGTTGAGGCCGCGCACGGCCCAGAGCGCGTCGCGCCGGTCGAGACCGATCGAGCGGAACGCATCGGCATCGGCCAGGATCTCGAGCACCGAGATGGGCAGTTCCGCCCTGAGCCAGAGGTCGCGCACCGAATCGTAGCCGCGCGCCCGCCTCCCGACGAGCCGCTCCATGTCGTCCTGGCGCAGGCCCTTGACCTGCCTGAGGCCGAGCCGGATCGCATGGTCTCCCAAGATGTCGTCCTTCATCTCCCCGTGCCGCAGATGAACCCGGGTTCCGGTTCCATCCTGAGATGAAGACACTTCCACAAGCTCATGATCCCAGGCGGAAAAATTGATGTCGACCTCATGGATCGCCACGCCATGGTCGCGGGCGTCGCGCACGAGTTGAGCCGGGGCGTAGAAGCCCATCGGCTGGGCGTTGAGGAGCGCGCAGGCGAAGACGTCCGGGTAGCGGCACTTCATCCAGGCCGAGGCATAGACCAGCAGCGCGAAGGAGGCGGCGTGGCTCTCCGGAAAGCCGTAGGTGCCGAAACCCTCGATCTGCTTGAAGCAATATTCGGCGAATTCCTTCGGGTAGCCGCGTCCCACCATGCCGTCGACCATCTTGTGATAGAAGGTTCCGATCGTACCGACGCGTTTGAAGGTCGCCATGGCGCGGCGGAGCCTGTCGGCTTCGCTCGGCGTGAAGCCGCCAGCCACGATGGCGATCTTCATGGCCTGCTCCTGGAAGAGCGGCACGCCGAGCGTCTTCTTCAGCACCTGTTCGAGTTCTGGGGACGGATAGGCGACCTGCTCCAGCCCTTGTCGCCGCCGGAGATAGGGATGCACCATGTCGCCCTGAATGGGGCCTGGCCGCACGATCGCGACCTCGATCACGAGATCGTAGAAGGCCCTGGGCTTCAGCCGCGGCAGCATGGACATCTGAGCCCGGCTCTCGATCTGGAACACCCCGATCGTGTCGGCCCGGTCGATCATGTCGTAGACGACGGGCTCCTCCCGCGGCAGGGTCGCCAGCGTATAGGTGGCGCCGTAGTGCCGCTGGAGCAGGTCGAACCCCTTCTTCAGGCAGGTCAGCATGCCGAGCGCCAGGACATCGATCTTGAGGATCCCGAGGGCGTCGAGGTCGTCCTTGTCCCATTCGACCGTCGTGCGGTCCGCCATGGCCGCATTGGCGATCGGCACGACCTCGTCGAGCCGCGACCGGGTGATGACGAAGCCGCCCGTGTGCTGCGACAGGTGGCGCGGAAAGCCCGAGAGTTCGTCGGCCAGGCGCAGCACCGCGGCGAGACGGCGTTCCGATGGATCGAGGCCGATGCGGCGCGTCTCGGCCGGGTCGACGCTGTTCGACCAATAACCCCAGACGGTGCCGTTCAAGGCCGAGACCGTGTCGTCCGACAGGCCGAAGGCCTTGCCGACCTCACGGATGGCCGAGCGGGTCCGATAGGTGACGACGCTGGCCGCGAGGCCTGCCCGCTCCCGCCCATAGCGGTTGTAGATATATTGCATCACGATCTCGCGCCGCTCGTGTTCGAAATCGACGTCGATGTCGGGCGGCTCGTTGCGGTCCTCCGAGATGAAGCGCTCGAACAGGAGGTCGTGCACCGTGGGGTCGACGGCCGTGATGCCGAGCACGAAGCAGAGCACCGAATTGGCGGCCGAGCCGCGTCCCTGGCACAGGATGCCCTGGGACACGGCGAAGCGCACGATGTCGTGCACCGTGAGGAAATAGGCCGCGTAGCCGAGGCGCGCCACGATCGCGAGCTCGTGGTCGAGGGCCTCTCGGACTTTCGGCTCCGGCCCAAGCGGGTAGCGCGACGCGATCCCCTCTTCGGCCAGGGCCGCCAGCGCGTCCTGCTCGGTGGCGTAGCCTTGGCGCAATTCGTAAGGGTAATCGTATTTCAGCTGGGCCAGCGAAAACGTGATCCCGTCGAGGAAGCGGACGGTCTCGTGCAGGGACTGAGGCTGTTCGGCGAAGATCCGCGCCATCTCGGTCCCGTCCTTCAGGTGACGCTCGGCATTGGCGTGGAGCCGCCGACCGGCCGTGTCGAGGGTCAGTTTCTCGCGGATGCAGAGCAGCACGTCGGCCAGGGGGCGCCGTTCTGGCGCGTGCATGAGGACGTCGTTGGTGGCGAGGAGACGGGCACCGGTGCGACGCGCCAGGGCGGCACGCCCGGCGAGCCTCCGCCTGAGGCCCGGTCCGTAGAGGTGGGTGGCCGAGAGCCACACCCGGCCCGGCGCCGCCTCGATCAGGGTCCGCACGACAGCGTCGCCGACCGGGCAGGAGGGCGTCCCGTCATCGTCCCGGGTCGAGCTTTCCATCACGATCAGCTGCAGCCCCCGGACGTGATCGAGGAGGTCCGGCAAGGCGAGGTCGCAGCGACCCTTCTCGGTGCGCTGGTTGCCGAGCGTGAGGAGGCGGGTCAGGCGACCGTAGGCCTCGCGGTCCTGCGGATAGGCCAGGATGTCGGGCGTACCGTCGGCGAAGACGAGCCGCGTCCCGACCACGACGCGGAAATCCGCCTCGGCCGGGATCCGCTCCTTGGCGAGGCTATAGGCCCGCACGACCCCGGCCAGCGTGTTGCGGTCCGCGATGCCGATGCCGGCGAGCCCCAGCGCATGGGCCTGGGCCACCAGTTCCTCCGGATGGGAGGCGCCGCGCAGAAAGGAGAAGTTGGTGGTGACGGCCAGTTCGGCGAAGCGTGTCATGGTGCGGCCGGCCTCACCCGAAGAGGCCGTGCAGGAACCAGCGCGGCTCCGCCGTCTCCCGACCGAACAGACCTTCGCGAAACAGCCAGAAGCGGCGACCGTTGCGGTCCTCGGCCCGGAAATAGTCGCGCGTCAGTTCGGCATCGCTGTTCCACCATTCGGGCGCGATCCGCTCCGGCCCCTCGATGGCCGCGATCTCGTGGACGGCATGGCGCCAGCGGAACTGCACCGGCGGCCCGTCCGGCACGGTCGCGATCGTCAGGATCGGCTCCGGCCGGTCGAAGAGCCGGATCGGCCGGCAGGGCGGGTCCTCGACGGGCTGCGCCGGGGGCGAAGAGCTCCGTTTTCCGTCGGCCGTCGACCCGGCCAGCGGCAGCGCCACGACGGCGCATTCCGGAATATGGGTCCCGTGGTCGGCGAGCCTCAACACGCGTTTCAGCCCGAGTCTGGCCCCGAGCCGGTCGGCGAGATCGGCGAAGTCCTGCTCGGAATCACCCGCTCCGGCGCCGGCGAGGTCGTCCTGGCGGAGGGCCAGCTTCTCGGCCGTGACGACGCCGAGGCGGATCAGGTCGAACCCATAGCCCGTATCGAGCCCCTCCTCGCCGATGGCCGCGAGCTTCTCGCGGAACAGCGCCAGCATGGCGTCGGGCTCGCGCAAGGGGCGGCTCGTGCCGAGCACGAGGCGCTTTACGGCACCGTCGACGCGGAAGAAGCTCGCCTCGATCCGGCGGGCACCCTGGCCGTGGCGTTCGAGCGCCGCGCAGAGATGCCGGCAGAGCGGCAATAGCGCCGCCTCGATCTGCCTGGCCTCGACGAGGCCACTCGCAAAGCGCCGCTCGGCCACGTAATGCGGCGCCTCGAAGCGTGGCGCAATGGCAGCCTTGCTGAGCCCCATGGTGCCATCGAGGCGGGCCATGACGGTCGTGCCGAACCGGGCCGTGATGGGGCCGCGCGGACGCAGGAGAAGATCGCCGATCCGTCGCAAGCCGGCGCGGGCGAGGCTCGCCACGATCTCGGGCTCGATCCGCAGCGCCGCGAGCGGCAAGCTCGCGACAAGCCGCTCGAAGCCGGGTTCGAGCGGCGTGGGAGCGATCCTGTCCGTGCCGAACCGGGCCAGAGCCCAGGCGGCTTCGGGGGTCGAGGCCACGGCGGTTCTGGCCGTGAAACCCTGCCGCCCGAGGCCATCCTCGATGGCACCCAGCAACCCGGCTTCGCCACCGAAAAGATGCGCGACACCGCCGATATCGAGCAGGACACCGTCCGGACCGTCGGGAGCCGACAGGGGCGTGAACCTCCTGCACCAGTCGACGATACGGGTCGCCAGCGCCGCGTCGGCGGCCGGATCGGCTTCGGCGACCTCGAGGCCCGGGCACATGGCCCGGGCATCGGCCAGGGCCAGACCGGGCCGGAGGCCAAGGGCTGCTGCGGATGCATCGACCGCCATGACCCGCTGGGCGCCCTTCACCTTGCCGACCGTGATGCAGGGGAGCGGATCAGACCGCGACGCGTCGGCCGAACCCGACGACGGCGGCGCCCCGTTGCTCGGTGCGCGTCTCGCTTGCCGTTTGAGCCGTTCGGTCGGCAGCAGGGGCAGAAATACCGACAGGTAGCGGGTAGGCATCGAAGCACCTTTGAACGGCATTCCAGACGAGGGCATGGTCGCGGTCGAGCCCGCGATAGTCGCGGTCGAGCCCGCGATAGTCGTGGTCGAGCCCGCGGTCGTCGCGATCTAGGTCGTGATCAGCACCGCCGAGGCGCAGCTTGAGGAGCCGCACCGTGACGGCGGCGGCTCCCGGAATGGGCGTGCGGTTGCCCGCCGAGGCGAGTTGCGGGCTTTGGCAGGCCGCCACGGCGAAACGTGTCTCGGCGGCACTCGACAGCGCTTCACCCCGGCCCGCGAGGCCCGTATGGAGCAGGATGGCGGTGCCCTGCCCGGCCTGGGCGGCCAGCAGCAATCGACGCGACGGCGCGAGGCCGTAGTGTTTAGTGCCCCAGAGTTCCGCCAGCACGGCCGGAGCACGCAGTTTCAGGGCCTCTTCGACGGCCCAAAGGGTCGAGCGCGCATCCTTGGTGCGGACCAGGATCAGCTGGTCCGCATCGATCCCATGGGCCGCGAGGCCGGGTCGATAGGGAGATCCCGTCTCGGAGGCCGCGCAATCCTCGATGATCCAGACCAGGGGGCTCGAGCCGGCGCAGCGTCCCGCGATCGTGAGGGCGAAGCCGGCCGCCGCGGCATCGTCCCGTTTGTGATGAGCCACGACCTCGTGCAGCGCACCACGTCGCAACCCGCCGGCCAGAAGGTCGTCGAGCGGCAGGGTCCCGTCGCCGAGCCGGACCGGCGAAAGCCTGGTCACAGGGATGAGCCGGCGCTTTCGAACCGCACTCCCCCGAGTCCCGAACCGGCCGGCTTCGATCCGGGCCACAGCATCGCGAAGCCCAGTGATGTCGGGTAAGGACTGATGTTGCGACACGGCTCACCCTCGTTATAACGATCGGCAGGACTCATCCGGTGCCCTCCCGAGTGTGGAAGAACGACCATTCGTTCCTGATTTGTTCTTATTGATTCCGACTCGCGTCACGAGAGTCAAGCGGCTTCGAATCATCCTTGGTTGAGGGTTTTCAGGACCTTCAAGGGCTTATTCGGTGGTCCGGGTTGCGAATGAGCGACTTGTCCACAGCCTTCCGCATCATCGGAGGCTGGCGATCACAAGCAGAGCCTCGAATTGTCAAGCTCGCGCTCTATCCTTGGATGATAACGAGGATCAAAATCCTCGTTCTTCCTCATGCCGAGGTCGAGAAGAAGACTGCACCCCTTGTCTCCGACCGACCTCACCGGCCTTTCCGCCCTAAAACTCGCGTCACTTCTGGCCATTGCCTTCGTGGCAGGTCTAGCGCGCGGCTTCTCGGGTTTCGGGGGCGCCTTGATCTTCGTACCGGTGGCGAGCGCCATTATCGGCCCTCGCTCGGCTGCCCCGCTGCTTCTGCTCATCGACATCGTCGCGACGCTGGGCATGATCCCGCAGGCTTGGCGCCGGGCCGACCGGATCGAGGTCGGCACGATGACGCTCGGCGCGATGGTCGGCATCCCTTGCGGCACCATGGTCCTGGCGCGGTTCGATGCGCTGACGATCCGCTGGAGCATCGTCCTCATCGTGGCCTTGCTGCTGGTTCTCCTGATCTCGGGTTGGCGCTACCGTGGCAAGCCGACGGCGTCCTTGACGGCCGCGGTCGGCGTTCTGTCCGGCTTCGGTTCCGGCGCAGCCCAGATCGGCGGTCCGCCCGTGGTGGCCTATTGGCTCGGCGGTCCGGTCCCGAGCGTCACCATCCGGGCTAACGTCATCTTGTATTTCGCGGCATCAAACGTCCTTGCGGCCATCAGCTACCTTGCAGGCCACCTGATCACAGGATCGATCGTCGTTCTCGGGATCGGGGCGGGACCCGCCTATGGCTTCGGCCTCTGGGCCGGCGCGAGGCTTTTCGGGAAGGCCGACGAGATCACGTTCCGCCGCATCTGCTACGGCCTCATCGCCGGTGCCGCGATCCTGGGGCTGCCTCTCCTCAACGGCCTTATGAAATAAGCGGATTTCGGCCACCGCAGTGTCATCCCGGCGAGCAAGACGCATTCGATCTTCAGGACAGCCATGCAGTTCCGATGGATGTCGCGGACCACAATCGATGTATCATGCTGCACTGCAGCATATCGCCTGAGCGATAGCCGCGCGATCATTGTGTTCCGGCCCTGTCCGGTGCAGCCTGCGGAGATCTCAATGCCGGGTATCGCCATCACCGGCACCCTGCCGTCGCGCGCCATCCCGGCGCGTCAGAGCCGACGGACGGGACTGATCGAATTCGCCCTCGCGGTCGGTGGCTTCGCGATCGGCACGGGTGAATTCGCGACCATGGGCCTGCTGCCCAATCTCGCGCATAGCCTCTCCATCAGCCAGCCCGAGGCCGGCCATGTGATCAGCGCTTATGCGCTCGGTGTTGTTGTGGGTTCCCCGCTGATCGCGGTCCTGGCTTCTAAACTCTCGCGCCGTACGCTGCTGCTAGGCCTCATGTGCATCTTTGCGCTCGGCAATGTCGCGAGCGCCCTGGCGCCCGGCTATTGGACCCTGCTGCTGCTGCGCTTCGTGGCCGGCATGCCGCACGGCGCTTATTTTGGCGTGGCGTCGCTGGTCGCGGCTTCCCTGGCCCCGCCCGACAAGCGAAGCCAAGCCGTGGGCCGCATCATGCTGGGCCTGACGATCGCGACCTTGGTGGGCACGCCGCTCGCGACCTGGTTCGGCCAGGCGCTGGGTTGGCGCGTGGCCTTTGCGGGGGTCGGCTGCGCCGGGGCCGTGACGGTGGCGCTGATCTTCGCCTTCATGCCGAAGACGAACGCCAAGGCCTCGAGTCCTCTCGTCGAACTCGGCGCGCTCCGGCGCGGCCAGGTTTGGTTGACGCTCGGCATCGCGGCAGCCGGTTGCGGCGGAACCTTCGCGATCTTCACCTATATCACCGCGACCCTCACCCAGGTCTCGGGCATCCCGCCGGCCCTCGTTCCGGTGGTGTTGTGCCTGTTCGGCGTCGGGATGATCCTCGGCAATGTGGTCGGCTCGAAACTGGCTGACCGCGCTCTGATGCCGAGCATCGGCGGCGTGCTGGTCTGGAACGGGGCCATCGCGGTGCTATTCGTCATGACGGCGCATAATGCCTGGACGGCGGCCGTAACCGTCATGCTGGTCGGTTGCGGCTTCGCCATCGTGCCGGGCCTGCAGACGCGCCTCATGGATGTAGCGGCGAATGCCCAGACCCTCGCGGCCGCCTTGAACCACTCAGCCTTCAATGTCGCCAATGCGCTCGGGGCTTGGCTCGGCGGCGTCACGATCGCAGCCGGCTACGGCTGGACCTCGACGGGACTCGTCGCGGCTCTCCTGTCGGTGGCGGGCCTGGCTGTCTTCGCTATCTCGCTCGCCATCGAGAAGCGTTTCCCGTCCGCTTCTCCGGCGATTGCAACGGGCTAACGCGAGCGCGAACCGTGTCGAACTCGCGTCGTAGAAGCCGCGGGTCGTCGTCTCGTCGCGTGTTCTCGTCGCGAGCCGTTCGAGCAGCTGGCTCTCGCATCGGCGGCGCGCCCACGCTTGAACCGGGATGACAGATCATTACCGGAGCGGTTGGCTTACGCTCCGAACTGCGCGACAACGCTAAGCGCAGAACCTCCGGAGCCAACCGTGACGGCCAACGACAACAAGCCCCAGCGGCCAGCGCCGTCGAACCCGCGCGGCAATGTCGTGGCCATCGTCGTCGTGGTTCTGATCGCCGCGGCTTTGTTCTGGGTCGTTTCGGCGATCCACCGGCATAACGACGTTCAGGACTGCCTCGATTCCGGCCGGCACGATTGCGTGGACCTGGAGCAGCAAGGGCACTGAGGCGAGCCTTGGATCACGATGCCTTGAGCTCGAATCGAGCTTCGTCCAGCTCCCGCCATCTTCCCATGTGAAAAGCGACGCTGAAGCTTTTGGATCACCGGCCGGATCGATCCGAGGCAGGCTGCACGGAGCAAGACGATGAAACTCCGCCTCGGCCGTACGACTCTGGCGCGGGCCAGCGTTCTTCTGCTTTGCGCGGGCTCGTTGTCGGGCTGTGCCGCGGCCGTGGCGGACGGCATCGACGGGGTGGGAAACCTCGTCGGCGCTCCCTCCGGGAGCCCCGTCCGGGCCGTGCAGATCTTCGTGGCATCGACGCGACCCGCGACGCCGGACGGCACGGCCGACGGGACCACGTCCTATTCTCTCGCCACGATCGGAGTGCCGCCCGGCCACGAGGCCGGCAACCTCGAAACCGCGAGTTTCGGATCGCCCGACAAGCGGCACGATTTCGCGATCCTCGGGCGGCGGTCGCTCGACGAGACGACGTTCGGCAACGAGATCGCCTCCCATATCTCGGGCCGGATCGGCTCGAACCGTGACGTTCTGCTTTTCGTCCACGGCTTCAACACGGGGTTCGACGAAGCGCGGTTCCGATTGGCCCAGATCGTGACGGACGGTGGGTTCAACGGCGTTCCGGTGCTGTTCACGTGGCCGTCGAAGGGCAGTCTCTTCGGCTATGGTTCGGATCGGGAAGCCGCGACGGCGTCGCGCGACGCCCTCGAACATGTCATCCGGGACCTCGCGAGCGAGCCCGACGTCGGCAAGATCCATGTTCTGGCCCATTCGATGGGAGCTTGGCTCGCCATGGAGGCGCTCCGCGAGAACGCGATCGCGGGACATCCCGACCTCGACGGGCACCTCGGCGACATCATCCTGGCGGCGCCCGATATCGACCTCGCGGTGTTCCGGCAGCAGGTGGCGCGCCTCGGCTCCTACGCGCATGTCTCGGTCTTCGCCTCCAGCAACGACCGTGCCTTGACTCTATCCGGCATCATGGCGGACAGGCCGCGCGTCGGGGCCGTCGATCCCAACACGCCGGAAGGACGACGCGCCATCGAGGGGCTGGGGGTGCACGTGATCGACCTCAGCCACGACAGCGTGGGCTGGATCGGCCACGCCACTTACGCGAGCGCCCCCAGGATTATCCAGGGCATCGGCAGCGAGATCGCGGCTCCCCGCCCGGAGGACCACGAGACGCAAGCGGTGCTCGATGGCAGCGCACCGGCATCGGCCAGCCTCGGCGAGCCGCACGACACAGTCGAAACGTCGCCCCTCCCGGCCCACAGGCCGGCACCTGCCGTCGCTGTTCAATGAAAAGTTGCACTTGCGTGCGCCGACGCGGGCCGTGATGACAGCGATACCTCGATCTCAAGCGACAGAGCGCTGCGGTCGGAGGGAGCTACGGCTATCAGTATTCGACCGCAGGGGCCAAGCGCTACGACGCCATGACGGCGCGGCAGTGGATCGTACCTGTGTCCCCGGCGGGCTCTCCTTGAAGCTGGGCTAATTAATCGACAATGCCTTCGCCGCGGAGAACGCGGCCGATACCGTCTGACAGAGCGCCCCGAACATCATTACGGCTCTGGCTGAAGATTGGCGAAACGTTCCGCTGGCGCAGGCTAGAAGCGTGACATGATGCCAACGCCGGAAAGTTCCACCCATCCTTATGCTGAGCCGGCCCGCAGGGCCGT
>CAXTME010000046.1:26345-34613 GCA_964245215.1 uncultured Lichenihabitans sp.
AGCGCTGGCCTACATGAACTGGCCGAGGCCCGGGATGGCGCCCGCGAGTTCGCCGACCGCATCATCTCCGGCCTTGCCGCGCAAGTAGTCGAACATGACCCGGCCGAGGGCCTGCATGTCGCCCATGCCGACCCCCTCCGACATCAGCCGGTTGGCCAGTCCCATCAGGCCCGGCGCCGCGGTGCCGCCGCCTTCGGCCTCGTCCTCCGCAGCCGCCGCCGCGGCTTCGCGGCCGCCAGGCACCTTGTCGATCACGGCGGCGCTCTGCTCGGGCGATACGCTCTTCTGGATGAAGTCCAGCACGATGCCGATGGCCTTGCGGGCCGTGTCGGGTTCGAGGCCCGCGGCCGCGCTGATGTCCCGAACGAGATCTTCCATGTGCGTTCTCCCTGATCCGCGTTTCCACTCACCCCGGCACCCGGCGTGGCGTTAATCCACGGTCTTCATCAGCTTATAGGTGATCGCGTCGACCAGCGCCTGGAAGGACGCGTCGATGATGTTGGCCGAGACCCCGACGGTGGTCCAGCGCTCGCCGTCGCGGTCGCCGCATTCGATGAGCACGCGGGTCACGGCATCCGAGCCGCCCTGGAAGATGCGGACCCGGTAATCCAGGAGTTCGAGATCCTGGATATGGCGCTGGTACTTGCCAAGGTCCTTGCGCAGCGCGAGGTCGAGGGCATGGACCGGACCCGTGCCCTCGGCGACCGACATCAGGCTCTCGCCGTCGACCGTGACTTTGACGATCGCCTCGGAGACCGTGATGCGTCGGCCCTCGGCGTTGTAGCGCCGCTCGACATTGACCCTGTAGCGCTCGACGTCGAAGAACTGCGGCACTTCGCCGAGGATCCGCCGCGCCAGCAACACGAAAGAGGCGTCGGCTCCCTCGTAGGCGTAGCCCAGCGATTCGCGCACCTTCACCTCGTCGAGGAGGCGGGCGACGCGCGGATCGTCCTTGCGGACCGCGACGCCGAGGCGTTCCAGTTCGGCCAGGAGGTTCGATTTGCCGGCCTGGTCCGAGACCAGGAGCTTGCGCCGGTTCCCGACCGCCTCCGGATCCACATGTTCGTAGGTCCGCGGGTCCTTGACCACCGCCGAGGCATGGATGCCCGCCTTGGTGGCGAAGGCGCTGTCGCCGACATAGGGCGCGTGGCGGAACGGCACCCGGTTCATCAGTTCGTCGAAAGAATGCGACAGCTTCGTCAACGCCGCGAGCTTCTCGGGCAAGACGCCGATCGCAAGGTGGTCGGCATAGGCGGGTTTCAACAGCAGCGTCGGAATGAGCGACACGAGGTTGGCGTTGCCGCAGCGCTCGCCGATGCCGTTCAGCGTGCCTTGGATCTGCCGCGCCCCGGCCCGCACCGCGGCCAGGGAATTGGCGACCGCGTGCTCGGTGTCGTTATGGGCGTGGATGCCGACGTGGCTTCCGGGGATGCGGCGCGTCACCTCGCCGACGATGCGCTCCACCTCGTCGGGCAGCGTTCCGCCATTGGTGTCGCAGCACACGATCCAGCGGGCGCCGGCCTCATGGGCCGCGACCGCGCAGCGCAACGCGTAATCGGGATTGACTTTGTAGCCATCGAAGAAATGCTCACAATCGACCAGTGCTTCGCGGCCTCGCTCCCGCGCCGCCCCGACGCTTTCGGCGATGCTCGCGACGTTTTCGTCGAGGGAACAGCCGAGCGCCACATGCACATGGTAGTCCCAGGCCTTGGCCACGAACACGATCGCGTCGGCCGAAGCCTCCAGGGTCGCGGCGAGGCCCGGATCGTTGCTCGCCGAGCGTCCGGCGCGCTTCGTCATGCCGAAGGCGGCCAGCTTCGCGCGAAGCTTCGGCGGATCGGCGAAGAAGGCCGTATCGAGCGGATTGGCGCCCGGGTAGCCGCCCTCGATGTAATCGAGGCCGAGGTCGTCGAGCAGCGCCGCGACCGTTCGCTTGTCGGCGAGCGAGAAATCGATCCCGGTGGTCTGGGCGCCGTCCCGGAGCGTGGTGTCGAAGAGCGTCAGGTAATCGCGCGAAGCCGGTGGCGTCATGGCGGGGGGCTCGCGCCGGCGAGCCGAAGCTCCAGCGTCGTATTGGCCAGCCATTCGCCGTTCACGGGCACCGAGTTGCGGCTCTGCGCCTTGTAGCCCCGCTTCTCGAAGAATCCCCGGGCCGTGTCGCTGGCATCGACCGAAAGGGTCTTGGCCCCGCGTGCCCGGGCGAGCTTCTCCAGCGCGTCGACCAGCAGGCCGCCGATCCCCTGCCCGGCGACGGCCGGATAGACGTAGAGCATTGCGATACGGTCGTTGCCTTTCAGCGACGCAAACGCGGCCGGCGCACCCGCCATCGTGGCCACGAGGGTCAGCATTCCGCCGAGGCGCGCGCCGAACGCAGCCTCGTCGGCAGACGTATCGGCCCAGGCGGTGCGCTGCTCCTCGTCGTAATCCTCGCCCGTGAGGTCTTCGATGCTGGCGCGGAAGATCGCAGCCAGCATCGGCGCGTCGGCCGGCAGCATGGGCCGCAGCGCCGGCCTGTTGTCGTTGGCCGGCATCACGATGCTCCCTTCCGGCCCACGTCCCAACTGGTCGTGCCGTCCTTGTTGTCCTTGAGTACGACCCCCATTGCGGCGAGTTCGTCGCGGATCCGGTCGGACTCGGCCCAGGCCTTGACGCGACGGGCCTCGAGACGCGCCTTGACCAACTGCCCGACCGCGATCCGGTCGATGCCGACGCTCGCCTCGCGCCGCGCGTGCCAGACGGACGGCGTTTCCCCCAACAGGCCGAGGATGCGGGCCGACGCTAGAGCCTCGGCCCGCGCCTGGGGATCGTCGGCCTTGGGGAAGAGACCGTGCAGTCCGGCGATGGCGGCCGGCGTGTTGAGATCGTCCGACAGTTCGCCGATGAAGGCCTGCGCGGGCTCCGATGCGTGGTCGCCGTCGGTCATCGCCCCGTACCAGCGATCGAGCGTCCGCTCGGCTTCCTCCAACGCCTTCAGGGTCCAGTCGATCGGCTGGCGGTAGTGCGTGCGCAGCATGGCGAGACGCAGCACTTCGCCGGGCCATGATCGGCCTCCGAAGCTGTCGGTCGAGAGCAATTCCCGGATCGTCACGAAATTGCCGGTCGATTTCGACATCTTGTCGCCCTCGACCTGCAGGAAGCCGTTGTGCATCCAGACCTGCGCCATCAGCGGCCGATCGAAGGCGCAGCAGCTTTGTGCCACCTCGTTTTCATGATGCGGGAAGATGAGGTCGAGGCCGCCGCCATGAATGTCGAAGGTCTCTCCCAAATGCTTCCAGCTCATGGCGGAGCACTCGATATGCCATCCCGGACGTCCCCGGCCCCACGGGCTGTCCCATCCCGGCTCGTTCGGCGTCGACGGTTTCCACAGCACGAAATCCGTATCGCTACGCTTGTAGGACGCGACCTCGACGCGCGCGCCGGCCCGCATCTCGTCGAGGCTGCGATGCGAGAGCGCGCCATAGGCCGGCATCGATGGGACATCGAAGAGCACGTGCCCGTCTGCTTCGTAGGCATGGCGCGACGCGACGAGCTTCTCGATGATCGCGACCATTTCCGGGATATGGTCCGTGGCGCGGGGCTCGACGGTCGGCCGCAGGCAACCGAGACCGTCGACGTCCTCGGCAAGGCCGCGGGCCGTCTCTTCGGTCAGATGGCGGATCGTCGTGCCCCGTTCCGCCGCCCGTTCGATGATCTTGTCGTCGATGTCGGTGATGTTGCGCACATAGACGACATGATCCGGTCCGTAGAGGTGGCGCAACAACCGGAACAGCACGTCAAAGACGATGAGGGGACGCCCGTTGCCGATATGGGCACGATCGTAAACCGTCGGCCCGCAGACGTAGAGCCGGACCCGCTCCGGATCGAGCGGGGTGAATTTTTCTTTGCTCCGCGTCAGCGTATTATAGAGGCGAAGAAACATCCGGACCCTCGTTTTCCGGGCGCCAGAGCGCGCCGGTCGGCAGGGTCTTGCGGCTCAGGCCATCTCAACGTCAAGCCGAATCGGCACGAAGACCTTCTCCCGCAGGCATGAGAAGGATGCGCCCTGCGCCGGCTGAGGGCTCCTCAGGAGAACGCTATGGCGGCATTCGATGCTAGAGCGGGCGTATAGGCAGGTGCTGGCACGGCGGATCTGGCGCGAGGCACATCGATCCCCTGCCGATGCAACATGTGCTCGGCGATGACGCGCAATCCCTCGAGAACGGGGTGATCCTGGCCCGCCATCTTGGACATCAAGACACGCCAGTCCCGCTCCGAAGCCGCGACCGCAAATCCCGAGACGAGCGATACGGTCAGGCCACCCAAAGTCATGCCGTGCCGGGCAGCTTGGCCCTTCAAGGTCGCGGCGAAGTCGCCCCCGATCGACATGACCGCGGCTTCCGCCACGGCTTTATCGCTCAATGAGTGCAGGATATCGGCCACAATCATCCCTTCCTCCCCGTGTTGAGACAGTCCTTAGACGACTTGGGGGGATGCTGCCGCACCCCCCGAATGGTCCTGGATCGTCGTATCGGCCGATCGCGGTCAGACGATGGCCGGATTGGGAGTTATGATGGCGGTCGAGTCAGCATATGGCAATTGCTAAACCGAATCAGACAGAAGTTTTTCTCTGTCCGACAATTACCCTGATTTATTCTATTTTAACCACGCGTGTTGCAGGCGTGTCGCTCGGTTCTCCCGCTGCATGATCTCGGGGTCAAAGACCTGCCTTGTCCGTGACCGCGTGGGTCCAGGCGCCCTGGGGCTCCTTGGTGATGACGGGGTCCGACCCCGAGGACAGCAGCACCTTCACGGTCCGCTGATAGTCGGCCGCGTCGAGGACGCCGGTCGACCCGGCCGTCAGCTTGTTGACGTCGCCCATCATGTGCTTCTGGTGATCTTCGGTCTGGGCACCCGAGGCATCGTTGTCGAGTACGATCTTCACGGCGTCGTCCGGGTGGCTCTGCGCATAATCCCAGCCCTTCATCGAGGCTTTGACGAAGCGGGCCATCTTGTCGGCGAAAGCCGGGTCCTTGAGTTTGGGTTCGAGCGCGTAGAGCCCGTCTTCCATCGTGGCGACGCCCTCGTCCGTGTAGTTGAACACGACCAGTTGCGCGGGCTTCATGCCGGCCTCGATGATCTGCCAATATTCATTGTAGGTCATGGTCGAAATGCAGGCGGCCTGCTTCTGCAGCAGCGGGTCGACGTTGAAACCCTGCTTCAGCACTGTGACGCCGGGCGGCCCGTCGGTCTTGACCCCGAGCTTCGCCATCCAGGCCAGGAACGGGTATTCGTTGCCGTAGAACCAGACGCCCAGCGTATGGCCGGGAAACTCGGCCGGTGTCTTCACGCCGCTGTCGGCCCGGCAGGTCAGCTCCAGGCCGGACCGTTTGAACGGCTGCGCAATATTGACGACCGGCGAGCCCTTCTCGCGCGTCGCCAGTGCCGATGGCATCCAGTCGATCACGACGTCGGCGCCGCCGCCCGCCAGCACCTGCTCGGGGTTCACGTCCGGTCCGCCCGGCTTGATCGTGACATCGAGGCCGGCGTCCTTGTAGAATCCCTTGTCCTTGGCCACGTAATAGCCGGCGAATTGGGCGTCCGCGACCCACTTCAGCTGCAGCGTCACGGGGTCGGCGGCCCGGGCCGCACTCCCGGCTCCGAGCGACGCGGCACCAAGTGCCGCCAAACCGCAGATCAAGCGTTTCATTTCGTTCTCCTTCGTTGTTCAGGATGGGCGTCCGCGGAACGACGGATGCCAGAAGGTCGCGCGCCGTTCGACGGCCGAGACGATGCCGTAGAGCAGCGAGCCCGACAGGGCCGCGACCACGATCGTGGCCCAGACCATGTCGATGTTCATCCGGCCGACCTCCACATTGATGCGAAAGCCCATGCCGACGATCGGCGTGCCGAAGAACTCGGCCACGATGGCGCCGATCAGCGCAAGCGTCGTGTTGATCTTGAGCCCGTTGAAGATGAAGGGCAGCGCCGCCGGCAGCCGCAGCTTGCGCAGCGCCATGCCGTAAGGCGCCGCATAGGTGCTCATCAGGTCGCGGTCGATCCGCGTCGTGGCGGCCAGGCCCGCATTGGCGTTGACCAGCATCGGGAAGAACGTCATCGCGGTCACGACCGCGGCCTTGGACGGCCAGTCGAACCCGAACCACATCACCATGATGGGCGCCACGCCGACGATCGGCAGCGCCGAGACGAGCGTGCCGAGCGGCAGCAGGCCACGCTGCAGGAAGGGCACGCGATCGATCGCGATAGCGGCCGCGATGCCGCCGCCGCAGCCGACGAGGTAACCGGCCACCAGCCCCTTCATGGTCTGCACGAAATCCGCCGCCAGCACGCCCGGCGAGGCGACGAGACGCGCCGCGATCGCCGAGGGTGGCGGCAGAATGACGGCAGGAACACCGAACCCCCGCACGATCATCTCCCACCAGAACAGCAGGGTCGCGCCGAAGATCAGCGGCACCGCGGCGGCGGCGATCCGCCCCGCCCAACCGCGCCGTGGCGCCTTCCGGACGATCCATTCGACGATGGTCCAGGCCAGCAGCCAGACCGCGGTGCAGCCGAGCCAATATAAGGGTCCGGGCCCTGCGGTCATCGTGCCGCCCCGGTGCGCCGCATCACGAAAAGTTCGATGCCCGACATCAGCCCGACCAGCACGGCGCCACAGATCGCCGCGACGATGAGGGCGGACCAGATCTGCACGGTCTGCCCGTAGTAAGAACCCGCCAGGAGGCGCGCCCCGAGACCACCGTCCTCGCTCTTCGTCACCTCGGCCACGACCGTGCCGACGAGACTTGCCGCGACGCCGATCTTGAGGCTGGCGAAACAGAACGGCAGGCTGGCCGGGAGGCGCAGTTTCGACAGGGTCTGTCGGGTCGAGGCGGAGTAGGTCCGCATGAGGTCGAGCTGCAAGGGGTCGGGCGAACGCAGCCCCTTCACCATGCCGACCGCGACGGGAAAGAACGACAGATAGGCCGCGATCACGGCCTTGGGCAGCAGTCCCGTCACGTTGGCCTGGTTGAGAATGACGACGATCATCGGGGCGAGCGCCACGATCGGCACGGTCTGCGAGGCAACCACCCAGGGCATCAGGCCCCGGTCGAGGCTCGGGACATGCACCACGAGGATGCTCAGCCCGAACCCCACGAGCGCGCCGAGCGCGAAGCCGAGCACCGTGGCCTCGAGCGTAACACCGGCGTGGTAGACGAGGCTGCGCTTCGAGGTGACCGGCGTGTCGAACACCGATTTCTCGATCTCGGCCGCGATCTGGTGCGGCGCGGGAAGCCGCGGATGGCTTTGCGACCAGGTGCCGGCCGCGAAGTCGCGCCACCCGGCGTCCGTGATGCCGGCATTGTCGAAGGCTTCGCGCTGCAGGTCGGCATTCATGCCGACCGCGGCCCCGTACCAGATCACCACGATCCCAAGGACCACGACGACGACGGGCAGCACGCGTCCGGCCACGGCGCGCAGGGCCGGCCCGGGACCGGTCGGGCGAACGGCACGCCGAAGCACCACAGCGCCAGGATGAGCCCTCGCCTCAATCGACATAGGCATGCCCGGCCCGCAGGCCTTCGCGCACGCGATGCGCCACCGCGAGGAACGCCGGAGTGTCCCGGATGTCGAGAGTCCGGTCGCCCGGGAAGTCGCAATGGACGACGTCCTGAATGCGGCCCGGGCGTGGGGACATGACGACGATCCGGGTCGACAGGAACACGGCTTCGGGGATCGAGTGCGTGACGAACACCACGGTCTTGCCGGTCCGTTCCCAGAGACGCAGCAATTGCTCGTTCAGCTTGTCGCGCACGATCTCGTCGAGGGCGCCGAAGGGCTCGTCCATCAGCAGGAGAGCGGGATCGAAGGACAGCGCACGGGCGATCGAGGCGCGCTGCTGCATGCCGCCCGACAATTGCCAGGGAAACTTGTTGCCGAAACCGTCGAGGTTGACGAGCGCCAGGCCGGCCTCGACGCGAGCGCGCCTTTCCTCACGGCCGTAGCCCATGATCTCGAGCGGCAGGGCGATGTTGCGCGCCACGGTCCGCCATGGATAAAGGGCCGGGGCCTGGAACACGTAGCCGTAGGAGCGTCTGAGGCGAGCCTCGCGCGGCGTCATGCCGTTGACGTTCAGCCGACCCGACGTGGCGGTTTCGAGGTCGCCGATGACACGCAGCAGGGTCGTCTTGCCGCAACCCGAGGGCCCGATCAGCGACACGAATTCGCCTGGCATGATGTCGAGCGAGATCTGCGACAGCGCCTGCACCGGGCCGTCGCCGGTTTCGAAGA
>CAXTME010000047.1:0-15408 GCA_964245215.1 uncultured Lichenihabitans sp.
GACAGGCCGCGGTTGTGCAGCAGCACGCCGCAACCCGGCACATAGAGGCCACTGCCGAAACCGTTGAAGATGGAATTGATGAACGAGACGGTGTTGCGGTCTCGATCCACCACGGACAGGCAGACCGTGTCCTTGTGGGCGACGTCGTTCCAGAAGAGGGGAGGCTGCGCCCGATGCGGAACGATGTGGGCCAGGATGCGCCGGGTCCAATCGTCCGACAGGAAGTGCGCGACCGCCACCTCGCCGTGCAGCGGATCGGCGAGATAAGCGTCGCGGGCGTGGTAACCCGCCTTGGTGATCTCGGCCAGGCAGTGGATGCGGTCCGCCTCCTGGCCCGATCCGAGGTCGAGGCGCTCGGCCAGACGCAGCATCATCAGGGCGATGAGCCCCTGGCCATTGGGCGGGCATTCATACACGTCGTGGCCGCGGAACGACGTGTGGATCGGGTCCTCGGGCGTGGCGCGCTGCCGGTCGAAATCCTCCATCGTGTGAAGTCCGCCGAGACCCTTGAGCTTCGCCACGATCTCCTCGGCGACCGACCCGTCGTAGAAGGCCCGCCGTCCGTCGCGCCCGATCGCCCGAAGCGTCCTGGCGAGGGCCGGCATGCGGTAGAGTTCGCCCTCGGCGGGCGGGCGACCGCCCGGCAGGTAGCCGGCCCGCGCATCCGGATCGCCTTCGAGGCGAGCCCGGTTGTTGACCCAATCGGCGGCGACCCGCGGCGTCACTCTGAACCCCTCTTCGGCAGCCTTGATGGCCGGGGTCAGGAGCACACCGAGCGGTTTCGTGCCGTAGGCCTCGTTGAGATGGCACCAGGCATCGACGCAGCCCGGCACCGTCACGGTGTGGGGTGAGGTCGGCTGCACGGTCGTCGCGCCGTGTTCGGCGAACCACTCGGCCGTGGCCCCCGCGGGCGCCCGGCCCGATCCGTTGAGCGCGATCGGCAGGCTGCCGGCGGGCGCGTAGAGCACGAAGCAGTCGCCGCCGAGGCCGGTCATGGCGGGTTCGACGACGCACTGCATGGCAACCGCCGCGAGCGCCGCGTCCATGGCGTTGCCGCCGTCCTTCAGGACTTCGATCGCCGTGAGCGTCGAGAGCGGATGCGACGTCGCCGCCATGCCGTGTTCGGCGATGGCGAGCGAACGGCCGGGCAGGTTGAAGTCGCGCAAGGGCGGGGGTTTCCGGGAGTTTCTGGGTCGACCGAGAGTTTAGGTCCGGGAGCGCCCTTGTCCAGACAAGGCGTCGTTCATCGATGCCGAACCGACGATTGCGGCATGGCAAGTTCCGGCAGTTTTCAGTCGAGCGCCTGCTTCGTTTTATTGTCGCGCTCGGCCATGACGTCGAGATCATCAAACCGCACAGCGCTGACTTGCCTGCCATCATGCACACGGCCTGACACGACCAGCGGATCCAGTCGTACACCCTGAACCAAGGGGCTGCGCTACGGACCATGGCACCCAGACTCACCCCTCCGCCTCCCGATCCAACAGGGTCCGCTTGCGCTCGATCCCCCAGCGGTAGCCCGAGATGTCGCCGCCCGTGCGTACGACGCGGTGGCAGGGGATCGCCACCGCGAGCGCGTTGGCCGCGCAGGCGCCGGCGACGGCCCGCACGGCTTTCGGCGAACCGATCCGCTGCGCGACCTCGGCGTAACTCTGCGTTTCGCCAGCCGGAATCTCCCGCAGGGCTCGCCAGACGCGCTCCTGGAACGCCGTGCCGCGGATGTCGAGCGGGAGATCGAGACCCAACCGAGGCGCCTCGACGAAGCCGACCACGCGGGCCACGAGAGCCTCGAAATCCGCGTCCCCGCCGACGAGAGCAGCGCCCGGAAAGCGGCCCTGCAGATCCTCAACCAACACGTGAGGATCATCGCCGAACGTGATGGCGGCGATCCCCTTGTCGGTCGCCGCGACGAGGATCGAGCCGAGCGAGCAGGGGCCGGTCGCGAACCGGATGGTCTCGCCGATGCCGCCGCGGCGCCGTGCCGAGGGCGTCATCCCGAGCCGCTCGACGGCGGACGCATAGAAGCGGCCGCTCGACGCGAAGCCGCCGTCATAGATGGCGTCCGTCACGGTCGCGGTCGTGGCGAGGGCCGCCGCGGTCCGCGCCGCGCGCCGGGCCGCCGCATAGGCTTTCGGGGTCACGCCGAGCCTGTCCTTGAACAGGCGGTGAAAGTGGAAGCGGCTCAGGCCCGCGGCGCTGGAGAGTGCTGCGAGGTCGGGCTCTTCCTCGGCGGAGTCGATGAGCCGGCAGGCACGGTCGATCACAGTGGCGTGCCGCTGGTGCAGGCTTTCGCCATCGGGGCGGCAGCGCAGGCAGGCCCGGAACCCCGCGGCTTCGGCGGCGGCCGGCGAGGCGTGGAACGTGACGTTCTCCCGGCGCGCCGGCCGGGCCGGGCAGGAGGGGCGGCAATAGACGCCCGTGGTCCGGACCGAGTAGACGAAACGGCCGTCGAAGGCCCGGTCGCGCCGTCCGAGGGCCGCCCAGCGGTCGTGGTCGATGTCGGAGGTTACGGTCGTGTCGGCGCGGACGATGGCGTTCATGGCGGGATCTCCAAACTCATGGCAATCGGTGTAGACCGCCTCCCGTCCTGAGCCACTCCGGCCCTTGCTGTCGAATTCCGGGTCATAACATTTCGGTGGCATGAGGGATCGACCCGTTCCGACCTTCAGCTTTTGCACGCGACCTGTTATCCCGTTTCGCGGATCGTTGGGGCGCAGCGTCGAGGAGGCGGTGATGATCGGACTATCGAACGGCCATAGCCTCGATCATGTGGTGTCGAGCGGTTCCCTCGCCTATGACGGCAAGGGCTGGCCCTGGGAACGGCCGATGGTCGATGTCGGCCTGATCCGCCCCGATCTCTTCACCGTGGTGTTGAAGACCCTCACGCGGTCCCCTCGCGAGGGGAATCTGCGTTGGCACAAGCCCTGGTCCTGCGTGGCGCTGGTGCCGGGAGGCGCCGTCAACAAGGTGGGGCTCACCAATCCGGGAATCGATTGGTGGTGCCGCCACATCGGCCCGAAACTCGATTTCGAGCGCGTCAGGACCGTGGCTTCGATCTTCGGCGACGACGCCGAACTCGTGGAGATGGCCGAGATGCTGAACGGCTTCGGGGTCAGTGGCTTGGAGGTCAACCCGTCCTGCCCCAATACAGGCCACGCGTTGCAGACCGCCGAGACCGTGGTGCGGGGCGTCAAGGCCGTCAAGGCCGTGTCGCGCCATCCCATCATCGTCAAGGTCTCGACGAGCCAGGACTACCTCGCGATCGCCCGCGGCCTCAAGGGCGTCGCCGAAGCCGTGGCGCTGAACAGCGTTCCCTGGGAGCAGATCTATCCCGACGGGCGCAGCCCGCTCTGGCGGCTCGAACGCCGGGTCGGCGGCGGCGGCGGCGGCGTTTCGGGCCGTCCGGCCCAGGCGCTCAACTGGCGGGCCGTGCGCGAGATCGCGGCCGATGGTGCCTTGCCGGTCATCGCGCCCGGTATCATGGACTTCGACGACCTCGACCGGGTTCGGGTGCTCGGTGCTCGCGCTTTCGGCTATGGTGCGATCCACCTTCGTACTCCCTGGAAGCCGACCGCCATCGTCAAGCGCGACCTCGCCCGCAGGGCAGCCGCAGCCGAGCCCGAGCGTCGGGCCGCGTGACCATGGCGTCCCGGACCGTGACGCTTCGCGCGCCCGACAATTGGCACGCGCACTTCCGGGAAGGGGCGATGCTCGACTTCCTGGTGCCGGTCTTCCTCAAGGCGGGGTGGCGCCGGCGCATCGTTGCCGAACCCAACATCACGCCGCCCGTGCTCACGGGCGAACGGGCGCTCTGGTATCGCGACCTCATCCTCGACCGCGCCCGCGCCCACGATCCTGGCACGACCGTCGAGCCCGTGATGACGATCCAGGTCACCGAGCAGACGACCGAACAGACGGTGCGGGACGCTTTCGCCCAGGGGGTGCGGATCGGCAAGGTCTATCCTTTCATGGTGACGACCCACTCCGGCAATGGCGTGCAGGATTACGACAAGATCCATCCGGCCCTGGCGGCGGCCGAAGACGTCGGTCTCATCGTGCAGTTCCACGGCGAGCACCCGGACGATGCCGTCGAGGGCCTGAAGAAGGAAGAAGGGTTCCTGTCGATCCTCGAGCGCATCCGGGCACGGTTTCCCCGGCTGAAGCTCACCATGGAGCACATCACGAGCCGCGCCGCGGTCGATTGGGTGAAGCGGCAGGACGACGCCGTCGGCGCCAGCATCACGGTGCACCACCTCTTCACCACGGTCGACGACGTGCTGGGCTATTCGAAGGCGAGCGGCGGGTTGATGCGGGTGCATTGCGGCTGCAAGCCTCAGCCGAAATGGCGTGACGATCGGGCCGCCCTGCGCGATGTCATCCTCGACGGCCATCCGCGGTTCTTCTACGGCGGAGACGATGCAGCGCACCTGCGCCATCGCAAGGAGAGCGACGGCGCGGCCTGCGGCGTTTGGAACACGATGGCCGCCCTGCCACTTCTGGTCGACCTCTTCGATCGCGAAGGCAAGCTCGATCGGCTCGACCCATTCCTGTCGGAGTTCGGCGCGGGGTTCTACGGATACCCTTTGAACCGCGAGAGCGTGAGCCTGGTGGCCGAGCCCTGGCGCATGCCGGCCGAGGTCGAGGTGCCGGGGCTTGGCGACACGGTGGTGCCGATGTGCGCCGGCGAGACCCTGGCCTGGCGGGTGGTGGCGTGACGGCTGCCGAGACCACGCCCGATCGGCGCCCGTTCCGAGACCTCCTCGAAACGCGATGGGACCGTGGGCGCTTCGTGTCGGTCGGCCTCGACCCCGTCTGGGACAAGCTGCCCGATGCCATAAAGGCCGGCGTCGACGGCGGCCACGAAACGGCGTCGCGGGCTCTCGTCGTTGCGGCCTTCTGCAAGGCGATCGTCGACGCGACCGCCGATCTCGCCTGCGCGTTCAAGCCCAATGCGGCTTTCTTCGAAGCCTTCGGTGCACCGGGCGCGGAAGCCTTGCGGGCCGTCGTGCAGCATATCCGCACGGTCGCGCCCGAGGTCCCGGTGATCTACGACGCCAAGCGTGGCGACATCGGCTCGACCAACCAGGGCTATGCCGATTACGCCTTCGACGAAATCCGCGCCGACGCCATCACGGTCCACCCCTATCTCGGCCGTGAGGCTTTGGACCCGTTCCTCGGGCGTCGCGAAAAGGGCACGATCGTCCTCGTCCGGACGTCCAACCCCGGTGGTGGAGAGTTCCAGGATCTCATCATCGGTGATGAACCGCTCTACCGCGTCGTGGCGCGTCACGTCGCCGAAACCTGGAACCAGCATGGCAATTGCGCCGTCGTGGTCGGCGCCACCTATCCGGACGAACTCGCCGCGGTTCGGCGCATCGTCGGCACCATGCCGATCCTGATCCCGGGGATCGGGGCGCAGGGCGGAGACCTGCGCCGCACCGTCGAGGCCGGGCGCGACGCGCGGGGTCGTGGGATGATCATCGGTTCGTCGCGCGGCATCATCTACGCCTCGGATGGCGACGGTTTTGCGGAGGCGGCGCGGCAGGAAGTGCTTCGCCTGAACCGCGAGATCGAAGGCTACAGGTGAGGGACGCATGGCTTTGGACGACATCCCCGAAGGTGCCGCACCGCTCGACCTGATGCGGCGCGCGGGCGCCTTCTATGAATGTCCGAAGGACGCGGCGGGCCGGCGCCTCGGGCCACTCGTCGGCTATGCCGGGCGCGACGCCACGGGCCGCCAGTTTGTCGGCGACATCTACGTGAACTTCGCCAAGGCCGAGAGCCGGCCGCGCCTGCTCGCGGTCTTTTCCCGGCAGCTCCAAACGCTGTTGCAGGAGCGGGGGATCGATTGCGCCTCCGCCACCGGGTTCTGCGGCGCCCCGGAAGGCGGCAAGGCCTTCGCGTACCAGCTCGCCCTCGACCGAGGCCAGAACTACATCTACCCCGAGAAGACCATCACAGGTGCTGCCACGGCAGGCTCTCGCGAGACTTCCGAGCTGGTGTTCAGCCGACACGAGCCCGAGCCCGGCCAGAGCTGGTTCATCGTCGAGGACGTGTGCAACAATTTCAGCACCACCGCGAAGCTCGTGGCGTTGATCGAGAGCCACGGTTCCAGCGTGGCCGGCATCCTGTGCTTCCTCAATCGATCAGCCACGATCGACGCGTCCTTCGAGGCGCGACCCGGGCTGGCCGTGCCCGTGGTGGCCGTGGTGCGCAAACCGTTCGAGCAATTCGCGCAACACGATGCTGCCGTGGCGGCCGACATCGCGCGATCGAATGTGGTCTGGAGCCCGAAAAGGGATTGGCCCCGGCTGGCCGCCGCGATGGAGAGTGCTCCTCACTCGATCGTTTGACGCTGGGCCTCAGGCCTCATCCGCCGCCTGTAGGGCGGTGGAGGAGGTGGACGACGCGCGAAGGACGACCGCGCGACATTGTCCTTCGGACCCTCGCCGTGGCACAGGAGGCGGGCCGTCGACCAGCCGCGAGGATCCGCCATGTCGCTCAAGGGACAATCCATCCTCGAAGCCCAGATCTTCACGCCCGATATCTTTGCCGAACTGGCCGACCGCACGACCTGGCTGCTCGACCAGAAGCCCGAGCCGATCTTTCGCGACGAGGTCGTGGTGATGCTGTTCTATCAGCCCTCCACCCGCACCCGCATGTCGTTCCAGCTCGCGGCCATCCGCCTCGGCGCCCAGGTGATCTATACCGAGGATGCGGGAAAGTTCTCCTCCGCGGCCAAAGGCGAGGTGCTGGAAGACACGTCCCGCGTCGTCGCGGGCTACCGGCCGAAGGCCCTGGTGTTGCGCCACCACGACGAGGATGCGCCTTTCGTGGTCCACCGCAACATGGAGCGGCTAGGCTTTCACGTGCCGGTGTTCAACGCGGGCTCGGGTGCCGAACAGCATCCGACTCAGGCGGTGCTCGACCTCTATACGATCAAGCGCGAACTCGGCCGGACGGACGATGTCGAGATCGCCTTCGTGGGCGATTGCCGCTTCAGCCGCACTGTGCGGTCGCTCGCCTATCTTCTGGCACGTTGCCCGGGTGCCAGGATCCATTTCGTGTCGGTGCCCGAACTCCGCGTGCGCGAGGACATCCGCCACTACCTCGACCGGCACGACGTAACCTACACCGAGACGACTGCATGGGACGACCTCGTGCCGAAGGTCGACATCCTCTACATGACCCGCCCGCAGAAGGAATGGTTCACCGACGAGACGATGTTCGACCAGGTCAAGGACCGCTTCGTGCTCGATCTCGGGACCGCGCGCCGCATGAGGCCGGAAGCCCGCATCCTCCATCCGCTGCCGCGCAACGACGAGATCGCGCTCGAGGTGGATGCCCTGCCGCAGGCCGCCTACTTCCGGCAGTCGGACTATGGGCCACCGTTACGGACGGCGCTGTTCCAGATGGTTTGCGGCTGATCTTCAGATCCCGAATCTGCTAGAAGTCACGCTCCCGACGAGGCTGCGCAACCAAGGTGAACCATGACGGCCATCATCGCCCCGATGGACCCGCCGAGTTCGGCGAACCTACCGAGAATCGTGGTGATCGGCGCAGGCTTCGGTGGCTTGGCGCTGATCCGCGGCCTCACGGTCTCACCGGCCTTCATCACGGTCATCGACAAGACAAATCACAATCTGTTCCAACCCTTGCTCTACCAGGTCGCGACCGCGGCCTTGGCGCCGTCCGACATCGCGGTTCCGGTCCGCGGTGTGTTCACCGACATGAAACGGGTCGGCACACTCATGGGGAACGCGACCGGCATCGACACGGTCCGCAAGGTCGTGCTGGTCGCCGACCTGCCGGATATTTCCTACGATTACCTGGTCCTCGCAACGGGCTCGGTCTATTCCTGGTTCGGTCATGACGAGTGGGCGAACCACGCTCATGTTCTGAAGACCCTGGACCAGGCCTTGGCGCTGCGCGGCAGCCTGCTCGCGGCCTTCGAATGGGCCGAGAGCCGAACGGACCCGGACGAGATCCGTAAGCTCCTGACGTTCGTGGTGGTGGGGGGCGGGCCGACCGGTGTCGAGATGGCGGGCGCCATCGCGGAACTCGCCCATTCGACACTGACCCGCGACTTCCGCCGGATACAACCCTCCTGGGCCAGGGTCGTCCTCTGCGAGGGCGGCCCGAACCTGCTCACGGGCTTCTCGCCGGAGCTGCAGGATTACGCCCGCCGGCATCTCGAAGCGCTTGGCGTCGAGGTGAAGACCAAGACCGAAGTCGAGACCGTCGACGGCGACGGCGTCGTGGCCGGAGGCGAACGCATTGGGTCGGCCAACGTGATCTGGGCCGCCGGCACCGCCGCGACCCCGGTGGCGGACTGGCTCGCCGCCGAGAAGGGCAAGGGGAACGGCATCAAGATCGGGCCGGATTGCTCCGTGCTTGGCCACCCGGACATCTTCGCTGTGGGCGACTGCACCTATTCTGAGGACAGCGCAGGCCACCGCTTGCCGGGCGTGGCGACGGTGGCGAAGCAGCAGGGCGCCTATGTGGCAGAGGTCCTGAAAGCCCGGATGGTCGGCCTCCCGCCGCCGCCACCTTTCGTGTACCGCGACCAGGGGCAGCTCGCCATGGTGGGCCGCTCGGCCGCGGTCGCGGACCTCGGCCGCATCAAGATGACGGGCCTCGTCGGCTGGATCCTGTGGAGCGTCGTCCACCTGTTCTTTCTGATCGGCGCTCGCAATCGCTTCGCGGTCTACCTGAACTGGGTCTGGGCGTGGCTGACCTACGGGCGCGGCGCCCGTCTTATCACCAGGGTCGATAGCCAGACGCGTGAAGGGCTCAGTCGTCTCGACCGGATGGCGCAACACCGCTCGGTGCTGCCGCCGCTCTGAAGCTGCGGCAGCCGGCTATTTGAACCCTGCCGCCACCAGAGGAGCGCTGCCGGGGATCGGTGCGGTCGGGCTCTTGGTTATTTCGGCGGCCGTCGCGGTCTGTACAGGCGGCGGGGACGACACACGCGGGGCCTTGGGCACCGCCACATGGGCTGCGACCCGTTTCGACGGCGCCTTCGAAACGATCGGCGCTGTCGCATCTGCCTCGGGAGCGGCGGGTTCTGCCGTTCTGGCCACTACCGCGGACTTGGCGGGATGGAGCGCGGCTTTGGCCGTCGAACGATGGCGTTCGGGTGCCGGGGACGGCGCCGGATTTGCATCCGCGACCGAAACGGTCTTGGGGCGCTTTGGCCGCGCCTCCGCGGTCTCCGCCGCCGGTGCTGGTTTCAAAACCGCGACCTTGGGGACGCTTGCAGCCGGCGCCGCCGCGACTCCGGGCTTGGCCCTATGCGGCGCCGCCGCGCTCCGCGTGTGTTTCGCACTGGCCCGAGGGCTCCCGGCGCCGGCGGAAGCGGGCGCCATATGGTCGGTCGCGAGATAGCTCCTGAGCCTGCACAGCATATCGCAGCTTTCGGCATCGTCCGCGAAGGCTTGCGGAGATAGGGAAAGCGTCAGGCCGGCGATGCAGGCCGAAAGGAGAAAGCGCCTCATGACATGCCCGTTCATGCGTCCGGTTCACGACCGGTCCCGATGAAGAGCGCGAAAGCGTTAACGTTCGGTGAAATGGCCAGTCGGGCCCGCTCGGCCCGATGGGAACCCGGAAGGCGCTCGTTCGATCGGACTGCCTTGCTCCGTTAACCTGAGTTTCGTCGGCTTTTCTAAAAAGCTTGAAACTTGACCGTGGCTGCTTAACCTGCGGTGGTCGAAAACGAGACGAGGGTACGAGATTATGAAGATTTTTGCACCGATGGCCTTCGCCTGCTTGGCAGGCCTTTGCCTCATCGGCAGCGCCGAAGCCATGCCGGTCGCGTCGCAGCCCGTCGTTGCGGTTACGGCAGCTCCCGTAATCAAGACTGCGATTATCGTGGTGCGACGTCGTCCCATGGTGCGGGTCTTCCGGCGTCGGCCGGTCGTTCGCGTGATCCGACGAGTCATCCGCTAACCCGGAGGTTGAAGCGGCGGGAGACGTCGATCTCACCGCAGGTTCGTGCGGCCCCCCGCTTTTTTCGCAACCCGATATGCTCAGAGACGTTCCCGCAGCGACGATGCCGCCTGTATGATGCGGGCGGTATCCCTGCGAGGACGCGCTCATGATGTTGTCTGACACGGTGCTTCGCCGCGATCCGCAAGCGGATTCGGACGACGAGCCGACACGGGCTAAACGTCAGCGCTACGCGCGGCTGGCGCTGGTGGCGGTGTTGCTCGGCTTCGGCCTCTGGACCATCCGCAATTTCCTGCCGGCCTTGGCCTGGGCCGCGATCCTCGCCATCGCGATCTGGCCGCTGTTCGAAAAGGCCAATCGACGTTGGCCTCCGAGCAAGCACAATGTGCTGCTCCCTGCCGTCTTCACGGCCGGCATCGCGATCCTGTTCGGGCTGCCGTTCATCATCCTGGCCGTGCAGGGCGCACGTGAGGCTCACGACGTCCTCGAGCTCTATCAGAAGGCGACGACCTCGGGCATCCCGGTCCCGGATTGGGTGTCTCACCTTCCGTTCGGGTCCGGAGCGGTCCAGACGTGGTGGCAGGACAACCTTTCGAGAGGTGTTCCGGCGGCTGGCGACTTGATCAAGCGTGTCAACCGTGGCTCCGTGCTGCAGATCGGTCGCGACGTCGGCACCCAGGTCTCGCGTCGTCTCGTGATCTTCTTCTTTGCCCTTATGACGCTGTTCTTCCTGCTGAAGGATGGCGAGGCGCTGGTGCGGGACCTGCTGAAGGCCAGTCAGAAGCTGTTCGGATCGCGCGGCGAGCGCGTGGCCCGGCAGATGGTCGCCTCGGTCCACGGCACCGTCGACGGGCTCGTGCTCGTGGGACTCGGCGAGGGCGTGCTGATGGGCATTGCCTATGCGATTGCCGGAGTCCCCCATCCGACGCTGCTCGGGGGCCTCACGGCCGTGGCCGCCATGGTGCCGTTCGTCGTCACGTTCGTGTTCATCGGGGTCGGCCTGATCCTGCTGGCGCAGGGGTCGGTGGTGCCGGCCGTCGTCATCGTGGTTCTTGGCACGGTCGTGGTACTGGCGGCCGACCACCTGATCCGTCCCGCCCTGATCGGCGGCGCCACGCGCCTGCCGTTCCTCTGGGTGCTGTTCGGCATCCTGGGCGGTGTCGAGACCTGGGGCATCGTCGGCTTGTTCATCGGGCCGGCCCTGATGGCGGCGCTGATCCTGCTCTGGCGCGAGTTTACCGAAGGGCCGAAGCCCGAGGCGGCCGTGCTGGCCGGCCACTCGGCCGGTTAGTCCGCCCCCTCGACGAGCACGAGTTCGCCGATCGAGGCCGGCGCTCGTTTCTTCACGGCCTCCTGGTACTCCGGCGAGTAATAATAGGTGCGTGCCGCGTCGAAAGACTCGAATTCGAGGATGACGTTGCGGGGCCGCGCTTCACCCTCCACCGCCTCGAAACGGCCGCCGCGGGCAATGGGTTTGCCGCCGTATCGCTTCATGGCGGCGGACGCCATCGCGACATAGTCCTTGTAGACCTCGGGGTCCGTGACCGTGATCCGGGCGATAACATAGCCTTTTGGCATCCGTCTCCTCCTCGCTGCGGCTCTTCGACCGTGGTCAAGGCGTTTCGCCACCTCCGGCGCTGAGCCCAACTGTTCCTTGCCGAAAAAAGCGGCCGGGGTCAAAGCTCGGAATGGCGGTCGCCCTGGTGCGTCTTCAAGCTGAGGCGGGTCTCGACCGCAAGGCAGGCCTGTCGTTGTTCTGGACGAGAAGCGACATGTCGGCCGAAACGGCCTCGGGATATCCGATCAGATAACCCTGCACCTCGTGGCACCCCTCGCGGATCGCAAGATCGAGGTGGTCCGGTGTCTCGACACCTTCGGCCACGATGGCGATCCCGAGCCGCCGTCCGAGTTCGGCCACGATGCCGACGATCACGGCGCATTCCGGGCGCAGCATGGCGTCGCGCACGAAGGAGCCCTCGATCTTGATCCGATCGAACGGAAAGGCGCGGACGTGGGCCAAGGACGAGAAGCCGACGCCGAAATCGTCCAGAGCGACCTTGACGCCGAGGGCGTGCAACCGCCGAAGCTCGTCGAGCTTGTCGGACCCGTCGTCGAGCAGCGTCGTTTCCGTGATCTCGATCTCGAGCCGAGACGCGGGAAGACCGCTCCGATAGAGCGTTTGGATGACTTGGTTGGCGTAGGTATTGCCGCCGAGTTCGAGCGGCGAAACGTTGATGGTCACGCGCGCATCGTCGGCCCAGAGGCGGGCATCGTGGCAGGCGCGATCGAGAACCCATGACCCGAGCTCGGACGTGAGCCCCATCTCGGCGGCCAGCGGCATGAAGACCGACGGAGGCACCGAGCCTCGCCTGGGATGATGCCACCGCAACAGCGCTTCCCGGGCCGTGACGAGCCGTGTCGCCGTGTTCATGATGGGCTGATAGTAGAGGGCGAACCCGTTGCCGGTCGTGACCGTGTCTCGGAAATCCGCCTCGAGCTCGCGTCGCGCCTTCACCTTGGCGCTCATTTCCGTCGAGTAGACCTTGGCGGCGCACTTGCCGCTCTCCTTGGCATCGTAGAGGGCCACATCGGCCTTCATGAGGATCT
Organism: uncultured Lichenihabitans sp.; assembly: GCA_964245215.1. Taxonomy (GTDB): domain Bacteria; phylum Pseudomonadota; class Alphaproteobacteria; order Rhizobiales; family Beijerinckiaceae; genus Lichenihabitans. The sequence continues at coordinate 12,556 of CAXTME010000047.1, forward strand.
CGTCGGTCGCCAGAACGCCGAAGGCCAGCGCCAGTCCGATGCTGACGCCCACCCGCGCGACGACGTCGACGTCGACCGCGTGCGGCATGCGGATTTCCGCGATGAGACGCTCGGCCAGGACGACGGCCTCCGCTTCGGAGATGTCGTCCAGGAACACCGCGAATTCATCGCCCCCCAAACGGGCCGCAAGATCGCCACCGCGGAGGCAGGAGCGAATAATGTCGGCAACGCGTCTGAGAACCGCATCGCCCGCCGCATGCCCGTAGGTGTCGTTGACGAACTTGAAATCGTCGAGATCCAGCAGCATCACGGCCGAACGAACCCGGTCTGACGAAGCCGCGAGACCATCGAGACGTTCCCGGAACGCGCGTCGGTTGGCGAGACCCGTCAAGCTGTCCTGATCGGCCCGCTTGCGCTCCGTGACGTCTTCGAACGTCGAGACCCAGCCGCCGCCGGGCATCATGGCGTGGGAGATCGCGACAGGCATGCCGTTCGGCAGGTCCTCCACGGTCGATTGTTCCGACCTGCTGCCGATCCATGCCCTGTGCCGATCGTAGAACAGACCCGCGTCGGTCGTCGACGCCCCGGTAGCGAACAGGATGTCCCGAACGATGCTTTCGAACGGCAATCCCTGGAGTGCCGTCGCGCGCTCGAGCCCGAACATCTCGAGAAAGCGACGGTTGGCGAGCTGGAGCGAACCCGAGACGTCGAACACGCACAAGCCGTGCTTCATGTTCGACAGTGCGGCTTCGAGCGTGCCGCTCACCTTGGCGAGTCGTTCGGCATCGGCCTTTTGACGGGTGATGTCGCGGGTGATCTTGGCGAAGCCGATCGGCATGCCGCCATCGTCGCAGATGAGGTCGATGACCACATGCGCCCAGAGCCGGCTCCCGTCTTTCCTGACCCTCCAGCCCTCGGCTTCGTAACTTCCGACCGTCAGCGCCATCTCGAGCGCATGAGCCGGCAGACCATCGGCTCGATCCTCCTCGGTGTAGAATCGGGAGAAATGCTGCCCGACGATTTCCCCCTCCGTATAGCCTTTGGCCCGTTCCGCGCCGGCATTCCAGTTGGCCACGATGCCTTCGAGGTCGAGCATGTAGATGGCGTAATCGGTGACGCTCTGGACGAGGTGGCGAAAGCGCCTCTCGGTTTCGAGTGCGGCCGCGTGGACCTTCCATTGCTCGGTCTGGTCCCTGGTGATCTTGGCGAAGCCGATCGGCGTACCGGAGTCGTCTCGGATGAGGTCGATGACGACATTGGCCCAGAGCCGGCTCCCATCCTTCCTGATCCGCCAGCCCTCGGCCACGAAACTGCCGGTCTCGAGGGCGGTCGCAAGCCCGCGCGCCGGAAGACCGATGGCCCGGTCCTCCTCGGTGTAGAACCGGGAGAAATGCTGACCGACGATGTCCTCGGCCGTGTAGCCCTTGGCCCGCTCGGCTCCGGCGTTCCAGTTGACCACGACGCCATCGAGATCCAGCATGTAGATGGCGTAGTCGGTGACGCCCTGAACCAGATGGCGAAAGCGTCTCTCGCTCTCGAGGACAGCCGCGTTGGCTGCTTGCCGTTCGGTCAGGTCCTTGGTGATCTTGGCGAAGCCGATCGGAACGCCAGCGTCGTCGCGAACGGGATCGATGACGACATGGGCCCAGAACCGGCTCCCGTCCTTCCTCAGCCGCCAGCCTTCGGTCTCGAAACTGCCGGTCGAGAGAGCGGTTTCAAGAGCCTTGGCGGGAACACCCTTGGCCCGGTCCTCCGCTGTATAGAACGTCGAAAAATGCCGGCCGACGATCTCGATCGCCTTGTAGCCCTTGGCGCGTTCGGCACCGGCGTTCCAGTTACTCACATGGCCGTCGAGGTCGAGCATGTAGATGGCGTAATCCGTGATGCTCTCGACGAGGTGACGGAAGCGTCGCTCGCTCTCGATCGCCGCGGATCGGGCTTTCCGCTGCGCGCTACGATCTCTCGTGATCTCGGCGAAGCCGATCGGAACGCCATTTTCGTCTTTGATGAGATCGATGACGATGTGAGCCCAGAAGCGGCTCCCGTCCTTTCTGACGCGCCAACCCTCGGCGTCCAAGCTGCCGGCGGTCAGGGCCGTGTTCAACGCCTGTGCCGGATGACCTGCTGCCTGATCCTCGGCAGCGTAGAAGCGGGAGAAATGCCGTCCGAGGACCTCATCGGCCCTGTAGCCGATGGGCAGCCCGGCGGACGCGTTCCACTGCGTCACGCAGCCGTCGAGGTCGAGGATGCAAACGGTGCCATCGCTCACGCTTCGAACGAGATCGCGGAAGCGACGTTCCTGGATCGGCGGGACGGCACGGCTCTTGTGCTCGACAAGGCGACGCGTCCGAGGGCCCAAGTTGTCGACGACCGTATCATGCTCCACCGTGACGAACCTCTTGCCCAGCCGGATGCCTTAAGGAAGGCTCGACCAGGAATGGCACCGCTCTATTAACGTTTCTTTTCTATCGCAGATTATAAGGTCGGGCTGAGAGCAACCCGGTGAACTACTGGGGCTTGCACGTGGCTGATGCGGTTGCGCGTTTGCGAGCACGCCTGAACGGATCGAGCAGGACCGGCCGTGCCGGTAGAAAACCGAGACGCCGGTCATCGACGCCGATGCGCCCGCCGACTGCCTCGGTGCGCACTGGAATCGGCGACGTCGGAGGATCGCTGGTTCTCGGCCCTGCGCCGGCAGCGAGGTGATCGGAGAACGCGGTGCGCGTCGGAGTCCGGCGCCGTTCGTGGCCCGGTGCCGATCGGCTGGTTGCAGGGTCTTGTCTGGCTGGGTCGGTTCACCGTATCGCGGCCGGCCGCGATGCGAACCGGCGGCCGGCCGCGATGCGAACCGGC
>CAXTME010000047.1:15508-33554 GCA_964245215.1 uncultured Lichenihabitans sp.
CCCCGTTCGCGACCGGCACCTGCCCGCCGGCCGATCACATCACGATGACGCGAGTCCCCACCCTGACCCGGGAGTAGAGGTCGGCGACGTCCTCGTTGAGCAGGCGGATGCAGCCCGACGACACGTTCGTGCCGATGGTATTGGGCTCGTTGGTGCCGTGGATGCGGTAGAGCGACGACCCGAGATACATGGCCCGCGCGCCGAGCGGGTTTGCCATGCCGCCTTCCATGTGGCGCGGAAGATCGGGACGGCGCGCCAGCATTTCGGACGGCGGCGTCCAATCCGGCCATTCGGCCTTGCGGGTGATGGTCTTGGCACCGGCCCACAGGAACCCGGGTCGGGCGACCCCGATGCCGTAGCGCAGCGCCCGCCCGCCACCTTCGACGAGGTAGAGAAACTTGTTGCTCGTGTCGATCACGATGGTCCCGGGACCTTGCGGTCCCGCGTAGCCGATCTCCTGCCGGCGGTACACCGGATCGATCGAGGCTTCGAGGGGCTGTCCGACGTTGGAATAGGCGACCGCGTCGGGCTGCGGGTAGGCGACCTGCTGGTAAGGCGAGGACGAAGCCGTTTCGTAGCCCGTCGCCGTGCCGCCCCAGGCGTAAGCCGTGGCACCGTCACCCCCCGGTCTGGCACCCGCGGGCGCGGTGTCCGGAACAGGACTGTTGGCGCTGTAGGGACCGTAGGCGCCACGCCGGTAGCCTTGCGGCGCCGCAGTGCCGGCGGGCGGTCGCGCATGCGAAGCGATGTCCGGGGCATAGCGGCCTGTCTGGGTGCCGCGGGCGGACTGAAGGGGTGCCACGATTTGGGGATAGTAGGGCGGAGGCACACGTGGGGTCGGGACCGGGCGTGTCTCGTTCCCCGTGATCATGTACTGCAGGAAGCCGCCGCCGTAGTCGCCTTGCGGCGGTGGCGGCTCGGTTCCTTGCGACCAGGCGATCGGGGGCTGGGCGTCCGGGTTGGGGATATAGACGTCGACGCCGGTTCCGGGGCCGATGCCCGGGAAATGCGAGCCGGCCGCTGCCGGATCAGTGGCGCCCGCAAGCGCCAACATGGTGGTTATGGCCGCCGCGACTCCATTGGCCCTGCCGTGCCTGGCGATGATCCTGCGCTTCATGACGATGACCCGTTCGACGAGCAGATCCGTGCTCCACGGGTCGAATATATCTCAAAGACGCTCGATAGTATTAAGCCTCTTTGTCTTTGGTTACGGAATGATCAATGTTGATGAGGACTTAACGTACATCGTGAATCAAAGATGAGCGGCATGGTCTTCGGCGGTGGTGTTGGCGAAGGTGTCGCGCCGTGTGCGCAAGCCCGGCAGGTGCGTGAAAGCGACGGCGCGAAGTCCCGCGAGATCGAAGGCGAAGACGAAACCCGCGTAGATCACCGTGCCGACGACGACCTGCAGGGCGAGGGTGACGGCGCCCGGCGTCAGGCCGCGCAGAGGCAGCAAGGCCGCCGCCATGGCGAGCGATCCCACGAGCGTGACGGCGAGGTCCCGGGGCGCCGGCCAAGCGGCCCGCATCATCGTTGCGGCTCCGATCAGGGCCAGAAGCCCGATGCCGAGCGCCGCCGAGAGTGCCACGGCAAAGCCGATGGCACCGACCGCGTCCGGCATCGCGAGGCTGAACGCGATATTGGCCACCGCCGCGAGGCCGGCGGTGGCGATCAACGGTGGCGTGCGTTTGCGGATCTGGAAGACGGGGTGCACGGCGTAGTGGATGAGCGGAAAGCAGAAGAAACCCGGCAGCAGGTAGGTGAAGAAATGCGCGAATGGTCCGCGGAAGTCGGGGGGCACGACGAGATGTTCGAAGCTCGGCAGCACCAGCCAGCACCCCATGCAGGTCGGGGCCAGGATGGCGATCACGACTCCCATGTTGCGGCCGATCTGACGGCGCGAGTGATCGGACCCGTGCGTTTCGTCGGTCCGGACCGCGATCTGGAACAGAAGGACATCGAGCGTCGATCCCACGGCCAGCACGATCCGGATCCCGAGATCGTAAGCGAGGGAGAACTGGCCCGATTCGGCGAAACCGTATCGCTCGGCGATGAGAGCACGGTCGACGAGCGGGATGATCTGGTAGAGGAGATTGGCCACGATGATCGGGACGGCGTAGCGCAGGGCTTGGCCCGCCAGCCCGCGACGCGCGATGCGCGGCGACGCGCCGGGATCCACAAGCGAGCGACGCGACGCGATCAGCGACCCCGTCATCGACAGGCACACGCCCGACAGTGCCATGGCGGCAGACCCGAACCACCAAGCGCCTCCGACGGTCAGCAGCAGCGACAGCGCATTCTTTCCCATGATGATCCGGGCATAGACGCCGTCGAGGAAGCGCGCCCGGACCAGGGCCGTATGGTAGTCGAAAAGGCCGTTGGCGACGGCAGCCCCGACCGCGAGGCCGACGAGACTGCGCGACAGGGGGACCTCGATGCCCGTCGCGAAGAAGCCGACCGCGACCGTGCAGAGTGCCGCGATCAGCACCGCGAAGGCGGCGTCGAGCGTCGCCCGGAGTTCTGGGTGCTCGATCCGGGTGCGTTCGGAGTAGAACCGGGTGGCGGCGAGCCGCAGCCAATCGAAGACCAGGGTCTGGATCACCTGGCCGACGGCAAGTGCCAGGGCCATGCGACCATATTCGGCGGGGCCCAGGAACCGGGCCAGGAGCAGGCCGATGATGAAATTCATCAGCGTATTGCTGATGAACGGAATGACGATCTTCACGACGTCACCCTTCGATCGTCCACGAGCGCCGTCGGGCGAATGCCGCCCTCGCGACGAAGCTTGGGCCGGGACATCTTAAGAAAGCGCTGCCGATCGTCCGGCCGGTCAGGACCGAGGATCGAGCGGCGAGGCGGCCGTCCCGCCGGGCTGCAGCATGTGGGGCTGCACGGTGCCGTTGGGGCTGATGCGGTCGATCAAGCCGGGCAGCGCATGGGCGATCATCTGCGAGAGCTGATCGGGCGGGATGCCCAGCTTCGTTGCCATGTCGCCGATCTTGCTGTGACCGATCGCGTTGCCGATCGCCTCCGGCGACACCGGCTCGTTCGGACCGTTGCCGAGCCAGGACGAAACCTGACCACCGAGGCCGGCCTGCTGGAGCTTCTGGAGCACACCTTGGACGCCGCCCATCTGGTTGAGCACCTGCGTCAGCACCACCTGCGGACCGCCGTATTGTTCGAAAAGATTGCCCAGCATGCCGCCGAGACTGCCGAAGATGCTCATGGTGCCCGCCTCCGCTCGCGCCCCAAGGAGACCGAACCGGCCCCGGCATGCTCCAGGCCGTCCGGTCGAAGCGCATCGCCGTTCTTAGTGCAGGGAAGACAGGGAGGGAAGAGCGCGTCAGTCTTTGCCGGACAGACTCCAGCACGAAAAAGCAAGCACGTTCACGGGCCTAGGACCGAGTGTCGCCCATGGCGACCCGACGTCCACTAGCCTTCTGACCTGAACAGGAACGGCGCCACATCCTTGACGCCCGGTGGCTTGCCTACCGCGAACGGCATGGGGCGGCAGACTGCCATAGCCGACAGCCCGACGCGGGTCGTCAGCATGCCGTTCAGCACGCCTTCGCCGAGCCGTGCCGAGAGCTTAGCCGCGATGCCGTGTCCGACGACCTGCTGGACGAGACTGTCGCCGACCGCCATCCCGCCCGTGACCGCCAGATGCGCCCCCACCGAGCGTGCCAGCTTCAGGAAGCCGAAGAGGCCGGGCCTCCCGCTGTAGAGTTCGGCGATGCGGCGGATCAGCCAGACGATCTGCCCCCCGACGAAAACCAGGTCGATGACGGCGCGTGGGCTGATCGCCGTGACGAGCGATACCCGTTTGGCCGCGCCGGCGATCTCCGACGCCACGATCCGGTCGATCGGCAGCAGCAACGCGGCCTCCGCGATGTCGACGAGGTCGCGGCCGTCGACGATCTCGGTCGCGGCGCGCGCGATCTCGGCGCGCCCACGGGCCGTCTCGGGCCGGGCGGCATAAAGCGCCGCGAGTTCGACCATCAGTCCTCGCGCGGCATCGCGATCGTCGGTCAAGCGGGCGGCCGCAAGCGCCTGATGCAGCCGCGCCACCTTGGCTTGACGGAAAACGCCCACGGTTTCGCGTACCGCCAGGGCCAGGATCGCGAGGCCGAGCAGCACCAGGAGGCCGACCCCGAACCAGCCGAGAGCCGTCGTATGGGCGAAAAGGTCCTCGATGAGCCGCGAAACCCAGAGGCCGAAGGCGAGCGAAACGAGCCCCCCGAGCGCCGACCAGAACAACGCGCCCCAGCCCGGGCGGCCGCGCCGCTCCATGCCTTGCGCCTGCGCGAGTTCGACCGCCGCTTCGCCTGTCGGAAGGTGCGTCGTTTCGCGTTCGGTCTCGCGCGCGAAGGCATCCTCCTGCCATTCGACCACCGGCGCCTCGGCCGGGGCGAAGGGAACGGCGGGTTCGGGATCCGCCGGCGGCATGCGGAAGACGCGGGGGCGGGGGCGGGATGCCGGTTCCATCCTCTCGGTCATGCGAGCCGATCTCCGAGCAGGAACTGCAGCGCCCGGTCGAGCCGGATATGGGGCAGCACCGCTTCGCCGCCGTCTGCCGAAGCCTCCGGCACGGGCGGGCGGAAACGCACGAACCGATAGTCGGCTTCGCCCTCGGCCAGCGCCAGGCCGTCGCCGCGCAGCGCCGCTTTAGGGTCGGCCGGAAGCTCGCCCGGGAAGATCGCGGCTTCGGCCTTGCCATCGAAGGTCTCGCCCTCGATCGTCTCGCCCGGCAGCGGCGTGCCCACGATCGCGTCGAGCATCTCGCGGCCATGTTTCACGGAAGCTTCGCGCGTGGCCCGCACGGCCGCGAGCGCGATCACGTCCACCGTGGCGCCTAAATCCTCTGCCTTGCTGATGGCGCGGGCCGTCAAGAGCCGCAGAATGGCCTCGAGCCGATCGTGGCTCGTGTGATGCAGGTGATCGGCCTTGGTGGCGGCGAACAGGATCTTGTCGATGCGCGGGCGAAACACGGTCGACAGCAGGTTCGATCGTCCGGCGCGAAAGGCGAGCAGCACATCCGTCATGGCGTTCTGCAGGTCGCGGACTGCGGCCGGCCCCGAATTCAGGGCCGAGAGCGCATCGACGAGCACGATCTGCCGGTCGAGCCGGGCGAAGTGATCGCGGAAGAACGGCTTCACCACATGGGATTTGTAAGCCTCGTAGCGACGCTCCATCATGGCGGCGAGCGATCCCGGCTTGGGGGTATCCTGTACGGGAAGGGGCGCGAAGGTCAGGGCCGGCGAGCCTTCGAGGTCGCCCGGCATCAGGAAGCGGCCGGGCGGCAGGGTCGAGAGCGCGTAGAGTTCCGCGCGGCTTGCCCTCAGGTAGGATGTGAAGAGGGTCGCGCAGTGCCGCGCCACCTCCTCGGAGGCGGGCGCGTCGGGTGCAAGCCCGGCCAGGGTTCCGCGCCAGGCGGCGGCGAGCGGCGCGCGGGCCGCCGCAGCACTGGCCTCCAGCGTCTCCTGCGACCATTGCGCGTAGGATTTCGAAAGCAGCGGCAGGTCGAGAAGCCATTCGCCGGGGTAGTCCACGATATCGAGCGTCAGGGTCGAGCGGCCGTTGCGCCAGCCCGACTGGCGTTCGTATTCGATGGTGAGACGCAGTTCGGAAATGCGGCTCGTCGATTCCGGCCAGAGTCGCTCGAGCGTCAGAGCCTTGACGTGATCCTCGACCGCAAAGCGCGGCACGGCATCGTCGGGTTGCGGCTGCAGCGTGCCGCGCGCGATCCGTCCTTCCGCTGCCGCCCGGAACACCGGCAGGCGGCCTCCGCGCGAGGTCAGCGCCTGCACGAGCGCCGTGATGAACACCGTCTTGCCGGCGCGCGACAGGCCGGTGACGCCGAGCCGCAACCCGTTGCCCGACACATAATCGGCGAGGCTCAGTGCCGTAATGCGGGCTTCGAAGACGAGGTCGGACAGAAAGCTCAAGGTCAGGGTTCCGAGCGGCCGGCCTCATCTATGCGGCGCAGCCCGGATTGAACAGGGCTGCGGCTCATCGAGATAAGGGCGGTACCCGTCAGCTCTGCGAGGGTAGGACCCCCGCATCGATCGTGAACAATCTTTCGAGCCGGCACTCCTGGCCAAAATCCAGGAAGAGGGCGTCGGCCGAGATCACGGCGAAACTGGCCGTGGAAAACTGCGCCGCTTGAGCCGCGAGGGCTGCATCGCTGCCCTCACGGGTCAATTCGCTCACGAGGTCGCCGATGCCGGGATTGTGGCCGATGATCAGAAGACGGCAAATCGCCGGGGGCACGTCACGGGTCGCCTCCAGAATGTCGCGCGCCGAGGCCCCATAGAGATCGCGCGAGAGGCGATGCGGGACGACGGTGCCGAGCCGGTCCTGAACGATGTCGAACGTTTCTTGCGTGCGCCGGCTATCCGACAGGAGCGCGAACTCCGGGCAGCCCATTTCGGCGAGAGCCACGCCGGCCTTTTGAGCCTCGCTTTGGCCGTGACGGGTCAGCGGGCGCGCGTGGTCGCCCGCGCCCGTCTCGGCGGCCGCTTCGGCATGTCGCAGAAGAATCAGGCGGCGCATGGAGGCAAATCCTCTCGAGGGTACTTCGATGTGGCGCGGACATCGCCGCCTAACGAAAACTTAGCCGTCGCGAAAGCAGGGTTCGGGCCACACGACACGATTCACTTGCGTGCGTCTTGCTGTCGTGGCAACCACTCGCCGCATGAGCGTAGCTGTGCGCTAGGAGTTTGGCCCGCATGACGCTGCCTGATCCCATGGAGGGCGGCTACAGACCGTCCGAAGACGAAGTCTTCATGAGCGAACGGCACCGGAATTATTTCCGTCGTAAGCTTATCGCCTGGAGAGATGAGATCCTGCGGGAAAGTCGAGAGACTTTAACCGCGCTGCAAAGCGAGAACGAGAACCATCCGGACTTCGCCGACCGGGCTTCGTCCGAGACGGACCGCGCGATAGAACTTCGCGCACGAGACCGGCAGCGTAAATTGATCTCCAAGATCAATTCGGCGCTGTCCCGCCTGGATGATGGGACATACGGGTATTGTGAGGAGACCGGAGACCCGATCGCCTTGCGGCGTCTCGACGCCCGTCCCATCGCCACGCTCTCGGTCGAAGCTCAAGAGCGTCACGAACGCCGCGAACGCGTCTACCGGGACGAGTGACGGAGCGGCTCTCCGGGGCTCAGACCGGCGCCGCTTGCGAACGGGCGGCCTTCCGCCGCGGCCAATTCGTCGCGAGCTCGCGGATGATGGTCACGAGACCGGGATCGTCGACGAGAGTGGCGGCATCCTCGACGAGGAGCCATGCGGTTTCGCGCTCCTCCTGCTCACGCCAGGCGGGGAGCTGATGCTGGACTTCGAGAAGGAAGACCTTGACCCGGCAAAGGTCGAAGCTTTCGGCGCGTCGCTTCCAGTAGAGATAGCTGCCGACGGGCTTCTTGTGCACACGGCCGATCACGCCGGCTTCCTGCTGAGCCTCGATGGCGGCAGCCCGGTAGTCCTTGCGCCCCTTCATGGGCCAGCCCTTGGGCACGATGAACCGCCGGGTCTCGCGCGAGGTGATCAGCAGCACGCGCGGCTGACCGGCCGCGTCGAGCCTGACCGGCAGCGCCGCCACCTGTTTGCGGATCTTGGGTTTGCCCTTTGGCATCAGAACGATCGTCGCATGCGGGAGACCGGATCAGGAAAGCCACCTGCACCGTTGCGCGGCACGGGTGCAGTCGGATACTCCCGTGACCTTAGCATGACGCGTCGGCTCGAAGCTCAAGAGCTTTCGTACGACGGGGCAAGCGACGGCATTGGGATCGGCCTGCTTTCTGGTCTATGGTTGAGGTGGGCTTCGCGCAGACCTGAGCGATGCCTCGGCCACGTCGCCACCCGGCGCGCTCACGCGAGGAACCCGCCTTGAACGTTCCCGTCCGGTCGCTTCGCCGCGCCTCAGCCTGTCCGCACGATTGCCCCTCGACCTGCGCGCTCGAGGTGGAAGTGCTCGATAGCCGCACCATCGGCCGCCTCTATGGCGCGGCCGACAACAGCTACACGGCGGGCGTCATCTGCGCCAAGGTGGCCCGCTATGCCGAGCGCGTGCACAACCCGAACCGCCTGACGGAGGCGCTGCTGCGGACCGGCCCGAAGGGCTCGGGCCAGTTCACGCCCATCGGCATGGACGAAGCGCTGGACCGGGTGGCCGACGGGTTGCTCGCCGCCGAGGCCCGGCACGGTGCCGAGGCGGTCTGGCCCTATTTCTATGCCGGCACCATGGGCCTCGTGATGCGCGACGGCATCAACCGTCTGCGTCACGCCAAGCGCTATTCCGGCCAGTATTCTACCATTTGCACGGCCCTGTCCTGGGCCGGCTACCTGGCCGGAAACGGCCGCATGTCGGGTGCGGATCCGCGCGAGATGGAACGCTCCGATTGCATCGTGCTCTGGGGCACCAATGCGGTCGTGACCCAGATCAACGTCATGACGCATGCGGTCCGGGCCCGTAAGACCCGGGGAGCCCCCATCGTCGCGGTCGACATCTACGACAATGCCACACTGCGCCAGGCCGATGTTCGTCTGATCGTGAGACCCGGCACGGACGGCGCGTTGGCTTGCGGCATCATGCACGTGCTGTTCCGCGACGGCTTTGCGGATCGCCCCTACCTCGAGCGCTATGCCGACGATCCTGCCGGTCTCGAGGCCCATCTCGCGACCCGCACGCCCGAATGGGCATCGGCGATCTGCGGCGTGCCGGCCGTCGACATCACGGCGCTGGCGCATCTTTTGGGACAACGCCCGCGCGCCTTCTTCCGCATCGGCTACGGCTTCGCCCGGTCGCGCAACGGGGCCGTCGCCATGCATGCCGTAACGTCTCTGCCCGTGGTGCTCGGCAGTTGGCAATACGAGGGCGGCGGCGCTCTTCACTCGAATTCCGGCATGTTCGGCTGGAACAAGCGGTTGATCGAGGGGCTCGACCTCAGTGATCCCGGGGTGCGGCAGCTCGATCAGTCGCGCATCGGCGCCGTGCTGACCGGCGAACCAGCGGGTTTGCGGGGCGGCCCGCCCGTGACGGCATTGTTCATCCAGAACACCAACCCGGTCTCGGTCGCGCCCGACCAGGAGGTGGTCAAGCGGGGCTTCGCGCGTCCCGACCTCTTCACCGTCGTTCACGAGCAGATCATGACCGACACGGCCCGGATGGCCGATATCGTGCTGCCCGCCACGATGTTCGTCGAGCACGACGACGTCTACCAGGGCGGCGGGCAGAGCCATATCCTGCTCGGGCCGAAGCTGATCGAACCGCCGGGCGCGTGCCTGTCGAACCATGACGTCATCTGCGGGTTGGCGAAGCGGCTCGGGGCCGAGCACCCGGCCTTCGGCATGACGGCCCGCGAGATCATCGATGTCACGCTGCGCCAATCCGGCCGCGGCACCCTGGCCGAACTCGAAGAGGCCCGTTGGATCGATTGCGCCCAGCCGTTCGAGCGGGCGCATTTTTTGGACGGGTTCGGCTGGCCGGGCGGCAGGTTCCGCTTCCGTCCGGACTGGGCCAGCGCCGCGGCGTCGATGCCCGGCGGAGCCGATACGGCCGGCATGCCGATCTTCCCGGACCACTGGGCCGTGACGGAGGAGCGCGACGCCGCCTTTCCGTTCCGCATGGCGACGAGCCCGGCGCGCAACTTCCTCAACTCGACCTTCACGGAAGCTCCGACCTCGCTCGCCAAGGAGGAGCGACCGACCGTCATGATCCATCCGGACGACGCCGTGTGCCTCGGCATTGCGGACGGGAGCCCTGTGGAACTGACGAGCCCGCGCGGCGCCGTGCAACTCCACGCACGCCTCTTCGAAGGCCTGCAGCGGGGCGTCCTGATCGCGGAGTCGATCTGGCCCAACTCGGCGTATCCGGACGGGCGGGGGATCAACACGCTCACGGGAGCCGACGCGCCGCCGCCGCTCGGCGGCGCCGCCTTTCACGACAACAAGGTCTCGATCCGCCTGCGTGACCAGGACCGACGTCCTGCGGCCGCTCCGCCGCCGTGACGGCGCCGAGCCGGCGCAGCGCGATCGGGTCCCGCCAGCGGACAACGCGCCCTTAACCACCCTCCATCAGGCTCTTGGCGATGAGCGCTTTCCCCTCTCTTCCGTCGGACGCCGCGCGAACCGTCGCCGCAGTGACGGGTCTGGGAGTGGCTTTTGCGACGAAGCACCTCCTGGCCGATTTCATCTTCCAGACCGATTGGATGGCCCGCGGCAAGGAGAAGCCGAGCGGTTGGGGACCCCCGCTGCTGGCACATGCGCTGTGCCATGCCGTTCTGACGCTCGCCATCACCCTGGTCACGGCGCCGGGCCTGTGGTGGCTCTCGCTGATCGACCTCGGGGTGCACCTCGCGATCGATCGGAGCAAAACCCTTCTGGCGCAGCGGGGCGGCTTGCGTCCCGACCAGGCCCGGTTCTGGTGGCTTCTCGGCTTCGACCAGTACCTGCACCAGCTCACCAATCTCGCGCTGGCGGCGGCCCTCCTGCTGCTCTGAACGCGGTTCTCACGACCGCACGCCGGTATCGATACCGCTTCCCGCCTAGGACAGGGAAGGGCATCGCCGGCCGGTCCGCACCTGCCAGAGGCAATTCGTCGCGACGGAGCGTGCAGGGGTGGGCAAGGCCTGCTAGGGCGCGATGCCGGGCGGTGTCGTCACGGCGCCGGAACGTGCCACGATCGGCATGTAGACCGGCGCCGCCGGCACGGGTTCGCGTCCCGTCGTCGCCGTCGACATCTCGACCGCGACCGGCATCTGCTCCGCCGGAGTCCAACTGCGTTGGCGGGAACCGTCTGCGCCGATGCTGACCAGGCGGAAGCGGTACGGCCCGGCGATGAGGGTTGCCGCCACGCCCGTCTCCGGGCCGTCCCGGCCGAAGCGCTGCGGATCGAAGCGGCGGCTTCGCCTGACGAGGGCGCTGCCAGTGCCGCTCGGACGGACGTCGTAGCTGACCGTCTCGAGTTCGCCCGAACCATCGGGGTGGCCGAGGGCACGCCGGACGAAGCTGACCGACTCTTCACCCGCGCTGAAGGCCAGTGCGGACTTGCCGTCGCGATCGAGGCCGAGCGGGACGGCCTGGGCGAGGTCGTCACTCATGCGGGCGATCGCCTGCATCCAGGCGTCGGCGCTCTCGACCGTCGTCTCGCCGACCCACCAATGCGTGGCGAGCCGGCCCGCATAGGGGAGGACCACGGCGACGAACGCGGTCGTCACCACCAGGGCGGCGAGGACTTCGATCAGCGTGAAGCCGGCTCTCGGATCACGGCGAAGCATCGTCGAACCCCACCGTCTCGAGAACGAGCTTGCGGCCGCGTGGCGTGCGCACCGCCACGGTGATCCGGCGCAGCGTGCGGCGAGCCTGCGGGGCGCCGGCCACCGGGCTGCCGAAGCTCGCCGGGATGGCGAGCTTGATCCCGGCCGGCGTGGCACTGGGTTGCGGGTCCGTGCCGTCGCCCGAAGGCCGCGTATCGGTGCCGCGGGGTGCCGGTGCCAAACGCGAAGGCAGCACCACGACTTTGATGTCGCGCACTGTCCGGTCGACCACGTAGCCGTGGCTTCGGGCCGACGCGAGGGTGTCGGCCGCGGCGCCCGAGGCAGCCCCACGGGCCAGCACCATGGCCGAGACGACGTCCATCGGAGTCCGGGTCGCGGCCCAGGCACCCGCCATGGCGCGGCTCAGGGCTGGCAGTAGAAGCCCCGCCACGACGAGCGCCACCAGAGCCTCGACGAGCGTGAAGCCGCTGCGGCGCTCGCGATCAGCCGCCTTCGACGACATCGACATGCCCGTCGGCCCAATCGACCCGTGCCCGAATGGTCCGGCGTCCTTTGACGAACCGGAGGATCCCGCCGCAATTCGAACCGTCGGGTCGAAACTGAATCTCCGCCTCGCCGTCACGTCCCGGGCAATTGCCTCCCGCGGTCAGGCTGAAGGTGACGTCGGCCGGTATCCCGACCACGATCCTGCCGCTCCACAGGCGGCGCTGCGCCGAATCGAAACGCGCCGCCACGGGTTTTCCTCCCGCGATGGCGGCCGTCCTGGCCTCCCGCAGCAGAGAAACCGAGGAACTCACGAGAGCGAGGAGGCGGGGCGGCGTCGTGCCGGGGGCCACGAAGGGAAACGCGAAGGCGAGGAGCAGAAGCGTGATGGCCAGGGCCGCCAGGGCCTCGACCAGGACGAAGCCGGCCCGCCGGTCCCCGGCCACGAGCCCGGAAGGTCGGCGAGCGAGGCTGAGCCGCGTTCTACCAGCTGGCGATCTGATTGGGGCCTCCCGCTTCGGCGTCGCCGCCCTTGCCGCCCGGACCATTGGAGGTGATGTCGAACGGCCTGCCGTTCTGTCCCGGCGCCCGGTAGGCGTAGGGGTTGTTCCAGGGATCGCGTGGCACGTTGGTCCCCTTGACGTAGGGCCCGCCCCAGTTCTGCAGATTGGACGGCCGGGTGTTCAAGGCCTGCAAGCCTTCCTGCGTGGTCGGGTAGCGGCCGGCATCGAGGTAGAACAGGTCGAGCGCGTTCTTGAAGCTCTCGATCTGGATATGGGCGGTGCGCACCTTGGCTTCGGCGAGCTGCCCGAAGACGCGGGGCGCCACGAGACCGACCAGGAGGCCGATGATGGCCAGCACGACGAGCATCTCGACAAGTGTGAAGCCGGCCTGGGCTGCCGCGACGATCCTGGCCCGACCCAGGCGGTCCCGCAGCTTGGTTTCGGGTCGGGTGGTTGGGTTCATCTTTTCCTCTAGGCGCATTACAGGACGGCTTGGTTGACGCTGACGAGGGCCGACATGATCGTGACCATCAGGCCGCCAATAAGGCCCGCTATGGCCAGGATTGCGGCCGGCCCGATCATGGCCGACACCGTATCGAGCCGCTTTTCGAGCTGGACCGCGTAGAGGTTTCCGGCTTCGCCCGCGACCCGGGCCAAGGCACCGGTCTCCTCGCCGATACGGACCATGCGAACCGCGACCGGCGGCAGGAGATTGACCGCACCGAGCGCTTCGTGCAAGCGGCCGCCGCGGCGCACGGCGTCGCCGACCGAAGCGAGGGCGGCCTGGCCGCTGGCCCCCACGGCGTCCTCGAGGACCTTCAGGGCCTCGGTGAGGGGAACCCCCTGGCCCAGCAGCACCGACAGGTTCGAGAGAAAGCGCGCGCTGCGCCAGAGCTGCGAGACTCCCCGGACCACCGGCAGGCCCAGCAACCCGGACAGCACGGCGTTGCGGATCGCAGCGGTGCGCCACGCGAGAAGTCCGGCCAGCAGGACGGCCGCGGTCCCGGCGCCGATCGCGGTCTCGTTCGCGAGCAAACCGTCGGACATGGCGAGAACGAACCGCACCAGAGCACCGGGGTCGCTGCCGGAGTCGGCGAAGAGGCTCGAAAAGTTCGGAATGACGTCGATCAGGAAGAAGATCATGACCCCGACCGCCGAGACGATCAGGAACGCCGGATAGCGCAGGGATCCGGTGACCTTTTCGCTCAGGCGGTGGGCGCGCTCCCGCTGGGCCGCCACGGCCGCGAAGGCGCTGTCGAGGTCACCCGTCGCGTCGCCCACCCGGGCCATGGCGAGGATATCGCGTGTGAAGACCTGCGGATGGTGCTCCAGCGCTTGCACGAAGGAGGCGCCACCCAGCACCTCGGTCCGGACGGACGTGACGATGCGGGCGAGGCGCGCGGGTTGGCCCTTGGCGCTGAGGTCGAGCGCCTCGTCGAGCGGGAGGCCGCTCTTCAGCATCAAGGCCAGTTCACCGAGGAGGCTCGTGATGGCCCGGGGGCGGGGGGGCGACGAGAAAAACCCGCCGTCTTCCTGCTTGAGAGGGTCGAGCGACAGGACCAGCAGGCCGCGCCGCGCCAGATCCGCCGCCATCACCGCCGCATCCGCCGCGATGGCTTCGCCCGAGAGGGACCGCCCGTCGACCGAAACGGCCGTGTACTTGAAGCGCGCCATCGCCCGTGCCTTACCGCAATGCCGCGACGCGGAACACTTCGTCGACCGACGTCACGCCTTCGAGGCACCTCGCCTTGCCGTCGTCGACCAGCGTCGCCATGCCGTCGTCGATGGCGGTCCTTTCGATTGCGACGTCCTCGGCGCCCGCCAGGATCTGCCGGCGCACCGGCTCCGTGATGTCGAGGCATTCGAAGATGGCGCGCCGGCCCCGGTAGCCGGTTCCGCCGCAGCGTTCGCAGCCGACGGGGGCGAAGAGCGCCGTGCCGGGCTTCAAGCCGAGCCCCATGATGCGCGGATTGCGCTCCCAATCCTCGCAGCTCACCTCGAAGGGCCGGCGACAGTCGATGCAGAGCGTCCGCACCAGCCTCTGCCCCACCACGACCGTCAGGGTCGAGGCGATGAGGTAGCGCTCGACGCCGATGTCGACGAGCCGAGTCACGGCCGCCGCGGCCGTATTGGTGTGCAGCGTCGTCATGACGAGATGGCCCGTCAGCGAGGCCTGGATCGCGATCTTGGCGGTTTCGGGGTCGCGAACCTCGCCCACCATGATGACGTCCGGATCCTGGCGCATGAAGGCCCGCAGCGCCGCCGCGAAGGTCAGCCCGACGGCCGGCCTAACCTGGGACTGGTTGACGCCGGCGATCTCGTATTCGACCGGATCTTCGATCGTGAGGATCTTGCGGCTCGCGTCGTTGAGCGAGGCGAGCGCCGCGGCGAGCGTGGTGGTCTTGCCGCTCCCGGTCGGGCCCGTCACCACGATCATCCCGTGCGGCTGATGGAGCTTGTCGGTGAGGACGTTTCGGTCCCGCGGATTGAAGCCGAGCTGGCCGAACTCGACCAGGCGCCCGCCTCGGTCGAGAAGTCGGAGGATCGCGGCCTCGCCGGTCGTCGTTGGCATGGTGGCGACGCGGACGTCGAAGTCGCGCGACCGCACCCTGATGCGCATACGCCCATCCTGCGGCTGTCGATGCTCGGCGATGTTCAGCCCGGCCAGGATCTTGATGCGCGATACGAGCGCGCGAGCCGGTGCTGCGCGGGGCGCCGCGATGGTGCGAAGCACGCCGTCGACACGAACACGGATCTGGAGGTCACGCCCCAGAGGCTCGATGTGGATGTCGCTTGCGCGCAGCGAAACCGCGGTGTCGAAGACGTCGTCGAGAGCTCGCACCACGGGGGCGCCGCTCGCGAGATCGCGCAGCGCGTCGGAATTATCCGGACCGGCGTCGCTGGGCGTGTCCTCGGCGAGGGCTTCGGCCGCACCGGCCCGCGTATCGGCGTCGAGCGCGATCTCGACGTCCTCGAAGGTCGCGATCTCGACGTCGACCTGACCGCCCAGCGTCAGGATCACGGCATCGATGGCATCGGCGTTGAACGGATCGGCCGTCGCGAGGCGCAGCGAGCCGTCGGCCGTGCGATACGGATAAAGGGAGGCCTCGTGAAGGAACGGCAGCGAGAACTCCGCCACGAGCGACGCGCCCTTGCGCAACGCATCCAGCGAAACCCGGGGGAGCGCCTGTGTCTCGGCCAGGAGGTCGGCGAATTCGCCCGGCTTCAGCCGCGACGCGCCGAGCAGCCGTTTGCTCCAGGACACTTGAACGTCGTCAGCACCGAAGCGCGACGAGTCGATGTGCCCTGCCGGCAGAACACCGATGTTAACCAAAGCTTGAGCAAACGTTCGATGAGGCATGGGAGTAGCGCATCCGCCGAACTGGACAGCATCTGGCCATTATTATAGCGTTAAAGAGGTCGTCTCGTTGAAAAAAATACACCGACGCGAGCCGACGATGATGTGTCGGTCACCGTAGAGTTCTGGATCTAGTTCGGAATCGATGCTTGACAGACACGCTTTCACCTCAATTGCGGCGACGGCGGTTGGTCAGCGCGACCTTGGTCTGCCTGTTGTCCTCCACTTTGGTGGCCTGTGATGACAAAAATGCGCCAAATCTAGGTGCGACCGCGAGTAACGACCCGATTCCGCAAGTGGACTTTGCGGCGCGCGGCCCTGCCGTCCGAGGCAATTACGGCAACCTGACCGGCAGTGCCCGTGCGCAGGCCGAGGTCTTCAACGGGACGGCGCCTGCCACGACCGAGACGGCCGGTCTTTCCGGCGGCGATGATCGCGTCCGTACTGCCGATGCCAACGGCGACATCGTACCGGCCGGCAACGGCAGTTTCCAATTGAATTTCGAAAACGCGGATGTCGGTGCAGTCAGCAAGGCGATCCTGGGCGATATCCTGAAATCCAACTATCTCGTCGACAAGCGCGTCGCCGGGCAGATCACGTTGACATCGTCTCAACCGGTGCCGCGAGCTCGCCTCGTTCCGCTCCTCGAAAGCGCTTTGGCCGGCCTCGGCGCCACGGTGGTCAAGGATCAGGACCTTTATCGTGTGGTGCCGTCGGCGGATCCGGGTGGGATCGGCGCCGTCGACAGCCATGGCGAGGGAGAGGGCTTCGGGACGTCGGTCATCACGTCGAAGTATATGCCGTCCGCCAATCTCGCTCACCTGCTCGAGGGGTTCGGGAGCCGGCCGGGATCGGTGAAATCCGATCCGGGCACCAATCTCGTGATCATCCAGGGCACGGCCTCCGAACGACGCGCCGCCCTCGATGCCGCGGGTCTCGTCGACGTCGATTGGCTCCGATCGAAGTCGGTTGCGATATTGCCGGTCGCCAATTCTTCGCCCGAGACGGTGATCGGCGAGGTCAATCACATCATGGACAGCGGCGAGGGCGGCATGGCCCAGGGCGCCATCCAACTCCAGCCGATGAGCCGCCTCAACGCCGTCCTGGCCGTCGCACGGACGTCCCAGGGCATCGATCTCGTACGGAAATGGGTGGCGAGACTCGACAGGACCGACGTCGCTGCCGCGGGCGTCAAGGTCTACAAGCTGCAATATGCCCAGGCCAAGACCGTGGCGACGGCGCTGAACGACCTTTTCGGCTCTGGCGGCGGGTCCTCCTCAGGCGCGTCGGACAAGGACTCTCTGGAGCCGAGTGGCTTCGCACCCTCGACATCGGGAAGCGGCGCCGCTGGTGCCTCAAACGCTGGGCTGAATACAGGGCAGGCGGGCAACGCGTCGGCGCCGCAGGCAGGAGCCGACCCGTCCGGCGCGCAATCTCCCTTCGGCGTTCTCAAGGCCGCCATGACGTCGGGCGGTGCTTCGGGCAAGGGTGGAAGCGATAGCGACGCTCTGCATGGCGGCGTCGGTTCGGCCAAGGTCAGGGTGACGGCGGATCCCGCCAGCAACTCGTTGCTGATCAATGCCAATCCGGGCGACTACAAGCTCGTCGAGCGTGCGATCCGCGAGATGGACCGACAACCCGTGCAGGTCGACATCGAAGCGACCATCGCCGAGGTGACGCTGACCGATCAACTGCAATACGGTGTGCAGTTCTTCCTTCAGGGCAATCGCACCCTGGGTCTGAGTGGTGCCACCAACCTCCAGGTCTCGAGCCTGAATACGGCGGGCCTCAACCTTCTCGCGGGCGGTTTGTCGAACCCCCGCGTCCTGCTCAGTGCCTTGCAGGGCTACACGACGGTGAAGATCCTGTCCTCGCCCTCGCTTGTCGTCCTCGATCGCCAGCCGGCCGTCCTGCAGGTCGGCGACCAGGTTCCGATCCTGACCCGCACCGCGCAATCGACCGACAACAGTCTCGCGCCCGTGGTCAACAACGTCGATTACAAGGACACGGGCATCATCCTGAACGTCCTGCCCAAGGTGAATTCCAACGGGATCGTGACGCTCGACGTCGAGCAGCAGATCAGCGCCGTCGCGTCGTCCGACCCGACGTCGCTGACACCGACGATCTCGCAGCGACGGGTTCGCAGTTCGGTCGCGGTCGCCAACGGGCAGACCGTCATGCTGGCCGGGCTCATCAGCGATACCCGCAGCAACGATCGCTCGGGCATCCCCGGTCTCGGCTCGATCCAGTTTCTGAACGATATATTGACCAGCCACGACTCGGCGGTGCACCGCACCGAGATCATCATCTTCATCAAGCCGCGCATCATCACGAACTCCGCCGACGCGGAACAAGTGACGGAGGAGTTCCACGACCGCCTCCTATCGATGCAGCGGCCACCGGCGAAGCCGATCGTGCGCC
>CAXTME010000048.1:0-33133 GCA_964245215.1 uncultured Lichenihabitans sp.
GATCGCGGCGACCCGGGTCATTCAGGCGCCGCGATCCATCCCGAGCCGTCAGGGAGACCAGCCCAGTTCGTAACACCGATCGATCCGAGACGGTTCGCGATCACGGACGGTCCCGCGTCCGCCCTTGCGATACGCAGTGAGACCTAAGGACTGACTTAACCCCTGAGTAAGCCCAGGCTCGCCTGACCAGCGTCTCACTCGTAGGAGAGTAGGTTTGGCGCGCCTCGCAGGATTCGAACCTGCGACCCTCGGGTTCGAAGCCCGATACTCTATCCAGCTGAGCTAGAGGCGCTTACCTTGCTTATGGCACGGATCGCGCCTCGACGCCCGCCTTTTTTGCATCCCATCGCGAGGTTCTCGACAACAGGCCGGCAACCCGCTGACGGAGCGGCCGGCGGCGCGACGCGAAGCGCAGGCCGAAACGGCGCGACGGCGCCACCGGTGTGGTCGCAGCCTGATGAGCCGGATGGATCGATACGTCATGCGGCACGAAAAGGAAGCGGCGGGCCACCTCGCCGTAGCCGTCGTAGACGAGATCGCCGTTCTGCTCCGCGAGCCGGGCACGGTTGTCGCGGTACCAGGCGGGAAGCTCGTACCACGGCACCAGCGGACGCTCGTGATGGGCCGCGTGCAGGTTGTTGTAGAGGAACAGGAAGCCGAAGATCGGCGCGTTCTCGACGATGGCCGTCCGCTCGAAGATGCCGTCGGCGGCGCGATGCTCGGCGAACGAGCGCAGCAGCAGGATCGACGTGCTCGGATAGACAAGCCCGAACACGTAGAATAGCGGGTCGATGCCGCAGACCCCGACCACCCAGACCAGGACCGCCGCGGCCGACAAAGCGTGCCAGCCCCAGATCCGCCGCGTGACCGGGTTGCCGGCCACGAGGGCGTGCGCTTCCGTCCTGCAGTAGCGCCAAACCGACCAGGCCGGGCCGAACAGCAGCCGACCCGCCAGGGTCGTCTGGAACCGGACGAAGGCCTGGCCGAGCGGGCCGAGCCGAGCCCAGGCCTCGGGCGACCAGTAGAAGGATTCAGGATCGTCGAACGGGTCGGTGAGGGCCTCGTCGCAGTGATGCACGAGATGGCTCATCCGGTAGGACTCGAAGGGTAGCCAGAGGGTTAGCGGCACGGCGGCCAGGGCCCGGTTCAATCGGCGCCAGGGCGTCGGATGACCATGGATGAACTCGTGCTGCATCGAGGTCTGTAGTGCCAGAAGCGACGCCCCCAACAGCGCGACGAGGACGACCGGGATCCGGGCGTGAAAAAAGGTGAGGGCGAGAAAGCCACCGTAAACGGCAGCGCAGAGTGCAATGGACGGCCATTCGATACCGCGGCGGCGACCTTGGCCATCCATGCGGGGGAAATGTCTGCCAGCCAATCAGCCCTCCTCGAATCACTTGCCCGCCACCCCGGAATTCTACTCCGGAGTTCGTCTACTTCAACGATGGACTAAGAGACTCTTTTTCGGTTTGTTGATTTAAAGCATCAAACGTTTATAGTGCTATCGCATGATCACTACGCTCCCTCCTGTTTCTAGTTCGGCCCGAAACGCCACGGTCGTGTTGTTTCGTCGACATTTGGAGTCGGTGATGGGGCGATCGGGTCTCAGTCCGGCGGCTTTCGCGCGAGCAGCCGGGATTGACCGCTCCACCTTGTCGCAGTTGATGACCGACGAAAATCCACGTCTGCCGCGGGCCGAAACTTTGATGGCGCTGGCCAAAGCCGCGCATGTCTCGGTCGACTGGCTCCTGGGCCTCAGCCAACGCGAGGAGGTGGGAGCCGAGATCATCGAAGCCATGCTGCAGATCGAGACCCCGGACCACCTCCCGGCGGACGATCATTTCGTGCAGTGGCTCAATGAAGCCGAAGGCTACCGTATCCGCACGGTGCCGATGGCCCTGCCCGATTTCATGAAAACCGAAGCCATGCTCCGCTTCGAATATGGCGGGGCTTTCGCGAACGCCGCCCCGGCGCGGCTCGACGCCGTCAAGGCCCGCCTCGATTTCATGCGCAAGCCCGACAACGACGTCGAAGTCTGCGTGGCTTTGCAGTCGCTCTGGGCCCTGTCGGCCGGCCAGGATCTCTGGGAGGGCGTCGACCGCGAGTTACGGCGAGACCAGTTGCTCTACATGGCCGACATCTACGCCGAAGCTTATCCCGGTCTACGGCTCTACTTGTACGATCAGCGCGACGTCTATGCGTCGCCATTCACGGTGTTCGGACCGAAGCGGGCCGTCCTGTTCCTCGGGCAGGCCTATCTGGTGCTGAACGGCTCCGACCATATCCGCATGTTCGCCCGCCGCTTCGACGATCTTATCCGCCGCGCCGTGATCCAGCCCCACGCCGTCGAGGCACTGATCCGCGATCAGGCCAGCAAGACGGTGTGATACCGGCGAGGCCGAAGAGGCGGGCCGGTTGCACCAGCCCCCGGGTAACAGCATGGCGGCCATGGCGAGAGAACACTCCTCGTCAAGCTTCATGCGCCTATAACCACCGTCAATGCCCGCCGAACTCCGTGATCTTCGAAGATCGAGAGACTTTGCCCGCAATCGGCATGAGGCACGCGGACAGGCCCCCGGTCGATTGTCGAATCCATGACAGACGTCTCCGCTCCGGTGCCGAAACCGCTCGACTTTCGTTTCATCGCCCTCATCGTCGCGAGCGCGATGTTCATGGAACAACTCGACGCCACCATCCTGGCCACCGCCTTGCCCACCATGGCCCGGGATTTCGGTGTGGCGGCGCCGAGCATGAGTGTCGCGCTCACTTCCTACCTGCTGAGCCTCGCGATCTTCATTCCGGCGAGCGGCAAGGTGGCGGACCGTTTCGGCGCGCGCACGGTTTTCGCGGCGGCGATCGTCACCTTCATGCTGGGCTCGGTGCTCTGCGCCCAGGCCCCGAACCTGCCGCTGTTCGTGGCCGCCCGGGCCTTCCAGGGTCTCGGTGGCGCCATGATGATGCCGGTCGGCCGCCTCGTGCTGCTGCGAAGCGTCGAGCGCAAGGACCTGGTCTCGGCCATGTCCTGGCTCCTTGTGCCGGCCATGATCGGTCCGATCGTCGGGCCGCCCGTCGGGGGCTTCATCGTCACCTACCTCGATTGGCGCTGGATCTTCTACATCAACATTCCGATCGGCATTCTTGGCGTCGCGCTGGTGACGGCCTTCATCGAGAATACCCGCAGCGAAACCAGGAGCGCTTTCGACCTTTCGGGCATGGTCCTGTCGGGCATAGCCTTGGGCTGCCTTTTCTTCGGCTTCGAACTCGCGAGCCACCCGGGCCTGATGGCCGAGGTGTTCGGTCTATTGGGAACCGGCACGATCTTCGGCGCGCTGTATGTCCGCCACGCGCGGCGGACCGCCGAACCGATCCTGGACCTGTCGCTCATGCGGCTGCCGAGTTTCGGCACATCGGTCATCGCGGGCTCGCTCACCCGCATCACCCAGGGGGCACAACCGTTCCTGCTGCCCTTGATGCTGCAGCTCGACTTCGGTCTCACGGCCGCGCAGAGCGGCACCATCGTCATCGCGACAGCCGTCGGATCCATGTCGATGAAAGCGTTTGCGGCCCGCATCCTGCGTCGTTTCGGCTTCCGCAACAGCCTCATCGTCAACGGCATCCTGGCCAGCGCCGGCTATGCGCTCTGCGCCGCTTTCCGGCCCGGCTGGCCCTACCCGGTGATCTTCGGCGTGCTCGTGGTGTGCGGATTCTTCATGTCGTTTCAGTTCACGGCCTATAATACGGTGGCGTTCGACGCCGTGCCGTCATCGCGGATGAGTGCGGCTACGAGCTTCTACACCACGTTCCAGCAGCTCATGCTGTCGGTCGGCATCTGTGTTGCGGCTCTTGCCCTTCAGGGATCGATGGTACTGCGCGATCACCCTCATCCGGCGCTGAACGACTTCTCGGCAGCCTTTCTGCTGGTGACCCTGATCTCGCTCGGGGCCACGATCTGGAACATGCGCTTCGGCCGCCAAGCCGGCGCCGAGATCAGCGGCCATCGCATCAGGAAAGAGAACGCGACGGCGCTGGGCGAAGCCTACGACCAGGCCAAATCGGCCTGATCGTCCAATGGCGGCACGCGACGCAGCCCGGCTACCCGAAAGCCTCGCGATCGATGGCCCGGGCCGGCGCGTGCGGCTCGCACCGACCGATCCGACGTTCTTCCAAGACCCCTACCCGGCCTACCGGGCCATCCGGGAGCGATGCCCGGTGTTCTTCTGGGAGGACTACGGCTTCTGGTGCTGCGCCTCGATGGCGGACGTCGACGCGCTGTTCCGCGACCGACGTTTCGGTCGCGACGTCACCCCGGTGGCCAGTCGCGAGACCCTCGGCTGGCCCGCGCTGCCGGACCATGTGAAGCCCTTCACCGACCTCGACGCCCTGTCGATGCTGGAGCGTGAGCCTCCGGCCCACACCCGGCTGCGCCGCACCGTCCAACGGGCCTTCGTGTCGCGCTCCATCGAGCGGCTTCGCCCGAGGGTCGCGGGTTTGGCGCATGATCTCGTCGATCGCTTTCCCGCCGCCGCCGCTTTCGATCTGCTGCCGGCCTTCGCCGAGCCGATCCCCGTGACGCTCATTGCCGAACTCCTGGGCTTACCGGCCGCGGATGCACCGCGCCTCCTCGACTGGTCCCATCGCATGGTGGCCATGTATCGTCTCGACCGGAACCGCGCGATCGAAGATGCAGCCGTCGCGGCGACGCTCGAGTTCTCGGCCTATCTGCGCACCGCCGTGGCCGGTCGCCGGGTCTGCCCGGACGAGGACTTGCTCAGCCTTCTGACCTCCGCGGCTCCCGATGGGGAAGGGTTGAGCGAAGACGAGATCGTCAGCAATGCCGTGCTGCTGCTCAATGCCGGCCACGAGGCGACGGTCCACGCCATCGGCAATGCGGTGGCGGCGATCCTCGCGTCCGGCATCGATCCCGGATCGCTCTTCGCGACGCCGGACCGCACCGTCGCGACGATCGAGGAAACGCTGCGGTTCGACCCGCCGCTTCACCTGTTCACACGCTATGCCCTGGAGCCCGTCGCGTTGCACGGCGTCGAGCTTGCCGTAGGCGACCGGATCGGTCTTCTCATCGGCGCTGCCAATCACGATGCCGCCGTTTTCCCCGATGCGGAGCGCTTCGACCCTCTCCGGTCCTCGGCTCCGCACGTCGCGTTCGGGGCCGGCATCCACTTCTGCCTCGGGGCGCCTCTGGCCCGGCTCGAACTGCAGGTCGCGCTGCCGATCCTCTTCAACCGCCGTCCCGGCCTGCGCCTCGCCGAACCGCCGCAGTTCGCCGACCGCTATCATTTCCGCGGGTTGCAGGCCTTGCGGGTCGCCGCCTGACGCTCGAGCCGTCGATGTCCGCCGTTCGACGACGATTACCGTTCTCTACCTGCCGGTCTTCCGACTCTGGCAGAGTACGACGGGCGTCGCCAAGGCATAGGTGTAACCGGTCCCCTGGTATGCTGTGAAATTGGTGAGCCCGGGCGTGAGGACGAAACTCCCCTGCACGACGCTCGGCGCGCCGGATGCCGCGACCAGGGTCCAGCTGAACGTGCAGATCTGCGTGGGTGCCGCGGGATCGGTATGGCTGCACAGTAATTGTGCGCCCCCGAGTTGAGCAAAGCCACCGCAGCTGAAGGCGGCCCGCGCCGACGCGGGTTGAGCCGACAGGGCCAGCAGAAGAACCAATCCACCAAGGGTCGTTAAGCGTCGATCCATCTCGCAGAGTTCCGTGCAGCCCAAGGACACCCGATACCGTCGTAGCACAGTGCAACGAAGAGCGCCCGGCTCGCAGGTCTCTCGATCAGGACGTCTCCAGCTCAGTCCGAGTTCAAGGGATCAGCCTTTCGATCTCCACATGACAACGCCCGTCACCAATCGAAAGGCGCGGCTTGAAGCTGCCTAGAGCCAGGGCTCACGATCGAATGCGCGGCCGGCCGGACACCAGAGCCGCCTTGGTCACGCTGATTCTACTACTATGAATTGCAACGTCATTTGGACCATGCTGGATTGTCGGTGATCCGGTTGAACGAGAATCAAGCGACATGGCCAACCCGACTGCCGACACCCGCCCGGAACGCATCCTCGATCTGACGGCCCGGCTCCACGCCGTCGCGGGCGTCAAGATCGGAGAAATCACGACGGTCAACCGGCAAGCCAAGATGCTCTCGATGAACGCCATGGTGGTGGCGGCGCGGGCCGGAGATGCGGGCATACGAAACCTACAAAGGCATGGGCTGGTTCGGCTGCCTGATCCAAAACAAGGACGCCCCTGTCCGCTGACCGTACCCCTCGGACGCCGTGCGCCAATGGGGCGAGCAGCCGGAAAACTAGCAGCATTCGATACCATAGACATTGTTATGATCTCGACCCACATAGGTGTGGCATGATATGACGTGTCTTCCGGACCCGACGGACTGCCAGTTTGACCCTCTCCTCCTCCTCCTCCATCGTAGGGTTTCTCCTGCACGACGTTGCGCGGCTGATGCGGCGGCGGTTCGAACAGCGGGCGATCCGGCTCGGCTTCACCCGCGCCCAGTGGCAGGTGCTGGTCCACCTCGCGCAGAACGAAGGGATCCATCAGGCCGGCCTCGCCGACATCCTGGAGGTGGAGCCCATAACGCTGGTGCGGATTCTCGATAAGTTACAGGCGCGAGGTCTGATCGAGCGTCGCCAGCATCCGAACGATCGGCGCGCGTGGCTGCTGTATCTCACGCCCGAGGCCCACCCGAGCCTCGCGTTGCTGCGCATCATCGGCGACACGACGCGCGCCGAAGCCCTAGCGGGTCTCGATGAGCCCGAACGGGACGCGCTGGTCCATGCCTTGACACTCCTGAAATCAAATCTCGCCGAGGCTTGCACCCTGCCGGTGAGCGACGACGAGGCCCACCATGGTTGACGGAACCTCTGCCCGCGACGTCCTCGACGCTCGCGCCGAACCTCTCGAGCGCGACAACGACCACGACGCCGCTCGCCTTGAGAGCCACGCCCCGAGCGTGCGGCGGTTACCGGAGCCGGTCGAGGTGCCGCAGGCGAAACGCCAGGAGCCGGTGCCGACGGCTCCCGCGAAGCCGGCCGTCGAAGCCGCGAAGGCGGTAGCCTCTCCTCCGCGACGCAAACGGGGTCTGCTGCGTCCGCTTCTCTTCGCACTTCTCCCGGTGGCGCTCGTTGTCGGAGGCTATGATTACGTGACGGGCGGCCAGGTTATGTCGACCGACAACGCCTATGTCCAAGCCCGATCGCTCGGCGTCTCGACGGATGTTTCGGGGACCGTGGCGGCCATCGAGGTTCACGACAACCAGCACGTCGATAAGGGTCAGGTCCTGTTTCGGCTGAGGTCCGACTCGTTTCGAATTGCCATCGAAGGCGCCGAAGCTCAGCTCGGCACCGTGCGCAACCAGGTCCTGACCCTGCAGGCCAGCTACAAGCAATCGGTGTCGCAGATCGCCCAGGCCAAGGCCGATCTGCCGTTCTACGAGGCGACGTTCAAGCGCCAGCAGGACCTGCTCTCCAACAATTTTGCGTCCAAGGCCGCCTATGACACGGCGGAGCACGACGTCACCGCCACCCGCCAGCGCGTGTCCGTTGCCGAGGCCCAGGCCCAATCCATGCTGGCGCAACTCGGCAACGATGCCGCGCAGCCGATCGAGATGAATCCCTTCTACCTGCAGGCTCAATCGGCCGTCGACAATGCGCGACGCGACCTCGACGACACAATCGTCCGTGCGCCCTTCGCCGGGATCGTCACCAACGTCGACGCGCTGCAGGTCGGCGGCTACCTCAAGGCCTCCCAGGCGGCGTTCAGCCTCATCTCGGACCAGGACATCTGGATCGAGGCGAGCCCGAAGGAGACGGAGCTGACCTATGTGCTGCCCGGCCAGACCGCCGACGTGACGGTCGATACCTATCCGGACGTAACCTGGCAGGGAACGGTCGAGAGCATCAGCCCGGCCTCGGGCTCGAGCTTCTCGCTTCTTCCCGCCCAGAACACCACGGGGAACTGGGTCAAGGTCGTGCAGCGTATTCCCATGCGGATCCGGGTGACGCTCGACCCGTCGAAGCCGCCCCTGAGGGTGGGGATGAGTGCGATCGTGGGTGTGGAGACCGGGCATGCTCGCGGCCTGCCCGACATGGTGCAGCACGCCGTCGATTGGGTGAAGGGCCGCTTCCATGTCTAGCGTCGCCGTGGCACCCGATGCCGAGGCCGAAGAGCTCGTCGAGCCGATCGCCTCGCCGGCTGCCGCCGTTCCGTCGCCTCTGTCGAACAGCGGCCCCGGGGTCGCCAACCGGGGCGCCATCACGGCCTGCGTGATCCTGGCCGTCGTGATGCAGGCCCTGGACACCACTATCGCCAATGTGGCGCTTCCCTACATCCAGGGCAGCGTTTCGGCTTCGGCCGATCAGATCAACTGGGTCCTCACGTCCTACATCACGGCGGCCGCCATCATGACGCCGCCCTCGGGCTACTTCGCCAGCAAGTTCGGCCGCAAGCGGGTGCTCCTGACGGCCGTCGCCGGCTTCGTCGTGGCGTCGATCCTTTGCGGCATCGCACAGTCCTTGTTGCAGATCGTCGGTTTCCGCCTGCTCCAGGGCATGTTCGGTGCCGCCCTGGTGCCGCTTGCCCAATCGATCCTGCTCGACATCTACACGCCCGAGGAGCGTGGTTCCGCCATGGCGGTCTTCGGCGTCTCCATCATGGTGGGGCCGGTGCTCGGCCCCGTGATCGGCGGCTGGCTCACCGAAAACATCAGCTGGCGCTGGGTGTTCTACATCAACCTCGGCATCGGGGCCGTGGCCTTCGCCGGGATCTCGGCTTTCGTGACCGAAACGAAGCGCGATACACTGGCCAAGCTCGACTGGATGGGTTTCGGCACCCTGAGCCTCACCATCGCGTCGCTGCAGATCTTCCTCGACCGCGGCGAGCAGCTCGATTGGTTCTCGTCCGGCGAGATCCTCGTCGAGGCGCTGGTCTGCGCCTGCGCGTTCTACCTCTTCATGGTCCATACGTTCACGGCGAAGAAGTCCTTCGTCAACCCGCGGCTATTCCTCGATCGAAACTTCGCGGTCGGCATGGTGTTCATCTTCGTCGTTGGCGTGACCTATCTCGCCTCGATGGCGCTGATGACCCCCTACCTGCAGACCCTGATGGGCTATCCGATCGTGACGGCCGGCCTCGTCATGGGGCCGCGCGGGATCGGCACGATGGTGAGCATGTTCACCGTCGGCAAGCTCATCGGCAAGGTCGAGGTGCGCTGGCTTCTGTTGATCGGCCTGGGCCTCACGGCCTGGGCCATGTGGGACATGACCGCCTGGACCATGGACGTGTCGCAGAGCCGCATCGTGACGACGGGCTTCGTGCAAGGTGCCGGCTTGGGCTTCCTCTTCGTTCCCCTCTCGGTCGTGACCTTCTCGACGCTTCCGGCCGCCATGCGCGGCGACGGGACCGGCCTCTACAATCTTTCGCGCAACATCGGCTCCAGCGTCGGGATTTCGGTCGTGACGGCTTTGCTGACCGAGAACATTCAGGTCAACCACGCCGACATCGCGGGCTATGTCACGGCTTTCAACCCCATGTTCCACATGCCTTCCGTCGTGAAGATGCTGAGCCCCTTCACGGCGCATGGCCGGGCGGCGCTCGACGCCATGATCACGACCCAGGCCACCATGATCAGCTATATCGACGATTTCAGGCTGTTGATGCTGATGGCGGTGGCCGCCATGCCGCTGGTCTTTCTCTTGCGCAAGGCCGCCGGCCCGGTCGAAGTCGACCACAGCGCCGTGATGGAGTAGCCCCCTGTCCGTTCTGAGGCCTTCCTAAGCAGACTCTCACAAGTCTGCTTACACTTGAGGTTCGAAGCAGCATTGATTTCGCCGCGAAACAGCCAAATCAATCATGGCTTTCGCCACGCAAGGCTGCTTAGACCGCTACCGCTCCGGGCGGCCGGCCGAGAAGGCGCCCGAGGATCCTCTCCTGCAGGTCAGCGAAGACCGGCGAACCTCGGCGGCGCGGGCGCGGCAGCGTCACATCGACGTCGAGCGCCACGCCGCCCTGCTCGATCAGGATGATCCGGTCCGCCAGCGCGATCGCTTCGGCGACGTCGTGCGTGACCAGCACGGCCGTGAAACCGCCCGATCGCCACGCGTCTTCGAGCAATCCCTGCATTTCGATCCGCGTCAAAGCGTCGAGGGCGCCCAATGGTTCGTCGAGCAGCAGCATGCGAGGCCGGCTCACCAGCGCACGGGCCAACGCGACGCGCTGCTTCTGCCCGCCCGACAACGCGGCCGGCCACTCATCGGCGCGCGTGCCGAGCCCGACGGCATCGAGAGCCGAGCGGGCGCGCGCCGCGCCGTTCGTGCCCGGCTCCGGGCCGAGCCCGACCTCGACGTTGCCGAGCACGCGGGCCCAGGGCAGCAGGCGCGGCTCCTGGAACATGATGCGGGCGTGACGCCCCATCGTCTCGCCGCCCTCCCCGATCGCGACATGGCCCGCATCCGCCTGATCGAGGCTACCGAGCAGACGCAGCAAGGTGCTCTTTCCGCACCCGCTTCGGCCCACCACGGCCAGGAACTGTCCTGGTGGAACATGGAGATCGAGGCCGCGCAGCACCGAGGCCGCGCCGAAACGCCGGACGAGCCCGCGAGCCGTGATCGAGAGTCCGCCGTTCATCGCTGGAACGCCGGATGCCAGGCGAGGCAGCGTCGTTCCAACGCCCGCGTGATGCTGTCGGCCAGCTTGCCGAGCAGGGCGTAGATGACGATCGCGAGGACGATGACATCTGTTTGAAGGAAGTCGCGCGCCTGCATGGCCATGTAGCCGATGCCCGATTGCGCCGCGATGGTTTCGGCCACGATGAGGGTCAGCCACATCACGCCGAGCGCGAAGCGCAAGCCCACGAAGATCGAGGGAAGCGCACTCGGCAGGACGATCCGGCGGAACAGCACCAGCGGCGGCATGCCGTAGCTTCGGCCCATTTCGATCAGCTGCGGGTCGACCTCGCGAAACCCGTGCAGCGTATTGACGTAGATCGGAAAAAAGACCCCGAGCGCCACGAGGAAGAGCTTGGCTTCCTCGCCGATCCCGAACCACAGGATGACCAGCGGGATCAAGGCAAGATGCGGAACGTTGCGCGCCATTTGCAGCGTGGTGTCGGTCAGCCGGTCGCTCACGGCCGAGACACCGTTGGCCAGGCCGAGCGCGAACCCGATGCCTCCCCCCACGATAAGCCCCGCCACGGCGCGCAGGAAGCTCACCGCCATATGGTGCGGCAGCTCTCCCGTGACGGTCATCTGCCAGCCTGCGGCCAGAACCGCGACGGGGGAAGGCAACACGGCGTCGGGGAGAAACCCGAGCGCACTCATGGCCTGCCAGACGCTCACCAGGCCGGCCGGCAAAAGCCACGCCACGACCTCGGCCTCCAGTGCTCGACCGAGGATCGGACGAAAGGAGCGAGGCCGCCACGAAGCCGCCGGGGCAAGCCGTTCGGATCCGATGAGACTTTTAGGCATCCGCAACTCCTGGACGGAGTTAATGTTGACTAATTTGGTAGACGAAGTCAAACATTGCTCGGGACGGCGCCCGGAACAACCCCGGACGAGGCGCCGGACGGCAACGGAGACCCCTGCGATGGCCCGATCGGCGCGCCTTCCACTGACCCTCGTTCTCTTGGCCCTGATGCTGCCCGTGGCTCACGCGGCCGACCGGACGGTCAGGATCGGCTACCAGAAATACGGCAACCTCCTGCTCCTCAAGGAGCACGGCGGGCTCGACGATCGCCTGAAGCCACTGGGCTACGCGACGGAATGGACGGAGTTTCCGTCCGGCCCGCCCCTGCTCGAGGCCTTGCGGGCAGGAGCGATCGACTTCGGCCAGACCGGCGAGGCCCCTCCGATCTTCGCCCAGGCCGGCAGGGCCTCGCTTCTCTACGTGGCCAACGAACCCGCGGCCCCTCGGGGGGAAGCCATCCTGGTGCCGAAGGATAGCGCCATCGCGTCGCTGGCCGGGCTCAAGGGTAAGCGCGTAGCGCTCAACAAGGGCTCGAACGTTCACTACCTGCTGGTGCGGGCGCTGGAGAAGGCCGGGCTCGCTTACGGCGACGTCACGCCGGTCTTCCTGGCCCCGGCCGACGCACGCGCCGCTTTCGAAAGCGGCAGCGTCGACGCCTGGGCGATCTGGGACCCCTATTATGCCGCCGCGCAGGCTGCGACGGGAGCCCGCACCCTCGCCACGGGAGAAGGCATCGCGCCCAATGTCCAGTTCTATCTCGCGGCCAAGCCTTTCGCGGTCACGAATCCCGGCGTGATCGAAGCCATCGTGGCGGCGGTGCGCGATGTCGACCGCTGGGAAACCGAGCATCCGAACGAGGCCGCCGCCGAACTCGCGCTCGCCCTCAAGCTGCCCGAAGCGGTCGTCGCGACAGCGCTCGGTCGACAGAGCTATGGGCCAGCGCCCCTGACACCGGAGGTCGTCGCGGGCCAGCAGGCCGTCGCCGACAGCTTCCTCGCCCTGAGGCTCATTCCGAAGAAGCTCGACATCGCGGACGTCGTCTGGAAACCTGGAACCTGACGCGCCCTCCGCACCTTTGACGCCATGTAACGGAGAGACCATGTCCGAACTCGAATCCCTCGACCTGCCGGCACCCGCCAAGGAAACCGACGTCCTCTGGTTTCTCCCCACGCACGGCGACGGTCGTTACCTCGCGAGCGAGATCGGGGCCCGCCACGTCACACTGCGTTATCTCAGCCAGATCGCCCGAGCGGCCGACGAACTCGGCTACTTCGGCGTGCTGCTGCCGACCGGACAATCCTGCGAGGACTCCTGGGTCATCGCCTCCGCCATGGTACCGCTGACGGAGCGGCTGAGGTATCTCGTGGCGGTGCGGCCGGGCTTGCAGGAGCCCTCGGTGGCGGCCCGCATGACGGCGACGCTCGACCGCATCTCGGACGGACGGCTGCTGATCAACGTCGTGACGGGCGGCGACCCCGTCGAGGCGCGTGGCGATGGCATTTTCCTGCCGCACGATGACCGCTACGCCGTGACGGACGAGTTTCTCGACATCTACCGCCGGCTCCTCAGCCTCGAAACGGTTTCGTTGCAAGGCGAGCACCTTCGCATCGAGAACGGGCGCCTTCTGTTTCCGCCCGTGCAGCGGCCTTACCCGCCGCTCTACTTCGGCGGATCGTCCGACGCCGGAATGCGGGTCGCGGCCGACCATGTCGACACCTACCTGACCTGGGGAGAACCCGTGGCCGACGTCGCCGCGAAGATCGCGACCGCCAAGGCGGCCGCGGCAACGCGGGGGCGGAGTTTCTCTTTCGGGATCAGGCTGCACGTCATCGTGCGAGAGACTTCGCGCGAAGCCTGGGCGGCGGCCGACGACCTGATCCGCTATGTCGACGACGACGCGGTCGCGTCCGCCCAGAAGGTGTTTGCCCGCTACGACTCCGTGGGTCAGCAGCGGATGGCGCAGCTGCATGGCGGACGGCGAGACAAACTCGAGATCGCGCCCAACCTCTGGGCCGGCGTCGGGCTGGTCCGCGGTGGCGCCGGCACGGCGCTGGTGGGCGACCCGGACGAGGTCGCAGCCCGGATGCGCGAGTATATGGACCTCGGCATCGACCGCTTTATCCTGTCGGGCTATCCGCACCTCGAGGAATGCTACCGGTTCGCGGAACTCGTCTTCCCCAAACTGCCACTTCGCGCGACGACCGGCATCGATCGCGGCCCGGCCCGCAACGCCGGGCCGTTCGGCGAGATGATCGCCAACGGTATCGTACCGGGTGAACGTCGCGACAACGGCAAGGAGCAGCGAAAAATGGCCGGTGGCTGAGGCTGGCGCATGAGCCGCGTCGTCATCGTCGGGGGAGGAGCCAGCGGCGTGCTCCTCGCCGTTCACCTTCTGCGCGGCGAACCCGGGTCCCTCGATGTCGTGCTGATCGAGCGCCGCGCCGAACTCGGCGCCGGCATCGCCTATGCCACCAACCATCCGGATCATCTGCTCAACGTCCGGGCCGCCAACATGAGCGCGTTCCCGGACGATCCGGATCACTTCGCCCGCTGGCTCGCGGATCGGTCGACACTGGACGCCGCCTGCGGGAGCGACGGGTTCGCGCCGCGGCGACTGTACAGGGACTATCTCGCCGACCTGATCGACCCCCTGCTCCGCAACGGCCGGCTTCGCTGCGTGCAGGCCGAAGCACTTGGACTCGAGGTCGCGCCGGAAGGCGTCGAGATCGCGTGCAGCGATGACACGGTAGTCCACGGCGACCTCGCCGTCGTGGCGACCGGCAACGAGGGGCCTAGCCTCCCGTCCGAACCTTGGCGCCACGAGGGCTGGGGCGACCCCGGCCCCTGCAGGATCCCCCGCGAAGCCTCCGTGGTCGTTGTCGGCACCGGTCTCACCATGGTGGACCGCGTGCTGTGGCTGCTGCACGGCGGGCATCGGGGACCGATCACCGCCGTATCGCGGCACGGACTCCTGCCGCAGGCCCACGGCCCCGGCGCACCGCTCCCGCTTTCGGCGCAGGCTGTGCCGTTCGGGGCCAAACTGACGCCGTTCATGGCCTGGATCCGGGCGCGAGCGTCCGCGGCCGAGCGGGAAGGCCCGGGCTGGCGCAACGCCTTCGACGGCCTGCGGCCGCACACCCAGGCGCTCTGGGCCCACCTCCCGCAAGCCGAGCGCCGGCGATTCCTGCGGCATGCCAAGCCCTTTTGGGACGTGCATCGGCACCGCATCGCGCCGCACGCGAGCCGGTGCCTCAACGAGGCGCAGGCGCGGGGCCAGTTCCGCGTCCTGGCCGGGCGTGTCGAAGCGTTCGAACCCCGTCCCGACGGCAGCGTCGAGGTGGACGTCGCGCTACGCGGCGGCACGGGCCGCGAGACGCTCACAGCCGCTGCCGTGTTCGAGTGTCGGGGCCGCGCGGGCGACGTGACACGGAGCGAAAACCCCTTGCTTCGCGACCTTCTCGACCGGGGCACGGCGCGGCCCGACGCCCTCGGGCTCGGGCTGGAAGTTTCGGATCGTTGCGCATTGCTGGATGATCGAGGCCGCGAGTCGGAGAGCATCTATGCCATGGGGCCCGTCACCTCGGGCACCTTCTGGGAGATCGTCGCGATCCCCGACATCCGAAAGCAGGCCCAGAACCTCGCAGAAACGCTGCGGGCGCGCGCCGGTTTGTCCCGCAACGAAAACGGGCAGGTGTCGACGGCCGCTCTCCAGCGCGCCTCCTCCTGATCGAAATAGGCCTCGGGCTCAGGGCTCTACAACGTGCCTCGTCCTGAGCCGGCCTGCAGGGCCGTGTCGAAGGACGCTCCAGGGCCTCCGCCCGACGCCGTGCGTGCTTCGACACGGCCGCGCTGCGGCCGGCTCAGCATGAGGATCGGTGTAAAATTTCGCCGTTTACCGTGCCGCTTTGGCATCGGCAATTTTCGATAGATACCCTACAAGGCGCCTCATCCTGACCGGATTTGACTTCGGGCCGGCTCCGCGTGAGGATCGATAGGAACGCTGCTCGGCCTCACTCCATCGACGCCGGTACATCGCCGAGTTGAGCCGTCCGGTCGCGGGTCAGGCGCGTGAGAAGCGCGTCGGGCGAGAGCGACGGGAACTTCACCTTGGCGAAGGCCAGCCAGGCATCGCGATAACGCAGCCAGGCGCGCTCGGTCGAAGCGACCTCGGTCTTGGTGAGAGTCGTGTCCTTGAAAAGCGCCGGTGCCTTGCGCACCAGATCGGCATACCTTGCGTTGAGCGCCGCATCCGCGGCTTTGGCCTCGTCCGCGGATGCGGGAGCGAGCTTCCCCGCCGCTATCGTCGCCAACAGCGCCGAGAAGGCCTGGTCCTGCTTGTCTTCCGCCGCCACCACGAAGGCGCCGCGGCCGGTGCCCGATTGATCGACCTCGTTCTCCCCGCGCGCATCGGTGAAGGCCGACGCGAACCGTTGCAGCGTGGCCAGGGCGGCGCGATCTGCCGGGGTCCAGCCGGACGTCAGATCGGCCAGCGCCTCCTTGCGCTTGCTGCGCGCGATCAGCTGATCGTGATCGGCACAAACTCCCATCATCAAGCCGCTGGTGATGTCGTCGCACAGACTGAAATCGGTGCCGGTCCAGTGCTCGGCCTCGAGCTTGGACAAATGCAGCACCCGCCCGTCGCTCTCGGCCTCCGCGGAACCGACCCGGCACGCCAGCGCCATCGCGATGTCGAGGTTGCGGGCCGCGCCTATGCCGTTGGCGTAGATGGTCATCAAGGAACGGTCGCCCGTGAAGCCGAGGTCGTCGACCTGCGGGTCGGCCGCCTTCTTCTCGACGAAGGCGCATTGCCGTGCCGCCACCGCGTCGACCGGGCGGCCGATGCCGTAATAGAGCGCCTCCGAGGAGCAATCCGCGAGCCGGGCCGCCTGCGCCGCGTCGGGCGCATCCGCCTCGCGGACCTTGACGCTCTTCAGCGCCCGGCAGATCGCCTGGGATTTCGCGAATTGCGGGTTCCTGGCCGCATCCTTGTCGTCGGCCCAGTCGCCCGCCAGGGCCGGCCCGGTCCCGAGAAGCAGCAGCACCGAAAGGCCGATCCGCAGTCTTCTCCTATGGTGCATCGTCGGCGCTCCTCTTCGTCGGCTTCCCCGACCACACCTCCGGATCGAGGTCGTGTTCGGCGAGATCGAGTACGAGGCCCATGGCGGCGCGTGCCCCGGGACCATCGCGGTGACGCAGTCGCGCCAGGACGTCGCGGTGCCGCTCGATCGCGCGGGCCTGGTCCTCGATGACGCTGTTCGTGACGTGGAACGAGGCCCGCAAGGCCGCCGCGATGGTCGCGATCAGCCCGCAGAGCACGATGTTGCGGCTGGCCGCGATGATGCCGCCGTGAAAGGCGAGATCGGCGTCGCAGCAGGCGTCGAGGTCATGCGGCGAGGCTTTGGCCATGCCCTCGAACGCCGCCGCGATGCCGTCGAGGTCGGTCTCGGTGGCCCGCGTCGCCGCGAGTTCGGCTGCAGCCGGCTCGATGATGCGGCGCGCCTCGAGAAGACTGGCGACAAGCGGCCTGTCGCGGCGGATGTCGGGGTGCCAGGCCAGGAGGTCGGGGTCGAGCATGTGCCAGTCGGCCCGCGGGCGGATCCTGGCGCCGACGCGTTGCCGGCTTTCGATCAGGCCCTTGGCCGACAGGGTCTTGACCGCTTCCCGCACCGAGGAGCGGCTCACGCCGAAGCGCGACGCGAGATCGTCCTCGTTGGGCAGGGCATCGCCGGGTGCCCGCGCTCCGCCCAGGACCTCGCGCGCCAGGATCCCGACGAGTTGCCCGTGAATCCGCGCGCCGGACGTCTTCGGAACGATCGTCATCATGCGGCCCTGCCCATCTTGAAGCCGCCACGCCGCAGCCGCGCCGCCCACGTCGTCCGCCGACCCGAGCTTCTGCCCCAGGTCGGTGCGAGGTTGCAAGACGCCCGACGGCGCCCGCGACCCTGGACCCGAGCCACAATGGCCCAACGCGGCAGGGCACATCCCGGTTTGGCATGGAGGCGGGCCGACGACTCGGCTAACGTCGCTCGAGTCGAGTCTGAGAACGCTGGCGTGAGGGGATCCTCTTTGCGAATGGAAACGCGACGAAGTGGCCGGGACGCTGGACCGACCGGAGCCGGATGGCCGCGCCCGTCGAGCGACGACGGGATCGGCTCCGCCGGCCAGGTCGACGAGGCTTGCCGACACAGCGCCGGAGGTTCGGGCGTGTGACGGCGGATTGGCTCAACCGGCACCGTCAGCCCTATGATTTCAAGGCACCGCTCGATCCCGAGGCGGCGGCCGACGTCGACTCTTTGCTGCCCCGCCTCATCGCGACCCCGGCCTTCCAGCGGCTGCGCAACATCCGCTTCCTCGGCGGCATCGACTACGCCCGCATTCCGGCGCCGAACGGCAAGCCCGGCAGCCGCCGCTACACGCGCTACCAGCACAGCCTCGGCGTCGCGAGGCTGGCGCTGCTCTACGCGGACGTCAGGCAACTCGGGCCGGACGAGCGACGCCTGATCGCGGTCGCGGCCCTGCTGCACGACATC
Source organism: uncultured Lichenihabitans sp. (assembly GCA_964245215.1). Taxonomy (GTDB): domain Bacteria; phylum Pseudomonadota; class Alphaproteobacteria; order Rhizobiales; family Beijerinckiaceae; genus Lichenihabitans. Next base: position 18,025 of record CAXTME010000048.1, read on the forward strand.
GGACACGCCCCGTTGTCGCATTCCCTCGAACCCGTGTTCAAGGCGGAGTTCGCCATCGATCATCACAAGGCCACCGAGGAGATCCTCCTCGGTCGTGGCGCGCTCGGGAGCGAAATCGGCGGTCTTCTCCTCGAGTCCGGGATCGACCTCGATCGGCTCGTGACCGTGATCGGCGGCCGCGAGCCGGGCCACGACGGCTTCTTCGACGGGCCGATCAACTTCGACACGATCGAGGGGATCCTGCGATCCCAGACCTACGAGAAGCGGGCGCCGCGGTTGAGCCCCGAGACCGTGATGCTGGCCGCGACCCGGCGGGAGCGCGAGGCCGACCGCGACACGGTGGACGAGTTCTGGGACTACAAGGACTCGGTCTACGGCACGATCATCAATTCTGAAAAGGGCGTGCTGGCGGACGCGCTGTGCCAGGATGCGATGCGCCGCAACCTCGCACGCTTCAGCCGCGGCGACTATTTCATCTCCGAACGGGCCCTCTTCGCCAAGCTGCCGGACCTGCGCGACCTGCTGACGGCGCCGCGCTTCGAACAGCGGGCGCGCCAGACCCTCACATCACCACTCCGCGCCAGGACACGGCGGTTCTTTATCGATCATTGCGTGAACTTTTTCGCCCGAGACGATAAGGCCCGCTACAGACAGGCGAGATCGGAGTGGATTTTGCCTGCGAGCGGCGTGACGGACCAGCGGATCGAAGAGCTTCGGCAGGACTTGTTCAATGACGCATGGGGCGATCGCGACGGCAAGGACCTTCTCTGACGCCAAGCTGGCGGAGCTGCGGGGTGTCATCGGGTGCTGCGTCCCGCCAGGGGCGGTCGTCGTGGCCTGTGGTTCCTTCGCGCGGCGGGAAGCTTCGGCCTCGTCGGATTTCGATCATTTCATCATCCTGCCCGACGCGGCACACGAGGGCGAGGCCGATCCCTCCTGGGTGGCGGCGCTGCGCGACGCCATCGCTTCCGTGGTGCCGGTCGAGCCGGCGCGCGGCGGCCCCTTCGCCCAACTCGAGCACCTGCCCGGCATGGTGCGCAACATGGGCGGCCAGGGCGACACCAACCAGCGCCTGACCCGGCGCATGCTGTTCCTGCTCGAAGGCGAACCCTTGACCGACGTCGACGACTTCCGAGCCGCCCGCCGCACCCTGCTCGAACGCTACATCGCGCCGCGGGTCGGCGACGGCATGCTGCCTCTCTTCCTGCTCAACGACCTGATCCGTTATTATCGCACCATCGCGGTCGACTACGAGTTCAAGACCAGCGAGGCCGACAAGCCCTGGGGTCTGCGCAACCTGAAGCTCGTGTTCTCGCGCAAGCTGCTTTACGCGAGCGGTCTCTTCGCGATTGCGGCGACACGCGACGGGCCAGCCGACGCCAAGATCGTGCGACTTGAGGACCTGCTCGCCCTGACGCCGATCGACCGCATGGCGTCCCTCTGCGGCGGGACGGCCGTGGAGCCGATCCTCGACCGTTACGATCACTTCCTCGACCGGTTGGAGCAACCGGGATTGCGGCGCCACCTGGAGCAACTGACCCGTCGCGACCGCGACGACCCGGTGTTCCGCGACCTCAAGGACGCCGGCTACGCGTTCACGCGCGACCTGCAGCATCTGTTCACGACGACCTTCCCGCCCGACCACCCGATCCACCGGGCGATCGCGTTCTGACGGCGGATCACGTGGCCGGGCGGGTGCGCAGGATGCGGATGCCGACGCTGTCGCAATCCGGGTAGACGTCGACCTTTCGGACATAGACCTCGACCGCCACGACATCGGGCGGCTCGAGGCAGATCCGGGCCACCGTTTCGGCCAGGGTTTCCTGAAGTTCGACATGGGGCGCATCGGCGAGCGCCATGATGCCGCCGTGGATGGTGTCGTAATTCACCACCTCGTCGAGGCGATCCGACGCGAGCGCGACCGGAGGCACGACCAGCATCTCGACCGAGATCCTGACCCGCTGGGCCGCGAGCTTCTCCTCCGCATAGGCGCCGATGCGGATCTCGAGATCGAGGTTCTCGAAGACGATGACCCGCGCCCGGTTATCGACCGCGGTCAGGGCATCGAGGCGCGGAAAGAGTGACAAGGAGCTTGTTCCTGCGAGGCGAAGTCGTCAGCCCGCCATGCCTTCGGCGGCCGCCAGAGCCGCGAGGTCGACCAGCGGACGGGCCCCCACATGGCCGATGATCTCGGCGGCCGCGAGCGCGCCGAGGTGGGCACACTCGACCTTGCTGCGGTTATGCGCAAGACCGGCCAGGAAGCCCGCCGCGAAGAGGTCGCCGGCGCCGGTCGAATCTACGACATGTTCGATCGGGAAGGCCGGAACCGCGCTGATGCCATGGCTCTCCACCACGACGGCGCCCTTGGCGCCGCGCGTCACGGCCGCGAGCCCGCAATCCTGCCGCAGCGCCGCGACCGCACGGTCGAAATTCGTCACTTCGTAGAGGGCCAGCAGTTCGTCCTCGTTGGCGAAGACGATGTCGACCTTCTTCGACCTGATCAGGTCGAGGAACTCGTCGCGGTAGCGGCCGACGCAGAAGCTGTCGGACAGCGATAGCGCCACGGAACGGCCCGCCTCATGGGCGATGTCCGAGGCCTTGCGGAAGGCGTCCTTGGCGGCCGGAGGATCCCACAGATAGCCTTCGAGATAGACGATGCCGGAGGCGCGCACGAGGTCCGGATCGACGTCGGCGGCCGTGAGGTTCTGGCAGGCGCCGAGATAGGTGTTCATGGTGCGCTGACCGTCGGGCGTCACCAGAATGTAGGAGCGGGCCGTCGCCGGACCGTCGACCGCCGGCGCGGTCGCGTAATGCACGCCCGTGCCGCGGAGATCGTGGGTGAAAAAGCCGCCGACCTCATCGTCGCGGACCTTGCCGATGAAGGCGCTGCGCGCCCCGAGCTTGGCGGCGCCGACCGCCGTATTGGCGGCCGAGCCGCCCGAGATGATCACGGTCTGACCCATGGCGGCGTAGAGATCCTCGGCCCTCGCCTCGTCGATCAGGTTCATGGCGCCCTTGGGAATGGCTCGCTGTTCCAGGAAGGCGTCGTCGATCGTGGTGAGAACGTCGACGATGGCGTTCCCGAGGCAGAGCAGGTCATGGGTCGAGGCAGTCATGGCATCACTCGGGAGCGGCGGGAGGTCGAGGCGTCTCGCACCATCGCGCCCGCCGCGTCAAGCCAAGGCCTGCAACGGGCCGACACCGAAGAGCAGCGAAAGGCCGACCGCCAGCACCAGCAGGGCCGCCACGACCTCGAGGCCGCGGGCCACGAGAGCGCCTCGTCCCTCCTCCGAGCCCGCAAGCCTCATGGCGATGCCCTTGGCCAGAACGGCGGTCGCGGCCAGGGCCGCGGTCGTGATGGCGGTGCCGAGTGCCATCACGACCGTGGCCGCGACGCCGGCGAGGAAGATGCCCTGCGAGAGAGCGAAGACCAGCACCAGGATCGCGCCAGAACAGGGTCGCGCTCCCGCCGCCACGACGGTCGACATCGACTCGCGCCAGGAAAAACCGTCCCCGAGAGTGGAAGGATCCGGCGCGTGATAGTGCCCGCAATTCGGGCCGTGTTCGTGAACCGCGACACCATCGGGCGACACGCCCTCTAGTGACACGCCGTCAGACGACACGCCGTCAGGCGACACGCAGGTGAAGCGTGACGATGAAACGCCCCGGGCCGCATGCTTCGGCCCGAAGCGAAAGCGGCTCGGCCAGCGTGATTGTTCCAGTCCTGCAAAGGCGAAGCCCGCAGGGCGTGCAAGGCCCGCCGGGCGGGCAAGCGCCGCGCCGCCCGTTCCCGCGAAGACACCCGTGTGGCGCATCGGCGCGTTGCCCCGATGCTGTCGCCACGCCGCTATGAGCCCGGTCGACTTACGCCAGACGAGCCAGAAGCCCAAGAGCGCCACCCCGATATAGCTGATCTTCTCGATCACGGCAGCGCCGTTCCGCATGCCGATCGCGGTTGCGTGGAACACCAACGACAGCAGGCCCACGAGCGCCACAGCGACGGTGGCCTGCAGCAGGGCCGCGAGGAACGAGAGGACGATGCCACGCTGCAAAGCCCTTTCGTTCGCCACCATATAGGAGGCGAGAACCGCCTTGCCGTGACCGGGTCCGGCAGCATGCAGCACGCCGTAGACGAAGCTGAGGCCGCCGAGCCACCAGAGGCCGGAGGCGTCGGCGCGGCTGGCCCGGACGGCGGCGGCGAGCGATCGTTCGAAGAAGCCCTGCTGGGCCAGGATCCAGCCCATGATGCCGGTGGTGCCGCCGCCGCCTTCGGAGATGCCGACGCTGAATGGGTTCTTGGCCTGCGCCAGGGCGGGTTCGGCCGCGACCAGGCAAACCAATACCAGCGCCAGAGCGATACCGGCCGGACAGGGGCTGCGCCGGCTCAAGGGCAAGCGATCATCACTTTGCTGGCGAGCTTGATGCCGAAATCGACGCCCGGAGACATATTGGCGAAAAAGGCTTCCGACAATTTCTGGTTATCGCCGGAGTCCAGCGGCCGAGGCTTGATGACGCTCGACGAACAACCCGACGGCGCCGACGCGAGGCTCACGGGCGCCTTGTCGTCCATATCGAAAGAGACGAAATAGGTCGGATCGTAGACGCTGACCGTCAGGGCCGGGCTGGCCCGCACCGGCGACTTCAGCGGAAGAGTGAAGAACAGGGTCACGAGCTTGTCCTTGTTTTCTTCGAGCGAATAGTCGGTCGGCGGCTGGAATTCGAGCTGGTGGCCATTCGCCTTGGCGACCGTGAAATAGCCGAACTCCTGCAATGAATCGACATTGGTCTGGGCCAGAGGTGCCAGTTGCTGCGGCGTCAGGATCTGGTCCGGGGCACCGATCCCCTGCGTGACGAACGACGAATACATGTCGTCGAAGGTCCAGGCAGCCCGGATCCCGCTCACCTTGCCGTCCGGCCCGAAGATCACCTGCTCCTTGGCGGTGACGAAAACGTGGGGATGGGCCTCGGCGGCCTCGATCCCGAGACCGAGCAGGCTCGCGACCGCGAGCGGTGCCAAGAGCACGACGGCGACGGGGCGGCGCGGCGCTCTCTGGAGGTGGCGTCTTGGCATGGGCCTGTCCCGATCGTGCGCACCGGACGTCGACGACGCCGCTTCCGCAGTGCCGTCCGAGTTCGGCGGTTCTGAGGCAGCCTTGCCGCACGGGCCGGCCGGCATCAGCCTCGCGCAAGCCACGGCGATCGCGATGTGGGTCAGCCGGACGAACCTCTCCGGAGCGGTAACCGACGGGCGACCACCGTCGAAGCAGTGGAAGGTATGCCGCATGCGGCGGCGACCCTCGGTGTGAGGCATGGCTTTGATCACCAAGACCTTCGGCGGTATAGAGGCGCGAGGCTCAGCGGCAGGGCGCGCCCGGATCGGCATGGACAGCGTATCGTCAGGACGCGACGGATCGGCCGATCAGGAGTGGTCGACCCTGATGGCGGCCGCTCAGGCGGGGGACCGCACCGCCTACGAGGCTCTCCTCAAAGCCTGCATCCCCTTCACGCGGCGCGTGGTCCGCCGGACAGGCGTGAGGCCGGAGGGTGTCGAGGACGTCATTCAGGACGTTCTGCTGACCCTGCACCGGGCGCGCAACACCTACGACCCCGGCCGCAGCTTCATGAATTGGCTCGGCGCCATCGCCCAGCGCCGCGCCATCGATCACCTGCGCCGACGTGGTCGGCAGGACAGACGCGAGATCTCGGACGAGACGGCCTACGAGGCTTATCCCGACCAGGATCGAACCCCGGAGTTGGCGCTCGACGCCGACGTCCGCAGCCAGGACATGAAGACCGCGGTGGCGGCCTTGTCGCCCGGACAACGCGAAGCCGTGGAACTCCTGGCCTTTCGTCAGCGCTCGCTCGCCGAAGCCGCGGCCGAGACCGGCAAGACCAAGGGCGCCTTGAAGGTCAACCTGCATCGCGCCCTGAAGACATTGCACGACCGCTTCACCGGAGCCGAGTAGAGCCGTGCCCGAGACCCGAACGCTGGACGACATCGTGGCGAGCCTCAGCGCCGACCTTGAGCCCGTGCGCAGGTTACCGGCTCCGTTGCTTCGCGCGGCGCTGTGGGTCGGCGTCGTCGCCGCGATGGCGGCCGGCCTCGCCTGCTGCTGCGATCTCGGCGCCATGGCCGATCGTTTGAGAACCGCGCCCGATCTGTGGCTCGCCGTTCTGGGCTCGACACTCACGGCCGTTCTCGGCTCCGTGGCGGCCTTTCAGCTCAGCGTACCGGGCCGCGGTGCCTGGTGGGGGCTGCTACCGCTCCCGACGGTGGTGTTGTGGATGGGAGCCAGCGGCATGGGATGCTTGCGGACATGGGTCACCCCCGCCGTCGCAGACACGATGCTCGTCGAAACTCGGCACTGCCTGCCGTCGATCCTGCTTCTGTCGGTCCCGCTGATGGTCCTTATGGTCGCGATGCTACGGCGTGCCTGCCCGTTGCGGCCCGATCTCACGGCGCTCGTTTCGGGTGTCGCCATCGCGGCAGCCTCGGCGACGCTGCTGAACTTCTTTCATCCCTACGATGCGTCTGCCGCCGACCTCGGGGTGCATCTCGTTGCGGTGCTGCTTGTCGTCGCCGCCAACCAGCTTCTCTCGCGCAGCGCCGTCGCTTCGGACGTCAAACCTCAGAACTTGTGATCCGACGCGCCTATCGCGGAAATGAGCTTGCGTTTTTGTGCGTCGCAACATAGAAGGATCTCGCAACGCACGCGTTGTATGCCCTTCTTGGGCGTTTCCTCCCTAGACTTGGGCCATCCTTCGGGGTGGCCTTTTTTCTGGCCAGTCCAGGCGGCTGCCAACGGCCGGCACGCGCCGTCAATCGACGCGGGACCAACTCATCGACTTGCAGATCAACCCGCCCAGAGCGCAGCCCGTCGTCGTCAACACATCGCCGCTGACCGCCAGCTTGCCGCTATAGGTGTTGCCGTCTTCCGGGTTGAAGGCGGAGCCGGCCCAGGTGTTGGCACCGTTGGGCCTCATATCGAAGAACACGCGCGCTCCGACTCGGCCCGGCCCGTCCGGATCCTTCAGCCACACGATCGTGCCGCAAAGCGACGCGCCGCAGGTGGTGATCTTGACGCGGGCGGCGCCTTCCTGCCTCAACCAGACCCCCTTGGCCCCGTCGGCCAGCGCCGGGCCCGTCAGCCAACTCGCCAGGCCCGTCAAAACCATCCACCGATATGCAGTTTTGCCGATCATCTGCTTCTCCGATCAACGACGTCGGTCCGCGAGTCTTGCGAACCGAGCGTAGTTTCGCTCGAAGAAACTGCTAAAGAGTTGGCGACTTGCTACCTTGAATAGCATGGCCTGAGAATGGCGGACCTTGGTGAATCCGCTGCGAACCGAGTTCCTCGATTGTGAGACATCAGGGATCGCACGGCGACGAGCGCACCGTCCCCGGCCCTCAAAACTTGTCCGGGCGTTGGGAGGCCAGGAACTCGCCCATGCGGCCGAGGGCCAGCCGAATGTTCTCGGTGGAATTGGCGTAGCTGAGCCGGATGTAGCCCTCGCCGTGAAGGCCGAAATCCGGTCCCCCGATAGTCGCGACGCCGGCGCGTTCCAGCAGGGCCGAGGCCAGCGGCTTGCTGCGCCATCCGGTACCGGCGACATTGGGAAACGCGTAGAAGGCGCCTTTCGGCGTCGCGGCCGAGACCCCCGGCAAGGCGTTCAGCCCGTCCACCACGACGCGCCGGCGCCGGTCGAACTCCGCCACCATGGTGGTGACGGCGTGCTGCGGACCCGTGAGGGCTTCGAGGCCGGCCCATTGGGCGGGCGCGTTGACGCAGGAATAGGAATTGACCGCGAGCTTGCGCATCTTGTCGACGAGCCGCTCGGGCCAGACCGCGTAGCCCATGCGCCAGCCCGTCATGGCATAGGTCTTCGACCACCCGTCGAGCATGATGAGCCGGTCGCGGATCGAAGGATAGGTCAGCAGGCTCGTATGGGCCAGGCCGTCATAGGTCATCTGGCCGTAGATCTCGTCCGACAGGATGGCGATGTCAGGAAAGCGGTCGAGACCCGCCACCAGGGCGTCGATCTCGCTTTTGGGGGTGACGCCGCCGGTCGGGTTGGCGGGCGAGTTCAGGATGACGAGCCGTGTTTTCGGCCCGAGCAGCGACAAAGCCTCTTCGGCCGAAAACGCGAAACCGTTCTCCTCGCGGACCGGGAGCGGCACCGGCACTGCCCCCGTGAACTCGATCATCGAGCGATAGATCGGAAAGCCCGGGTCAGGGTAGAGGATCTCGACCCCCGGCTCGCCGAACATCAGGATCGCGGCGAACATGGTCACCTTGCCGCCCGGGACTACCACGATGGCATCGGGCGAGACCTCGACGGCGAAGCGACGGTGGAGGTCGGCCGCGAGCGCCTCGCGCAGCGGCAGGATGCCGGTCGCGGGGGTATAGCCGTGGTGGCCGTCCCGCAGCGCCTTGACGGCCGCCTCGACGATGTTGGGCGGCGTCGCGAAATCCGGCTGGCCGATGCCGAGATTGATGATGTCGCGCCCCTGGCGGCTGAGCTCGGTCGCGCGGGCCAGGACCGCGAAGGCGTTCTCCTCGCCCATACGGTCGAAGGCCGCGATGGTGGCCAGCATGACGGATCTCTCCTATGTCTCGGTCGGGCGCGCAATCTGACCGCAGAGGAAGGGCCGCGCAAGGTGTCCTACCCAGCTGGCCACGGCCATCGTATGTGAAACGCAGGGGCGGGAATTGGTGCTGTCGTGCTTCCCCGTTCCGGGGCATTCCCCTGAAGTTCCAAATGCGATGGCCCTGGGTTGCGAACCACGGGCCTTTGCGGAGAACGAGACATGAGCCAGCGACCTTCCCTGATCTGCCACATGATGGTGTCGCTCGACGGCCGCATTCACCCGAGCCGCTGGACCCGGAGCCCCGATGGCGGGCGGAGCGATTGGTCGTCAATCTACGAGAAGGTGCACGAGGTGCTCGCGGGCGACGGCTGGATCGTCGGGCGGGTCACGATGGCGGAGATGAGCAAGGCCGAGGCTCATCCGCCTTCAGGCCCCTTCGAGGTTCGCCGCCCCAGCCATTTCGTTACCCGCGATGCCGCTTGCTACGCCATCGCGATCGATCGCTCGGGCAAGCTGCACTTCGACAAGCCCGATGTAGGCGGCGACCCTGTGGTCGTGCTGCTCGGTTGCGAGGTTCCGGATCACCACCTCGCCGAACTCGCCGCGGACGGCGTGTCCTATGTCGTCGCCGCAGACGAGGCGATGGACGTCGGTGCGATGCTGGAAGTGCTCGGCCGCGAGCTCGGCCTCAAGAGGCTGTTGCTGGAGGGCGGCGGACACATCAACGGATCATTTCTCGCCGCGGGCCTCGTCGACGAGATCAGCCTGCTCGTCGCCCCGGCGATCGACGGCGGCGAGGGCGTGACGGGGGCGTTCGACGTCGCCGGAGCCAGCCTCGCGAGCAAGGTGCGGCTGAGCCTCATCGCGGCGGACACCCTGAGCCACGGCGTCGTCCACCTCCGCTACGCCGTGCACCCCGAGCCGACCGGCACGCCGGATCTGCCCCACGCGCTGGATTCGTAGCCCGGCGGGACGCGGTGGCGTCGCCACCTTCCGTCATCTGTGATGGCGCGATGAAGCCGGATCGGATGTGTTCGCCGCACCGCTCTCCGCCGCCTACGGCGATTTGCCGATCGAGGCAATGCCAGCGTTGGCTTTCAGGCCCTCCGGCGTCCCCATACCTTCATGCTACCGGCTATATTCTATCTTTGGTTGACGTCGAGCTTGGCAGTATTTAGCGTTGCAACGGGTAGCATACCTAGGATCGCAGTGATGACATTAGAGCTTTGGATTGGATTCATAGTCGCGTCGTTAGCCTTGGGAATCATACCTGGTCCCGGTGTGATAAGTATTGTTGGTTATGCAATAAGTTCCGGTCGAAAGACCGCTTTAGCATCAGTAGCAGGCATGGCGGTAGGCAATATGTGCGCCATGACGTTATCTTTGGCCGGAATCGGAGCGTTATTATCAGCTTCAGCTCTGGCTTTTACGTTTTTGAAATGGGCAGGCGCGACGTACTTAATCGTACTGGGCATTCTTACAATCTCTCGCAGCTCCAAGACCATCCCAGAACTCGTCGATGTCAAACCGATATCTCCTCGGCTGGCATTTATGAGCAATGTAGCAGTTGGTATATTCCATCCAAAAACAATCGTGTTTTTCGTCGCTTTCGTTCCGCAATTTATGGCAGCGTCACAGGGGTACTGGCATCAGGCCATCATTCTCATTGCTACATTCACGCTCGTGGTTGCAGCGACTGACTCCATGTACGCGTTAGGTGCGGCTCGCGTCAGGGGAATGCTTTCCACAGCCAAGGCAAGACTTTGGACAAAACGGGCCGGAGGTTGTGCCTTAATTGCGGCCGGAACAGCAACAGCTCTTTCACGTGCATAGGCTTCTACGGGTATACTCAAACCGGAGCGCGTATGCCTGTGGTGGAAAAGTAGATACTCAACTCTGCGAAACAGCGTGTTCGCCTGCCGCCAAAACCTGCTCGCTTTCCGGTCCCCGATCGCATCCACCCCGGTCTGCGCGTCTCGAAGGCGAACCCGATCACGGACCGGGGCTCGCACCTTGCACTTCATAGGCGGCCTTGGGCCATAGTTCAGCGGTGAACCCGTCGATCTGCCCGTCTGACCGGCTGTGCCATGTGCAATCCGTTCAAGAACCAATCTGGCGAGTATCCTACCGTCGAATGGTGCGGAGTGAAGCTGGATCGATCGACGCGGAAGGATCAAGGCCCAGGGGGATAGCCTTCTGGTGGCTGCGAAGCAACGCCGCCAGAAGCGGCAATTCCAGGAAACAGCCGAAAAGGTCGAGGCCTTCGCCCGTGGCGTTCATCAGGTTGCAGATGCGCTTTCTGCGAAGCTGGATGCTTGGCTTCGCTCACGGGAGGGCCAGACGACCATCGAGGGATGGAAGCGGTTCGAGCAGGCGATGAACACGCCCGAGGCGCGGAGAACGATCGCCATGCTCTCCAGCTTCCAAGCGCGCCGGCTTGGCGCGGAAGCTAGGCCGTTCACATGCCTTCACTTTTGCGCTAGGCTCAAAACCAAAAAGGCACCCCGAAGGATGCCTTTAATTTGGGAAGTCGGGAATCCGCTACCCGAGAGTAGCTGCCGATTTGGCCCCGACTTTTCGAGTTTGAATCTATGGGAAAGGTGACCGAGTGTCAATGCCGTTAGAAGATGCAGACGTAGCAGCGATCACCATTTTGCTCTCACCCGAGCGGCTGGCGAAGCTGACGGCGCTGACCGGCTCGGCCCGCGTCGCGATCGAGCTGCATCAGGAAACGCTCATCCTGAACGCCGGCCTGATGAACGTGATCGCGAGCGTCGAGCTGGCAATCAGGAACACCGTTTGCGAGAACCTGACCGTGTTTTTCGGAGCGCCCGGCTGGCTGATCCGGCCGACCGCGCCCTTCCAGTGGCGTAAATACGAAAACACAAATGCGCAGAAGGCACTCGATAGCGCCCGCCGGGCCAAGTATTCGAAGATGACCCAGGCCGAGAAGGCCGCCCTCGACCAGCGTGCTTTTCCCGATGGACGGCCGCCGAACCTGTCCCACCTTAAAAGATCGGTGGACCGCCGCCGCCAGATCACGGTTTCGGACGGCAAAGTGATTGCCGAACTGACATTCTATTTCTGGAAACGCCTCTACAGCGACGATTACGAGCAGACGCTATGGCGCACAACGCTCAAACGGACGTTCCCGAACAAGAAAATGAAACGCGCTCAAGTGGCCGAGAAGCTGGAGGTCATCTATCAGGCGCGCAATCGTCTGGCGCACCATGAGCCCGTGCTGCACAAGCGGTTCAGCGATACGGTAGCAGCGATCGAGTTCGTCACCGAGAATATGGGCGTCACCGCGCCCAACAAAGCGACCCCCCTCGCCAAACTCATCGCGACCGACCTGAATGCCGTCAAGGCCGCAGCGAAGACGCTGCATGGCCACTTGGCTTCATTCCGAGCGTCATAGGGGCTTCAGAGACGGTGAACCGGCCGCTTTCCTGCGAAGAAAAGTGTATCTTTCTTCTCTACGGTCGGTTCGCTTAGGGTACGCCTAAAACGAACCGATTAGTCGCAATCACCCAAAGCGGTCACTCAGCGGCGCCAAGGTGGACATTGGCTCCGACTAGGCCAGATTGGAAGCAAAGGCCCGACTAGGATCAATCTCAATGCTCGTCTTGCGACCGCCCCTCTCTGCACTCATCCTCGGCACGATAGTCGTATCGACGAGTACCCTTGCCGAAGGCGCCCAGCCACAAGGTCGGTCGGTCAGAGTCACCCAGATGGACTGCAGCGCCTTTGTACATAACGATGACGGCTCTTGGACGTCGACGGCTCGGTCCTACGTGACAGGCCGCAACGTGCGCCAAAGGATCGATCCCGGTACGCGCTTCGTCAAAGGTGCGGAAGGTCCGCTCGGTCTCGACGTCGCGGTCTCCCTGGAGCAAGCCTGCCGTCTATACTAACCAAGTTGCTCGAGCACCTGGGCACTTGGGTTCGACATTCCACTCCATGCAGCGGATCAGGGATAGTGCTTTATGAGTACGCGTAGAACGAACTATCCCTTTTAAGCAGACTTTCACAAGTCTGCTTACACTTGAGATTCGAAGCAGCATTGATTTTGCTTTGAAAAAGCCAAATCAATCGTGGCTTTCGCCACGCAAGGCTGCTTAGTCACAAATGAGCTGCCATTCGGGTCATGGATCGCAGCCCAGCCGACCTTTGATCGCGAAAAGGCCCAGCACAGCATCGATGATCATGAGGCCGGCCTGGAACGCCTCAAGTTGCTTGATCTTCCAGCGATCCTATCCTCCCGCCCCGTCTGGGCCAATGATCGCTTTGACCGTTGCACCGAACCTGAGGGTTATCCGACAGGCGTTGCGAATGCCGTCACGAAACCGAGGATCAGCGCGACGAGGCCTAGCCAAACTTTGTGAACGACTTTGTCTGACACCGCGATCGCGATGAGACACTGTACGAGATAGTAGAAGGCGAACGCGCGCGAAGCGAGCGCCAGAATAGCGAAGGTCGTCGTTGCCCAGCACAGCGCGATGGCCGAGAGACAAATGAGGAGATAGGTGGCGCGCTCCGGCAGCGCGCGTCGCGAAACCTCGACCATGCTGCCCGATCCACCGATCGCATCGGCGACCGCGGCGCTGAACTGGCTGAAGATCGCGACCAGCACCAGGGGATACGTCAGCCAGGTCGCGATGTTTCCCGTGAGCTGCATCAGCGCGTTGTCCGCTACCTGACGAGGAAGCAGGTGCATCAGCGGCGTCGCGCTGGCCACGAACAGCACATAGATCACGCTCGAGACGATCTGCGCATCCCGGGATGCGCGGACGCGCGTGTCGGCATCAAACTGGTCACCGAGATAGCGTGTCGTCTCGAACCCTTGGACGACGATCAGGGTGCCCGCGAGAACCGTCACGATCTGCCAGGCGCCCGCGCCCGGGGCATCGGGTAACACGATGCCATGCCCCGCGAGCGCCTGCGCGTCGTGAAATCCAAACGCGCCGAGCAGCAGAAGCATGATCACGACGGTCGCGCCGAGCGCCCATTTCTCCCCCGACTCCAGCGCGATCAAACCCTTCGTCACCGCAAGGAGGAGTACGCCGCCGAGGATGCCCGTCGTCAGCAGCTTCTCCGCCAACGTCGTGTCGGTACCGACGAAGCTGAGCGCATAGGAGGCGAGGATTCTGATATAGAGCGTGACCGAGATGACATAGGCGGGGATCAACGCCACCTGAGCGATCGTCGACAGGACCTTCACGCGCCGCGGGGGCTCCTTCGCCCGAAGCAACGGTTCGGCCTGCCTGATGTTGGAGCGGATGACCGCGCCGACCACATAGGCGAACGCGCAAATGCCCGCCATCGCCGGCGCAGACCACGGTCCCACGCTGCCGCCCAACACCGAGACGATGACGAGGAACCCGCTGCCGAAGATCGACGCGAGCGGCGTCGTGATCGCGGAGACGCGGAGACGCCAGCCTGAACCGATGGACCTGCCCACGATGTCATCACTCTACGACGTGCCGTCCGCAATCGATCAGCGGAGCCGACGTCGGAGGACGCTTATGACAGGTTGTGTGCGACCAAGCACGGTGTATCGAGCGTCTTGCGGATGGCGACTATCGATCGAGACGGACAGTTCGCGTCAGGCGATCGGGTAAGGCTTTCCACTGCAACCTGGAGCTATGTGTCCCACGCGCATCTTTAGGGGTTTATCCGGAGAGGCCAAATCTGGAGCACCTAAGCAGACTTTCACAAGTCTGCTTACACTGAGAGTCGAAGCACGATTCCACGGGTTGAGCACGGGGACGCGGGCTTTCTCGAAATCGCTGACGTCGCGCGACACGACCGTTAGCCCATGCTGCAGTGCCGTCGCCGCGATGATGAGATCGGGCTGTGATAAAGTATGGCCCGCCTTGCGTCCGCCCTCGACCAGCAACCCCCACGTGAACATCACATCCTCGCTGACCGGCAGCACCCGTCGATCGAACATCGGCCGCACCTGATGCGTCAGCCAGTCGGCAAGCTCGGCGCGGCGGCCGGCGTCGCCAACCAGTTCGATACCGAAGCGGATTTCGGCCAGCGTCACGGCGCTGACGAACAGCCGATCGAGCGGTTGCGCCGCGACAAAATTTACGACCTCGGCTTCGGGTTTCGGCCGGCGCAGTTCGCACAGAATATTGGTATCGAGCAGCCAACCCGTCACAGCGTCACGTCGCGCACGGGCAGCCCGCCGCGTGCAGGCTCGATCTCGACGTCACGATAAGGCGATGCCTGCAGGGCGGCGATCAGCGCTTCCCCGGTGCGCTCGCCTTGCAGACGGCGGAACTCCGCGGCCGAGATCACGACCACTTCGTCGCGACCATGCACGGTGACATGCTGCGGCCCCTCGCTGTGGACGCGCCGCACCAACTCGCTGAACCGCGCCTTGGCCTCCTGCAACACCCAATGACCATGCGGTTTAGTCGTCTTTGGTTCCGGCGTCCGAATTCTAGTCATACTGACTAGTCTGTCATCGAGAGGCAGGCGCTACAAGGCATGATAAGAACCCACACGCTG